>BAYV01000001.1 GCA_000710935.1 Iodidimonas nitroreducens | reverse complement strand
AGTGATCGAACCGTTGGTGTTGGCGCCGGTGCTCGCATGAAGCGTGCTCAAGGCTGGGGCTGCCTGTGGCCGGTACGATTTGAGGTATGGGGCCCTCTGCTTCCGCTCTGCCCGGCAGGGATTGGGCCTCAGTATAAAATCATATCATTTGCTATTGACGTTTACGTAAACGTTAATTATAGTGGGGGAAATTGAGGACAAACCCATGGCATCTGCAACCTATTCCATTGCCACCTTATCGCGTGAGTTTGACATCACGCCCCGGGCTTTGCGTTTTTATGAGGATCAGGGTCTGATCTCGCCCCGGCGCGAGGGGCAGACGCGGATTTATTCCAGCACGGATCGCGCCCGCATTGCCTGGATTTTGCGGGGCAAAAGGGTGGGCTTTTCTTTGGCTGAGATTGCCGAAATGCTCGATCTTTACAGCCTTGGCGATGATCGCAGCGCCCAACGCCGGGTGACACTGGATAAATGCCGGACAAGGCTTTCCGATCTGCGCGCCCAGCGGGCCGATATCGATCAGATGATCAATGAACTCACCGCTTTCACCGATCTGATCCGGGACCTGATCGATCATCCCGAACGCGAAGATCAGGCGAAAACCAAATTTCATGCAGCCCTTGGCGGCCCCGAAGGCATCGGCCCCGCCAATATGGCTGTCGTTCAATCACCGTCTTCCTAAGCATCCTTATAACCGAACCAGAAAGGGTCCATTCATGCCCACATATCGCGCCCCCGTGAAGGATATGACCTTCATTTTGAACGAGCTTTTAAAGCTCGATTCGTTCAACGATCTGCCCGGCTTCGAGGAAGCCACCCCCGATCTGGTAGCCGCCGTGCTGGAGGAAGGGGCAAAATTTTGTGAAAATGAATTGCAGCCGATCAATGCATCGGGCGATCATGAGGGTTGCACCCGCCATGATGATGGCTCGGTCAGCGCCCCCAAGGGATTCAAGGCCGCTTATGACACATATGTCGAGGGCGGCTGGCAGGGGCTGACCCAATCCCCCGAATTTGGCGGTCAGGGGCTGCCCCATGTGGTGGGCTTTGCCTTTGAGGAAATGATGATCAGCTCGAACATGGCCTTTGCCATGTATCCGGGGCTGACCGCCGGGGCCATTGCCGCTTTGAGCGCTGTGGCTTCCGACGAGATCAAGCAAAAATATCTGCCCAAAATGATCGCGGGCGAATGGACCGGCACCATGAACCTTACCGAGCCGCATTGTGGCACCGATCTGGGGATGATCCGCACCAAGGCGGTGCCCCAGGATGATGGCAGCTACACGCTTTCGGGCACCAAGATTTTCATTTCCGCTGGCGAACATGATCTGTCGGAAAATATCATCCATCTGGTGCTGGCCAAAACCCCGGATGCCCCCGATACGGTGAAGGGTATTTCCCTGTTCGTGGTGCCGAAATTCATCGTGGGCGAGGATGGATCGGTCGGTGATCGCAATGGCGTTTCCTGTGGTTCCATCGAAGAAAAAATGGGGATTCACGGCAATTCCACCTGCGTTTTGAATTATGACGGGGCCACCGGCTGGCTGCTGGGTGAAAAGAACAAGGGCCTGGCTGCCATGTTCATCATGATGAATGCGGCGCGTTTGGGTGTGGGCCTGCAGGGCCTGGGTCTGTCGGAAGTGGCCTATCAGAATGCTGCCGATTATGCCCGGGATCGCATTCAGGGTCGGGCGCTGACCGGTGCCAAAAACCCCGATGACAAAGCCGATCCGATCATCGTTCATCCCGATGTGCGGCGGATGCTGATGGATGCCCGGGCCTTTAATGAAGGCGCGCGCGCTTTGGCTTTGTGGGGCGGCTTGCAGGTGGATCTGGCCCATAAGGCCAAAACCGAGGAAGAGCGGCAACTGGCCGATGATATCGTGTCTTTGCTCACCCCTGTGATTAAGGGTGTGTTCACCGATCAGGGCTATGCCAATGCCACCAATGCCCAGCAGGTTCTGGGCGGCCATGGCTATATCCGGGAATGGGGCATGGAGCAGTTTGTGCGCGATGCCCGTATTGCGATGATCTATGAAGGCACCAATGGCATTCAGGCGCTCGATCTGGTGGGTCGCAAGCTGGGGCTGAATGGGGGCCGGGCCGTGCAAACCTATTTCAAGATCGTGGGCGGCTTTTTGAAGGACAATGGGGACGGCGACATGGCCGAATTCACCCAGCCTTTGTCGAAAGCCCTGAAGGATCTGCAATCGGCGACCATGTGGCTGATGCAGAATGGCATGAAAAACCCCGATCATGCGGGGGCTGCCGCCACCGCCTATATGCATCTGATGGGGCTGGTGGCGCTGGGCTTCATGTGGGCGCAAATGGCGAAAATTTCGCTTGAAGCCCTTGATGCAGGCACCGGCGATGCTGAATTCTATCAAAACAAGCTGATCACCGGGCGGTATTTCATGGCCCGTATCCTGCCCGAAAGCGGCACCCATCTCGCCAAGATCGAGGCCGGGGCGGATATGGTCATGGCGCTTGCGGCGGATGCTTTTTAAAAACGCATGGCAATGCCGATTTAGCCAATTTCGGCGGGCAGGGGCGGTTTGGCCTTGTCCGCTGAAGGCAGGGCCCCAAACTCTGTAAAGTCAAAGCACGAAAACAGACACACCTTCGGGAAAGGATTCTAGAATGGCCGACGCCTTTATTTATGACGCTGTGCGGACCCCGCGCGGCAAGGGCCGCAAAGACGGCAAATTGCACGAAATCACCCCCATTCAGC
Source organism: Iodidimonas nitroreducens (assembly GCA_000710935.1). Lineage (GTDB taxonomy): Bacteria > Pseudomonadota > Alphaproteobacteria > Sphingomonadales > Rhodothalassiaceae > Iodidimonas > Iodidimonas nitroreducens. The sequence continues at coordinate 76,796 of BAYV01000001.1, read as the reverse complement.
TTGCGACTCAGGTACTGGAAGGCCTGCGTGATCGCAATGAGCTGGATACCAGCCTTGTGGATGATGTGATTTTCGGCTGCGTTTCGCCGGTGGGTGAGCAGGGGGCCTGTATTCCCCGCGTGGCGGCGATCAATGCGGGCTATGCCGAATCGGTTGCCGGGGTGCAGATCAATCGCTTTTGCGCCTCCGGGCTTGAAGCCAGCAATATGGCCGCAGGTCAGGTGATGGCAGGCCAGGCCGATCTGATGATCGCGGGCGGTGTGGAAGGCATGAGCCGGGTGCCCATGGGATCGGATGGCGGTGCCTGGGCCACCGATCCGGCGGTGGCCATGCCCACCTATTTCGTGCCCCAGGGTATTTCTGCCGATCTGATCGCATCCAAATATGGCTATAGCCGTGATGATGTGGATGCCTATGCCATCGAAAGCCAGAAGCGCGCCAAGGCGGCATGGGATGATAAGCGCTTTGCCCGCTCGATCCTGCCGGTAAAGGATGTGATCGGCGAAGTGGTGCTTGATCATGATGAACATATGCGGCCGGAAACCGATATGCAGTCTTTGGGGGCGCTAAAGCCATCCTTTGCTGAGTTGGGGGCCAATTACGGCTTTGATTCGGTGGCTTTGCAGCGCTATCCCGAATTGGAACGCATCAATCATGTGCATCATGCGGGCAATGCATCGGGCATCGTGGATGGCTCGGCCGGGCTTTTGATCGGCAGCCGCGAGATCGGCGAACGCACGGGCATGAAGCCCCGCGCCCGCATCCGGGCCTATGCTTCGATCGGTTCGGAACCCACCATCATGCTCACCGGCCCGTCTTTTGCTGCGGAAAAAGCTTTGAAGCGCGCCGGGATGACCCCGGGCGACATTGATCTGTGGGAATTGAACGAGGCCTTTGCCGCCGTAGTTCTGCGCTTCATGGAAGCTTTGGATGTGGATCATTCCAAAATGAATGTGAATGGCGGCGCCATTGCCATGGGCCATCCGCTGGGGGCCACCGGCGCGATGATTTTAGGCACCATGGTCGATGAATTGGAGCGGTCGGGCAAATCCACGGCGCTGGTCACCTTGTGCATCGGCGCGGGCATGGGCACCGCCACCATCATCGAACGCGTTTGATCGCAAGATAGGGACAAAAGATTATGACCAAAACGATCAATTTTCGCATCGAAGACGGTGTGGCCATCATCGGTATTGATGTGCCGGGCCAATCGATGAATGTGATCACCGCCGATTTCACGTCTGAACTCGAGCAATCCATTGATAAAGTGCTGGCCGATGATGCCATCATCGGTGCCGTGATCTGCTCGGAAAAGCCCGCCTTCATGGCCGGTGCCGATCTGCGGATGCTGGGCGGCCTTTCAGCCATGGCGAAAACCGCCACACCGGGTGAGGTATTCCAGAATTCCGTGCGGCTCAACCGCATTTTGCGCAAGATGGAAACCGGCGGCAAGGATGCCAAAGAGCTTCAACGTTCAAAAACCAAGCCGTTCATTGCCGCTATCAATGGCGTGGCTTTGGGCGGGGGTTTTGAAATTCCCTTGGCCTGTCATCATCGTATCGCCGCCGATGATGGCTCGGTGAAGCTGGGCCTGCCCGAAGTGATGGTGGGGCTGTTACCCGGCGGTGGCGGCACCCAGCGCCTGCCGCGCCTGATCGGTATTCAGGCCGCCCTTCAGTTCTTATCCACCGGCAAAAACATGACCGGCAAGGAAGGGGTTGGCTTTGGGATCATCAAGGAACTGGTGGCCCGGGATCAACTGGTGGAAAAAGCAAAAGAACTGGTGAAAGCCAATCCCAAGGCGATCCAGCCCTGGGATGAAAAAGGCTTCAAATATCCCGGCGGCGGCGGTGCCATGCATCCCGGTTCAGTGCAAACCTTCATGGCCGCCAATGCCATGGCGCGGGATAAAACCTACGGCAATTATCCGGCGGTGCAATATATCCTGTCTTCGGTTTATGAAGGCTCGATCGTGCCCATGGATATGGCCATTGAGATTGAAAGCAAATATTTCACCCGTCTGATCGTTGAAGGGCAGGCGGGCAATATGATCCGGACCCTGTTTGTCAATAAAACCGCCGCTGAAAAAGGCGCGCGGCGGCCTCAGGGCTTTGACAAAATGCCCACCAAAAAGCTCGGCATGTTGGGCGCGGGCCTGATGGGCGCGGGTATTGCCTATGTCTCGGCAGCCGCGGGGATCGAGGTGGTGCTGGTTGATCGCGATCAGGCCGCGGCTGATCGGGGCAAGGATTATTCGGTGAAAATCGTCGAAAAAGCGGTGCAGCGCCGCAAGATGACGAAAGAAGACGGCGATGCCCTGCTCGCCCGCATCACCGCCACCGACGATTATTCCAAACTGGCCCATGCCGATCTGGTGATCGAGGCCGTGTTTGAAGATCGCGCCCTGAAGGCCGATGTCACGAAACGGGCACTGGCCGTGACCGGTGATGACATCATCTTTGCCTCCAATACCTCGACCCTACCAATCTCCGGCCTTGCCGAAGCCTCAACGCAGCCGCAGAATTTCATCGGGATTCATTTCTTCTCGCCGGTTGAAAAAATGCCGCTGGTAGAGATCATCACCGGCAAAAAAACCGGCGATGAAGCAATCGCTAAAGCCCTTGATTATGTGCAGCAGATCAAGAAAACCCCGATTGTGGTCAATGACAGCCGGGGCTTTTACACATCGCGCTCTTTTGGCACCTATGTGATGGAAGGCTATGCGATGGTCGCAGAAGGGATCAATCCGGCTCTCATTGAAAATGCGGGAAAGATGCTGGGCATGCCGGTTGGCCCGCTGGCTGTGGGCGATGAAGTGGCGATTGATCTGTCTTACAAGATCATGAACCAGACCAAAAAAGATCTGGGCGCCGATTATCAGGCGTCTCCGGGTGATGTGGTGGTCGATACCTTCGTTGAAAAGCTCGAACGCTTTGGCCGTAAAAACGGCAAAGGCATGTATGTTTATCCCGAAGATGGCAGCAAGAAATATCTTTGGCCGGGCATTGCCGATCATTTCCCCCGCGCCGCCGAGCAGCCAACTGTGGACGAGGTGAAAACCCGTCTGCTGTATCGGCAGATCGTGGAATGTGCCCGCTGTTTTGCTGAAGGCGTGCTGACAACGCCCGAAGATGGGGATCTGGGGGCGATTTTCGGCTGGGGCTTTGCGCCCTGGACCGGCGGTCCCTTCAGCCATATGGATTTCATCGGGTTGCCCGCCTTTGTTGCCGAAGCCGACCGGCTGGCGGATCGCTATGGCGAACGGTTCAGCGTTCCTGATCAGCTTCGCGCGATGGCCAAAAAAGGTGCCAGCTATTATCCGGCAAGCAGCGCTGTGGCGGCTGAATAAGCAGCCAGCCCTGATCATCGTTATGGAAAGGGGGGCTTTTTCAGGCCCCCTTTTTTTTGCGTCGGCCTTCGCCTTTGCCCCTGTGATTGACGGGTCGAGGCGAGAAGGTAAAAGCTTGGCTTGGAAAAAAGGCCGCGGGCGTTGTATATGCCTTTAAGCCGTGAACCATCCATTCCCCAACCCCGAACCAATGTGCATCAATTCATGACCAGCAGCAATCTCACCCCCATCCCCGCCGATCTGCGCCGCCTTGCGCAAGGCTCGAACGCCTGGCCCTTTCAGGAAGCGCAGGCCCTGATCAAACGGATCGAAACGGGCGGATCGAAAAAAGGCGAAGTGCTGTTTGAAACCGGTTATGGGCCATCGGGCCTGCCGCATATGGGCACATTCGGCGAAGTGGTGCGCACATCCATGGTGCGCCATGCCTTTTCCCTGCTCAGCGACCTGCCCACCCGGCTGATCTGCTTTTCAGACGATATGGATGGGCTGCGCAAGGTGCCCACCAATATTCCTAATCAGGAGGCCATGGCGGCACATCTGGGGAAACCGCTCACCAAAGTGCCCGATCCTTTTGGCAGCCATGAAAGCTTTGCCCATCATAATAATGCCCGGCTGTGCGCCTTTCTCGATCAATTCGGCTTCGATTATGAATTTCTCTCGGCAACCGATTGTTATCGTTCGGGAATATTTGATGAAACCCTGCTCAAGATTTTACGCAATTATGATAAGGTGATTAGCGTCATCCTTCCCACATTGGGTGAAGAACGACGCAAAAGCTATTGCCCCTTTCTGCCCATCAGCCCCAAAAGCGGTGTGGTGTTGCAAACCCCCCTGATCGCCATGGATGCCGAGGCCGGAACGGTCACCTTTCATGATGAAGAGGGCGAGGCGTTTACCGTGCCGGTCACCGGAGGCCATGTCAAATGCCAGTGGAAGGTGGATTGGGCGATGCGCTGGGATGCGCTGGATGTGGATTATGAAATGGCGGGAAAGGATCTCATCGAATCGGTGAAGCTGTCATCGGCTATTCGGCGCATCTTGGGTAGCCGACCCCCCGAAGGCTTTAATTATGAGCTGTTTCTCGATGAAAAAGGTGAAAAAATCTCCAAATCGAAGGGCAACGGTCTTACCATCGAGGATTGGCTGTCTTATGCCTCACCCGAAAGCCTGTCGCTTTATATGTACCACGCCCCCAAAAAGGCCAAGAAGCTGTTTTTCGATGTCATTCCCAAAACGGTGGATGAATATTATAGCTTTATTGTCAAATTCCACGAGGAAACACCGGAAGCGCAGCTTAAAAACCCCGCCTGGCACGTGCATCTGGGGCAGGTGCCGCATTTCGATATGCCGGTCAGCTTCAGCCTACTGCTCAATCTGGTGTCCGCCAGCCATGCGCGGGATAAAGCCGCTTTATGGGGCTTTGTGTCCCGCTATCAAAAAGGGGTTTCGGCAGCAAGCCATCCCGAGCTTGATCGTCTGATGGGCTATGCCCTAACCTATTATCGCGATTTTGTGGCCCCCACCAAATCCTTCCGGGCCCCTACGGAGATGGAGCGGGCGGCGATGGAAGATCTGCTCATCCGCCTTGATCAGTTACCAGATAATTGCGATGCCGAAACAATCCAGACTGAGGTTTATGAATCCGGCAAAAGCCAACCTTTTGATAGTTTGCGCGATTGGTTCAAAGCACTTTATGAAACCCTGCTCGGACAAAGCCAGGGGCCGCGCTTTGGCGGCTTCATCGCGCTTTATGGCCTTGAAAACAGCAAGGCCCTGATCCGCGATGTGCTGGCTGGCAAAAGCCCGGGATAAGGCAGGCTATCAAGCCTGTTATTCGCTGATCACGCCAAGCTGCACCCCATAGCCGCGATAATGGCGAGTGTTCAGGTCTTTTTGATTGGCAGCCTTGCGCTCTTCGATAGGCTGGGCGCGCACGGCTTCAAGGCGACGGGCGTAGAAATCATTGAAATCATCCACACCCATGCCCAAAATCACCCGATTCATATAATTGAACAAGGCGGCCACCTTATTGGTATCTGCCACCGCCGTTTCATCCCAGCCGGCATCCAGAATGGCCGCTACGTCAGCGGCGGTGACATCGGATGGCCGGATCGTCAGCTTGCCGGCATAGGCCAGGATCGGCCGCAGGGCATCATCGATGGGGGCGGTCGCCAGATCATCCAGCAAAGCCGGGGTCACATCCGGGGCAAATCCATAGCTTTCTGCATAAACCCGGTGCGCATTATAACAAAAATGGCAGTGATTGAGGCCCGAAACATAAGCAGCGATCAATTCACGCTCACCGATGCTGAGGGGGCTTTCACCGCGCAAAACAACATCATGAAAATCAAAAAGAGGCTCCCAGGCGACGGGAAAGCCCTTGATCACATCCGACAGATTGGTTTTCCTGGGCAAAGACGGTAAAAACGACATAAACGGTCCTTCAGTTTATTGTTTGACTATCATACAAGTTTAACCGCTGGGTTTTTATCCGACAAGTGATCGATCCCACCCTTCACGCTTCTGAGATCGCGGTCTTGGACTCAGCCTCTTGAGATCGAAGCGGGCCGAGACTGATGCGCCATGCCGGGATCAGAACAGATTGCACAGGCCGGATCTTTTCCCAGACCCACGGTTCGGGTGATGGCATCCCGGGCATTGAACAGAATCATCCGTCCAGCCAGACTCTCCCCCACATTCATCAGTTCGCGCATAGCCTCTAAAGCAGCCCAGCTTCCCATCACCCCGGCCACCGCCCCCAAAACCCCCGTTTCCGCACAGGATTTCTGCGCTTCATCCGCAGGGGGGGCAGGTACCAGACATTGATAGCAGGGGCGATCCGGAAGATATCCCTTGAACACCGAAAGCTGCCCTTCAAAAGGTCCGATGGCCGCTGAAACCAGCGGAATTTCCAAAGCCACCGCCGCTTCATTCACCGCCAGCCGGGTGGTAAAATTATCCGATCCATCAAGGATCAGATCATAGCCTGCAAGCAAAGAAACGGCATTGCCCGCATCAAGGCGTATCTCATGCACATCAACCGCAACATCGGGATTGATCGCCCCCAAACGTTCGGCCGCCGCCTGCCCTTTGGATCGCCCAATATCCGATGTGCCATAAAGGATCTGGCGCTGCAGATTCGACAGGCTCACCCGATCATCATCGAGAATACCAAGATGGCCAACGCCTGCAGCAGCCAGATAAAGGGCTGCGGGCGAGCCGATCCCCCCGGCCCCGATGAGCAAGACCCTGGACGCCAGCAAACACCGCTGACCGGACCCGCCCACATCATGCAGGATAATGTGCCGGGCATAGCGCTCCAGCTGCTGATCTGATAGCTCCATAATCCCTCAATGGCGACCAGAGCACTCGTTCATCAAGAGCACTCGTTCATCCGTGTCCGACCAGAAATATGACGCTCTTATATTAGAGGATCACAAGGCCGGATGCCACAGTTCAATGCGCCGCGGGTATTGATCGAGAGAGGAGCTGAAACTTACGCTCTCTGCAAAATTTGGGCAGGGCTGGCGCTATGATCGCTCGTGTCAGAATTGCCTGCTTGTGCCTGCTGTAACAGATCTGCAACCAGCACGCGATCAAGACGCTCCATCACTTCGCGATCAAGGCCTTCGAAAATCGGCAGCACGATCAATTCGCCCAGTTCTGATGCACTTTCATGCTCATTGCTTTCATCGCCGCCATCCAAACCCCGGATCACCCCGACGATTTCGCCGATGCTGATCCGTTCCGCCGGACGGGCAAGACGATAGCCCCCGCGCGGCCCCCGCACGCCTTTCAGGATATCGCATCGCACCAAACGCTGAAGAACCTGCTCCAGATAGCGTTCGGGAATTTGCTGGCGTCCGGTAATTGCACGCGATTGCACTGGCGCTGTTTTGCCATGAAGCGCAACATAGACAACCGCTTCAACCGCATAGATCATCTTTTTAGAGAATTTGAACATTTCCTATACTCAACCCTACATTGATATTATCAGACATAAAACATATGTATTTTGGTTGACAGAAAGTTCAGATCACGTCCAATCACGCATCCGCGAAGTCTGTTCACAATCCCGTAGACCCAAAGCCGCCCTTGCCACGATCCGTTTCACCTATATCTTGTGTTTCCACAACTTTTACCTGCAGCACGGGGGCAACCACCATCTGCGCAATGCGCTGACCACGTTCTATCGTAAAAGCTGTATCTCCGTGATTAATAATAATAATATTAATCTCACCACGATAATCGGCATCGATGGTGCCCGGGGCATTCAGGACCGTGATGCCATGTTTGATCGCCAAACCGGACCGCGGCCTGATCTGGGCTTCAAAACCGACGGGCAAGGCCATCGCCAAACCGGTTGGAATCAGCGCTCTTTGGCCGGGGAGCAGGGTTTTTGGGCTCTCCAGAGCCGCCAGCAGATCCATTCCGGCGCTGTCTTTGGTGGCATAGGATGGCAGATCCAGCCCTTGGGCATGGGGTAGACGCATGATGGGGATGCAAACGTTTTCATCTGGGGATTTCAGCATCGGATCGCTCTTTCATGATGCAAATTCTTATCAAATCAGTGAATTTCAGCGCGCGACTCGGCGGCCTCGCCTGAGGGGCTTTTCTGGAAATGATCGGCAATTCTGAGGGCCAGCCTTTGTGCGATGGCGTGCTTGCTCGTCTGTTCCCAGCGTTCCGTGCCCGCATCGCTGATCAGAGTAATGGCATTCTCATCACCCCCCATCACGCCGCTGCCATAAGAGACATCATTGGCCACAATCCAATCGCAGCCCTTGCGCTGTCTTTTCGCCTCGGCATGGGCCAGCAGCTTTTCGGTTTCAGCAGCAAATCCGACCATCAGCTTTGGACGATCCGCCCCCAGACCAGACAAGGTGGCGAGAATATCGGGATTTTCAGCGAATTGCAGCACCGGGGCTTTGCCATCATCCGTTTTCTTGATTTTTTGCACACCCGCCCCCACGACTTTCCAATCCGCGACCGCCGCCACGCACAGGGCCATATCGGCTGGCAAGGCCGCCAAACTGGCCGCCAGCATCTCATCCGCACTCACCACATCGATCCGCTCCACGCCTTTTGGGGTTTCAAGCCCCACAGGACCCGAGACCAGGGTGACCCGGGCCCCGAGTGCGGCCAGCGCCCCGGCAATGGCAAAGCCCTGTTTCCCAGATGATCGATTGGCGATATAGCGCACGGGATCGATCTGTTCCTGGGTGGGGCCGGCTGTAACCAAAGCATGAAGCCCGGATAGCGGTAATCCTTTCGGACCCGAAAAGAATGATTTGACAGCGGCAAGGATCTCTTGCACCTCGCTCAGGCGGCCCGCGCCGATCTCGCCACAGGCCATCAGACCGCTGGCAGGGCCAACGAAAGACACGCCATCCGCCTCAAGCATGGCGCGATTGCGCCGGGTGGCCGGATGCGCCCACATTTCCACATTCATCGCCGGGGCGATCATCACCGGCTTATCGGTAGCCAAAAGCGCCGTACTGGCCAGATCATTGGCCAGCCCATGGGCCATTTTGGCCATCAGATCAGCGGTTGCGGGGGCCACCAGCACCAGATCGGCTTCCCGCGAAAGGCGGATATGGCCCATTTCCGCTTCGTCGGTGAGGGAAAACAGATCCATATAGCATTTATCCTGGCTGAGGCTGGAGACAGCCAAAGGGGTGACGAATTGCGCCCCGGCACTGGTAAGGATACAGCGCAGCCGCGCCCCTTCATCTTGCAGCCTGCGAATGAGCTCCAGGGATTTATAGGCCGCAATCCCGCCTCCGATGATGAGCAAAATGCGTTTTCCATGCAGCACGGCGTGTCACCCTTTCCAGCTTCTTTTGAAATCGGCCGTTTTATTCCGTTCACAAACGGCCCACAATCCATCCCAACAAAACCGCCCCTATGGCCAGCAGTGCATAGCCCGGCCAGCCTTCCAGTTCCATCCGCTCCGGCCTTGGGCGATCTTTTTCGTCGCGCCTTTTCGTTTCCAGATCCTCCATCAGATCCGAAGCGCGGCGCACGAGCTTTGGCAAAAGGCCCAGGCTTTCGATCACCGCGTTCACATGATCGGCCAGCGCCACTTCGGGGCTGAGTTGATCGCGCATCCAATCTCCGATCACCGGACGCGACAAAGCCCACATATTCGCTTCGTGATCCAGATGGAGCGCCATGCCTTCCACCATCACCATCGAACGCTGCAAGAGCAATAATTGCGGCTGGGTTTCCATGCCAAAGGCTTCGGTGGTGGCAAAAAGCTGCCCCAAAAGCCGTCCGGCTGAAACCGAGCGCACCGGCCGCCCGAAAATGGGCTCGGCCACCGCGCGCATGGCCTGGGCAAAGGTTTCTTCGGATTGATCGGCCGGCACATAACCCGCCGAAAAATGCCAGCGCGCCACCCGGCGATAATCCTTTTGCAAAAAGCCATAAAGAATTTCCGCCAGATAACGTCGGGACTCCCGATCAAGCCGCCCCATGATGCCGAAATCCAGGGCCACCACATTGCCCTCGGCATCCACAAACAGATTGCCCTGATGCATATCGCCATGAAAAAATCCATCGCGCATGGCCTGCAATAAAAAGGCCCGCACGATGGTGGAGGCCAAAGCCCGGCGATCCAATCCCGCCGCATCGAGGCGATCCACATCGCTCAAGGGAATGCCATCGATCCATTCCAGGGTCATCATATGGCCGGTGGTGCGCTCCCAATCGATCAGCGGGATGCGATAGCCCGGTTCACCCGCCATATTTTCCGCGAGTTCGGAAGCCGCCGCGGCTTCCAGCCGCAGATCAAGCTCGCTCGCCACCGTTTGCACCACCGTTTCCACCACCGCCACCAGCCGCAGCCTTCGGGCTTTTGGCACGGTGCGTTCAGCAAAACGGGCGAACCATGAAAAAGCCGCCAGATCGCGTTCAAAGGCGGCTTCGATCCCCGGACGCAAAACCTTGACCGCCACCGCCATGCCCTCAGGCGTGCGCGCTTTATGAACTTGCGCAATCGAGGCGGCGGCCACGGGTTCGGGGGAAAATTCGGCAAAGCACTCTTCAAGGGGGCGGCCCAGTTCGGCCTCGATGATGGCCCGGACCCGATCCGCCGGGAAAGGGGGCAGGCGATCTTGCAATTGGCGCAGATCCAAAGCCACATCATGGCCGATCAGATCGGGCCGGGTGGCCAGCATCTGGCCCAGCTTGATATAGGCGGGGCCCAGATCCTGCAAGGCGGCGGCCAGCCTTTTGCCCCGCCTTTCGGCCAGCCCCTTGCGACGGCGGACAAAGCGCGTGGCCAGCCGCACGATCAGCTTCAAACCCGCCGGCGCGCGCCCCACATCATCGATCCAGAATAAAGCATCATGACGCGCCAAAGCACGGGCCACGGCCAAAAATCGCAAGATATGGCGCAAGGATTCAAACACGATAAAGCCCTTTGATCACAGCTTCCAGCCGCTGTGGATGGCGCAAACACCGCCCGATAAAAGCCGATGGCTGAGCTTGCTGAACCCTGCCCTGCCGCACATGGCCTCAAATGTCAAAGGATCGGGAAAACGGCGGATGCTTTCCACCAGATAGCGATAGGATGGCGCATCATCAGCCAGCCATTGGCCAAAGCGCGGGATCATTGCATCGCTATAGCGGGCATAAAGCCGATCCAGAAGGGGCAGGGCCAGATGCGGGCAAAATTCAAGACACAGGAAATGCCCGCCATATTTGAGCACCCGATAGGCTTCCGACAGGGCTTCATCGATCCGCGTGACATTACGAATCCCAAAAGCAATCGTATAGGCATCCACCGTTTGATCGGGCAGGGGCAGATGCTGGGCATCGCCGCACAACCAATCCATGCGGCCTTTTATCCCCAGCTTTTCAGCCCGCTGGCGGCCCACCCCCAGCATCGCATCATTGATATCCAGAATGGTCACATGGCCCTGGCCGCCAGCCCCTTTCAAGTCGCCCGCCCCTTTCAAAAAGCGAAAGGCAATATCCCCGGTGCCCCCGGCCACATCAAGAAGATGCATTCCGGCGCGGGGATTGAGGCTGTCGATGAGGCTCGATTTCCACAGGCGATGCAGGCCGCCGCTCATCACATCATTCATCAGATCATAGCGCCCGGCCACGCTTTTAAACACATCATGCACCCGCCGGGCCTTGTCGGCTTCGGCCACCGGCTGATTGCCAAACCATGCGGTTTTACCCGCAGGATCGGCGGTTTGTTCCGGATCGTTGGGAAGCGGGGGGTGGGTTGGGGTTTGGGCGGTCATTTCCGTGCTCTGGCTGTGGCTTGACATAGGGTCTCGTCCATGTGATTGCGGCCCGAACATAGCGAAGCTTTTCCTGTGATACCAGCATGCGATAGCAGCAAAGGGCGCTGGCAAAGGCGCAATGGATCGGCTTTAACTGATTTCGCACCCCATAGAACGGATCTGGCCATGCCCGAATTGCCCGAGGTTGAAACGGTTTGTCGCGGCTTGCGCCCGGTTCTGGAAGGGGCTGAGATCACCCGGCTGCTGACCCGGCGCGAAGGGTTGCGGCGGCCCTTTCCCCCTGATCTGGCGCAAAGGCTGGTGGGGCGGCGGGTGGCCGGGGTCAGCCGCCGGGGCAAATATATCCTGATCGAGATGGATGGCGGTAATGCCAGTGTTCTGATCGTGCATCTGGGGATGTCGGGGCGGGTGAAGGTGGATCTGCCGGGGTGCGCTCACCGGGAGCCGGGGCGGCATGATCATCTGATCATCCAAACCCGGGAAGGCACCCAGATCATGCTCAATGATGCCCGCCGATTCGGTCTTGTCGCCCTTGCCGATGCGGCAAGCCTTGCAGATCATCCGCTATTGGGGCATTTGGGCCCCGAACCCTTCAGCGATGGCCTTGATGCGGCCTATTTGCTTGGCGCGTGCCAAAAGCGCGCCACATCGATGAAAATGCTGTTGATGGATCAGCAGGTGATCGCCGGGCTTGGCAATATCTATGTGAGCGAATCGCTTTATCGGGCCGGGATTTCGCCCCGGCTGAAGGCCGCCCGCCTCAGCCGCAAACGCGCCGGAGCCTTGATCGAGGCGCTGCGGGCGGTTTTGGAGGAAGCGATTCTGGCGGGAGGCTCCAGCCTGCGCGATCATGCCGGGATCAATGGCGAACTGGGCACATTCCAGCATGGTTTCAAAGTTTATGGCCGCGCTGATGAGGCCTGCCTTTCGGACGATTGCGGGCAATCCATCAAACGAATCATCCAGGCCGGGCGTGCTACATTCTATTGCCCGGGCTGCCAGCGCTAGGCCCGAGAACCACAGCGATGAGCGGGCCCTGATGGGGGGATGGCAAACATATTTTGCAATAGCCGCCGCTTGGGGCTAAGCAGGGTCGCCTGAACGGTCGGGCCGCTGGCCTGATCATCCTGATCGCAAGTCCGCACAACAGATGAGGTGCGCCATGTCTTATGAAACCATCCTTCTCGACAAGCGCGAGGCTGTCGGCATCATCACGCTCAATCGCCCAAAGGCGATGAATGCGCTCAATAATCAGTTGATGGATGAGTTGACTGCAGCCCTGCGCGATCTGGAAGGCGATGATGAGATCGGCTGTATCCTGATCACCGGCAGCGACAAGGCTTTTGCCGCCGGGGCCGATATCAAGCAGATGGCCGATAAAAGCTATCGCGATGTTTTCATGGAAGATTTCATCAGCGCCAATTGGGAAGAAGCGAGCCGTGTGCGCAAGCCGATCATTGCCGCCGTTGCGGGCTATGCTTTGGGTGGCGGCTGCGAACTGGCGATGATGTGCGATTTTATCATTGCCGCCGATACGGCCAAATTCGGCCAGCCCGAAATCACCATCGGGGTGATCCCCGGCGCCGGGGGCACCCAAAGGCTGACCCGCTTCATCGGCAAATCCAAAGCCATGGATATGGTGCTCACCGGTCGCCATATGGATGCTGCAGAAGCTTTGGCCTCGGGTTTGGTGGCGCGGGTGGTGCCGGCGGATGATCTTTTGGATGTGGCGCTGGATGCCGCCGAAAAAATCGCCGGCTTTTCCCGCCCGGCGGTGATGATTGCCAAAGAATCGGTCAATCGCGCCTATGAAACCACCTTGAATGAGGGCATGCGCTTTGAACGCCGGGTCTTTCATTCGCTCTTTGCCTTTGAAGATCAAAGCGAAGGCATGGCGGCTTTTATAGAAAAACGGCGTCCGCAGTTCAAAAATCGCTAAAAAGCAGCCGGGAAGGGCGGAACGGCAGTTGACCTTGTTCGCTGTCCCCTCTATAGAGCGCATCTTAGTTTTGAAGGGCAGAGTCTGCCATGCGGGGTGATCCGCAAGAAGCACGGGCTCTTTTGTTTGTCCTCGTTTGATTGTCTGAGAAGGTTTTAGATATGGCCAATACGCCGCAATCGAAAAAGCGCGTCCGTCGCAATGATCGCCGCACCGTTATCAATACGGCGCGCCGTTCCCGCATTCGCACCTTTATCAAAAAGGTTGAACTGGCCCTTGAATCAGGGGATCAGGCAGCGGCTGCCGATGCGTTCAAGGTGGCTGAACCCGAAATCAAACGGGGTGTTTCCAAAGGCGTTTTGCATAAAAATACGGCCTCGCGCAAAGTGTCGCGGCTTTCGCGCCGGATCAATGCCCTTAGTGCTTGAGGTCTTGGGCGTTTGAAGTTTTGAGCGCTTGCGGCGTTCAATCTGAACATTAAAGCCCAAGAATATAATAAGAGCCTGCATTCTCGCGAATGCGGGTTTCTTGTTTTTGTGCGCCTCTTGGGCTGAACCGCAGGGGTCCCGATTCGACGACCAAGCCACATTTTCTGCGATCACGCTCAAGTTCACAACTCGTTATGCGTGTAATCAGCGGCTGTTGATCCTGCCCTTCCCCCTCTCCACCTCTCTGTGGGTCTGCATCCACCCTATATATGGTAGGCACCCCCCCGTGCACTGCATAGGGCCTTCAGAATCTGCATCTCAGCCCATGGAATCGGTTGCAGCCAATCCATGCGGGATGTAGCTTCTGTGGTCATGCTGGACGAGGCAAAGAAATAGAAACTGTTCAAATGTATTAAAATACAATCAAATGAACAGAATAAGTGATGCGATAGATTGCGAATAATATTCGTCCAACAATTACGATAGAGCAGCGTTTAAATATGCCGAAAGGCATGCCGCTTTTATGCGAATAATGATACCTTTGTTTTCTATAGAGTGACTATGAAACAAGGGATGGGTGCAGATCGGGGAACAGGCGTGGCCAATCCTAAAGCCGAAACACAACAGACGCCGGATCAGCAAATGGGGCATGATCATGAGCATTGGCGTTGGGTTCAAAGCCAGTTGAAGCGTGAATATGGCCAGGCGCAATTTGATCGCTGGCTCAGGCCCTTGCAATTATCCACGATCAGCGGCGGCATCGCCCGGCTCAGTGTCCCCACTGATTTCATGCGCGATTGGGTGGAACGCAATTATCTCAACCGCATCCGATCCCTGTTGGCGACTGGCCCCGATCCGATTGCTGATGTGTGTGTTGATGTGGTTTTGGATGATGGGGAAGATCTGTCTGCCAAGTTTCAGCAGAATGGGCTTCAGCAGAATGGGCTTCAGCAAAATGGTCCCCAGCAGAATGGCGCGTCTTTGAATGGCGCGCGGCCCAATCAGCCGGGTATCAGCCCCGCAACCCATGCCAATGCCCGGCTGGGTTCCGCCATCAAAAGCTATGCCAGTGGGCAGCGTGCAGCGGCCGCGCCAACACAAGACCCGGGCCTGCAGGCGCATAATCAATCCATGGCCGATGGGGTCGAGGGTTTGGGCGGACGGCTGGAGCCCCGCTATAGCTTCGAAACCTTTGTGGTGGGCAAATCCAATGCCTTTGCCCATGCTGCGGCCCGCCGGGTGTCGGAATCCCAAAGTGTGCCGTTCAATCCCCTGTTTTTGCATGGCGGTGTGGGGCTGGGGAAAACCCATCTGATGAACGCCATTGCCTGGGAATATTCCCGGCTCTATCCCGGTCGCCGGGTGATGTATATATCGGCTGAAAAATTCATGTATCAGTTCATCGCATCCGTGCGTTATCGCGATACCATGTCGTTCAAGCAGCAATTTCGCTCGGTGGATCTTTTGATGCTGGATGATTTCCAGTTCATCGCCAACAAGGATTCGACGCAGGAAGAATTTTTCCACACCTTCAACGCCCTGATCGAAAGCCAAAAGCAGCTTATCATTTCCGCCGATCGCTCGCCCACCGATCTGGAAGGTTTTCAGGAACGAATCGTTTCGCGGCTGGGCTGGGGGCTGGTGGCGGATATTCACCCCACCGATTATGAATTGCGGCTGGGGATTTTGCAAAGCAAGGCGGAAGCCTTGAGCGATCTTGAAATTCCGATGGATATTCTTGATTTTCTGGCCCGCAAAATCACCTCGAATGTGCGCGAGCTGGAAGGCGCGCTCAATCGGGTGGTGGCTTATGGCCAGCTCGTGGGTCGCGCCATCACTATCGATGTGGTGCGCGAAGTGCTGGCTGATCTGTTGCGGGCCAATGATCGCAAGATCAATATCGATGATATTCAAAAAGCGGTGGCCGATCATTATAATCTGCGGGTGAGCGAAATGCTCTCGGAACGGCGCTCACGCAATATCGCCCGCCCGCGTCAGGTGGCCATGTATCTTGCCAAGAAGCTGACCCAGCGATCCCTGCCCGAGATTGGCCGCAAATTCAGCGGGCGCGATCATACAACGGTGATCCATGCGGTGAAAAAGATTGATGATCTGCGCCATTCCGATGCCACATTGGATGATGATCTCACCCGCCTCACCCGCCGCCTTCAGGGCTGATCACCCTCCGTCATCCAGCAAGGCGCGCAAAAATGTGCGATAGGCATCAAAAGCCTTTCGGCCTTCGGCGGATAGCATCAGGCGGGTGCGGGGCCGCTTGGCTTTGAAATCCTTGATGACCTCGATATAGCGAGCCTTTTCAAGGGCGGTGATATGGCCGCCCAGATTGCCATCACTGGCCCCGGTCAGGATTTTCAGATCACGAAATTCCAGCATGGCCCCAGGATCGAGAGGGAAAAGTGCGGCCATGATGCGGGTGCGCACGGGTTGATGAATGATGCGGTCGGGTTGTTCCTCGGTCATATCGCTCACCATGTCCGCATCCAAAGGCCGCCCAGAACCAGTGCACCGCCCCCTGCCACGGCCATGATCAGATTAAAATGGGCGGGCAGGATGAAGGCGGCCAGAATCACCAGCAGTGCCACCGCCACCCCCACGAAAGCCAGTCTGGATTTGCCTGACCAGATCCCCGTAATGGCATAAATAGCGGCGACAATCAGGGGAAAAAGGCTCCCCATCTGGCGCGGATCAAGGGGTGGCAGCAAAGCAAAGAGAATGAAGAAAAACACAAAGCCCACAAGGCTGGATAAAGCATAATTCAACACGCCTTTCTGCGCTGATGTGTGCAGGCCACGCAGGGATCGCGCCCCCAGCCAGCCGCTGGCGGGAATGCCTATGATCAGCAAAGGCAGCCAATGCCATTGGGGGCCGCTGATCAGGGCATTGAGGCTGTAGCCCACAAACCAGATGATGCCCCACAAAAGCAGATGCGGCGCGGTGGCACGATAGCCAAGGCCCAGATGGGTGCGCTCCATGGTGCCGGCGATGTCCTTTAAGGTTTGATCGGCTTCGGCACGGCTGATTTTCGTGCTGTTGTCTTCTAAAGAGTCGGTCATCAATAATTCCTTCAATCAGATAACTCTGAATAAAAGAGTAATCTGATGTGTATTATCCTGTCAAGGGGCTGAAAAGGCGATTGTCGGGATGCGGATTGCTGCCCGATCCCGAAAATTTAACCAAAAAGTGACACCAAGCGATGATTGTCTGCTTGTGCTGGGCTATTGTGTGCGGGAACGTCTCGCCAAATTGCTTTAAACTGTTTAGAAGCATTAGGATGATGCATCCCGGATCGGCCATCCGGTTTTGAAACGAGGGGCGTTTTGGGCATCGTGCCAGCAGATTGGAGACAGAAAAAATGACCGAAAAAGCCAACAAGCCGGATTATTATGAATTTTTCGTCGGCGAGCACAGCTCGATGGAAGGGGCGGAAATGTCGATCACCGGCACCGCCCGCATCGATGGCAGGCTCACCGGAAAAATCTATGCCGATCATCTGATCGTGGGGGAAACCGGCTATGTTGCAGGCGAAATCTCGGGCCAAAGCGCCGAGATCAGCGGCACATTGGAGCAATCCATTACCCTCAAGAAAAAACTCAAAGTGATGAAATCGGGGCGGGTCAGCGGCCGCATTTCCTATGGCAGCATCGATATCGATGAAGGGGCCACCATCACCGGCGAGCTGCATACCGATAGCGACAAGACCAGCGGTGTTTTCACGGATAATGAATCCCGATTGAATCAGGTTTCAAAAGCTTTGGGCTTTGCATCGGGCAGTGAAGCCCCGCGTCCGCCCGCCTATCCCGAAGAAAGGCCACAGGCCCCGGGCAACCCCACTTATGACAATGGTCGTCCCGACGATAAATACGACGATTGATCCCGAGAGGAAAACCGGGTCGGCGATGATGCCGACCCAAAGAGATCATCAGGGTGCGGCTTCAAGGCAGATCATGCGATCCTTGTATTTTCATCTGACCAAAAACGGAATGTTTGATGGCGCGTGAACGAACGATTCCCGCCGTTATTTTTGCCAATGCAAAAGGCGGTGTCGGCAAAAGCACGCTTGCCCTTCTCACCGCCCTGTGCATGGCGGCGCAAGGTAAGCGCATCTGCTTCATCGATCTCGATCAGCAGAAATCCGGCGAAAAATCCCTTGCCCGCTTCATCGGTGATGGCCGCATCGATGTGGCGCATGTGGAATGGCCCGGGCGTGACAGCTATGAAGCCTATGAACGCCTGTTTGATCCCACCCATGCGATCGATAATGACCGGTTCGATCTGATCGTGATCGATACGCCGGCCGGGATCGATCCTGATGATCTGCTGTTTTTATCCGCCTTTGATCTGATCCTCATCCCCACATCCTCATCGGATATGGATCTCAATGCCACCCAGCGTTTCGTGGGGCGGCTTTTGCAAAGCGGTGCCATGCAGGCTGGCGAGCGCCGAACGCTTCAGATCATGCTTGCCCCCAATATGATCGATGATCTTGAAGATCTGCGGCAGGTTCGCACCCAGATCCGCACGATCGGGACCATGCCGCCGGTGCATTATTCCGCCGATGTGCGCCGGGCGATGCAGTCTTATGTGGGGGAAATGAAAATCGTTGAGGCGATCCGCGCAAATAAGGAATTTTTCAGTCGCCTGATGGTGTGGCTCACCCAGGCCCAAACCCGCGCCGATCTCGCATCCCGGCCTTAGGGCGCGACCGATCCGTCGCCCTTGTGCCGCCCTTCCTCCACCCTAGCCGGGAAAGCGATCAAAAAACCGGCGCATATCGCGTGTAAACCTAAAAAAAACGGCTGTCAGAACGTGGATTTCTGCTATGGTTCCTGCCTTGAGCCGGTCAGGCTCAGGATCATCTCACAGCCCTTCAACAGACAAGCGCCGATCTTATGAAATTCACTATCGAACGAAATGCGCTCCTGAAAGCGTTGAGCCATGTGCAAAGCGTGGTGGAAAAGCGGAATACCATCCCCATTTTGTCCAATGTGCAGATCGAAGCGGTTTCGGGTCGGCTGGGGCTGACCGCCACTGATCTCGATCTTGCCATTATCGAGCATACGGATGCCGATATCAGCGAAGAGGGGGCCACCACCGTTCCGGCCCATACCCTGCATGATATCGTGAAAAAGCTGCCCGATGGGGCGCAGGTGGGGGTTGCCCTCGATGATCGCAAGCTGGTTTTGAAGGCCGGTCGGTCGCGCTTTACCCTGTCATGCCTGCCTAAGGAAGATTTCCCGGTGATGAGCGCCGGTGATCTGCCGCACCGCTTCAAGCTGCCCGCCCGCGACATGAAGCGTTTGATCGATAAAACCCGGTTTGCCATTTCCACGGAAGAAACCCGCTATTATCTCAATGGCATTTATCTGCATGTGGCCGAAGGGGCACAGGGGCCAAGGCTGCGCGCCGTGGCCACCGATGGCCATCGTCTGGCGCAGGTGGATGCGGCGCTGCCCGATGGTGCGGCAGGGATGCCCGGCATTATCATTCCGCGCAAAACGGTACTGGAAATCCAGAAGCTGATTGATGAATATGATGGCGATCTGGGGATCGATCTGTCGGATACCAAGATCCGTTTCCATTATGGCCATGCGGAAATCACCTCGAAGCTGATCGATGGCACCTTCCCCGATTATTCGCGGGTGATCCCCGAAGGCAATGATCGCGTGCTGACCATCGGCTGCGAAGATTTTGCTGAAGCCGTGGATCGCGTTTCCACCATCAGTTCCGACAAATCACGATCCGTGAAGCTGGCGCTGGATGGCGACAAGATCACTTTATCGGTGACCAGCCCGGAAAATGGCACCGCCACCGAAGAACTGGCCGCCAGCTATAGCGCCGATAGCATGGAGATCGGCTTTAATTCGCGTTATCTGCTGGATATTCTCGATCAGGTGGATGGCGATCAGGTGGAAGCCCGGTTGGCCGATGCCGCCTCGCCCACGGTTTTGCGCGATAGCAGCGATGAAACGGCGCTTTATGTGCTGATGCCCAT
Organism: Iodidimonas nitroreducens; assembly: GCA_000710935.1. Lineage (GTDB taxonomy): Bacteria > Pseudomonadota > Alphaproteobacteria > Sphingomonadales > Rhodothalassiaceae > Iodidimonas > Iodidimonas nitroreducens. The sequence continues at coordinate 56,806 of BAYV01000001.1, read as the reverse complement.
GCGGGTGTGATGGCCAGCCGCCACAATATCGGCCACATGATCAGCCAGGCCATCGACAAGGCCCATTCAAACGGTGATGAAACAGGGATAACAGCGATCAGCGCGATGCCCCGATCAACACATCAGGCCCATTCCTTGAAGCCCGGGGATGCGGTTGCTTATCAGCAGGCGGAAGCCCGGCAGCAATCCGGGCCTCGGCGGGCTTCGCCCTGTTTCATTGCTCGCCTCGATCTGGCGCATTTCCGCTCTTATCCTCATTTATCCTTGCGCCTTCCGATCCATGAAACGGCCCCCGCGCCGGTGGTGCTGGTGGGCCCCAATGGGGCGGGTAAAACCAATTTGCTGGAAGCCTTGTCGTGCCTGTCTCCGGGCCGGGGCCTGCGCGGGGCTGCTCTTCATGAAATCACCGCGATGGGATCATCGGCGCCCTGGGCCGTTCATGCGCGGCTGCATCGCCCGGATGATGTTTTTGAAATCGGCACCGGCCTTGCCCCCGGTGTTTATGCCGATTCTGATGGCGATGATGAGGGCGGTGGAAGCCGCCGCGTGGTGCGGATTGATGGAGAAACGGTCTCGGGCAGCGGGCATCTGGCCCGGATTTTATCGGTTTTATGGCTAACCCCGGCTATGGATCGGCTGTTTGTGGAGGCGGGATCGGGGCGGCGGCGCTTTCTGGATCGTATCGTGCTCGCCCTGCATGGCGATCACAGCCGGCAGGTGAATGCCTATGAGCGGGCCATGCGCGAACGCAACCGGCTTTTGAGCGAACGCGGACCGGGCTTTGATCATGCCTGGCTCTCGGCCTTGGAAACCCGGATGGCCGAGCATGGGGTCGCTATTGCGGCGGCCCGGCTGGAAACGCTTGATGATCTTGGCCAGCGGCTGAAAGCAATCCCCAAGGGGCCTTTTCCCCTGCCCCTGATCAGCCTTCAGGGCTATATCGAAGATCAATTGGCGATCAGCAGCGCGCTGGAAGCCGAAGAAGCCTTCAAAAGCCATCTGGCCGCCATGCGTCGGCGCGATGCGGCTGCGGGTCGTACGGGGGATGGCCCGCATCGCTCCGATCTGATCGTAGTGCATCAGGAAAAGGCCATGCCGGCGCATTTATGTTCCACCGGCGAGCAGAAAGGGCTATTGATCTCTATCATTCTGGCCCATGCTGATATGACCGCTGATCAAACCGGGCACACACCGATCTTGTTGCTCGACGAAGTGGCCGCCCATCTGGATGAAGACCGCCGCGCTGCTTTGTTCGAGCGGCTTTTGGCTCTTGGCGGCCAGGCTTTCATGACCGGAACCGATGCCGCCTTGTTTGCGGCCCTTGGCGGGCGTGCCGATATTTTCCATATTGGCGATGGGCAGGTGCGGCTGGGGAGCGGCGCGCCGTAGTGGGAAAACCGGGCCAGACTATCCGGCCCGCAACAAGCACGTTTTTGACCTTTATCGAGACTGAGAGAAAATATGAGCGATATGAAAAAAAGTGAACGGGATCAAGCCGTAGAAGATTATGGCGCCGACTCGATCAAGGTCTTGAAGGGGCTGGATGCGGTCCGCAAGCGCCCCGGCATGTATATCGGCGATACCGAAGATGGCTCGGGCCTGCATCATATGGTGTTTGAAGTCACCGATAATGCCATCGATGAATCGCTGGCGGGCTATTGCGATCAGGTCACCATCCTTCTCAATCCCGATGGCTCGTGCACGGTATCCGATAATGGCCGGGGTATCCCCACCGCCATCCATGAAGAAGAAGGCGTTTCAGCCGCGCAGGTGATCATGACCCAGCTTCATGCCGGGGGTAAATTCGATCAGAATTCCTACAAGGTATCGGGCGGCCTCCATGGGGTGGGTGTTTCGGTGGTGAATGCCCTGTCGGATTGGCTGGAATTGACCATCTGGCGCAATGACAAGGAACATTGGATGCGCTTCGAGCGCGGCGAGCCGGTGGCCGATCTGGTGGAACGGGGCAGTGCCCATGGCCAAAGCGGCACCCGCATCACCTTCCTGCCATCCAAGGATACCTTTGTTCATACCGAATTTGATTTTTCCCGGCTCGAACATCGCTTTCGCGAATTGGCCTTTCTTAATTCCGGGGTGCGCATCCAGATAGAAGACAAGCGCCATGTGGAACCCAAAATCGTTAATCTGTTTTATGAAGGCGGCATCACGGCCTTTGTGAAATATATCGATCGCACCCGCAATTCGGTGATCGGCGAGCCGGTATCGATGATCGGCGAACGTGAAGGCATCACCGTTGAGGTGGCGATGCAATGGAACGACAGCTATCACGAGAATGTCTTTTGCTTCACCAATAATATTCCCCAGCGCGATGGCGGCACCCATCTGGCGGCTTTCCGCGCGGCGCTGACCCGTACGGTCAATAATTATGCCAATGAGTCGGGTCTGGCCAAGCGGATGAAAGTCACCTTGTCGGGGGATGATGCCCGTGAAGGGCTGTCTGCGGTGCTGAGCGTGAAGGTGCCGGACCCGAAATTCTCCAGCCAGACCAAAGATAAGCTGGTGTCATCCGAGGTGCGCCCGGCGGTGGAGCAGATCGTCGCCGACAAGCTCGGCCAGTGGTTTGAAGAGCATCCCAATGAAGCCCGTTCGGTGGTGCAGAAAATCGTTGATGCCGCCTCTGCCCGCGAAGCCGCGCGAAAAGCGCGTGAACTGACCCGCCGCAAAGGTGCGCTCGACATCGCCTCTCTGCCCGGAAAACTTGCCGATTGTCAGGAACGCGACCCGGCCAAATCGGAACTGTTTATCGTCGAGGGCGATTCCGCCGGTGGCTCAGCCAAGCAGGGCCGCCATCGCGGCTTTCAGGCGATTTTGCCCCTGCGCGGCAAGATTTTGAATGTGGAACGGGCGCGCTTTGATCGGATGCTTGCCTCCAATGAAATCGGCACGCTGATCACCGCCCTTGGCACCGGGATCGGCCGCGATGATTTCAATATCGAAAAGCTGCGCTATCACAAGATCATCATCATGACCGATGCCGATGTGGATGGCGCCCATATCCGCACCTTGCTCCTTACCTTCTTTTATCGCCAGATGCATGAGTTGATCGCGCGCGGGCATCTTTATATCGCCCAGCCGCCCCTTTATAAGGTGAGCCGTGGACGATCCGAGGTTTATCTGAAGGATAACAAGGCGCTGGAAGATTATCTGATGGGCAATGGCCTTGTGGATGCCCTGCTCGAAGATGGCGACGGTGTGCAGCGCACCGGCGAGGATCTGGCTCAACTGGTCAGCGAAGGGCGGCAGATCCGCGCCCTTCTCGATGGGCTGCCCAGCCGCTATAGCAGAATTCTGGTCGAAGCCCTGAGCCTTGTTGGCGGCTTGAACAGCCAGACCCTGAATGACCCCGACCGCGCCCGTGCCGCCGCCGCCAAAGCCGCCGCATGGATGAACCAGCTTGCCAGCACCGAAGATCAGGCGGGATGGAGCGGCGAACTGGCCGCAGATGGCGGCTATCATTTCATTCAGGATGTGCGGGGGATTGCGGATCATCATATGGTGGATGCGGCCCTCGTCGATTCTGCCGAGGCCCGGCGCCTGGATGAACGGGTGCGCCCGCTGGCGGCGCTGTTTACCAATGCCGTGACCCTGCGCCGCAAGGAAGGGGCGGTGAAAGCCGTGCGTCCCACCGAGCTTTATGACGGCGTGCTTGCCTTTGGTCGCAAAGGCTTATCGATCCAGCGCTATAAGGGCTTGGGGGAAATGAACCCCGGCCAGCTTTGGGAAACCACCCTTGATCCCGATGTCCGCTCGCTTTTGCAGGTGAAAATCAATCAGGCCGATGAAGCCGATGAGATGTTCACCCGGCTGATGGGCGATCTGGTGGAGCCCCGGCGCAATTTCATTCAGGATAATGCCTTGAATGTTGCCAATCTGGATGTGTGATCCGGGCGGAAATCGCCCCGCTATCCTTGCCAAAGCCATATTTGTTCCTGAAGCTCAAGCCTGATGGCCAGAAAAACCCGCAATCATCCGATCGATACCCGTGATCGGCCCGTGCCACCGGCAACGGGGCGGGGCCGGGGCCGCAAGCAGGGGCGGGAGCGCCAATCCGGCGCGGCACGATCACAAGGGGCCACCAATCCACCAGAAAAAGGGGGGCCGCCCCATTCCAACCCCCCTTCTGCCGCCAGCAAAGGGGCGCGCGTGCCGCGTCGCAGGCCTATCAGGCGGGTGCTTTACTGGTTTGCCATCCTGCTGGTGTGGGGGGGCATTCTGGGGGTGCTGAGCTTTATCTGGATCGCCCATGATCTGCCCGATGTGAGCAATCTGCCGCCGCCGGGCCAGGAACGCACAGTAACCGTGAAAAGCGTGACCGGGGCCACCCTTGCCAATTATGGTCCTGTGCGGGGCCAATGGCTGGCTTATGAGTCGATCCCCGAAGTGATGATCCTCGCCCTGCTCTCGATCGAGGATCGCCGGTTTTTCAATCATAGCGGTGTGGATATTCTGGGGATCGGCCGGGCCGTTCTCGCCAATCTCCGCGCTGGCGGCGTATCGCAGGGGGGCTCGACCCTCACCCAGCAATTGGCGAAAAATCTGTTTTTAAGCTCGGAACGCAGCCTGAAGCGCAAGGCGCAGGAACTGCTGCTGGCCCTTTGGCTGGAGCGGGCCTATAGCAAGGAGCAGATCCTGACGCTTTATTTGAACCGGGTTTATTTCGGAGCCGGAACCTATGGCATCGATGCGGCCAGTGAAACCTATTTCGGCCATAGTGCCCGACGCCTGAGCCTGGCGCAGGCGGCCATGCTGGCGGGTCTTGTCAAGGCGCCTTCAAGGCTTGCGCCCTCCCATAATTATGCCGGTGCCTTGCAGCGTTCTGAACAGGTTCTGGCGGCGATGGTGGATACCGGCTTTATCACAGCCCTTGCGGCGGATCGCGCCCGCAATCAGCCCCCCCCTTTGGCCGAAGATGCCGCCGGGCCCGATATTCGCTATTTCACCGATTGGGTACGCAGCCGCGCCGATGCGTTGCTGGATCATCCGGCGGGGGGGATTACCATTCTCACCAGCCTTGATCTCACCGCGCAAACGGCTGCCGAACAGGTGCTGCGCGCCCATCTCGATGAGCGCGGCAAAAAATTGGGGGTCGAGCAGGGGGCGCTGGTGGCCCTTGCCCCCGATGGCGCGGTGCTGGCGCTGATGGGGGGCCGGTCTTATGGCCAAAGCCAGTATAATCGGGTGACCCAGGCCCGCCGACAGCCGGGATCGGCCTTCAAGCCTTTCGTTTATCTGGCGGGATTGGAAGCCGGGCTTTCCCCCGAAACCATTTTTGTCGATGGCCCGGTGACGGTCGATGGCTGGTCGCCCCAGAATTTTTCCGAAGGTTATGCCGGGCCCATCAGCCTGCGTCAGGCCTTTGCGCGATCCCTGAATACCGTGGCGGTGCGGGTCTCCCAACATGCGGGCCCCAAGGCGGTGGCCGCTCTTGCCCGGCGTTTTGGCATCGAAAGCCCTATGCAGGCCGTGCCCAGCCTTGCTTTAGGGGCCTCGGGGACAACTCTGCTTGAACTGACATCGGCCACCGCCTCCCTTGCCAATGGCGGCGAGGCGGTCAAACCCTATGCGATCATCGAAATCCATGATCGCACGGGCCAGACCCTTTATCGCTTTTCACCCCCCGCACCCCGCCGGGTGGCAAAGCCCGATCAGGTGGCTGCGATTGTATCCATGATGGGGAATGTGATCACCGAGGGCACCGGGCGGGCGGCGCGCATCGATCGTCCGGCGGCGGGGAAAACCGGCACCAGTCAGGATTATCGCGATGCTTTATTCGTGGGCTTCACCAGCGATCTGGTGGCGGGCGTGTGGGTGGGCAATGATGATGATCGGCCCACAAAGCAGGTCACCGGCGGCAGCCTGCCCGCACAGATTTGGCATGATTTTATGATCGATGCCCATGTGGGGCGACCGGTGCGGCCCTTGCCCGCCTTGCAAAATCCGCAAAATTAAGGGCGATGGCCCCTCAGCCCGGCGGCGGCCCCATGCGCATCAAAGCCTCGCCATTCTGGCGCAGCCATAGCCGCGCTTCATGGCGATGGGGCACAAGCCGATCCACCACAGCCCAGAAATGTGGGCTATGATCCATATGCAGGCGGTGCGCCACTTCATGGGCCGCCACATAATCGCCGATCAGCGGCGGGGCCAGAACCAGCCGCCAATTAAAGCTCAGATCGCCTGCCGCCGTGCAGCTTCCCCAGCGGCTGATGGTATCGCGCACCCGCACCCGCCCCAGTTCAACATCAAGACGGCTGGCATGCTGGCGGGCCTGCGTGGCCAGATGATCCTGGGCCATGGCCCGTAACCAGCGCAGGATCCGATCTTCCAGCCGATCAGGCGGGCCACCCACATGGATAGCGCCTTCGATGATCTGAGGGGCGCGGGGCAGATGATCCCCATGCTGGATGAGATGGGGCACATCATACAAAGGCACGAAGCTGCCGGGAATGAATCGCAGGCGCTGGGGCAGGCGGTCAAGCTGGGCTTTGATCCAGCCCTGATGATGGCTGATGAACTGGTCGATCTGGCGCGCCGATGCGCCCATGGGGGCGGTGCACACGGCCAGGGCGCGGCGGCGATCAATCCGCAAGCCCAGCCGCCGGGCCCGATCATGGCGCCGGATGAGAATGCCGCCAGCCCCCTGATCTGTCGTCATGCCGTGTCACTCCGACCCGCTGCCGGGGTTTCTTTCAATCCAGCTCAATCCAATTCAATCCAGTTCAATCCAACTCTGGCAGATCCATATCCAGAATGGCCATATTGAAGGCATAGGAAACATCGCCTTCATCATCATCTTTATAGATCAGGCCGATGAATTCATCTTCGAGCAAAACCTCGACCGAGGCATCATCCCGCGATCGGCGCTTCAGATTGAGACGATTATTATCAAATGTGCTGCGCAGATATTTCTGAACGCGGGCAATTTCGGTTGGGGTCACGAAGAGTCTCCTTGGATCATTCCATTGCTACCTGATCGAAGGGTTTAGCTGACAGCCACCCCCGAAAGCAAGGCACAGCGGCAGTTCATAGATTCTGATTTTAATTCAAATTTGCCATATTATCGTCTTATTCATCGCTATAATGCGCCCAACATTCATTCGTGCCCACCCCATGGCAGGCTTTATCCTGAATGTGGGGTGATTTTTTTGATCAATAGCCATGGGCAGAAAAGCCCAAAGCGCGGGACGATCAAGGCTTCAGTCCCGATCATCGCTATCGTGCGTATCAGGCATCGAGAAACGACAGTTTCGGAAGGAAGGCCATGTCCCGCTTTGCTCTGCTTGCAGGCTTGAGCGCTTTATTTTTGCCCGCTCTTTTGCCCGCCCCGGCCCAAAAAGCCCCTATGCGGGCCGCACCCATTGTGGCTGATCGCGCATCGGAACGGCCTGTTATCCCCCAAAATCTTGAAGATGCCCTGCAGTATGTAGAGGCGCGGATGCCTGCGGAATTTGAAGATGATGCCCGCTGTTTGGCGCAGGCAATCTATTTCGAAGCGCGATCCGAGCCGGTCAAAGGCCAGCTTGCGGTGGCGCAGGTGGTGCTCAATCGGGTGAGCAGCCCGCTTTGGCCGCAATCCATTTGCGCGGTGGTCTTTCAAAATGAGCATCGCCGCCATGCCTGCCAGTTTTCTTTTGCCTGCGATGGCCGTTCGGATAATCCTCGCAATCCTTTGGCCTGGCAAAAATCAAAGCTGGTGGCTTTGGTGGCATTGGAGCAGATCTGGGATGATATATCGGATCAGGCGACCCATTATCATGCCGATTATGTCTCGCCCAGCTGGAATAAATCCATGCGCCAAACCGCTCGCTATGGCCGCCATCTTTTTTATCTCGATGCCCGGCAAGCCACGCTGATCAGCGATCATGCCCATGGTGATGGGTGATATCAGCGTCTTGAGACGGTGATCAGCGCGGTGCCCGCTTGGCAAGGATGCGCTGCAAGGTCCGGCGATGCATATCAAGCCGCCGAGCGGTTTCCGAAACATTGCGTCCGCATAATTCATAAACCCGTTGGATATGTTCCCAGCGCACGCGATCAGCCGACATTGGATTATCCGGCGGCGGCGGCGCTTCATCTTCACCAGCCAGAAGGGCGGCGGCCACGGTATCGGCATCGGCGGGCTTGGCCAGATAATCCACGACCCCCGTTTTCACGGCTGAAACCGCGCTGGCGATATTGCCATAGCCGGTCAGCACCACAATGCGGATATCGGGGCGCACTTCGCGCAAAGCGGGCACCAGATCAAGGCCATAGCCATCATCCAGCCGCATATCGACAATGGCATAAGCAGGCTTCATCGCCCGGGCATGGGTGAGGGCATCGCTCACACCTTCCGCGAGCTGTACGCTAAAGCCCCGGCTTTCCATCGCCCGTCCCAATCGAATCCTGAAGGGTGGATCATCATCGACAATGAGCAGCGTTCGGCTGCCCGCATTCTGATCGTCACTCATCTCAAGCCTTTCTCTTGCAGCGCCAGCCTGCACCCGCCCTCACTTCCGGTGCCCGCGATGGCCGACAATATTGGGGTCATCCGGGGTTTTTGTCTTCCGGCGCCAGCATCTCTCTTTGCCACAGGATTTTGACCACAGCACCGCCGGATTCCATATCATTTACGAAGCGAACCGTGGCTCCGGTTCTTTCCAGCAGAGTTTTTGCGATAAAAACACCCAAACCCAGGCCAGTATCCCCCGTGGCATTGACATGATGCGCCCCCATGGCCTCGGTCCCGCGCCTGCGGGTGGTGACATAAGGCTCGCCCAGATTTTTTTGCACCGAAGGATCAAAGCCGGGGCCATCATCCTTGATGATCACCTCGATCACCGAAGAGGACCAGCCGATCCTGACCAGCACCCGGCTGCGCGCGAAGCCCACCGCATTTTCAATGAAATTGGTGAGGGCATGCAATATTTCGGCGCGGCGGCTGATTACCGGCTGCGGAGCACTGTCTTGATTGAGGGGGGCGGCCTCGACATTGATGACCACATCGGTCAGATATTCAAAAGCCCGCGCCGCTTCAAGGGCCAGCGCCTCGATGGTTTGAATGGAAAAGGGAAAGGCCTCATCGGATAAATCCTTATAAGACAGGCGCTCCAAAATGCCCCGACAGCGCGAAATCTGATCATTGATCAGGGCCACATCCTCATGGCGGGGATCGCCCTCGGGTGTTTCGCGCAATAATTCCCGTGCCGCTAAGGTGATAGTACCCAAAGGGGTGCCCAATTCATGGGCGGCGGCAGCGGCCAATGTGCCCAATTCCGCCAGCTTATGTTCCCGTTCAAGGGCGGCTTCGGTGGCGGCCAGCGCCTGCGATCGTTTGCGGGTATCCACAGAAATGCGGGCGGCATAAAGGGTGAGGAAAATCATCGCCACCGCCAAACCCACCCATAAGCCCAGCATATATACGGTGGGAAGGCTAAAGGATGCATCGGGCCAGGGTAAAGGCAGGTGCCAGCGCGCCATCAGAATGCTGAGCCCCAAAGCGAGAACCAGCAAAGCCCATGTGCTTTTGCGCGAAAGCACAGTGGCTGAAATGGTCACCGGCACCAGCAAGAGGATGGCAAAAGGATTGGATAGCCCCCCGGTGAACGACAAGAGCAGCGCCAATTGCACGAGATCAAAACCTAGCTGCATCGCCGCCTTTTTATCGGGCAGTTGATGAGCAGCAGGAAACAGGATGATCAAAAACAGATTGAAGGCCACCGAAACGGCCACCACCATCGCCGCCCAGAAAATTTCAAAATCATAGCCCAGCCCATAATAGATGACGAGCAGAGCCAGCCCCTGGCCGAGAAGGGCAATCCAGCGCAAAGTGACAAGGCTGCCCAAACGCACGCGATTATCAAAGCCGATGCCCGCCCGATCCATGGGATCGCGATCAGCCGACCGATCCGGGAACAACGGCCATAAAAAGCGTGCCATGGGCCGATCAGCCCGCGCTTTCCAGCAGGCGCTCAATATCACGATAGCGGTTATTGCGGGCGATATCGAAAACCGTTTGCCCCTGATAATCGGGCATATCGGGGTCGGCTCCGGCTTCGAGAAGGGCGCTCACCACCCGTCCATTGCGCGAGAGGGCTGCCAGCATCAGGGCTGTTTGCCCGGTATTATTGCCAGCATTGAGATCGGCCCCCTTCTTGATCAACATCTGCACCCCATTCAGATCACCGCGACGCGCCAGTTCCATCAAGGCCGTGCTGCGCGTATTGCGATCCGTGGCATCGGGATTGGCCCCCATTTCCAGCAAGTATTCGATGATTTTGCTATCAGAATTGCGGGCGGCCATCACCAGCACCGGCACATCATCCACATTGCGCACATTGGGGCAGCGGCATTTCAGCATCTGGGTGCGCATTTCCCCATAATCCTGTTCCTCCACCGCTTTGATCAGTTCATAGGCTGCCGAAAATTGCGCCGCTGCCGGGGTGCTGCCAAGCATCGCGGCAAGCATGAACAAACACAGCCCCATCGCCCGTTTTTGCACCCGCTTCATTTTTACGGCATCCGCGCGCCTTGCCCATAATAGCGGGGCTATCCGGTTTGGTCTCATCTCGTGCATTGCATTACTCTCCCGAAAGATCTGGATCGGCTAAAGTCAGATCGTCACATCGACAGCGCGACCCGGCCCTTGTATAACATCATGAAGCCAAGCCCCAAGATTAAACCCGACAGGATCAGGGCGAAAACCCCAAGATACCAAGACGAAGGACGCCATCCATGACACTTCCCCGTATTCTTATCGCAGCGCTGATCGTTTGTCTTGGGGCTCTCGGACTTTTGTTGATGGCCGCGCCCGATTCCCCGGATCGCGCCTCGAAAAGCCCTGTAGCCGACAGTTCGGTGCCCATCGGCGGGCCATTCGCCCTGGTCTCGCATCAGGGCGATCCGGTGACCGACACCGATTTTCGTGGCCGCTATCTGCTGATCTATTTCGGCTATAGCTATTGCCCCGATGTTTGCCCCACCGAATTGGCGAAAATGACCCGCGCCCTTGATGTGTTGGAGGCCAAGGGTCTTGATCTCGATCCCATCCAGCCTTTGTTCATCAGCGTTGATCCCGAACGCGATACGGTGGCGCAAATGGCCCAATATGTGACGATGTTCCACCCCCGTCTCATCGGGCTGACCGGCACCCCGGAACAGGTGCAGGAGGCCAAAGATGCCTATCGCATCTATTCGGTGAAAAGCGGGGACGTGGACAGCGATCAATATCTGGTGGATCATGCCTCGATGATTTTGTTGATGGATCAAAACAATCAATTCATGGATTTCTTCTCATCGCGAGAAAGTGCCGATGAGATTGCCGCGACCCTCGCCCCTTTATTGCCACCCCAGTCTGCCAACGCATCCTGATGAAAAACGATCCCGCCGATCCCCCTTTCTGGAAAAGCGTGCCATTCAATGAAATGACACGAGACCAATGGGAATCCCTGTGCGATGGCTGCGGTAAATGCTGCCTGCACAAGCTGGAAGATGCGGAAAGCGGCGAGATTTATTATACCAATGTGGCGTGTCGTTTGCTTGATCATCACTCCATGCGCTGCACCCGCTATGCCAGCCGCACCCGGTGGGTGCCCGATTGCACCGTGCTAAAGCCCGAACAGATTGCCGATTTCAAATGGTTGCCTAAAAGCTGCGGCTATCGTCTTGTTCATGAAGGCCGCGACCTGCCCGATTGGCATCCTTTGGTATCCGGCGATCGCGAAACCATTCATGAAGCCCGGAAATCCATGCGCCATCGCTGGCTGATCGATGAGCGAAAAGCGGGCGATCTGGAAGATCATATCATCGAGGGCGAACCCTGAAAGCGCCCCCGCAATCAGGTGGGTCGCCTTCTCCTTCCTGTTTTGTTAAGCTGATGCCCGGTTGATCAGGAGACAGCAGATGAGCGAGCGGATCGAAAGCTATGGCGCGTTCTTTTTGTTTTATCTGCGCGAACATGCGAGGCCCCTCACCCGGGCCCTCCATTATGCGGCGGCCTTTGCCTCTTTGGCCGTGCTTTTTTATGGTCTTGTCATCGGGCCTTTATGGCTGGTTCTTTTGATGCCTTTGGCGGGCTATGGTCTTGCATGGTTTGCGCATTTTTTCATCGAAAAAAACCGCCCCGCCACCTTTCAATATCCCGGCTGGTCCTTGATATCCGATTATGTGATGACATGGCTTTGGCTCACCGGGCGGCTGGGGCCATGGCTCGATAAGGCCGGGGTGGCGCGCAGCAAGGCCCCTGCACATCAGCGGTGATCGGCCCCGATGGCCTCAGTGGTGATGGTCGGCCCCGATGGCCTCAGTGACCGAGGCAAAGCCATCGCGTTTTAAAAGCGCGGCCAGATCGGCCTTGATGCGGTTCACAAGTCCCGGCCCTTCATAAACAAGGGCGGTATAAAGGGCCACAAGGCTTGCGCCTGCCCTGATGCGGGCATAGGCATCGGCCCCCGAGGCTATGCCCCCCACACCGATCAGGATCAGCCTGCCCCCGCTCAGCCGATAAAAATCCGCCAGAATCTCGGCCGATAAATCTTTCAAAGGCGCACCCGATAGCCCGCCGGCCTCATCTTTCGCGTCATCGCGCAAATGGGCTGGGCGGGTGATGGTGGTATTGGAAATGATCAGCCCTTCGATCCCGCGTTCACAGGCGATCTGCGCGATCATAAGGCGGGCATCGGGCGAAAGATCGGGGGCGATTTTCAGGAATATCGGCACCGGCGGGCGATCTTTCGGGCGGGCATAAAGATCGCGTGCCGCCACAAGCCGCGCCAGCAAGGCGGGCAAGGCATCACCTTGTTGCAGATCGCGCAGGCCCGGGGTATTGGGCGAGGAAATATTGACTGCGAAATAATCCGCCACCCCGCCAAAAAGCCTGATCCCGCTTTCATAATCGCCGATCCGGTCGGGGCTGTCTTTATTGGCCCCCAGATTGATCCCCAAAGGTGCGATCTTTTGGCGCCTAGCTTTTTCTATCCGCGCCAAAGCCGCTTCATGGCCCTGATTATTAAAACCCATGCGATTGATCACGGCGCGATCTTTGGCCAAACGAAAAAGCCGGGGGCGGGTATTGCCCGCCTGTGGGCGCGGTGTGAGCGAGCCACATTCCACAAAGCCAAAGCCCAAAGCCGAAAGGGCGGGCAGCGCTTCGGCATCCTTGTCATATCCGGCGGCAAGGCCCACGGGGTTTTTGAAATGCAGACCAATCCGATCAAAATCGATGGCAAGAGAGGGATCATCAGCCTGCCCGTGTTTTTGCCCATGCCCCGCGATTTTTGCCAATATTGGCGCGGGCGCGGCCTTCAATAGCGCGATGGAAAGCCGGTGTGCCCGTTCGGGATCAAGCTGAAACAGCCCGGCTTGCAACAGGCCCCAGAAAAGGCTCATGGCTTTGGATCATCGCCGTTTAGATCGGCAGGCAGGATATGCCGGCCCTTTGCATCCAATGACAAAGGCATCGTATTTTCAACTGCCGCCAGATCGAGTCGGGCATAAAGATGGGGGAAAAGCTGGCCGCCACGGGCTTCTTCCCAGCGTAAATGGGCGGCATCAAGGCGATCCGGGTTTACCGTTAAAAGCACCAGATTGGGCGCGCCCGCATAATGGCGCGCCAGCGTTTCCGCCAGCTGTTTGGCGGTTGAAAAATGGATATAGCCATCCGCCAGATCCACCGCCGAGCCTGTGAAATGGCCCTGATCGGCAAAAACCTGCCAATCTCGTGCGGTGAGAATTTTATAGATCATCATGGCTATCCCCGGCGTTTGTGGCTTTGCACATCATCCTTTGCTCTTTATCCTTTAAGGATCATAGGTTCAAGATTGCTTGGGGGAGATCGGCATGGCGAGGATCGAAGGCATAGAAACGATTGGCGATATCGTGCGCCATCATGGCCGCCTCCATCCCCATAAAATTGCACTGATTTTTCAGGGCGAGCGGATCGATTATCAAAGCCTAGATGCCCGATCCAACCAGATCGCCCATGCCCTTTTGGCGGCAGGTATAAAGCCGGGGCAGCGGATCGCCCATTTCGGGAAAAACAGTGCCGATTATTTTGCGCTGGTTTTTGCCGCCGCCAAGATCGGTGCTGTGCTGGTGGGGATCAATTGGCGGCTGAGCCCTGCGGAAGCCCGCTATATCCTGATCGATAGCGAAAGCCGCCTGCTGTTCAGCGATCGCGATATGCCGCCGCTTTTGGAAGCCGATGATCAGGCTGATAACGAGCCTTGCCGCAGCATTCTGATCGGGGCCGGGGATGAAAGCGGCCTCATGGCCTTTTACCGCCCTCATGCCAAAAGCGACCCCCAAATTGCTGTGGATGACGATGCGGTGCTCTATCAGATGTACACATCGGGCACCACCGGCCATCCCAAGGGGGCGGAAATTACCCATAAGGGCGTGCTTTTGCCCCGCCAGATGGATGATCTGATCGATGCCCGGGAATGGCATCGCTGGACCGGCGATGAAGTGCAATTGGTGCAGGCTCCGGTTTTTCACCTGACCGGCAATGTGTGGGCCATGATCGGGCTTTATGTGGGGGCGACCCTCGTGGTGCATCGCGATTTCGATATGGATCGCATCTTTGACGATATCGAGCGTGAAAAGATCAGCCATGCCATTTTCGTTCCGGCCATGCTGATGGCGATGGTCCAGCATCCTCGGGCGAAAACCACCGATTATCAAAGCCTTGTTGCGATTTATTATGGGGCCTCGCCCATTCCGCTCGATCTGTTGCGCCACGCCCTGTCACTGTTTCAAAGCGATTTCATCCAGCTTTATGGGATGACCGAAATCAGCGGTTCGGCCACTTATCTGCCGGCCGCAGATCATGATCCCAGCGGCGATAACCCGCGCATGCGATCAGCAGGAAAGCCCTTTCCCTGGGCGCGGATCAAGATCATCGACGAGTTGGGCCAAAGCCTGCCCCCCCATCAGGTGGGGGAGGTGCTGATCAAAACCGATACGGTGATGCGCGGCTATTGGAAACGCCCCGATGCCACCCAAGCGGTGCTTTCGGATGGCTGGTTTCATACCGGCGATGCCGGGCTGCTTGATGAAGATGGCTATCTTTATATCCATGATCGCATAAAAGACATGATCATCTCGGGCGGGGAAAATATCTATCCCGCCGAGGTGGAAAGCTGCCTTTTTGCCCATCCCGGCATTCGCGATGTGGCAGTGATCGGCGTTCCCTCCCCCCAATGGGGTGAGGCGGTGAAAGCCATCGTCGTATCTGATGACCCCAGCCTTGAGGCCGAAGATGTGATCGCCTTTGCCCGCGCGCAGATTGCGGGCTTTAAATGCCCGCGCTCTGTCGATTTCATCACGGCCCTGCCGCGCAATGCATCGGGTAAGATATTAAAGCGCGATCTGCGCGCCCCTTATTGGGATCAACAGGATCGGCAGGTAAATTGATCACGCTTTAGAGGCGGGGGCGACCCGGGAGCCGCCCCCTGTTTTATGGGCTCAGCGCGGCGGCCTTGCATGTTGGGCGCCCCGGAAAATGGCATTGATCAACAGCAGATCAAGGCCATCTTGATAGGCTCTTGTGGTGCTTTCCTGCGTAATGGCAATGACCTGCCCCCGGCCTTCTTCTTCATTCACCATTAAGGGCTTATAGGCCAGTTGATTGCGGCTTTCCTGCCATAAAAGCCCGCTGGCCACCAGATCTTCTGGTCCGGCAAAGCGCACCACATTCACCCCTTCGCCGATGGCCACGGGGGTATAGATGCCGCGTCCGGTGACAAGGGTATAAACTGTGGGTTTCAAACCGGCGGCCAGCCAGTGGGTTTCATCCACAAGGGCGCGAACGATGGCCCCGGGGATCTGATCGGGGGCCCGATCCCGGGCATGGGTGAGGGCATCATAAGCCTCGCGATCCTTGATCACCACACCTGCCACCGTGCTCTCATCCTCTTTCGCTTTGGGATAATCGGGCAGGCCATCGGGTTGGGCTTCTTTTTCCTTGCGGATCGACAACAGATCCACTTTGGGGTCAGCCAGCCAATCGGTTGCCGATCCCAAACCGATGATCACCCCGCCATCCTGCACCCAATCTTTCAGGTTTTTGGCCCCGGCTTCGCCCAGATGGCTTTGATAGCGGCCCCGGCTATCGGGCAGGATCAGCACATCATAATGGCGCAAATCCGCCGATTTCAAACGATCGGTGCGAATGGGTGTGACCGGATAGCCATAGCGGCGTTCGATGATGAAACGGCTGTTTCCGGCATTATAGCTGTTGGTGGGTTCATCCCAGGCCATGGCAATGCGGATGGGCAGATGCGGCAGAACCTTGTTTGATCCAAAGCTGGGCCCATCGGTGACCCAGCTCGTATTCACCCCCACAATCCGTGCGCCGGTTGTTTCGACCAGTGCGGCCAGTTTCGTGTTGAGCCCGGGATCATTGTCGCCGATTTCAAAAATCAGCGTGCCCGAGGGATAGCGCTTGTCGAGAAGCGTGAAAGGCTCATCGCTGCTTTTCACCTTCAGCCCATGGCGCAGGGCAGCACTCAAAAGTCGGGCTGCTGATGCTTCACCCCAAGGGGCAAGGAACGCCACCGTGGCATCGGGGTTTTCAAGTCTGCCCTGATGCGGCGTATCGCCCGCCACCGCGATGGTTTCCACCCGGGGCTTATCGGCACAGGCTGTGGCCTCCAGATTAAACATCAAAGGCAGGGACCATGCGGTGGTATCATAAATCTCATCGGGCAGATTACGCGCCCGGCGGGCTTCCTGATCGGCAATGAAATCCGCCGCCATCGGCACCTGCCGGTTCATCAAAACACTGATCCGGCGTTTTTCCGGCTGGGCCATATCGATGACATAGGCGCCGGCTTTATAATCCACGCCACAGGCCCGGAAAGAGGCGGACGCTCGCGCCACCTCGATCCCCTGAAACGCCAAGAGACGCGCCAGTTCATCGGCGCCCGCCTGATCGCTTTGGGTGGGGATCAGCCAGCTTTTCACATCCCCCTTACGGCCTTCTTCGATGGCAGAACTACGATAATTGTAAAAATCGCTGTAAAGCTTGCGGCGGTTATCGGCCACCACTTCGGCCGTGGAAAGAGAGGTGATGAGATGATTGCGGATGGTTTCGGCATAGCTGAGATCCTTGCCATCATATCGGCGGTAAACCAGCCCCCGGCTGCTCGCCTGTTCATAGGTCATGGCGATGCCGCCATAATAGCTGGGCCAGCTTGCCCCATAGCCGGGATAAAAGGCATCGAAAATTTCGCGGGTGAAATAGGGAATGCCAAAGCGATCGAAATGCCGGGCGTGATTTTCCCCAAACAGATGCAGGTTCTGTTTTTGGCTGGCGGTGAGATGGGGATTATAGGGCACGGCTTCGGGGGCAAAGAAATAGGTGCTGTCGCCCCCCATTTCATGGGCATCCACCATCACCAGCGGCAGCCATTCCAAAAGTGCGGGCACCCGGCCCTTGGTTTCGGGCTGGCTGATGCGAAACCAATCGCGATTGAGATCAAACAGATAATGATTGGTGCGCCCGCCGGGCCAGCCCAGATCATGTTCTGCTGAAATCCGGTCGCCCTGGGGCTCCAGCCCCAAGGCCTGCTCATAGGCCGCTAAAAACCGCGCCCGACCATCGGGATTTTGCATGGGATCGATGAACAGCACGGTATTGTTGCGAATATTTTCAAGCTGCACCGATTGCCCGGCCAAAACATGCCATGCCGTGAGCAGGGCGGCTTCGGTGGATGAAATTTCATTGCCATGCACGCCATAAGATAACCACACCGTGCCCGGCAGGCGCTCGATCATGGCATCGGCATCGGCTTTTGGCAGGCTGCGGGGATCGCTCAAAGCCTTGATATCGGCCTTGATCGCATCGAGATTGGCAATGGTTTGCGGCGTGCCGATGATCGCATAAACCAGGCGGCGGCCCTGCCATGTGGTGCCATAATCGATGATTTTCATGCGATCGGGGGCGGCGGCCTCCAAAGCCTCAAGATAGCGCAGGGCCTCATCGGGGCGGGTGATGCGGCTGCCCGGTTCATAGCCCAGAACCGCTTCAAAGCTTGGAATGGCCGGATCGAACCGGGTATCGGGCCAGGCGGTAAACACCCCATCGGCACGGGCCGAGCCTATCAAAAGCCCCAAAAGCAGCAGCACGCTTAGCCAACCACGCAGCATGAAACACCCTTTCTTTTTCAATCCGGCTTTACATATCCCGGCTTCACAGATCAGGGTGCTCTCAATGGATGCGCCCCCCCTTATCCCGCATAACATTCACGGCTTTGCCACGAAGTGCAAGGGGCGCGATGCGTCCATCCGCGTCAGATAGTCGCCAACCGCCCTTTGCTGTGCATCCCATATTGCCGAAAGGCCGCTTTTTGCGCAGAATAGCCCCATGATCACCCGTCTGCAAAAAGCCCGCTATCTTGTTGGACAATCGGCCCGCATGGGCTTTTTTGCCAGCCAATATATGATGACCCGAAAATTGGCGGGCGCCGATGATGAAACCGATCATCACCCGTCCATGGGGTCTGATGGCAGGGATCGTGATGCCCCCGATCTGCCATCCAAAGCCGCGATCCGGGCGGCGATGCGCGATCTGGTGCGGCAGGATCTGGCGAATATCGACGCCGGTTATTATCCGTCGCCCAAGCTGATCGACGACAATCCCTTTACAACATTTGGCGTTTTGCGCAGCTATTTTGCCGATCTGCCCAGCGTTACAAAAAGACGCCGCCAGCATGGCCATAGCGATGTGCAAAAGCAGGTCAGCCCCGATGATCGCTATCCGCGCTATTATCTGCAGAATTTCCATTATCAAAGCGGCGGTTGGCTCACCGATGACAGTGCCCGGCTTTATGATCATCAGGTTGAGGTTTTGTTCAGCGGCACCGCCGATGCCATGCGCCGGCAGGCGCTGGTGCCCTTTAAAAAACATTTCGGATCAAGGCGCGAGCCGCAGATCACCCCCCGGCCCCGGCTTTTGGATATCGGCAGCGGCACCGGCCGATTTTTGAAAGCCCTGCGCCAGATCCTGCCCCATGCCCGGCTCAATGCTTTGGAACCATCGCCCGCTTATGGGGCGGTTTTGCAAAAAGCCGTGCCATCCGCCCGCCTTCATGCCGGTTTTGCGGAAGCCATGCCCTTTGAACCGGCGCGGTTCGATGGGTTAAGCGCGGTTTATCTGTTTCATGAATTGCCCCCCAAAATCCGCCGCCAGGCGATGGCCGAGATTGCGCGTGTTTTAAAGCCCGGTGGATTGTTCGTGCTGGCGGATTCTTTGCAATATGGCGATCAGCCCGCCTTTGATGGGTTGCTGGCCCGCTTTCCCACGCGCTTTCACGAACCCTATTATGAAAGCTATCTGAAAACCGATCTTGGCGCGCTGGCTGCTGCCCATGGCCTTGTTCAGATTGATCACATCACCGCTTTTCTGACCGGGATCATGGTCTTTGAAAAACGCTAAGGACCAGAAAGCATCAGGCTGTTGCAAGATCGCTCTTGGCGCGGGGATCAGGCATTGCTATCTAGAGCCAGAATGTGGGACGCCTGTTTGTTCCTTTCGCACATTTGGGGGCCTGTAGCTCAGTTGGTTAGAGCGAACCGCTCATAACGGTTTGGTCGCAGGTTCGAGTCCTGCCGGGCCCACCATCTTCCCCCATAGCCCCGCAAACGGAGCCGTTCATGACGCAGGACGAAAAAAACCGCCGTTATCAGGAGATTGCGGCGCAGATTGCCTCCGTTCTCGAACATGAGGACAATCTCGTCACCCGCATGGCGACCGTCTCATGCCTTCTGGCGCAGGGTTTTGAAACTTATTTCTGGACCGGGTTTTACATGGTGGATCCCAAAAAACCGCTCGAACTGGTGGTTGGCCCTTATCAGGGCAGTTTGGGCTGTTTGCGAATCCCGTTCGGTAAAGGGGTCTGTGGCCGGGCAGCCAGCGAAGGGCGCACGCAGATCGTTGCCGATGTGGATGCTTTTCCGGGCCATATTGCTTGTGATCAAAGATCGAGATCGGAAATCGTCGTCCCGGTTTTTGATGCCACACACAGGTTGATTGCCGTTTTCGATGTCGATTCCGAACAGCTTGGAAATTTTGATGAGACCGACCAGAGATGGTTGGAGCAGATCATCGCGCAAAGTTTTGCCCGATAAATTATTTACCCTTTAAAGGAGAGATATTCGTTAAAAATATAAGATAATCTCTTTAAAGATGTAATTTACAGAAAATTAATCTTGATTATCACGAATTTGTGATGATAGATCGCCACAGAGAGTCGTGCTGGGGGGCGCGTTTTTTTCAGTGGGAATATTTTATCATGGCGGCCATTACATCCGAAGATCTTGCGCGATCCATTCGCATTTATGAAACCCTGTTTCAGGCCACGGCTGTGCGCGGCGATGCCCAATGCGATAGGGTGCTTTATTCCCGGCTGACCCGGGCCATTTTTACCGGCATTGCCCTGAGCGGGCCGCGCGCCTGTCTGATCGATCCGATCTATCCGCCTAAGCGCTAGATAGAGGCCCGGGCATCGAAAGCCGCCAAAGCCGCATCGAAAATCAACATGACCGAGGCATGACGGGCCTTATGCGCCCGCACCGGTTCCAACAGAGCAAGCCGATCAAAGGGCGGGGCCGGGGCCTCACCATCCTGAGTGAGCATCTGAGAAAATTCGGCGGCCGCCCGGGCGATGTCATCCCGGCTTCGGCCGATCAGCAAGGGGGCCACCAGGGCTGAAGATGCCTGACCAAGGGCACAGGCCCGCACATCAAGCCCCAGCCGGGCGATCTGATCCCCCTTAAAACAGGCATCAAGACTAACCCGCGACCCACAGATGCGGCTGGTGCGCACAACACTGACATCGGGCGTCAGCAAACGCTCGGTAAAAGGAATTTGCGTCGCTAAACGCAAGATATCGGTGCTGTAAAGAGTGTTCATACCCCACAGATAAGCTGCCGCCTGATAAAATCCAAGCCTCATCACATCCTAGGCAGTAGCCCCTGTTAAAGGGGATGCGGCGCAATCCAACGCGGTCTTCCCTGCGTATTCTTGGTTTTGGTGTAACTCGATCCTCTGCTTGGGGCAAAATCTCGGCAAGATGGCGAAAAAATTGACGAAAAGGGGCAAAGCGTGGATGAACTGATCAGGCTGGCATCGGGTGATCGGGACGGGACGGCCCTGCACAGGCCCTATGATTCAAAAGCGATCTCTGATGAAAACCGAGGCGATGATGTGCTGAATGGCCAGCTGCGGCCCGACCGTCAGGCAGCGATGCAGGCGGTCGAGACCCTGCTTGCCTTCATGGGCGAAAACCCCCAACGTTCGGGCCTATTAGAAACGCCGCGCCGGGTGGTGGATGCCCTTCTTGAACATGGCCGGGGCTATGATCTTGATCCCGATGCCATTCTGGCCCGCACCTTTGATGAGGTGGAGGGCTATGATGATATGGTGCTTTTGCAGGGCATTCGTTTTGAAAGTCGCTGCGAACATCATCTGGAGCCGATCATCGGCGTCGCCCATGTGGCTTATCTGCCGTCTGATCGGGTGGTGGGCCTGTCGAAAATCGCCCGCGTGGTCGATGTTTTTGCCAAACGTCTGCAAGTACAGGAACGCATGACCGCGCAGATTGCCAGCGCCATCGATCGGGCGCTGGCCCCGCGCGGGGTGGCGGTTTGGCTCTCGGCGGAACATTTCTGCATGGCCAGCCGGGGCGTGCATAAGGTGGGGGTTTCAACCCATACCCAGCGCATGACCGGGCTTTTTGCCAAAGATGTGCATCTGGCTACCCGCTTCATGACGCTGGCCAAGGCGGATTGAATTTTGCAATAATGCGGCATGACAGAAAAACCCGTCTCTTATTTCCCACCGCCGCCAGATGATGCCACGGCCCTTGAAACCGGCCCGGTGCTTAGCCCGCGTTTTGATCATAATGGCCTGATCCCCGCCATTGCCACGGATCACAAAACCGGCAAGGCCCTGATGATGGCCTATATGAATGCCGAAGCTTTGCAGCTTACCCTTGAAACCGGGATCGCGCATTATTTCAGCCGATCCCGGCAATCTCTTTGGAAAAAGGGCGAAACATCGGGGCAAATTCAGGATGTTGTGGAATTGCGGGTGGATTGCGATCAGGATTGCATCTGGTTAGAGGTACACCAGCATGGGGATGGTTGCTGCCATGTGGGCCATGAAAGCTGCTTTTATCGCCGGGCCATCCCCTCAGCCGAGGGTGGTTTCGTGCTTGAGACAACATCACATATCACAAAAACATAAGGGAGTGAGGATGGCCGAATTCGCAATCGAGCTTGTATTCATCGAACAGCCCTTGGCCAATTATGTGTATCTGCTGCGCGAAAACCAAAGCGGCCATGTGGCGGTGGTGGATCCCGGTTGGGCGGCTCCGGTCATCAAGGCTTTGGAAAAGCGGGGATGGACGCCCGATGTTATTTTGCTCACCCATCATCATGCCGATCATATCGGGGCCACAAAAGAGTTGAAAGATCGCTATCAGGCGCGGGTGATCGCCCCCGATGCCGAACGCCATCGCATCCCCCATGCCGATGAATGGGTGCGCGAGGGTGAAAGCGTGCATATTGGCGAGGCTCGGGGCGAGGTGATTGCCTTGCCCGGCCACACCCTTGGCCATGTGGCCTATCATTTCCCAAAGGAAAAGGCGCTGTTTTGCGGCGATACGCTGTTTTCGCTGGGCTGCGGGCGATTATTTGAAGGCACGGCTGCGCAGATGTGGCAATCCCTGTCGAAATTGGCCGCCCTGCCCGATGAAACCCTGATGTGCTGCGCCCATGAATATACCGAAGCCAATGGCCGCTTTGCCCTCACGATCGAGCCGGGGAACAAGGCCCTGCACACCCGGATGAACGAGGTGAAGGCCCTGCGCCTTGAGGGCCAGCCCACGGTGCCATCCAATATCGGTATCGAGCGGGCCACCAATCCTTTTCTTCGACCCCACAGCCCGGAAATCCGGGCGCATTTTGGGATGGAAAGCGCCAATGATGCCGAAATTTTCGGTGCCATCCGCAAAGCCAAGGATTCTTTTTGAGATTGCACGAAAAGAGCGCTTTAATCGCCTGCTTGCATCATTATAGCCATCGCAACAAAAGCATAAGGATAAAACCATGGGGATATGCATCACCGAACGCCGCCAAATGCCCGCCGGATATGGACAATGGCATCCGCCCTTTTCCGGCCGCACGCGATCAATGGGCTTAGCGGTTCTCATCGCTTTCGGCCTTGCCGCCTGCGATGGCGGCCCCCAGCAAACCGAGCAGGATCAGCAAAACGTGCCTGAGCAGACATCACAAAACAGCCGGGATCAGGATCAGATTGCCGCCACCGATGATCCCTATCTGTGGCTGGAAACCGTCGAGGGCGAGGATGCCCTAGAATGGGTGCGTGGCAAAAATGAAACATCGCTGGCGCGCCTGACCGATGATCCCCGCTATGAGCCGATCCGGGCGGCAGCCGAGAAGCTGCTTACTGCATCCGACCGCATCCCCTATGGCCGGATCATTGGCGATGAAGTGCGGAATTTCTGGCAGGATGAGACCCATGTGCGGGGCATCTGGCGGCGCACCAGCCTTGAAAATTATCAAAGCAACAATCTCGAATGGGAAACCATTATCGATCTGGATGCTTTGGCCAAAGCCGAAGATCAGAATTGGGTGTGGAAAGGGGCTGATTGCCTTGCCCCCGATTTTAATCGCTGCATGATCAATTTATCCCGTGGCGGTGCCGATGCCGTGGTGATGCGGGAATATGATATCGAACGCGGGGCTTTTGTGGATGGCGGCTTTTTTCTGGAAGAAGAAAAACAGAATATTGATTGGATTGATGCCAATCGGCTGCTGATCGCCAGCCCCCTTGATGGCGGCTCCAAAAATACATCGGGCTATGCCCGAACCATCCGCATCTGGGAACGCGGAACGCCTTTGGCCGATGCGCGCACGATTTTCACCAGCGAAGAAACCGATGCCTTTACCTTTCCGTTGGTGATCCATCGCCCGGAAGGGGTTGAAATCTTTGTTTCGCGAGCCCCCGATTTTTTCCATCAAACCCTTTATCATGTGGGTGCGGATGGCACGCTGAAGGCTTTGCCTTTGCCCGATGATGTGAATTTCCAAGGACTGTATAAGGGCCGGATCATCGCCCTTTTGCGCAGTGGATGGGATGCGGGCGGGCAAAGTGCGCCGGCGGGTGCGGCGGTGTCCCTGCCCCTTGATCAGCTTTTGGCCGATGACCTGAGCGGCCTTGAAATTCTGGCCGCCCCCACCGAAACCCGCGCCATCGAAAATATCGCGATCAGCCGGGATGCGGTTTATATCTCGATGCTCGATCAGGTGCGCGGACGCCTGATCAAGGCACAGCATGATGATAATGGCTGGGTCCAAAGCCCGGTGGCGCTGCCCGAAACCGGCAGTTTGTCGGTGGTCTCGTCGGGCCATTATAATCGCCAGCTTCTGATCAATTTTGAACGCTTTCTGGAACCCGATAGCCTGTTTCTGGTGGAAGGCACTGCGGCCAAAGTGATCAATGCGATGCCAGCCCGCTTTGATAGTGCTGATTATCAGGTGAACCAGCATTTCGCCATCAGCGACGATGGCACCC
Source organism: Iodidimonas nitroreducens (assembly GCA_000710935.1). Lineage (GTDB taxonomy): Bacteria > Pseudomonadota > Alphaproteobacteria > Sphingomonadales > Rhodothalassiaceae > Iodidimonas > Iodidimonas nitroreducens. Next base: position 32,211 of record BAYV01000001.1, on the reverse strand, counting down.
AAATCCCCTATTTTCTGATCGTCCATAAAAATGCCCCGATGGATGGCAGCACCCCCACCATCCTTTATGGCTATGGCGGTTTTGAAATTTCGCTCACCCCGTCTTATCTGTCGCCCCTGGCGATTGAATGGCTCAAGCAGGGTGGGGCCTATGCCGTCGCCAATATTCGGGGTGGCGGCGAATTCGGCCCGCGCTGGCACAAGGCGGCTTTGAATGAAAACCGCCCCCGTGCCTATGAGGATTTTGCCGCTATTGCCCGCGATCTGGCGCAATCGGGCCTCACCAGCCCGGCCCATCTGGGCATTTATGGGGGATCGAATGGCGGGCTGCTGACCGGGGCGACGATGGTGCGCAATCCTGAATTATTTGGCGCTGTGGTTTCGGCCGTGCCGCTTTTGGATATGCTGCGCTATCACAAGCTTTTGGCCGGTGCGTCGTGGATCGGGGAATATGGCGATCCCGATATCGCGGAAGAACGCGCCTGGATCGAGACCTATTCGCCTTATCAGAATGTGAAGGCCAAAGCCGATTATCCGCCGGTTTTCTTCACCACCTCCACCCGCGATGATCGGGTGCATCCCGGCCATGCCCGCAAAATGGCCGCTAAGATGATCGAACAGGGCCATGATGTGCTTTATTATGAAAATATCGAGGGGGGCCATGCCGGGGCCGCCAATTTAAAGCAGCGGGCCATGCGCGATGCCCTGATCCTCGTCTGGTTCCTGCAGGAACTGAAAAAAGATGCCTGATCGGCTTTGAGGTCGCATCTCGTGCCGGATGGGGGCGCCGATCAAAGGGATCAGGCGCCCTTATCTTTTGGCGCCAATGGCAAAGATCCGGCTTTTCCGGCGCGCAGGGTGGAAAGCCGCGCCAGCCCAATGCCCAAAAGCACCATCAAGGCCCCGATCAATTCGCGTCCGCCCATGGATTCGGCAAATAAAAGCCAGGCGGCCAGGCTGGCCACCACCGGCTGCAATAAAAGGCTGAGGGCGGAAAAGGCGGCGGGCAGATGCGCCAGCGCATAAATGATCAGGCCTTGGCCCATGATCTGGCAGATCACCGCCAATCCCCATAAAATGAGCCAGCCTTGGGGGGTTTCGGGCCACAGCGTTTCCCCGCTGCCATAGGCCACCGGCAAAAGAGCGAGGGCGGTGACGATGGCGGTCCACAACAAGACCTCCAAAGCGCCGATATGCGCCCGCAGGCGGGATGCGGTCATGAAATAACCCGCATACATTAAGGCCGTGGCCACCCCCAGGCCATCGCCCAGAAGCCGTTCGGGGGAAAAGCGCAGGCTCACCCCCATCAGGATGATCGCCCCCGCCATCGCCGCCATAAGGCCCAGCAAAAACAGGCCGCTAAAGCGTTCCTTGAACAGAACAAAGCTGAACAGGGCGACAAAAACCGGGTTCAGATTGGCCAGCAAAGTGGCATTGGCAACGGATGTGAGGGTGATCGACCAATGCCAAAGCCCCAGATCGGCAGCGAAAAACAGGCCACACAGGATCAAAAGCCCGCGATGGCGTGTCAAAAGCTTGTGGCCCTGTGCTTTCAAGTCGCCAATGGCGTCCACAGCAGGATCAAGAACCGCTGAAGGGGGCTTTGGGGGGTGGCGGCGCATATGCCGCAAAGCCAGCCACAGCATTAAAAGCGGGATAGAAAGCGCAATCCGCCAAAAGGCGCTGGAAACCGGCCCCACATCCGAAAGACGGACGAAAATCGGCGCAAAACCAATCCCAACCGCCCCCAAAAGCAGGGCGGCAAAAGCGCGGGAGGCTGGCTTTGAAAGCGCTTTATCAATCATGCACAAGAACCTGTGGGATATCGGACATTCCAGATGGCGGATCTTGTGATCACAAAAACGTGAATATGCGATGCACAGGCTCCTGCTGTCTCTTATGTTGAAGCGACATCAGCGTCAAATGAAAGGCTTGTTCCATGATCGATCTTTATACCGCCCCCACGCCCAATGGCTATAAGGTCTCTGTGACTTTGGAAGAAATGGGGATTGATTATCAGCTTCATGCCATTGATCTGATGAAGGCCGAACAAAAGGAAGATTGGTTTTTAAAGATCAATCCCAATGGCCGAATCCCTGCCATTGTTGATCGCGATAATGATGATTTCGCGGTTTTTGAATCCGGCGCGATCATGCTGTATCTGGCGGAAAAATCCGGCAAGCTTTTGCCGACCGACAGCAAAAAGCGATCCCAGGTCATTCAATGGCTGATGTTTCAGATGGGGGGGCTTGGTCCGATGCAGGGGCAGGCGAATGTGTTTACCCGCTATTTCCCCGAAAAAATCCCATCGGTGATTGCCCGCTATCAGAATGAAACCATGCGTTTATACAGTGTGCTGGATAAAGCCTTGGAAGGCCGCGATTATCTGGTGGATGATTATTCCATCGCCGATATTGCCAATTGGTGCTGGGTGCGCAGCCATGCATGGTGCGGGCTGGAAATTGATAGCCTGCCGCATCTGAAAGCCTGGTCAGAGCGCATTGCCAGCCGTCCTGCGGCGGAAAAAGGGGTCATGGTGCCGCCACGCAATCTGGATGATGAAGCGGCGGTGAAGGCGGCGCAATCGATGCTCCAGCGTTGAGGCTATAAAAGCCGCCGATTTTGGGTCAATCATCCGGGCCTGATCCCCTTTTCCTTGCGGTGGCGTCCCGGCTTGGGTAGCTTGATCCACAAAGAATAGAAGCCAATGTCAAGGCCAGCCACCGGCCCCCCAAGGAGGAGAAGAAACCATGCGCCTCATACCCCTTATGCTTAGCGGGCTGCTTTTAGCCACCGCCCTTCCTGCTGTTGCTCAGGATCAACAGGCCATCGAAAAGGCGGTGACGGAAAATCCCTATCGCACCGATGATCAAAAGGCCCGGGATCAATATCGTCATCCTATTGAAACCCTTGAATTCTTTGGCATCACCCCCGGCATGACGGTGGCCGAGCCTTTACCCGGCTGGTATACTGAAATTCTGGGGGATCTGGTGCGGGACGAAGGCACCTATATTGCCCTTAATCTGCCGCCGCATCTTTATGATAATGCGGATCGTCGGGCGCGCACCCATGCCTGGCGCGATGGCTATATCGCCTCCAAAGGCGAACTGTTTGGCGACAAGGCCTTTGCCCGTTTCATGCTGACCAAGGACAATTTCGCCGCCGATAACAGCGTGGATGCCATTCTGGCCTTCCGCAGCCTTCATGGCTGGGTTTATTCCGATGTGCTCGATAAAGCCCTGGCCGAATTCTACACGGTTTTAAAGCCGGGCGGTGTTTTGGGCGTGGTGCAGCATCGCGAGGATGAAGACAGCCCCAATACGCCTGCTGATCGGCGTGGCTATTTAAAGCAGAGCTTTGTGATCGAGGCGATCGAGGCGGCGGGCTTTGTTCTGGAAGCGCAAAGCGAGATCAATGCCAATCCCAAAGATACCAAGGATTATGAAATCGGGGTGTGGGGGCTGCCGCCGGTTTTGCGGGTGAACAGCGATGAAGAACGCCGCCGCAATGCCGCCATTGGCGAATCGGATCGCATGACCTTGAAATTCATCAAGCCGAAAAACTGAGGAAAAAAAGGCATGGCCGCCGCTTTTCGGAGGTCATGCCTTTTGAGCGTCCGGCGGGTGGCGGCACTTCCCGTGACCCGCTTTCTGTATCAGGATACCGCCCGATGACGTCCCTCAAGAATCTGTCCCGATCCGATAATCTCAATATGGCGGATATTGCCCGGCTTGCCGGAGTTTCGGAATCCACGGTCTCGCGCGCTTTGGCCGATAGCCCGCTGGTTAATGCCAAAACCAAAGATCGCATCCGCAAGATCGCCCGGCAAAATCATTATGTGGTGAATGAACAGGCGCGTAATTTTCGCTTGAAGCGCACCGGCACCATTGCCGTTGTCATCCCTATCGATGCCATTCAGCAACAGCCGATTTCCGATCCGTTTTTCATGGAATTGCTGGGGGCCATCGCCGATGCATTGAATGCCCGGGGTTTTGATCTGTTGCTCAGCCGCGCCGATGCCACCAATCCCAAATGGTCGGCCATGGCTTTGGATAATGGCCGCGCCGATGGCACCATCATCATCGGCCAATCCACCCAGCATCAAACCCTGAACAAGATGGCCGATAGCGGGGCGCCCATGGTGGTTTGGGGGGGGCGGCTTCCTGATCAGCGCTATACCACGGTGGGCTGCGATAATCTGGCGGGGGGTATGATGGCGACCCGACATCTGATTGATCAGGGCCGCCGCCATATTGCCTTCATGGGGCATCGCGATTGGCCCGAGGTGGATTTGCGCTATCAGGGCTATCTGGCGGCGCTCGATGCCGCTGGTTTGGAAGCCGATCCCCAATTGGTGCTGGATAGCCGCTTCACCCGCGAAGATGCCCATCGGGTGATTGCCGATATGACCCGATCCGGGCTGGCCCCGGATGGCATCGTTGCGGCCAGCGATGTGCTGGCGATGGCAGCGATCAAAACCCTGCAGGAACAGGGCATCAGTGTGCCGCGCGATCTTTCGATCATCGGGTTTGACGATATCGCCCTGGCCACATGGTATAATCCGCCGATCACCACCATTCGCCAGCATATCGTGCAGGGGGGGCGTTTTCTGGTGGATCTGATGATGGCGAAAATCGCTGGCGAAGCCACCGCCCCGGTGATGCTGACCCCCGAACTGGTGATCCGCGGTTCTTGCGGTGCCAAGCCCTGATCCTACCAGAAGCTGATCACGATCACCGCCGTGATGGCCAGCAGGCCCACCGAAAGAACGCGATAATTCTGCCACCATGGCAAGCCCGCCAGATCAGCCGATTCTTCATGCCAGGTGGCCGGGGTCCACATCAAACCTTCGGTTTTCTCCAAAGCCGGAGCCGGGGTCAAAAGGCTGCCAATCACTAAAACGATGCTCGAGAGCACAAACAGGATCGGGGCCACATAAAGAAAGCCGATGGCCGGGGCATCGAGCACAACTTCATTGACAATGAAAAAAGCGGCCCCCGCCAGCCCGCCGACGACCAGCGATGCAAAACCCCCCGAGGCATTCGCCCGTTTCCACAAAACCCCGAACACGAACATCGCCACGATCGGCGGGACAGTATAAGCCAGAACCGCTTGCAGATATTCAAAAATCGATTGAAAGCGGGCGATCTGCGGTGCCCATAAAACCGCCAGAACCATAAAAACAAAGGTGGAAATCTGCCCGGCCCGCATCAATTGATGGGAATTGAGATCAGGGCGAATACGGCGCACGAAATCCATCACCACAAGGGTTGAGGCGGAATTGAGCGTGCTGTCGATCTGGCTCATCAGGGCGGCTACGAAACCCGCCAATACCAATCCCAGAATCCCGACCGGCAAAAGATCCACCAGCATGGTGGGATAAACCAGATTGGGATCTTCCAGATCGGGATAGAGCAGAATGGCAATGGTGCCGGGAATGACCATGATGAACAAAACCGGGAGCTTTAACAAACCGGCAAACAAGGCCCCCCAGCGGCCATGATGGATATTTTTTGCTGCCAGCAGCCTTTGCACCATGAACTGATTGGTGCACCAGAAATAAAAGCCCAGTAAAAACACGCCCGTAATCAGCCCCGGCCAGGGCACGCCGGGATCACCGATCGGGCGGATAAGGCTAAGCTTTTCCGCTGGAACCGCCGCCAGCACCGCCGACCATCCCCCCACCTGATCAAGGGCAAAAATGGTAATTAAAACAGACCCGAAGACCAGCAACACCGCTTGGATGGCATCGGTGAGCATCACCGCCGCCAACCCCCCGGCAATGGTATAAATGCCCGCCGCCACAGCCAGAACGGTGACCGTGGTCCAGATATCGAGCTGGGGAAACATCATCTGCAATAAAAGCGCCCCGGCAAACAGCCCACCCGCAGTATCGACGACGATATTCAAAAACAAAGTGAGCAGCGAGAAATAGGTGCGCGCCCGGTTATCAAAGCGTTTTGATAGAAATTCCGGCATCGTATAGACCTGCGAGCGCAAAATGGCCGGCAGGAAAAACACGGCAAAAACCACCAGAACGACCGCCGCCATCCATTCATAATTAAACACCGATATGCCGGTGGAATAAGCCGATCCGGCAAGGCCGACGAGAGTGGTGCTGGAAATATTCGAGGCAAACAGCGAAAGCCCGATAATCGGCCAGAGCATGCCGCGACCGGCCAGAAAGAAATCACTGGCAGTTTCATGCTTGCGCCCGTACCAAATCCCTAGGGAAATGGCGATCACGAAATACGCAACCAACAATCCGATATCGATCGGATGAAGCGAGATACCCAGTTCCATATCACTCCCCAAAGTCTTACCGGGCCAAATTAGACGAGGCCAAAGCGGCAACAGGTCGATTATATAGCCTGCAACGAAACGCTACAGGCACTGCACACCGACGTTCCAGTCATTTTTTTGCATTATTCGCAAAAATTTGCATTATGCGCAGATCGGTCAGTATCAGACAGACCTTCACAAGACTGTGCTTGATCTTGCAATCGATTGTAATACACATATCAGAGATTTTATGTCATAAGCAAGCTGCAAACGCTTCTTTTATGGCTGAAAATCCCTTAAATGCCTTTTCTGGCGACAATGATCTTCGCTGATCCGTTGATCCAAAACCCTGAGACGAATGCAGGATAGATTTATGCAGGCTGATAGCACATCCCGTTCCGGCACTGGCCGCCCCACGGATCTGATCATTTTTGGCGGCACCGGCGATCTGGCCATGCGGATGCTTTTTCCCTCTCTTTATTTTTTAGAAGCCGATGGCTATCTTGCTGATGATGCAAGGATCATTGGCGCAGCGCGGGGCGATCTGAGCCGCGATGCCTTTTTGGATGAGGTGCATAAGCGCCTGAAAAGCCATATTCCCAAAAAATATTATGATGCCGATGTTTGGGATCGTTTTGCCCAAAAGGTCGATTATAAGTCGGTGGATGCCACCGATGGCAGCGGTTTTGAGGCTCTGGCCGCTGCCTTGCGCATCAGGGATGGCAGCGAAGCGGTCTTTTATTTCTCAACCGCGCCGCGCTTTTATGGCGATCTGTGCGCCCAATTAAAAGCGCATGATCTGGCCGGGCCCCAAAGCCGGGTGGTTTTGGAAAAGCCCATCGGCCATGATCTGACATCGTGCAGGGCGGTGAATGATGCGGTGGGGGCGGTTTTCCCGGAAAGCCGGATTTATCGCATCGATCATTATCTGGGTAAGGAAACGGTGCAAAATCTGATTGCTTTGCGGTTTGCCAATTCCCTGCTCGAGCCCTTGTGGAATGCCAATGGCATTGAACAGGTGCAGATCACCGTTTCAGAAACCGTGGGGGTTGAGGGTCGCTGGTCTTATTATAATGATTCGGGCGCCCTGCGCGATATGCTGCAAAATCACCTGTTGCAGCTTTTGTGTCTGGTGGCGATGGAGCCGCCCACTTCTCTTGATGCCGATGCCGTGCGCGATGAAAAGCTGAAGGTTTTGCGGTCTTTGCGGCCGATCAGCAAGCAGGAAAATGCGCTCAAAACCGTTTGCGGCCAATATACCGCAGGCGCTGTGGATGGCAAAGCCGTACCCGGCTATTTCGAGGAAGGCGAGGGCGAAAGCACCACCGAAACCTTTATATCTCTGCGCGCCGATATCGATAATTGGCGCTGGCGGGGGGTGCCTTTCTATCTGCGCACGGGGAAGCGGCTTCCTTATCGCTATAGCGAAATTTTCATTCAGTTCAAGGATGTGCCCCATTCCATCTTCCCTGAAGAAAGCAATCTCACTTTGCAGTCCAATAAGCTGATCATTCGTTTGCAGCCTGAAGAAACGATCAAGCTTTTGATGATGAATAAAGTGCCCGGGCTCGGGCGCGATGGCATGAAATTGCAGGAAGTCTCCCTTGATCTCTCGATGTCGGATGAAGCGCGTTCGCGGCGGCGGCGGATCGCTTATGAACGGCTTTTGCTCGATGTGTTGAATGCCAACAGCACTTTGTTCGTGCGCCGCGATGAAACCGAAGCGGCCTGGAAATGGGTGGATCAGATCGCCGAAGGCTGGCGGGAATTGGGGCAAAAGCCCAAGCCCTATGCGGCTGGAAGCTGGGGGCCATCGGCCTCTGTGGCGCTCACCGAACGCTATGGACATAGCTGGCATGATTGAACCCCTTTTCACGGCTTATGAAGATCGCGCCAGCATGGGCCGGGCTTTGGCGGGCCGGGTGGCGATGCGCATGGCTGAAGCGCTTGAAACGCGGAATGCGGCGGGCCTGATCCTTTCGGGTGGCGGCACCCCGAAGCCCTTGTTTGCTGCCCTGAAGGATCAGAGGATCGCATGGGAAAAAATCACCCTCACCCTTGCCGATGATCGCTGGGTGCCCCCCGATCATGAAGCCAGCAATGAACGGCTGGTGCGGGCCGATCTTTTGCACAATGCAGCGCAAAATGCGCGCTTCATCAGCCTTGTGACCGATGACCCCCAAGCCAAAGGCGGCGAAGCTTTGATCGAAGATCGCCTGCGGGCTTTTCCCTGGCCTGCGGCTCTTGTGCTCTTGGGGATGGGGAATGATGGGCACACGGCGTCGCTTTTTCCCGGCTCTGCCGCGCTTTCCGCAGCCCTTGATCCGGAAGGCCCGGCCCGCGTTCGGGCCATCACCCCCGGAACGCTGCCCAAGGATGCTCCCTATGATCGCATGTCTTTGACCGTGTCGGCTTTATTGAACAGCCATCTCATCCTTTTGATGATCAATGGGGATGATAAGCGCGCCACCTATGAACGGGCGCTGGCCGGCAATGATCAAGCGGCCATGCCCATCCGCGCCATTTTGCAGCAGAACCGCGTGCCTGTTGAGGTGCATTGGGCGCCTTGAGGGCTTATGATGGGTGGCGACAAGACGGCAGGCCGTAATCATATGGCTGCCCCGGCTTAGGGTGGAGGCTCTTTTGACAGGTTTAACGCAGGTGATGTGGTTGAAACAGGATCGCTTCGGGCCGTTTGGGGCGGCCTCGCCCTTATGCTGGGGTTCGATCCTCTTGGCCTGTTTCATGGCATCTTTGGCTTTGGCGCAAAGTGCATCTGTGCCCGAAACCGATCTAAAAGGGACGCTGGAGCCTTTACCGGAAGCCCAATGGCCGCTGGTGTTTCCGCCTTTGCAAATTACCATCACCCTGCGCCGCACTGCGCCGGAAAGCGAAGCGACACAGGCTCCTGCCGATTGGGCTCTGGTGCCTTTGGCCAATGGTAAGAAGGGCGATCTGCTGGGCTTTTTGGGATTATCTTTGGATCATGAAACCGGCTGGACCGCCAATAGCGCCTTTGCCGCGCATCTGACAATCACCGGGGATAAGGCTTATCAGCCCGATATCCGGCAAAGCCTGGTGGAGCGCGCCGATCTGGCGGTGATGATGGGCGGCGGATTTCTGGGCATGAGTCTGGCGCAGATTTATGTGAATTTCGGCTTCGAGCCGGATGGCACGCGCCCCTTGCCCAAGGCTTATGGCATTTATTCGCCGGTGCAGCCGGAAACGTGCCTTGAAGGCGGTATTTCCTGCCGCGCTTCGATCGTAAAACAGTGACGAAGGAGAGAGATGGTGCATGATACATTACAAGAGGTAACGACCCGTATTCGTGAGCGCAGCCTTGATCGCCGCACCGATTATCTCGAACGGATCGAGGCGGCGCGCCAGCAGGGCCCCAATCGCGGCACCTTATCATGTGGCAATCTGGCCCATGGCTTTGCCGCCGCAGAAGAAGACAAGCCCGCCCTGAAGGCGGATCAAAGCCCCAATATCGCTATTGTCTCGTCTTATAATGATATGCTCTCAGCGCATCAGCCCTATCAGCGCTTTCCCAATCTGATCAAGCTGGCAGCCCGCGAAGTGGGGGCAACGGCGCAATTTGCGGGCGGCGTGCCCGCCATGTGCGATGGCGTCACCCAAGGTCAGGATGGCATGGAACTCTCGCTGTTTTCGCGCGATATCATTGCCCAGGCCACGGCCATTGCCTTGTCGCATAATATGTTTGATAGCGTTTTGGCGCTGGGGATTTGCGACAAGATCGTGCCCGGCCTGATGATCGGAGCCCTGAGCTTTGGGCATCTCCCCACCATTTTCGTGCCGGGGGGGCCGATGCCTTCGGGCCTGCCCAATAACGAAAAATCGCGCATTCGCGGTCTTTATGCCGAGGGCAAAGCCACCCGCGACGATCTGCTGGAAGCCGAATCCCAATCCTATCACAGCCCCGGCACCTGCACCTTTTATGGCACCGCCAATTCCAATCAGATGATGATGGAAATGATGGGCGTGCATCTGCCCGGATCGGCCTTCATCCATCCCAATACCAAATTGCGCGATGCCCTCACCGCCCAAACAGCGCGGCGGGCGGCGGCGATCACCGCTTTGGGCAATGCCTATACGCCCTTGGGACGGGTGATTGATGAACGGGCCATCGTCAATGCCATTGTGGGGCTGATGGCCACCGGTGGCTCCACCAATCACACTTTGCATCTGGTGGCGATTGCCCGGGCGGCGGGGATCGAACTCAACTGGACCGATTTTGCCGATCTGTCTGCCGTGGTGCCCTTGCTCACCCGGATTTATCCCAATGGCTCGGCGGATGTGAATCATTTCCATGCTGCAGGCGGCATCGGCTTTTTGATTCGGGAACTGGTGGATGCCGGGCTTTTGCATGGCGATATCGAAACCATCCATGGGGTACCGCTGTCGCAGCATGCCTGTGAACCGATGCTGGATGGCGATAAGCTGGTGTTCAAACCGGCCCCCCTCAAAAGCGGCGACCCTGATGTGTTGCGCGGCGTGGATAATCCCTTCAGCGCCACTGGCGGGCTGGTTCTGGTGCAGGGCAATCTGGGGCGCAGTGTGATCAAGGTGTCGGCTGTGGCACCCGAACATCGCGCCGTGAAGGCTCCGGCGCGGGTGTTTCATCATCAAAATGAACTGGGCGAGGCCTTCAAACGCGGCGAATTGGAGCGCGATTTCGTGGCCGTGGTGCGCTATCAGGGGCCACGCGCCAATGGGATGCCGGAATTGCATAAAATGACCCCGGTTCTGGGGCTTTTGCAGGAGCGGGGCTATAAAGTGGCGCTGATCACTGATGGGCGCATGTCGGGGGCTTCGGGCAAGGTTCCGGCCGCCATTCATCTCACCCCCGAAGCGCTGGATGAAGGGCCCATTGCCCGGATCCGGGATGGCGATATCATCAATCTGGATGCTGAAGCCGGTCGCCTTGATGTGGAGATCAGCGAGGCCGAATTGCTGGCCCGCCCGATCACCCGGCCCGATCTTACGGGCAATCGATTTGGCATGGGCCGTGATCTTTTCGGCGCGGCACGTCATGCCGTCAACACCGCCGAAGAAGGCGCATCCTTCATCTTATCCTGATCGCGATCAATCTTTGCAAAGGCTTCAGCCCATGTCATCTGCACTTCACACCATCATGACCACTGCGCCGGTAATCCCGGTTCTTGCCATCGATAAGATCGAACAGGCGGTGCCTTTGGCGCAGGCCCTTGTCGCGGGCGGCCTGAAGGTTCTGGAAATCACCTTGCGGACCGATGTGGCGCTTTTGGCTATCGAGCAGATGATCCGCTCTGTGCCCGAGGCCATCATCGGCGCGGGTACGATCCGCACGATTGATGATCTCGCCCGGGTGGAGCAGGCAGGCGTGCGCTTTGCGGTCAGCCCCGGGCTCACCGCCGATCTCGCCAAAGCCGCCCGGCGATCCAGCGTGCCTTTGCTGCCGGGCATTGCCACGGCATCAGAGATCATGGCCGCCAATGATCATGGCTTTGATCATTTGAAATTCTTTCCCGCCGAATCATCGGGGGGCGTTCAGGCGGTGAAAAACTTCTTCGGCCCCTTTCCCGATGTGCGGTTTTGCCCCACCGGCGGCATTGGTCTGGCAAAAGCCGCCGATTATTTGAACCTGCCCAATGTGCTGTGCGTGGGGGGGAGCTGGATCGCCCCGAAAAGTGCAGTGCAGCATGAAAATTGGGCTGAAATCGAAAGGCTTTCCAGCGAAGCTTTTCGCACTGCGGCACAGCATCCCGAAGGCTGACGCCTAAGCCACATCAAGGGTTTTTGGCGTATTTTGGTGCGTTAAAACTGCATTTCACTGTCGATATGTTATTGCAATCGATTGCAAGTTTATGCATGATCCGCTCAGAGAAGCACAGGCAAGCAGCGCATAAGAAGCCATCCTGCGCTTTAAGGATAACAGATCGGCCGGGCCAAACGGATGCCTTGCCCTTATCACCTTTGGGGAGATCAAATGATGCCAGGATATATCAAACAAGCCCTGATGCTGTCGGCAGCGGGCTTTGCCATGGCCGCCTTTCCGGCCTTTGGGCAAACCGAAAATAATGATGAAGCAGGAAATGACGCACGCCCCCAAAGGGTGGGGATGCTTGAGGAAATCGTTGTCACAGCGGTGCCCATCAGTGGCACCAAAATGACCACATCGGTCTCCACCAGTTCTTTGAGCGCCGAAGAGATTCGCAATTTCGCACCGCGCTCCACCGCGGAAATTTTCCGCAATATCCCCGGTATCCGATCTGAAAGCTCGGGCGGGGGCGGTAATGCCAATATCGCCGTGCGCGGCCTGCCCATCTCCACGGGCGGTGCAAAATTCCTCTCCTTACAAGAAGATGGCCTGCCGGTTTTGCAATTTGGCGATATTGCTTTTGGCAATGCCGATAATTTTCTGAAGGCCGATAGTACGATCCAGCAAATCCAGGCCATTCGGGGGGGTTCGGCTTCCACCTTTGCCCAGAATTCACCGGGCGGCGTGATCAATATGATCAGCAAAACCGGGGATGTTGAGGGCGGATCGGTGGGGATCACCCGTGGCGTCGGCTTTGATCGCACCCAGATCGATTTTGAATATGGCGGGCCTTTGGCCGATGATCTCAGATTCCATGTGGGCGGCTTTTACCGGGTGGGTGAAGGCACCCGCGATACCGGCTTCAATGGCGATGATGGCGGGCAGATCAAGGCGAATATCACCAAAGATTTCGATAATGGCTATGTGCGCCTTTTTTTCAAGCATCTGAATGATCGGGAAACCACCTTCCTCCCCATGCCTTTGCTGGCGACTGGTACCAATAGCAGCCCAAATTTCCAATCGGTTGCAAATTTCAACATCAAATCCGATACCCCCCACACGCCTTTTCTTTTGACCGGTGCGGGGCTCGATGGGGAAAACAACCGCCGCACCTTTGATGTGACCGATGGTTTGCGTTCTCTCAGCACTGCCGTGGGGATCGAGTTTGAATTCGATCTGATCGATGATTGGCGGATCAGCAATAAGGGCCGCTATGCCGATAATTCCGGCAGCTTTACCGCACCCTTTCCGGCAACGGTTGGAAGTGCCTCATCAATTGCCCAGCAATTTGGCGGTGCCGGGGCAACCCTTGCTTTTGCCAATGGCCCCAATGGGGGGCAGGTGATCAGCAATCCCGCGGGGCTCAATGGCAATGGTCTGGCCATGCAGATTGCGCTTTTTGATGTGGATGTGAATAATTTAAATAATTTCGCCAATGATCTGCGGCTTCAGAAATCCTTTGATTTCAATGAGGCCGGTATTGTTGATCTGACATTCGGCTATTATAAGGCCAATCAGAACATCGATATGGATTGGGTCTGGAATTCCTTCCTGATGGAAGTGAAAGGCGATGAAGCGGCCCTTCTCGATGTTTTTGATGCCAATGGCGTGGCCCAAACCCTCAATGGTCAAACCAATTTCGGCGATCCCTTTGGCGGCTGTTGCACACGGGCGTTCAATACCGATTATGATACCGATTCGCCTTATGCCTCGGCATCCTGGGTGATCGAGGATCTGACCCTTGATGCCAGCCTGCGCTGGACCTTTGGCGATGCCTCTGGCACCTTTGCGGGCACGGTCCAACGGCCCTTCGATATCACCAATGATGGTGAAATCACCGGGCCTGAAGAAAATGTCTCGTTCGTGGATACGGCCAATCCCTCGCCGGTTGATTATACTTATGATTTTGCGTCCTACACCTTTGGCGCCAATTATCTTTTGAATGATGATCTGGCGGTTTTCGCCCGCTATAGCCGGGGCGGCAGCGCCAATGCCGATCGCCTGCTGTTTGGTCCGGCGATTGGGGCCGATGGCTCGCTTCTGGATCAGGATGCGGCGGTGGATACGGTGAAACAAACCGAAGCCGGGGTGAAATTGCGCACGGGTGGGCTTAATCTTTTCGGCACCTTCTTTTATGCCAAAACCGAAGAGCAGAATTTCGAGGTCACCCGCCTCACCTTCATCGATCGTAAATATCGCGCTTATGGGGTGGAACTGGAAGGCGCCTATAGCTATGGGCCGTTCGACATCACCGCCGGTTTGACATGGACCGATGCCGATATCATCGAGGATAATCTCTCACCCGAATTGGTGGGCAATATCCCGCGCAGGCAGGCGGATCTGATCTATCAGGTCACCCCATCCTACACTGATTATGGCTTTTCAATCGGCGCCAATATCATTGGCACCACCAGCTCATTTGCCCAATTCAACAATGAATTGAAGCTGCCGGGCTATGCGCAGGTGAATTTCTTTGCCAATTATGAAATCATGAATGGCCTTTTGATTTCCGCCAATATCAACAATATGTTCGATACATTGGGGGTCACGGAAGCCGAAGAAGGATCGATCATCCCGAATGCGCAGAATATCATCCGGGCTCGGGCCATCAATGGCCGCACGGCTTCGGTTTCTTTGCGTTATAGCTTCTAGGATCAACATGCGTGTCAGCCGCAATCACTTGGGCTCCTTGAGATCTTGTGATTGCGGCTCTTATTCTTGTAAGAGGGCGTTCGCCCGAAAAGGCAACACGGATCGATCATGTCTTTTTCCCAATCCATAGTGCATCATCCCCTTCTCGATCAGCAGCCCGCAGGTGATCGGGATTTGTTTGCCATCCGGGCCGAACTCTTTACCTCAGATGCCGAAGAAGCCCTGTTTGCGCTTTACGGCCAGCAGCCCGATTATGATGATTGGCTTTCACGCTTTTACGACATCATCGCCGAAGGCTTTGCCGCCCGGCCCGATGATCTCAAAAAGCTGGATCAGCAAAGGGTGCATATCCCCGATTGGTTCCAAAAGCCCCATATGATGGGCTATTCCGCCTATGCTGATCGCTTTGGCGGCACTTTGGCCGGGGTGGCGGATCGCCTTGATTATCTGGCAGACATGGGGATCACCTATCTGCATCTGATGCCCATCACCAAGCCCTGTGCCGGGGAAAATGATGGCGGCTATGCGGTGGAGGATTATGAAATGATCGATCCCCGCCTGGGCACCATGGCCGATCTGGAAAGGCTGGCGGCCGCCTGCCGGGATCGCGGCATCAGCCTTGTCAGCGATCTGGCGCTCAATCACACCGCCGACAGCCATGCCTGGGCGAAGGCGGCCAAGGCAGGCGATCCGCACTATCAGGCCTATTATCATTGCTTTCCCGATCGCCGCCTGCCCGATCTTTATGAGCAGAGCCTTGATGAGGTTTTTCCCATCAATGCGCCGGGGAATTTCACCCATATCCCACAAATGGATCGCTGGGTATGGACAACCTTTTATCCCTATCAATGGGATCTGAATTACAGCAATCCTGCGGTTTTTGCCGAGATGCTGCGCATCATGCTGCAGCTTGCCAATCGCGGGGTCGAGGTGCTGCGCCTTGATTCCGTGGCCTTCATGTGGAAAGCCATGGGCACGGATTGCCGCAATCAGCCACAGGCGCATCAGCTTTTGCGGGCCTTTCGCGCTTTATTGCGGATCGCGGCTCCGGCGCTGGCGCTGAAGGCGGAAGCCATCGTTGCCCCCGAACATCTCACCGCCTATCTGGGGGAAGGGGCCCATGCCGGCAAGGAATGTCAGCTTGGCTATCACAATACCCTGATGGTTTTGCTGTGGTCGGCTTTGGCGGAAGGCCGGGCTGACCGGCTCACCCGCATGTTGCGCCGGATGCCATCGCCGCCCGCCAATACAAGCTGGATCACCTATGTGCGCTGCCATGATGATATTGGCTGGCCGGTGCTGGATGTGGAACGGCAAGGGGATGGCCCCAGTGATCATGTGCGCTTTTTATCGGATTTTTATGCCGGTCGCAGCGCCAACAGCTTTGCCCGGGGGCAATCCTTTCAAACCGGCGAAGATCGCGCGGTGCATGGCACATCGGGGATGCTCGCGTCCCTCGCCGGGCTGGAATCGGCATGTGATGCGGGCAATGATCAGGCCATCACGCAGGCTATGGCCCGGATCAGCCTGCTGCACAGCATCATCTTTGCTTTTGGCGGCATTCCGCTGCTTTATATGGGCGATGAATTGGGGATGCTCAATGATCACAGTTTCGAGGGCGATCCGCAAAAAGCCGCCGATACCCGCTGGCTGCATCGCCCAACCATGGATTGGGCCAAGGCCGATGAACGCCATGAAAAGGGCAGCCTCACCCACAGGATCTATAGCACGATCCGCCATCTGATCGATTGCCGGGCGGATTTTCCTGCCCTTCATGGGGATACGCCTTCGCGGCCTTTGTCGGCAGCCAATCCCCATATTTTCGTGATGCGGCGTTCGGGCGCGCGGGGGCGGCTGCTTTTACTGGCCAATTTCAGCGCCAGCCCTCAGATCATCACCGCTGATGAGGTGATCGCCGCGCGCTTTCGCTTTCCCTTAAAAGACCGCTTGAGCCAAAGCCGGTTTGATGGGCTCGACGATCTGGTGCTGGCCCCTTATGCTTGCCATTGGCTTGAGGAGACGAACGCATGACGGATAGCGCGCTTTATGGGGCGATCGAGGCCGGGGGCACCAAGATCATCTGCCTGATCGGCAAAGGCCCGGATGATATTCGCGCCCAGATCGAATTGCCCACGCGCAGGCCGGATGAAACCATTCCCGATATTCTCGCCTTTTTTGAAGGCTATCACTCCCAGCTTGGGCCTTTGGCACGGGTGGGGCTGGCAAGTTTCGGGCCGGTGGATATCAATCCCCATTCCCCCCATTGGGGCCATGTGCTCAAAACCCCCAAGCCGGGCTGGACCGGCACCGATCTGGCCGGTGCGATCAAGGCCGGGCTGGGGGTGCCGGTGGTTTTCGATACTGATGTGAATGGCGCGGCTTTGGCGGAAGGGCGCTGGGGGGCGGCGCAGGGCCTTTCGGATTATGCCTATATCACTGTTGGCACGGGCATCGGTGGCGGTATCGTTTCGGGCGGGGCTTTGGTGCACGGGGTGATGCATGGTGAATTGGGCCATATCCCGGTTCCCCATGATCTTACGAGCGATCCTTATGAAGGCCATTGCCCCTTTCATGGCGATTGCCTTGAAGGATTGGCCTGTGGGCCGGCGATTGAAGCCCGCTGGGGAACGCCTGCACAGGCTTTATCCGCCGATCATCCCGCCTGGACGATGGAGGCGGGTTATTTGTCGGTGCTCACCACCAATCTGATCCTGATGCAGTCCACCCGGCGGATTTTGCTGGGGGGTGGGGTGATGAAACGCGCCAGCCTGTTTGAAGCCCTGCGCGCTCAAACCAAAGCCCGGCTCAATGGTTATCTCACCAATCCGCCCCATGATGGCGATCTGGTGGATGTGATCATGCCCCCCGGCCTTGGGGAACGCGCCGGCCCCTTGGGGGCTTTGGCTTTGGCGCTCGATGCCGACCGCGCTGTGTGATGCCGGTTTCGGTGAAAGCGCCCGCCCCTTGATCACGCCGGTTCTGGTGGCTGAGGGCAGCGGCGGAAGCGCGTATAGTGGGATCGGGTTTCATTGCGAAAGATCCTTTTATGGCCAGTCTCCCTGCAAAGCTGCGGCGACCATCGAAAGCCGGTCGGCTCGATCACATCCCCGGCGAAAAAGGCTGGCCCATTCTGGGCAATACCTTGGAAGATTTTCGCGATCCCCGCGCCTATACGCAGCGGATGCTGGATCGCTATGGCCCGGTTTATCGCCATCATATCCTTTTTCGCGATCAGGTTTCGCTGATCGGCCCTGAGGCCAATGAATTCTTTTTCCTCGACCGCGACAAGGCCCTGTCATCGGAACAGGGCTGGATGCTGTTTTTAAAGGATCTGTTCCCGCGCGGCCTGATGCTGCTCGATTTCGATGTTCATCGCGCCCATCGCAAAATCATGGGGGTCGCCTTTAAAACCCCGGCCATGCGCCATTATTGCACCCGGCTCAATGCGGGTATTCCCCAGCGCATCGATCAATGGGGCAAGGGTGGGCGGTTTTTGTTTTATGATGCCATCAAAACCCTGAGCCTTGATATGGCCAGTGATGTTTTTTTAGGGATGGCGCCGGGCGCGGAAGCGGCGGCGGTGAATAAAGCGCTTTCCGATATGGTGGCGGCTTCGATGGCGATGTTTCGCTATCCTTTGCCCGGCACTTTATATGGTCGGGGGGTGGCCGGGCGGCGGGCGATGGGCACATTTTTTGGCCGCCTGATCCCCCAAAGGCGGGGCACATCGGGATCGGATACCTTCAGCCTTTTATGCAATGCCACGGATGAAAAGGGCGAAGGTTTCAGCGATCAGCAGATCATCGATCACATGAATTTTCTGTGGATGGCCGCCCATGATACCATCACCTCATCGGTGACCACCTTAATCTATGAATTGGGGCGAAACCCCGATTGGCAAGACAGGCTGGCCGATGAGTGCGCCGGCCTTGGCACCGATCATCTCGATCATGAGGATCTGGGCAGGCTGGAACTGGTGGATCATGCCTTCAAGGAAGCCATGCGCCTGAATGCCCCGGTGCCTGCCCTGCCAAGAATGACCATCAAGGATGTGGACTTTGGCGGCTATGAAATCCCCAAGGGCACATTGGTGGGCATTTCCCCCACCTTCGTGCATCGGATGCGCAGCTTATGGCCCGATCCCGAACGCTTTGATCCCATGCGCTTTTCCGATGAAGGCGGGGTGCGCGAACGCCATAAATATGCCTATGTGCCTTTTGGCGGCGGGGCGCATATGTGTTTGGGGCTGCATTTCGCCACCATGCAGGCCAAGATCATCCTGTTTCATCTGCTGCGTCATTGGCGCATCAGGCTTGATCGTCCCGATTATCAGGCCGAATTCCAGATCATGCCCCTGACCAAGCCGAAATGCGGCCTTCCGCTGGAGCTTGTGCGGCGGTGAAAACAGGAAGGGGGGATGATCATGGACCATTTTGATTTCATCATCATAGGGGCAGGATCGGCAGGCTGCGTGCTGGCCAATCGGTTGAGCGAAAATCCCGCCCATAAGGTGCTTTTGCTGGAAGCCGGGCCAAAGGACAGCAATCCCTTTTTCCACATGCCTTTGGGCTATGCCGTCACCTTGAAATCCACCCGCTATAATTGGCAATTTCCCACCGTGCCGGATCGCCATACCCATGATCGCATCCATAAATGGCCGCGTGGCAAGGCCTTGGGGGGGTCATCATCGATCAATGCGATGATCTATATTCGCGGCAATCCCGGTGATTATGATGGCTGGCGGCAATTGGGCTGCACGGGCTGGGGGGCGGCAGATGTGCTGCCCTATTTCATGCGATCCGAAGATTATGAGCATGGGGCCAAACCCGGCCATGCTACAGGCGGGCCGCTGCCGGTGCGTGAACCGGCTTATGTTCATCCCATGTCGCGGGTTTTGCTTGAGGCGTGCGCGGATTATGGCCTGCCCCTGCTCGATGATTTCAATGATGGTCGGCAAGTGGGCGCGGGGCTGTGCCAATTCACTATCGATCAGGGCAGGCGGATGTCAACCGCGCGCAGCTTTTTAAAACAGGCAGCGATTAGACCCAATCTGCTGATCAAAACCGGCGCTTTGGTGCACAGGCTTTTAGCGCAGGGGCGCAAGATCACCGGGGTGCGCTATGCCATTGGCCACAAGCTGATCGATGCCGCCGCCGATAGGGACGTGATTGTATCGGCGGGCACGGTCAATTCCCCCCATCTGCTGGAGCTTTCGGGCATTGGCGATGCCCAAAGGTTGAAGGCGCAAGGCATCGATCTCTTGTGCGATCTGCCGGGGGTGGGGGAAAATCTGCAAGATCATTATAATGCGGCCCTAAGCTTTCAATTCGTTCCGGGAACGCCATCGATCAATGCCATGGCCCGGGGCCTGCCGCTTTTGGGGGCGCTGTGGCGTTATTGGCGGCATCGGGATGGGATGATGTCAATCGGTCCGGCACATGTCACCGCCTTTGCCCGCAGCCGGCCAGACTTACAGTGGCCTGATCTGCAATTCCATGCCACCCCCGCCACTTTGGATGGCGAAGCCTATAAAAACAACGAATTGATTTTCGATCAGGACCCGGGGCTGACTTTGGGCGGCTGTGTGCTGCGCCCCGAAAGCCGGGGGTCGGTTCATCTGAAATCGCCCGATCCGCGCCATTATCCCGATATCACCCCCAATTATCTGGAAGCCCTGAGCGATCAAAAGCTGATGGTGGACGCGCTTTTGATGGTGCGGGCGATCATGGCGCAGCCCGCCATGGCGCCTTTTGTGGAAAAGGAACGCGATCCCGGCGCTCAGGCCCGCAGTGCCGCCGAATTGCTCGCCTTTGCCAGGGAAAGCGGCACCACCATCTATCACCCGGTGGGCACCTGCGCCATGGGCCGGGCGGATGATCCACGCGCCGTCTGCACCCCCGATCTGAAGGTGAAGGGGGTGGATGGCCTGCGGGTTGCCGATGCCTCGATCATGCCGCGCCTTGTTTCCGGCAATACCAATGCCCCGGCGATCATGATCGGGGAAAAGGCCGCTGATCTGATTTTAGGGAAAACGCCTCCCGCTGCTGAAAATTGGCCCCATGGGGCCGAGGATTGACCCCATGGCGGCATGAAACAGTGCAAGGATGGCAAAATTTTGCCACATGCATTGACATTTCGGGGCGAAGGCACGACCTTCGGGCTGTGATATTCATCATGAAACACGCCCACTGATCGATCAGGAGAGAAATATTGTCCACGGCAAGCACGGGTGACACCGTCAAGGTTCATTATACCGGCACATTAAACAGCGGCCAGCAATTCGATAGCTCGCGCGAGCGCGAACCCATTGCTTTCGAGCTTGGCAAGCAACAGGTGATCGCTGGCTTTGAAACCGCGATCGAAGGCATGGCCGCCGGCGAAACGAAACAGGTCACCATTCCCGCCGATGAGGCCTATGGCCCCCGCCGTGATGATCTGGTGTTCGCGGTTCCGCCCGATCAGTTTCCCGCTGAAATGACCCCCGAAGAAGGGATGCGCGTTACCGGCACCACCAAAGAAGGCCAGCAGGTTGAAATGATGATCGTTAAGGTGAGCGAAGAAAAAATCACCTTGGATGCCAATCATCCTTTGGCCGGCCATGATCTGAATTTCGAACTGGAACTGGTGGAAATCGGCTGAGCCGGTTTCAACTTCGCGCTCGAAAAAAACCGCCAAAAGCCCGGCAGATCCTTCTGCCGGGCTTTTTATGCGTCAAGGCTGTTCAGGGCTGTTCAGCATCCGGGCGGAAATCCACATCCAGATTGGCCGCCATCCATGTGAAAACGGCATAGGCGGCGATATTCTGCTGAATATTGTCGAGTTCGATCTTATCAAAGGTATCATCTGCGGTGTGGTGCAGATCGAAATAATCGCTGCCATCCTGGGTCAGGCTCACCACCGGCACCCCGGCTTGGCGCAAGGGGATCACATCGGGGCCACCGCCCGCTTCATTCGCCCCCATGCCAATGCCCAAAGGCCGCAATTGCCGGTGAATGGCCCGGATAAAGGGCAGATCTTCCGCGCCCACCCGGCTTTCAAACCGCCAGATGCGGCCCGCTCCAAAATCGGATTCCGCCGCGATCACATGATTGGCCAGTTCATCCGCATGGGCCTTGGCATAGGCCCGCGCCCCTAAAAGCCCTACTTCCTCGGCCCCCCATAAAATTAGGCGAATGGTGCGTCTGGGGGCAATGCCAAGGTCCAAGATCCGCTTCGCCGCCGCCATGGTGATGCCGATGCCGGCCCCATCATCGATGGCCCCGGTGCCCAGATCCCAGCTATCGAGGTGGCCGCCGATCACAACGACCTCCTCGGGCTTTTCCGATCCCATGATATCGGCAATCACATTGCCTGATGTCACCGTTCCTAAGCTTTTCGGGGTCATCTCAAGCTTGATGCTCACCGGCCCGCGTTCCAAAAGGCGGCTTAACTGATCGGCATCGGGATTGGACAAGGCGGCAGCGGGAATGGCGGGCACATCATCGGCATAGCGGGTGCCGCCGGTATGGGGAAAGCGGTGGCTATCGGTGCCCACGGATCGGATCAACGTGGCCACCGCGCCTTTTCTGGCCGCAACGGAGGGCGTATTGCCACGAATATAATTGGTGTTGCCATAGCTCGATCCATCCTGCGTTTTATACATTTTGAGATCGATGAACACGATTTTGCCATCAAGGCTGCCATCGGGCGCGGCTTCAAGCTGATAAAGATCGTCAAAACGCGCCACTTCAGCGGTGATCCCGCCATCCGGGGTGGCAACCGATCCCCCCAATGTGGTGATCGTCAGGGGCTGCGCTGCCGCTCCCACCACATGGGCGGTTTCGATCCCGCGCGCCCAGCCTTCCATTTCAAAAGGCTCGACCTGGATATTGCTGAAACCCAGCGCCTTTAATTTCGCCACGGCCCAATCCTGGGCGGCGGCTTCCCGCGCGCTCCCCGCCAAACGCGGGCCGATTTCAGTGGTCAGAGATTCGATGATCTCATAGCCCATGCGATCATGAAGCCCCGCCGTCCGCAGCGTTTCCACCTGTTTGATCAGCGTGGCAGGGGTTTCGGCCACCACATAATCCTGCGCCCAAGCGCCTTCGGAGCTATCAACACCGACAGCCAGAAAAGCTGCCGTCATCAAGGCCTTGGCCCGCATCGCAAATCTCATCTCATGCCTCTCCATCATCAAAATATGTGCGAAAGACTAGCCGCAGTTCATCCATCCGCCAAGCCTGCTGATTGCGTCACCCGCGCGAGTGCGCTATGGAGCGCATCAAATCCCTGTCTTTGAAAGGTTCGGTGCGTCTCATGGTTCAGTATGTTTTCCACATGCAAGGACTCAACAAGAAATATCCCGGTGGCCGCCATGTGCTGAAGGATATTCATCTCAATTTCCTTCCCGGCGTGAAAATCGCGGTGATCGGCGTCAATGGCTCGGGGAAATCGACCCTGATGCGGATCATGTCGGGCATCGACAAGGATTTTACCGGCGAAGCCTGGGCCGCCGAGGGGATTCGCACCGGCTATCTGAGCCAGGAACCTCAGCTTGATCCGGCCAAGGATGTTTTGGGCAATGTGCGTGATGGGGTGGCGGCGCAACAGGCCATTCTTGATCGCTATAACGAGATTTTGGCCGATTATTCCGATGATGTGGCCGATGAAATGGCCCGCCTGCAGGATGAAATCGATGCCGGCAATCTGTGGGAACTCGATAATCAGGTCGAGATTGCCATGGATGCCCTGCGCTGCCCGCCGGGCGATGCCGATATCGCCACCCTTTCCGGTGGCGAACGGCGGCGGGTGGCCCTGTGCCGCCTGTTGCTGGAAAAGCCCGATCTTTTGATGCTGGATGAGCCGACCAATCATCTGGATGCCGAATCAGTGGCCTGGCTCGAACGCTTCTTGCAGGAATATAAAGGCACCGTGGTGCTGGTAACCCATGATCGCTATTTCCTCGATAATGTGGTGGGCTGGGTGCTTGAACTCGATCGCGGCCATGGCATTCCTTTCGAGGGCAATTATTCCCAATGGCTGGAAGCCAAGCAAAAGCGGCTGGCGCTGGAAGAGCGCAAGGAAGAAGCCAAGGACAAGGCTTTGGCAAAAGAGCTGGAATGGATCAGATCCAGCCCCAAAGCCCGGCAGGCGAAATCGAAGGCGCGCATCAGGGCCTATGATGAAATGCTGCAAGAACAGCAGGAAAAGCTTTCGGGCACGGCCCAGATCAAGATGCAGCCGCCCACCCGGCTTGGCAGCAATGTCATTGAATTTAATGGCGTTTCCAAAGCCTTTGGGGATCGCCTGCTTTATGAAGATCTCAGCTTTTCCCTGCCGCCCGGCGGAATTGTGGGGATCATCGGCCCCAATGGTGCCGGTAAAACCACCCTGTTCAAGCTGATCACCGGCGAAGAAACACCGGATGCCGGAACCATTTCCATCGGCGAAACCGTGCAGCTTGGCTATGTGGATCAAAGCCGCGATGCTTTGGATGCCAATCAAACCGTGTGGCAGGAAATTTCCGGCGGTGATGATATATTTTATTTCGGCAAGACCGAAATTCCCACGCGTTCCTATGTGGGGGCCTTCAATTTCAAGGGCGCCGATCAGCAAAAAAAGGTTGGCCTGCTTTCGGGCGGGGAGCGCAATCGCGTGCATCTGGCCAAAATGCTGCGCAAGGGCGGCAATGTTTTGCTGCTGGATGAGCCGACCAATGATCTGGATGTGGAAACCCTGCGGGCTTTGGAAGAAGCGCTGGAAAATTTCGCGGGATGCGCCGTGGTCATCAGCCATGATCGCTTCTTCCTCGATCGCCTTGCCACCCATATCCTTGCTTTTGAAGGCGATAGCCATGTGGAATGGTTCGAGGGCAATTTCGAAGCCTATGAAGCCGACCGCAAACGCCGCCTGGGCGATGAAGCTGCAACCCCCCATCGCCTGAAATTCAAGAAATTCGAGCGCGGCTGACCTTTAGCCCAAGTCCAATATGGCGGACCCGCCGCCATGGGCCGGGTCCGTTTGCTTTTGATGGGTAGCACATGAGCAAGGTACCTTATGCACGCTGTTATGATCCGTCCTGTAACGCTAAGGTGGTCCTATCACTCCAATCGGATGCCATCATTTCATCAGCTTGGAGATCAGAAAAGCCAATGCGGCTGATGCAAGAACGAATTTGGTGAGATCGCCATTATTCTGATCGGCTTGGATATCCTTGGGATTTACGATTTTCACATCTTCCTTCGGCAGCTGTTTTGCGATGGTCTCTGCCCTGTCAATAATCATAGACATTTGCAGTTCGAGAGAATCACAACCGTTTTTTAAATCCTCCAAACTCATCTTCGACTGACCACGCATGATCCGCGACCATGTCGGCTGGCTGATCCCGCTTTTTTCAAAAAAATCTTTTAATGTCAGTCCCTTATTCTGACATTCTAAAGCCAGCAATTGGGCTATGATCATTGAAAAGGTCGTAGCGTGTGAAAAACCATTTGCATTCATTTTGAATTATATATATAATTTTGAATTGCTATCATATTTCAGATTATAAAGGAACTTATGAATGATATCAACTTACTCCGTTGGCGAAGTCGTTTCGGCTTGGTTCTTCCCGGGATATCAGCACTTTGGAATTGTCAGTGAACGCGGCACTGTCATTCATGCTTCAAAACGACAAGAAAAGGTGGTGGAAAGCTCAGTAGGAGAATTTTCAGAAGGATTGCCGATTACAAGGCATGGTATTGATGGCAATCTTCCTCCATATGAGATTGTTCAAAGGGCACGCCAACGGATTGGCCGCCCCTATCGTCTATTTTTGCAAAATTGTGAGCATTTTGTCACGGAAGTGTGCGGCGTGGAGCCAAGGAGTCCTCAGATCAAGGGCCTTATTTTTGTACTACTTTGTGTTTTAGGCTTTTCCTTTCTGCCTAGAGCCTAACTCTACCGTCACGCATTTTAATGAGGTCTGTATTTTAATGAGGTCTGTATTTCGATCCATTCTTTCGGGCGATGCCTCACAAGAGCGTCAGGGCGTAAGAAGCCCTGACGCGGAAGCACTTCTCGCCTCTGCGCCACGCATAGTATCGCTGTCTCATCGAAAGTCCCGGCGCTTTGGCACCGGGCCGCACAACCCGCCATCAGCCGCTTTCGGCGTGGTAGGTTTCCGGCACCCATGCATCGGTCATCATTCCGGCGATGCGATCAATGATCCGTTCTGAGGCGTGGCCATCGCCAAATAAAGTCCGCCGCCGGGCCATGCCTGCATAATGGGCCGGATGATCGAGCAGGCGGCAGGCTTCGGCATGGATGCGCTGTTCGGAATGCCCAACCAGAATTGCCGCTCCGGCATCCACCGCTTCCTGTCGTTCCGTGCTTTCGCGCAAAACAAGGATGGGTTTCCCGAGATAGGGCGCTTCTTCCTGCATCCCGCCGCTATCTGAAATCACGAAATGCGCCTGCCGCAGCAAATGGATGGAGCTGGCATAATCCAGCGGATTTAAAAGATGCACATGCGCCACATCCGCCAAAGATGTGCGCATCAGATGATCGATTTCGGGCGAAGGATGCACACTGACGATAATCTCTACATCCCCCCGCGCGGCCAGCCTTACCAAAGCCCGGCTCAGGGCCTTCAGCCTGATCCAGCGCTTTTCCCGGCGATGGCAGGTGACATAAATCAACCGCCGACCTTGTGGCATGATGCGCAGCAGCGCCTGTGCCTGGGCGGCCAGCGCCTCATCGCGATCAAGGCGGGTGCACATCTGCTGCACCGCATCGATCCCGCTATTGCCGCTGATCAGGATGCTGCGGGGATCGATCCCTTCGCGTTCCAGATTTTTTTGGGCCGCCAAGGTGTGCACCGCATGGAGATGGGCCAAAGGCGCGATCATCTTGCGGTGGGATTCTTCGGGCCAGGGATCCAGCCGATCCCCACTGCGCAGGCCCGCTTCCAGATGCAAAAGCGGAATATGTGCATAAAAGGCGGCCAGGGCCGCGGCAAAGCTCGTGCTGGTATCGCCCTGCACAATCATCCAATCGGGCTGTTCGATTTGGATCATCGCGCCAATTCCTTCCAGAATCGCAGCCCCAAGGCTTGTGAGGCTTTGATCGGCAGACATGACCTCGAGATCATGATCCGCGCTGATCCCGAATTGCGCCAAAACCGGGTGGACCAGATCGCGATGCTGGCCGCTCAGGCACAGGCAATGCTCAAAATCCGCCCGAGTCTGGATCGATGCAATCAATGGCGCCATCTTGATCGCTTCGGGGCGCGTGCCAATGACCGACATGATCCGCAACAGAAAATCCCTTCCCACCAACAAGGCCCTAATCCGGGCCAAAAGGCACAAGCGGTGCCATTTGGGGCGATGCAAAAAATGCACCCCCTGCGGGTAAGAATTATAAGGATTCGTGCAACTGTCCAGTGTTTA
Source organism: Iodidimonas nitroreducens (assembly GCA_000710935.1). Taxonomy (GTDB): domain Bacteria; phylum Pseudomonadota; class Alphaproteobacteria; order Sphingomonadales; family Rhodothalassiaceae; genus Iodidimonas; species Iodidimonas nitroreducens. The sequence goes on along the minus strand of BAYV01000001.1, from coordinate 5,050 downwards.
TTTCATTTGATTGCGGCCTATCCGTTGCAGTTGTGCGGGAAAAAAGATCACTCAACCGTCACCGATTTGGCCAGATTGCGGGGCTGATCCACATCGGTGCCTTTTAAAACGGCGGTATGATAGGCCAAAAGCTGCACGGGAATGGCATAAACAAGGGGCGATGCCAAAGGATGCACCGCCGGCATTTCGATGCTGTTGCCTGCGGTTCGGCCCTGGCTTGCGATTCCCTCCTTGCAGCTCATCAAAATGACCTTGCCGCCCCGGGCGATCACTTCTTCCATGTTCGAGATCGTTTTTTCAAACAGTGGCCCTTTGGGGGCGATGACGATCACCGGAACATTGGGATCGATGAGCGCAATCGGGCCGTGCTTGATTTCGCCCGCAGCATAGCCTTCGGCATGAATATAGCTGATTTCCTTCAGCTTCAGCGCCCCTTCAAGGGCGAGGGGATAATCAGCACCGCGCCCCAGATACAGCACATCCCGCGCCCGGGAAAGATCGGCGGCATGGCTAGCCACCTGTTGTTCCGCCTGCAGGGCTTCCGACATGCGCGAGGGAATTTCATTGAGCACCCGCACCAGAGCCGCCTGTTCCGTCTGATCGATATGGCCCCGGGCCACCCCAAAGGCGATGCTCAGCGCTGCTAAAACCGCAAGCTGGCAGGTGAAGGCCTTGGTGCTGGCCACCCCGATTTCCGGCCCGGCATGGGTGGGAAACACCATATCCGCTTCCCGCGCCATGGTGGATTGCGCCACATTGACGATGGTGGCCGTGATCTGGCCCTCGGCCTTGCAATGGCGCAGGGCTGCCAGGGTATCGGCGGTTTCCCCCGATTGCGAGATAAAGAGCGACAGGCCGCCCCTGGTCATCACCGGCTGGCGATAGCGAAATTCCGATGCGATATCCACGGTCACCGGAATTTTGGCATAATGTTCCAGCCAATATTGTGCGATCATCGCCGCATAATAGCTGGTGCCACAGGCAATGAGGGTGATCCGGCTCAGGGCTTTGGGATCGAAACACAGGCCCGGCACCGTCACCGTTTCCGCCAGAGGATCAAGATAGCTGCCAAGGGTTTGCCCCACCACGGTGGGTTGTTCGTATATTTCCTTCAGCATGAAATGGCGGTGATTGCCCTTGTCCACCATCACGCCCGAAACCGATGAGTGGACCAAAGGTCGTTCCACCGGATCGCCTGCGGCATCGAATAAGGCAAAATGATCGCCATGAAGCTCGGCCCAATCGCCTTCCTCCAGATAGCAGATGCGGTTGCACAGCCCGGCCAGTGCAATGGCATCCGATCCCAAAAAGCATTCCCCATCCGCCAGCCCCACAACCAAAGGACTGCCGCGCCGGGCGCCATACATCAGGCGATCCTTGCCATCGATCAGAATGGCAAGGGCAAAAGCCCCTTCAAGACGATCAAGGGTCTGTTTCACCGCCAATCGCGGTTCTATCCCTGCGGCAAGATGATCGCTCAGCAGATGGGCGATCACTTCGGTATCGGTTTCGCTGGTAAACTGATGGCCCGCGGCGATCAGCTCTTCGCGCAGGGCCTTGAAATTCTCGATGATGCCATTGTGCACCACCGCCACATGCCTGCCGATATGGGGATGGGCATTGGCGGTTGAGGGCTCGCCATGGGTAGCCCAGCGGGTATGGCCGATCCCGATCAGGCCATCAAGGGGATCGCGGGCGAGCAGGGCATCAAGCTGATCGAGCTTGCCGCTGGCCCGACGCCGGGCGATCCGGCCGTCTTGGATAAGGGCGATCCCGGCACTGTCATAGCCGCGATATTCCAGCCTGCGCAAGGCATCCATCAAGCGGCCTGCAACCGGCCTTAGCCCCACGATCCCAATAATTCCGCACATATTGCCGTCCCTTGTTCTTGTCCTGGAAGCCTGATCCGCCTTCAGCGCGATTTATGATCGTCATGATCGATTTTTGGGGCCGATTTCGGGCGGCTTTTGCGGGCCCGGAATTTTTTCGCCCAGCCGGGGCGGCTGGTCTGCTCGGCCCGGGCAAGCGCCAGATCGCCATCATCCACAGCGCGGCTGATCACGCTGCCCGCCCCGATGATCGCCCCTTCGCCAATATGCAAGGGGGCCACAAGGGCGCTGTTTGATCCGATGAAGCTATCGGCTCCGATGCTGGTGTGGAATTTGGCGAAACCATCATAATTGCAAAAAATGGTGCCTGCGCCGATATTCACGCGCGGCCCGATGGTGGCATCGCCGATATAGCTTAAATGGCTGGCTTTTGCCCCTTCATCGAGCCGGGCATTTTTGATTTCCACGAAATTGCCAATCTTCACCCCCTTGCCGATATCGGCCCCCGGGCGCAGGCGGGCATAGGGGCCCACCACGGCTTTCGTGGCGATCTTCGCCCCTTCGATATGGGAAAAAGCGCGGATGATCGCATCATCCTCGATCTCTACATGGGGGCCGAAAATCACCTGCGGCTCGATCAGCACATCGCGGCCCAGCTTGGTATCATGGCTGAAATAAACCGTATCCGGGGCGATCAGCGTGGCCCCCGCCGCCATGGCCGCCCGGCGCATCCGTTTTTGAAACACGGCTTCCGCCATGGCCAGATCAGCACGATCATTCACGCCCAAAAGATCATCGGCCGGGGCTTCGATCACCGCCGCTTTCACCCCCAGATCCCGGGCAATCGCCACCGTATCAGTGAGATAATATTCCCCCTTGGCATTGTCATTGCGCAGGGGCTGCAAAAGCCGGGGTAAAAGCGCCCCATCAAAGGCCATCACCCCTGAATTGCACAGGCCAATCGCCCGTTCGGCAGGGCTGGCATCCTTATATTCCACAATCCGCAAAAGATTGCCGTCATCATCGGTGACAAGGCGGCCATAAGCTCCGGGATCTTCGGGGCGAAATCCCAGCACCACAAGGCCCGGGCCTGCGGATTTCCGATCCCCGATCTGTGCCAGCATCAAAGCCAAAGTTTCAGATCGGATCAAAGGCGTATCGCCATAAAGCACCAGAACCGGACCCTGATGGCCAGCAAGGGCGGGCAGGGCCTGCATCACCGCATGGCCGGTGCCCAATTGGGGTTCCTGCACCGCAAAATCCACCTTCCGGCCCGCCATCGCGGCTTCAAGCTGCTGGCGATCCGATCCCACGACCAGAATCTGCCGCGCGACACTGATGTCCGCCAATCGATCAAAGATATGATCGATCATCGCCCGCCCGCCAATGGGGTGCAGAACCTTGTGACGACGCGATTTCATTCTCGTTCCCTTGCCTGCAGCAAGAATGACGGCAGCGGCATTGCGAACAGACATGGAAGGATGCAGCCTTTCATTTAAACCAGAGGCAAAGCCCCGATAAAGCCCCGATAAACCCCCGATAAACCATTGGCGGGCAGACTGCCACAGGCAGCAGGCTTATTCAAAACGCAAATATAGATGTGAAAAGGAAAACTGGCCAGCGGTCACAGGCTGCGCCATGACTCATTAATGCGTGGCCATGATGAGCATGGAGCGGGTGAAGGGAATCGAACCCTCGTCACTTGCTTGGGAAGCAAGAGCTCTACCATTGAGCTACACCCGCATCAGGCTGGACAGGAAACTAGGGCCGACGCGGGGCGAAATCAAGCGTCAATCGTTGCGCGCTTATTGCGCGCCCATTGCGCACCATGAAAGGCACTGGCATGTTAGCTTTATGGATGCCCCAAAGCCCAAGGATTCCCCCGTGCAATCAATGGATGCGAGCCTCTCGATCATCAAAAATCTGATCGCTTTTCCCACCATCAGCCAGAACAGCAATCTGGACCTGATCGCTTATGTGCGCGAGCTGTTGGCCGAACATGGGATCACCGCACAGCTTTTTGCAAATGAGGATGGTACCAAAGCCAATCTTTTGGCCAGCATCGGCCCGGATGATCGGCCGGGCATCCTGCTTTCGGGCCATAGCGATGTGGTGCCGGTGGCGGGCCAGAATTGGTCCAGCGATCCTTTTGCGGCCGAACTGCGCGATGGGCGGCTTTATGGGCGCGGGGCGTGCGATATGAAAGGCTTCATCGGCCTTGTGCTCGCCCTTCTCCCCCGGCTGGCCCGGGCGGATTTGGCCATGCCGGTGCATATCGCCTTGTCTTATGACGAGGAAGTGGGCTGCGCCGGGGTGCGCTCTTTGGTCGATCATCTGGCCCATCTGCCGATCAAGCCACGCTTTGCCCTGATCGGCGAGCCTACGGATATGAAGCTGGTGACCGCCCATAAGGGTATTTGTGTGGAGCGCACCACGATCATCGGCAGGGCCGCCCATTCCAGCCTCCCCGATGAGGGGGCCAACGCCCTTTTCGCGGCGGGAGCCTTTCTTGGCTATCTCGATGCTTTGGCGCAGGAACTGCGCGCACATCAAGATGCCCGGTTCGAGCCGCCTTTCACCAGCATCAATGCCGGACGCATGACCGGCGGGGCGGCGGTCAATATCATTGCTGATCGGGCGGTGATCGATTGGGAATTTCGCCCGCTGCCCGGCATCGATCCCGATCAGATTCTGGATCGCGTGAAAAGCCATGCGCAAAAGATCATTCTGCCAAGATTGCAGGCCACCGCGCCCGAGGCGGAGATAAGCTTCGAGCAGATCGCCCGCGCGCCATCCCTTGAGGCCGATGGCTCAGAGGATGCGGAAAAACTGATGCGGCGTTTGATCGGGGCCAATGAAAGCCATGCGGTATCGTTTACCACCGAAGCCGGGCTGTTTCAGAAGGTTTCCGGTATTCCGGCCATCGTCATCGGCCCCGGTTCCATCGAACAGGCCCATAAGCCCGATGAATTTGTGAGCCTTGATCAGCTTCAGCGCGCCCGATCCATGCTCGAGGCGCTGATCGATTATGCCGAAGCCAGAGCTTAATGGGTCCTGACCCTAGGGTCAGGACCCACTAACCGCACCTTCGAGGCGCCGGAAGGGCAAACAGATCGGACGGATAGGCGTGCCGGGAAGGCTGGTTGCCTTTCCAAGCGCATATCTGTTCGAGATGAACGTCATTCCGACGTCCCTATGGGATTTGACCAGAACGGCTCATT
>BAYV01000002.1 GCA_000710935.1 Iodidimonas nitroreducens | reverse complement strand
CTTCCTGGCCGCAATCAAACTCGCTTCAATCCGTATTTGGCTTAGATTTTATGAGTCTACGGCCTAGCTTTATGGTCCGCATCTGTTGTGATTGGACCAACCATTCCTGAAATCATGCCATGGAAATGAATTAAGATGGATCTTTATAGGGACTTGCAGGAACTTCAGAAAAAGACAATCGAACAAAAGCAATTTCTGGCTACGGAAGAAGCGGCGAAAACATCATTGGTTTTACCGTTTATACGCGCATTGGGTTATGACGTTTTCAATCCTTCTGAGGTCATTCCCGAATTTAATGCTGATGTGGGAATTAAAAAGGGTGAAAAGGTTGACTATGCTGTTTGTAAAGATGGAAAGGTAAATATCCTTATTGAATGCAAGCCGTCTTCTATGGAATTAAATGTCAGCCATGCCCATCAATTATTTAGGTACTTTTCAGTTACAGACGCAAGGCTTGCCATCTTAACGAACGGCATTAAATATCAATTTTATAGTGATATCGAAAACAGCAATAAAATGGATGATAACCCATTTTATATATTTGATTTATCTTTTGTTAGAAATTCCGATATCAAAATACTTGAAAATTTTACTAAGAAGCATTTTTCATTAGAAAATATAATTGAAAAAGCATCAGACCTTAGAGTTCAATCTTTAGTTATTGATTATCTTAAAAAAGAATTTTTATCCCCAAGCGATGATCTGATATCTTTCATTGCGAAAAATGTTCACAATGGCCGCATTACAGCGACGATTAAGGATAATTACTCAAAAATAGTGCCTAATTCAATAAGCGTCATCATACGTGATTTGGTAAATGAACGATTATCTACTGCTTTGAAATCATCCAGCAGCGATCAGGAAAGCTTGGATGAGGAGAAGATATTATCAAGCCAAAAGAATGATGACGATGGAATTGTAACGACCGAGGAAGAAATTTCAGGGTACAGAATTATTCAAGCTATTGCGGCTAAATACGTCTCTCCAAAAAGAATATATATGAGAGATAGTAAGTCATATGCAGCAATCTTATTTGATGATAACAACAGAAAACAAATTGCAAGGCTTCATTTTAACGGTAAAGCCGTAAAATACATCGGAACATTTAATGATAGAGAAGAAATAAAGCATCCTATACAAGATACTACAGAAATCTATGAATTAGAAGATTATATTATAAAAAGAATAAAAGAATTGGATACAAATAATTAATATACACGATTATTAATTGAAATATTTTCTTATCGATCATCCTCGCCGCTCTCTGGCCCATCCCTTTCGGGCCAGGTGAGGGTTTTGAGGACACCGCGCAGCGTTTGGATTTCCTGACTGGAAAATCCGGCATTTTGCATCAGGGTTTTCAGCGCCCGCATCTGGGTTGGTTTGCGCCCGGCGGAGCGGAAAAAGCCCCGGCTGGCGAGATCACGCTCAAGCTGATCATAAAGCCCTTGATATTCGGCCTTGGGCGCGGGCAGTCGCTCCATTTCAGGCCGAGCGACATCAGCCTGCGCATTGACCGCATCATTCACCTGCGCCTGATACCATTCATAGGCCGTGAGGATCACCGCCTGCGCCAGATTGAGGCTTGAGAATTGAGGGTTCACCGGCACGGTCAGGATGCGATCGGCCAGCGCCACCTCTTCATTATCAAGGCCGGATCGTTCCGGGCCAAACATCAGGCCGCTCTTCCCTTGTGTGCTGCGGATGGCCGCCACCGCCTCCACCGGGGTCACCACCGGCTTGAGCATATCGCGCGGGCGCACAGTGGTGGCATAAACATGGTGGAGATCGGCCACGGCCTGGGCCACATCATCATAAATCCGCGCCTCATCCAGCACTTGATCCGCCCCCGATGCCGCAGGGCCTGCTGCCGGATTGGGCCAGCCATCGCGCGGCGCCACAAGGCGCAGCTCGGTCAGCCCGAAATTGAGCATGGCCCGCGCCGCCTTGCCGATATTCTCGCCCAATTGCGGCCGCACAAGAATGACAATGGGGGCGATGACGATGGGTGCATGATCAATCATGGCCGATCCGTTCCCAATCGGTGGTGCCATCAGGGCGATCGAGCAAGCGGATGCCCGCCGCATCAAGCTGATCGCGCACCGCGTCGGCCCGGGCGAAATCCCGCGCCTGGCGTGCCGCGCGCCGCTCCACTATCAAGGCTTCCACCGCCTGTTGATCCAATCCGCCGGACCGTTCCGCCTTGAACCATACATCAGGCGCTTCCAACAACAGCCCCATGAATTGCGCCCCGGCCAGCAATTGATCGGCCGTTTCGGGTTTTGCCAAAGCTTCCAAGGCAGCAATGGCCTTGGGGCTGTTGAGATCATCCTCAAGGGCGGTGATCACCGTTTGCGGCAGGCTTTTGGCCGCCTCTACGCCACCGATCAGCCGATACCAGCGATCCAGCCGCCGCCTGTTTTCGGCAATACCATCTTTCGTGAAATCAAGGGGCTGGCGATAATGCGCTGACATTAATGTTAGCCGGATCGCCTCGCCCGGGAAATCCGCCAAAAGATCATGAACGGTATGAAAATTCCCCAGCGATTTCGACATCTTCTCGCCATTCGCCAACACATAGCCATTATGCACCCATGTGCGCACGAATGGATGGTCATGGGCACATTCGCTTTGGGCCATTTCATTTTCATGATGGGGAAAGATCAGATCCTGCCCGCCGCCATGAAGATCGATTTCGGTGCCCAGATGGGCTTTGATCATCGCCGAACATTCCAGATGCCAGCCCGGGCGCCCGCGCCCCCATGGGCTATCCCATCCCGGCTGATTGGGGCTGCTGGGTTTCCATAAAATGAAATCCGCAGGGTCTTTTTTATAGGGTGCCACCTCCACCCGGGCGCCGGCCACCATCTCATCGCGCGGGCGATGGCTAAGCTTGCCATAATCGGGCATGGCGGGCACATGAAACAAAACATGGCCCTCGGCGGCATAGGCCACCTGCTTTTCGATCAAAGCTTTGATCATGGCGATCATCGGCTCGATATGATCGGTGGCCAAAGGCTCGATATCGGGCGGCAGGATATTGAGCTGCGCCATATCTTCGCGATAGATCCGCGTATAGTGATCGGTGATATCCGCAATATCCCGGCCGCTTTCCTGTGCCCGGGCGATGATCTTGTCATCGATATCGGTGATATTGCGGGCATAGGTTACATGCGCGGCCCCATAAAGATGGCCCAGCAGGCGATAAAGCAGATCGAAAACCACCGGCGGGCGGGCATTGCCGATATGGGCATGATCATAAACCGTTGGCCCGCACACATACATGCGCACATTGGCCGCATCAATGGGCTTAAAGGTCTCTTTTCGCCCGCTCATGCTATTGGTCAGAACAAGGCTCACGCACCCTCCCCCCGCAATCGTTTTTGGGCAGACACAGCCCCGATCATCGGCAGAAGGGCGGCCATTTCAGGGCCATGATCCTTCGCCGTGAGGGCAAGGCGCAGAGGCAGGAACAAAGCCTTGCCCTTGCGGCCTGTGCTGTTTTTCAAGGCAGTAGTCCAGCTTTTCCAGCTTTCATCATCAAGGGCGGGAGGCAAAAGCTCCGCCGCTTCGGCCAGAAAGCTGCGATCCTCGGCGTCGATCAAGGGGGATAAGGGGCCGCGCACCACACGCACCCATTGCCGGATATCTTTCCAATGCACCAGATTGTTGCGTACGGCCTGCCAGAAATCTTCGCCCAAACCATCCAATTCGGGCCGCATGGCTACCCGATCAAATGGCAATTGATGCAAAATCCGGGCATTGATCTGATCCAGTTCATCCTCATCGAAAATCGCCGAGGACCGGGAAAAACGGCTGAAATCAAAGGCTGCAATCAAAGGCTCAAGACCGATGAAAGGCTCGATGGAATCGGCAGACCCAAGGCGGGCGATGAAGCTGTTGATGGCATCGGCTTCCAGCCCCATTTCATCGCGCAGGGCCCGGATCGAGCCGCTACCCGCGCGCTTGGAAAATTTGCCGCCGCCCTTGGCTTTCAGCAGGGGATAATGCGCAAAAAGGGGCGGCTTTTTTCCCAAAGCTTCAAAAATCTGGATCTGCTCACCGGAATTGGTGACATGATCTTCACCCCGCACCACATGGCTGATGGCAAAATCAATATCATCCACCGTTGAGGGCAGCATATATAAAAAGCTGCCATCAGCGCGGATCAACACCGGATCAGACAGGCTGGCGGGATCAATGGATTGCGGCCCGCGAATAAGATCATGCCATTCCACGCGTTTTGTGGTATCCAGCTTGAAGCGCCAATGGGGCTTTTTGCCCTCGGCCTCAAAACGGGCGCGATCCGCATCGCCCAGCAAAAGCGCCGCCCGATCATAAACCGGCGGCAGGCCCCGGCCCAATTGAAGCCTGCGCTTCAGCCCCAATTCCTCGGGCGTTTCATAGCAGGGATAAAGCCGCCCCATTTCCCGCAGCTTATCTGCGGCCGCCTGATATTGGCTCAATCGTTCGGATTGGCGGGCTTCATGGTCCCAATTCAACCCAAGCCAGCGCAAATCCTCGCGAATGGCATCGATATAAATCTGCTGGGATCGCTCGGCATCGGTATCATCGAAACGAAGCAGAAAATGGCCATTTTGCTGGCGCGCAAACAGCCAGTTGAGCAAAGCCGCCCGCACATTGCCAACATGCAAAAGCCCGGTGGGCGAAGGGGCAAAACGTACATTCACAGTCATTTGATGCGTGCCGATCTGAATCCGTTGGTGATGGGAAAGCGCCGATCACGGCCAAAGCTTTTCCGGGAAATCTTTACCCCCGGCGCCGCCTGTCGACGCTTATATTCTGCGATATAAAGCAATTGTTCGATCCGCGCCACCGTCTGTGGATCATGGCCACGGGCCACGATTTCAGACACCGGCATCGACCCTTCAACAAGGCACAGCAGAATATCATCGAGCACATCATAAGGCGGCAGGCTGTCTTCATCCTTTTGATCGGCGCGCAATTCCGCAGTCGGGGGTTTGCTGATCACCCGATCCGGCATCACCGCGCCATCCGGGCCCAAAGAATTGAGCGGATAATGCGCATTCCGCCAGCGTGACAGGGCAAAAACCGTGGTTTTATAAATATCCTTCAAAACCGAATAGCCGCCGCACATATCGCCATAAAGCGTGGCATAACCAACGCTGACTTCCGATTTATTGCCCGTGGTCAGCACCAGATCGCCAAATTTGTTCGACAGGGCCATCAGGATCATGCCCCGCAGCCGGGATTGGATATTTTCTTCGGTGTTATCAACCGCACGCCCTGCAAAAAGATCGGCCATCATCTGATCAAAGGCCAAAACCCCCGGCACAATCGACACCTCATCAAGTCGCACCCCCAGCATTTTGGCGCAGGCTGCGGCATCATCGAGGCTTTCCGCGCTGGTAAATCGCGAAGGCATCATCACCGTACGCACCCGATCCGGGCCAAGAGCATCAACGGCAATAGCGGCGGTGAGGGCGGAATCGATCCCCCCCGAAAGCCCGATCAAAACACCGGGAAAGCCGTTTTTTGCGATATAATCGCGCAAGCCCAAAACCATGGCCTGCCAGATGGCTTCGAGATCACTGAAGGCCGGTTTCACCACGCCCTTTTGGGCTCTCATTGTGCCTTCGCTGCCTTCGAAAACAAGCTGCTCTTCCTCCGTTTGAAACCCGGCAAGCTGCACCATGATCTCGGCATCTTCACCGGCACGGGGATTGAGCACAAAAGACGAGCCATCGAAAATAATCTCATCCTGCCCACCCATCTGATTGGCGAAAACCAGGGGCAATCCGGTTTCAAACACCCGTTCGCGGGCGACGCTGAGACGTTCAGGCAGCTTATTGGATTCAAAGGGCGATGCGGTGGGCACCAGCAGAATTTCCGCCCCCTGATCGGCAAGGCTGCGGGCGGTATCGGCAAACCACATATCTTCGCAGATCATCACACCCAAGCAATGCCCGCGCACCATCACCGGGGCCACAGCGCGGGCCGGGGTGAACAGGCGCTTTTCATCGAAAACACCATAATTGGGCAAGCAGCTTTTATAAACCCGATCCGTAATGCTGCCCCCATCCATGACGAGGGCGGCATTATAAAGCCCGCCATCCGCATCAATCCAGGGCGCGCCAACGATCAGCGCCGGGCCACCATCAGCGGTATCCTTCGCCAGTTCTTCGGCCGCCTGCATCGCCATGCGCTGGAAAAAAGGCTTTAAGATCAAATCCTCGGTGGGATAGCCCACAAGGCTCAATTCAGATGTCAGCACCAGATCGGCACCCATCCGTGCGGCACGGGCCCGGGCTTCGCGGATCAGGTCCACATTCCCGGCCATATCCCCCACGGTGGGATTGCCCTGCACCAATGCGATTTTAAATGAAACAGCGGTCATGGCCGCCTTTTAGCCTTCCCCTGCAAAAGCCACAAGTGATCTGATCACCAACGACCGATGATCTCGTCAATCATCCGGCCACATCTTTAAGCGCTTTTGGCAATCTGATCGCTTGCTAAAAGGGCTTTGCGCTCGTCTTTCAAAAGGGCCGCGATCTCGAATGCCATTTCAAGGCTTTGATCGGCATTGAGCCGGGGATCGCAATGGGTATGATAGCGCGATTTCAGCTTATCTTCGGTGATGGCCATGGCCCCGCCGGTGCATTCGGTCACATTCTGCCCGGTCAGTTCCAGATGGATGCCCCCGGCATAGGTGCCTTCGGCCCGGTGAATGGCAAAAAAGCGCCGCACTTCCAGCATCAACTGATCAAAAGCACGGGTTTTAAGGCCCACCGAGCTTTTCACCGTATTGCCATGCATGGGATCACAGCTCCACACCACATGGCGGCCATCGCGCTTCACCGCCCGCACCAAAGCCGGCAGATGCTTTTCGATCTTATCGGCCCCAAAGCGGCAGATCAGGGTCAACCGCCCCGGCTCATCCATGGGATTGAGAAGCTCGATCAGCTTCAAAAGTTCAAGCGGCTGCATGCTGGGGCCAACCTTCACCGCGATGGGATTATCGATGCCGCGCAGAAATTCCAGATGCGCCCCTTCAAGATCGCGGGTGCGATCCCCGCACCACAGCATATGGGCCGAGCTATCGATCCACGGCCCGCCCCCTTCTTCGGGACGGGTGAGAGCCTGCTCAAAGCCCAAAAGCAGGCATTCATGGCTGGTAAAAAATTCCGTGCCCCGCAATTCATGGGCCGTGCCTTCGCCCACCCCGCAGGCGCGCATGAAATCAAGGGATTGGCCAATGCGATCCGCCAGATCCTGAAACCGCGCTGCAGCCGGTGAATTGGCCACGAAATCCAGATTCCAGCGATGCACCTTATGCAGATCGGCATAGCCGCCATTGGCATAGGCCCGCAGCAGATTAAGGGTTGCCGCCGATTGATTATAAGCCTTGATCAGCCGTTCGGGATCGGGCTGCCGGGATTGGGGATCAAAACTGATGCCATTGACATTATCCCCCCGATAGCTGGGCAGTTCCTCATCACCCTGCTTTTCCGTATCGCTGGACCGGGGTTTGCCAAACTGGCCAGCCATGCGGCCCACCTTCACCACCGGGCAGGCGGCGGCAAAGGTCAGCACCACCGCCATCTGCAATAACACGCGAAAGGTATCGCGAATGGTATGGGGATGAAATTCCGCAAAGCTTTCCGCGCAATCGCCACCCTGCAACAAAAAAGCCTGACCTTCGGCCACCCGGCCCAATTGCTGCTTTAAAGCCTGAACCTCGCCTCCGAAAACCAGCGGCGGCACACGCGAAAGGCTATCTTCAACGGCCAGAAGCTTATCCTGATCGGGATAAGTGGGCTGTTGCGCGGCCGGATAGGCTCTCCAGCTATCGGGGGTCCAACGCGCATTCATCTTTCAAAAACTCCAACAAAAACTGACATATCATTCTATGATTTCGGCGGGGCCGCACCATAATCATTTAAATCCGGTGGGTCCACCCAAACTGCACGCCGATCAGAAGCTTTCTGCTCCAAAAGGGGCGATCAGCCGCGCCGATTGCGCATCAGCACCAGTTCTTCCGCGCTTGTGGGATGAATGGCCACGGTTTGATCGAGCGCGGATTTGGTCAGCCCCAATTTCATGGCCACCGCAAATCCTTGAATGATTTCAGGCGCATCCGGGCCGATCATATGAATGCCCACCACATGATCGGTTTTGCAATCAACGATAACCTTGGCATAGGCTCTGTCGGCTCGATTGGCCAATGTATGTTTCATGGGCCGGAAATCGGATTCATAAACATCCACATCCCCCAGCTTATCAAGGGCCTGATCTTCGGTCATCCCCACCGAGCCGATGGGGGGATGGGAAAACACCGCCGAAGCCACATTATGATGATCGGGCGCTGTAGGCGTTTTGTTAAAGCGTGTCAGGGCAAAGGCATGGCCTTCCTTGATCGCCACCGGCGTCAGGGCGATCCGATCGGTCACATCCCCCACCGCCCAGATAGTGTCGATATTGGTGCGGGAATAATCATCCACCCGCACTGCGCCATTGGTATCAAGCTGCACCCCTGCCCGATCAAGGCCCAGCCCTTCGGTATTGGGGCGGCGGCCAATGGCATACATCAGTTCATCGCTTTCCAGTTCATCGCCATTATCAAGGCTCAATAAAAGGCGGGATTCACTGGTTTTGGGATCGGCTTTTCTGATCGCGGCCACATCGGTTTGGCACAGAATATTGATCCCTTTATCAATCAGGGCCTGTTGCAGCCTTTTGCGGATGTCCTCGTCAAAACCGCGCAAAATACGCTCACGCCGATAGATCAGGGTGACATCAGAGCCAAGACCATTGAAAATCCCGGCAAATTCAACCGCGATATAGCCGCCGCCAACGATCACGATCTTTTTCGGCAGGGTTTTGAGATGGAAAGCCTCGTTCGAGGTGATGGCAAGCTCCACCCCCGGGGTGCGAGGCAGGTTCACCGCGCCACCGGTGGCGATCAAAATGGTATCGGCGCTGACCACGCGATCCCCCATGCGGATATGATGGGCATCTTCGAGCACCGCGCGGCTTTGGAAAATTTCAACATTATGGCTGCGCAGGGTGTTTTTATAGGCCCCATTAAGCCGGTCGATTTCCGCATCCTTGGCGGCGATAAAGCGCTGCCAATCAAAGCCCGGGGTGACCTGATCCCAGCCATAGCCTATGGCATCTTCAAAATCTTCATGATAATGGGCGGCATAGGTCATCAGCTTTTTGGGGACACAGCCGCGAATGACACAGGTGCCCCCCACCCGATATTCTTCGGCTATCGCCACTTTCGCCCCAAAAGACGCCGCCATGCGGCTGGCCCGCACGCCGCCCGATCCGGCCCCGATAACGAAAAGATCATAATCATAATCCGATGTGGTCATAAAGCGTCCTTTGATCTTGTCCCTGAAGCCGTCGTCAGCCCATTCATGTCATGGGCAGGTCAGCTCACCATATGCAGATAATAACGATGACGATCATATTGGGTGATCACATCCGTGATCAATTGATCCTGCGAATAAGAGATCACATCATAGGGATCGCCCCCTTCGCTTTGATACACCTCGGCGCGATAAAAGCGATGCACTTTATCCGGCTTTGCTTTCAATTCCGACATCGCAAAGCCCGGCACCTCATAGCTGCGCAGATATATGGCATAATCAAAAGGATAAGAGCCATCCGCCCCATTCGTAGCGATCAGACGGACGATATTTTTCTGTTCTTCCACCCGTGCTTCCATCCCCCGCGATTTAAGCTCTCGCATTACTTCGAGCAAGGCCGGACGGGCAATATCGGCAAGGAATTTTTCCGCCTGTTCCCGCTTGGGAAATTGCAGGATGCTGCGCAGGCGCTGCTTCCATGAAACGCCAAAGCTTTCCATCGGCAAAGATGAGGCCACACGATGGCTGACCTTGCGCGCCCGCTCATCCCGCAGTGCCTGATAAAGCCCCCAGCAAATGGCCAGAATGACCAGAGTAAACGGCAAAGCGCTGATCAAAGATGCCGCCTGCAAAGCCGCAAGACCGCCCGCCAAAAGCAGGATCGCCGCCACCACCCCCTCGGTGACAGCCCAGAAAACCCGCTGCCAGACCGGCGGTTCACGATCCCCGCCAGAGGTGATGATATCAATCACCAAAGACCCGGAATCCGATGAGGTGATGAAAAAGGTGATGGCAAGCCCCGTGCCTAGAAATGAGGCAATAGCCGAAAGGGGCAAGGCTTCCAAAAACTGGAACAAAGCCACAGGCATATCATCAACGACCATCTGCCCCAGCGATACCACCCCTTCCATATCGAAAAGAATGGCCGAATTGCCAAAAACCGTCATCCATAAAAATGTAAAGCCCGAGGGCACCAGCAGCACAGAGACCACAAATTCGCGGATGGTGCGCCCGCGCGAAATGCGGGCGATGAACATGCCCACAAAGGGCGACCAGGCAATCCACCAGGCCCAATAAAATAAAGTCCAGTCGCTGATCCAATCATTGGGCTCATAAGCATAAAGCGAAAATGTGCGGCTCACAAAGCTGCTGAAATACCCACCCAGATTCTGCACGAAGGCCTGGAGCAAAAACAGGGTTGGGCCAGCCAGAAGAACAAACAATAAAAGGCACACAGCCAAAATCATATTGATTTCGCTCAGGCGCTTGATCCCGGCATCCAGGCCCGCCACCACCGAGATTGTAGCGGCAGCGGTAATCGAAATGATCAACAGCATATGAACCAGATCATTATCCGGCAGACCAAATAAATGATTGAGCCCGGCATTGACCTGCATCACCCCCACACCCAAGGATGTGGCAACCCCAAAAAGCGTGCTGACCACCGCCATGATATCAACGGCATGACCAATCGGCCCATAGATGCGTTCACCCAAAAGGGGGTAAAGGCTCGACCGGATCGTCAGCGGCAGACCTTTGCGATAGCCGAAATAAGCCAAGGACAAGCCCACCACGGCATAGATCGCCCAGGCATGAAGCCCCCAATGGAAAAAGGTGATGCTCATCGCCTCGCGCGCGGCATCGGCGGTGCCCCCCTCGATGGTGGGCGGGGCAAAATAATGGGAAATCGGTTCGGCCACCCCGAAAAACATCAGCCCGATCCCCATGCCCGCCGAAAACAGCATGGCAATCCATGAGAGATAGGAAAAATCAGGGCGCGAAGCATCCGGCCCGAGGCGGACCTCGCCAAAGGAGCTCATCGCCAGACCGATGATGAACACGAGGAAAATCGCCACCGATAAAACATAAAGCCAGCCAAAACGGGCCACCACACCCGATTGCAGGCTCCCAAAAAGGGCACCGGCATCACGGCTGAAAAAAGCCGCCGCTAGAACGGAAGAAAAAATCAGAAAAGCCGATATGAAAAAAACCGGTTTATTAACCGACTCAAACAGTTTCCAGTTCCAGAAAGCCACGAAATCCCCTCTCGGATGCACTTGAAGATAGGCTTATGTACGCCATAAACCCTGCTGGGCGCAAATCGGGCCTGGTCAGGGGCTTCAAACAGGGCTTTATGTTGCTTAAAAATACCTGAAAAGCGGCACGCCTGCCCCCCAATATTAGGCTTTAGCGCGATCATCCTTGGTGCCTGATCAACCGATGGCGGTTTTAACTTCGCCTTTTTCTTTCGCGCCATGGGCCGCAAAGATCGCCCGCAGCATATCCAGCATGCTGAGCCGATCAATGGGCTTTGAGATATAATCATCCATGCCATTGGCCAGCAATCGCGCGCGATCTTCTTCAAAAGCATCAGCGGTGATGGCGATCACCGGCAAAGGGGGGGCGCCCGCCTGCTTTTCCAAACGGCGAATTTCGGCAACGGCCTCCACCCCATTCATCACCGGCATATTGACATCCATCAAAACCAGATCAAAGGGCATGGCCTTCAATTTTTCCAGAGCGATAGCACCATTTTCTGCAAAATCAAGGGCATAGCCCTGACCACGCAACATTTCGCGGATCACGATCTGATTGGTGGGATTATCTTCCGCGATCAAAATCCGCTTTTTATCGCTTTCGCCTGCATCCCCTTCAAACAAGCCCGTTTCCGGTGCCTGTTGCGAGCGAGCAGATTCTGTTGGTCCCGCTTGGGCACGCGGTTGAGGCGCGCTTTCAGCAGCATCATCGGGCTGATTGGCATCTGAAATGAGGGGAATGGCAAACCAAAAGCGTGTGCCCTTACCCGGTTCGCTTTCATAGCCGATCTGCCCATCCATCAAATCCACCAGCTTTTTGCAGATGGATAAGCCAAGGCCGGTGCCACCATATTTGCGCGTGGCACCGCTTTCCAATTGGGTAAAAGGCTCGAACAAATCCTTGCCATGGCCTGCGGGAATCCCAATGCCATTGTCTTTGACCGAAAAAACGATGGCCGACCGGCCCAAAATCTCATCATCGGTTTCGGCGCGCAGGTAGATCGCTCCGGTCGAGGAGAATTTGATGGCATTAGAGAGCAGATTCGACAGAATCTGTCGCACCCGGCCCCCGTCACACACGATCAGCGCCCTTTGCAAAGACGGGGCAAGTTGGGCTTTCAATGCCAACCCTTTTTCCTCAGCCTTGGGCCGCCATAAATCCTCGACACCTTCCATCAAGCCCGACACCAAAACTGGATCGGCGCGCATATCCAGCCTGCCCGCCTCGATTTTCGACATATCCAGAATATCATTCAAAATGACCAGCAGCATTTCCGATGAGGTCATGATGGTTTCGATCAGACGGATCTGTTCAGGAGATTGCGCGGTTCTTTGCAAAACCTGCGCCATCCCCATAATGCCGTTCAGGGGCGTGCGCACTTCATGGCTGGTCATGGCCAGAATATTCGATTTGGTTTGATTGGCACGTTCCAATTCCGCCTGTACCACCAAAAGACCCCGGCTGCGATCCTCGGCTTCCTTCCGCGATTTTGACATCGCCCTGAGCAGAATGGTCAGCCCCAGAATGATCGTGAGCAGCATCAGCGCCCCGGAAAGAGCGATATTGCGCCAGATCGATTCTCTTTGCACTTGCAGTTCATTGATTTCCTGATCGCGCTTTAACAGGGCAATCTGCTGTTCCTTCCGCTCCAGATCCATCTGGGCTTCCAGAACCTTGCCAAGCTGTTCCACTTCAGTGCTTCTGATCTCATCATGGAATTTGCGGCTTTGCTTTAAATGGAAAAGGGCGGATTCAAATTGTCCTTTTTCTTCGAATAAATCGGCCAAAAACCCGTGCAGATCGCGCATCCGGCTGGGCTCATCATTCTTTTGCGCCTGCACCAATCCTTTTTCCGCTTCGGCAAAAGCCGCATCGATATTGCCTGCCTGATGCTCGATCTGTGCCATGAAAAACGCGATATTGCTCAGCAAACTACCGATGCCCAAATCTTCGGCCATCGCCCGGCTTTGGACGAAAAAGGCCCGCGCCTGATCCATATCGCCAAGATAAAAAGACGCCTCCGCCAGATTTTCTAAATGATAGACATCGATCAACGGATTATCGAGACGCACGACAATCGGCTTCACATCATCCAAAAGCACAAGGGCGCGTTCGGGATCACCATTTTCCAAATAGGCATAGGCCATATTGATCATGATCCGGGCGCGCATGAAATCATCATCGGCTTCTTCAGCGCGGCTCAGGGCCATCTGATAATTGGAAAGGGCATTATCGATCTGCCCGATTTCATGATAGATGCCCGCCCCTGAAGCATGGGCATTCGCCATGCCAAGGCTATCTTCAAGATCGCGAAAAACCGCCCAGGCGGTATAAAACTGGCTTAAAGCGCTGGCCATATCGCCCAGATATTCACTGGCCCGGGCGCTGGCGATCAAAAGCTGCGCCTGCAAAGGCGATGGCCGCTCCAGATCGGATGCCATGAAAATTTCATGCGCCGTGCGGGCCGCCTTTAAGGCCTCTTCATTCATCCCAAGCCGGCTTTGCGCCAAAGATTGAATGACCAGAAAATGCACCGCATCCCCCTCAGGCAAGGCATCAAGCGGCTGCTCACCCAAGGCATCCTGCACAATCTGCAAGGCTTTTTTCGGCTCTCGGTTCACCAAAGCCATGCCTTCGGCGATGACTTTTTTCAGATCCGGCCTGCTATCAACGATCTCATCCCCGCCATAGCTGGGAATTGGCCGCACAAGCGGTTCATCCACGCTCTTGTTTTGGGCGCGCACTTGATGCATGCCCAATAAAAGACACGCCATCACGCAGAGCAGCACAAAGATGCTGCCCCGCATCATGGAGCGCCTAAAAAGCGACAGCTGAACTCGATCCATCCGATATGTCTCTGGTAACTTCATTTCGCGAATGAAACAATGAATAGCAGACCAGTGTAAACAAAATGCAAATATTAAGATGAGCACAGTTTTTATGCCTAAAACATCCTTTCAGGTGGATAAGATTATTTTTGATCTTGATGGAACGCTGGTTGATAGCGCCCCTGATCTGTGCGCCGCCATGAACCATGTGCTCGCAACTTTAGATCGCCCCAGCCTCCCCTTGGCCGATGTTCGCTCTATGGTGGGTTTGGGGGCCCGCGCTTTGATCGGGCAGGGCCTGAAAGCCACCGGCGGCATCCCTGATGGATTTATGATCGACCAACCGCTCGATCTGTTCATCCGCCATTATCGGGCCAATATCGCCCGCCACAGCCAGCCTTATGCCGGTGCCCATGATGTTTTGCGCCTGTTAAAAGAGCGGGGCTTTGCTTTGGGTCTGTGTACCAACAAGCCGCAGGATCTGGCCCTGTCCCTTCTCGATGCTTTATCGATGCGATCTTATTTTACCTCTATCACCGGCGGCGATGCCCTGCCCTTTGCCAAACCCCATCCCATGCATCTTGATCATGTGCGCCAAAGCCTGCCCGGGCGAGGGGCTGCCGTGATGATCGGCGACAGCATCACCGATGCCAAAGCCGCACGGGCGAGCCAAATGGATGTCATCCTCGTTTCTTTTGGCTATAGTCCCGAACCGGTTGAAAGCCTTGGGGCGGATCTCATCATTTCTGATCTGAGAGCCTTGCCCGGCTTGATTGTAAAAGAGAACCACCGATGAAAAATGACAGACTGACCGAGCAAAGCCCGCTGATCCTGCCCGCCCAGCTTGCGGTTTCATCGGGGCTTTTATTCCTTTATCTGCTGGGGCAGATCACCGGTATTGCGGCGCTCATCATCGGTCTTACGATGATCGGGCTTTTATATGGGATCGAGCGCAGCCATCGCCAATTGGTTCGCCGCTTGAGCGATACGGTCAAGCTGGCCCGGGCGCCCCGGCGCAATCTGGCGCCTTTGCGGGCCAAAATCGCCGAAGGGATCGATGCGCCGCTTTTATTGATCGATCCCGGCCGCAAGGTGCTCGATGCCAATCGCCCCGCCCGATCCTTATTTGGCGAGCGATTGATCGGCCGTGAAATCAGCCTCCATATGCGCCATCCCGATATTCTCGATGCCCTGGCAAAAGTCATGAAAGGGGCGACAACGATCCGTCTTGACGTGACCTTAACAACCCCGGTGGAACGCAATTTTACAGTCAGTGTTTCGCGGGTGGAAAATAGCCGCCCTCCCCAATCCAATCTGATCCATGATGAAGCCGAGCCCGACTATTATGTGGTTATCTCGATGCATGATACCACCCAGATGAAAGCCGCTGAACGGATGCGCGCCGATTTCGTGGCCAATGCCAGCCATGAATTGCGCACGCCCCTGTCATCGCTGATCGGCTTTATCGAAACCATGCGCGGCCCGGCAAAGGATGATCTGGCGGCTCAGGAGCGTTTTTTAGGGATCATGCACGAAGAATCCCAAAGAATGGTCCGCCTGATCGATGATCTGTTGTCTTTATCGCGGATCGAATTGGATAAGCATGTGCAGCCGCAAACCAGCGCCGATTGTCTGCCGATTCTGAAAAATGTGGTGGATAGCCTCGAACCCGGTGCCGCGAAACGATCCATGCGCCTGCTGATCAAGGCCAAAGACCCCTTGCCACCGGTGCGCGGCGATCGCGACCAGATCCATCAGATGCTGCAAAATCTTGTCTCGAATGCCATGAAATATGCTTATGAAGGGACCGACATCACCCTTCATGCCCAGAGGGTGGAGCGGATGCCCGAAGGCGGCAAAGCCGGTCTTGCCATCACTATCAACGATCAGGGGGCCGGCATTGCCCCCGAACATATCCCCCGGCTGACCGAACGTTTTTATCGGGTGGATGCTGCCCGCTCGCGCAAGCTTGGCGGCACCGGCTTAGGGCTCGCCATCGTAAAGCATATCGTCACCCGCCATCGGGGCTATCTGCATATTGAAAGCACCTTAGGCGTGGGCACCAGCGTCACCGTTACCCTGCCTTTGGCGACTGCAGATGAAAACGCCCCTCACCCGCATCCTCATCTTCAGGCCGAGGCCGATCCTGCCATGCTGCTTTCAGGATCAAGAGAATAGCCAGCCGACCGAACGGTGCGGATGATATCGGCACTATCATTGATATTGAGGGCTTTGCGCAGGCGGCGGATATGCACATCAACGGTGCGCAATTCCACATAAACATCATGCCCCCACACGGCATCAAGAAGCTGCTCGCGCGAGAAAACCCGACCGGGATTTTCAAGGAAATGCCGCAGCATCCTGAATTCTGTGGGGCCAAGATGGATTTGCGTGCCATCCCGCACAACTTTATGGGTGGTGCTGTCAAGGGAAATGCCTGCATGAGTCAGGATCTTGCCCGACAAGCCCGGGCGCACCCGACGCAAAACAGCATTGATGCGGGCAATCAGTTCACGCGGGCTGAAAGGCTTGGTGATATAATCATCGGCACCGATCTCAAGCCCGCGCACGCGATCCCCTTCTTCGGTGCGGGCAGTGAGCATGATGATCGGAATATTGGCGGTATCGCCATTGCGGCGCAATCGGCGGCAAATCTCGATCCCCGAAAGATTAGGCAGCATCCAATCGAGCAGGATCAGGTCCGGCGGCTGCTCCATCGCCATCATCAGGCCTTCTTCGCCATCCGCAGACAAAGCGATTTCAAAACCTTCGCGTTCCAGATTATAGCGCACCAATTCGGTGAGATTGATATCGTCTTCGACCAGAAGAATACGCGGTTTCATGATCCATTATCCGATTCTGTGTTGTCTGACGGATCGGCAAAAGCGGTTTCATCCCGCTTCACCCGATTATCTTTCATTGATCGACCCTCGATCATATAATAAGCGACTTCGGCGATATTCGTTGCCTGATCGCCCACACGCTCGATATTTTTGGCAATGAAAATAAGATGGGTGCATGCCGTGATCAATTCTGGCTTTTCCATCATATAGGTCAGCAATTCGCGAAACAGGCTATCATATAAAAGATCAATTCGCTCGTCGCGCGCCCACACATCGATGGCCAGGGCACTATCGCGCTGGATATAGGCATCCATCACATCGGAAATCATGCGCTGGGCCTGCTTTGCCATTTCGGGGATGATGCTAATCTGGCGCATGGGCAGAACATTCACCAGAACCGTGGTTCTTTTGGCGATATTCTTGGCATAATCACCAATTCGTTCCAAGGCGCCAGACAGCCTGATGGCCGCCACCAGTTCGCGCAGATCATCAGCCAAAGGCGCGCGGCGGGCGATGATTTCAATCGCCCTTTCTTCTGCCAGATGCTCCAGCCTGTCGATCCGCTCATCATCTGCGATGGATTTTTGCGCCAGAATCATATCCCGGGCCACCAAAGCAGTTACGGCATTATGGAGCTGGGCTTCGGCCAATCCCGCCATTTCGCTCAAGGTGGCGCGGAGTTGATCAAGCTCTTCATCATAGGACTTATTCGTATGAATATCACGCATCCGCTCACCTCCGCCCTGTTCCGGGATCGGCTCTCATCGCTCTCTTGTTTAAGAAGAATGCGTTACAAAACTATGACGCTGCGGGTTTTATATCTCCCATGGGCCTGTAGAAAAAATGCCCCGGAAAAATCCATGATCAAAATAATTCACCTAAAATTTTACGGTTTATAAACGAACTTGTGAGAATCATGTTGTTGTCAGCTAACGACCTGACTGGCATTATTTAGAAACAATGCATCGGAACTGGGGCCTTTAAAATACGTTTTGATGAATTTCTGGTGATCTCGAATTCTGATGAACCCAAGTTTCTGACGAGCCCAAGTTTCTAACGAGACATGAACTGAAAAACGGGTGGTGTGATAGCGATGACAAATAAGCAATCCGGGATCAAGCAGGCTTCCCTTCATGCCAAAGGCTATGATCGGTCGTCTTCCGCGCGGCTCTCTGCCGGGGCATCGGCCATCTGTATCTTGGCCGCTAGCGCCGCTTTATGGTCGGCCATCCTTTCTCTTGGCTTTTGATTTCGATCAAAACCGGATAAGCTCCCTTTTGGGCAGATAACTGCCTGACAAGGTTTTCTCTTGCCTTTAGGGCATCTGATATGAGCACGATTCTGGGTTTCAACATCAGCCATGTTCATTTGATGGCTGGCGGCTTCATTCTTCTTTTCAGCCTTTTGCTTTTGGGCCTGATTTATCTGATGGTCATCGCGTCCCGATTGAAAGATCTGGAGGGCGCCCTGCAATCCGGGCAGAAAACCCTGCTCAAAGAAGTGGGATTGAACAGCCCCACGCGCGCCGCCATTGCTGCCGTGATGGCCACCGATAAAAACCGTCGGCTGAGCATGGAACAATTTCAGGCCGAAATATCCGCCCTGACCGAACAATGGGACGAAATCGAATCCCTAGCCAATCAAGCCCATAACCGGCTGGCCGATCTGGTGGATGAAAGCGAAAAATCCGCCCGCCATTGATGGCCTGTCACCTGTTGCCCGCCACACACCCCGCCCCCGCCATAAGCCCCGGCTCCTCAATTTTTGGCATCCGCAGGCGGCTCCAGCCCATGGTCAAGCCTGTTTCTTTGCCACCAGAAAGGTGGATTGCGAACAGCTTCTGATCGGCCAATATAAAATGGGCGCAGCCTTCAACACAGCCAGCACCGATCCTTTCCAGCCCCCAAGGCCACGGGCCGCCGCCAGATCGGCGCGGCTGTAGATTTGATCGAAGCCCCGCCGCCGCAAAGCCTTGATCAATTGCCCCGGGGTAAACCAATTCACTGCAGGAAAGGTGGCATAATTTGCCCATTCCGGGCGATCATCAAGGGTCCGGCGCACGCAATAGCGCTTTATCGGCCCCGGATACCAGCTATAGAAGGGCAATCTGAATTCCTGCTGGCGAGGATTGATCTTGTTATTGGTGGAAAGCTGAATCAGCCCGCCGGGGCGCACGATTCGCGTCGCTTCATCAAGGCAGGCCTGCCAATCTTCCACATGTTCGAGCAATTCGGGCAGCAAAGCGATATCCACCGAGCCAGAGGCCAATGGCAAAGCGGTCGCCGAGCCCACTTCATAGCCGATATCAAGCCCTAAAGCCTTCGCCCTTGTCCGTCCGGCCTCGATCAGATCGCGCCCGATATCGATACAGATGGGCTTGTGCCCCTTTTCCGCCCAAACCACCGAACAATCCCCTGTGCCCCCGCCAATATCGGCCACATCAAGGGCACGATCCGCATCCCCTTCCATCGCCCTGATCGCCAATAGGGAATCGCGCAAGCGGGAAAAATGCGCCTGACGCCCCAAAGCCACATCATCGCGGGTATAATAATCGACAAATTCCGGGCGATTGGCGGTTTCATCCCCAAGATTTTCATCCCCATAAGTTTCATCCGCAGGAGCGCTTGTGGTCTGATCAACCGTCTTTGGCATTGCTCGATCCCATGATGGCCTCGGCGGTTGCCCGCCACAGGCTGGCTATCCCATAAAACTTTGTGAAAATGGCATAGATCATTTTGTTTTGTCGATCCTGTTCAAAGGTCCGCCGCCCAAATTTTCCCGCGATCCTGCCATTGTTGATAAAGTGTCAGGGGGGTGGCAGCCCTGCCCCCCAATTCATTGAAGAAAAAATCGAAATAGCGATCCATATGATCGAGAAACCGATCCAGATCAGCGGGGCTGCGCACATAAGGCGTATGGCCGGGGACCAGGGATGGGCTGTGATAGGTATAAGAAAAAACATCAAACCCATCATCCCACATGGCTTTGGTGAGGCGGATATGATCATCGGCCCCCTGGCCCTCGGGGCTGAGCCTGATGCGTTCCAAAAGGCCCAGACGGGCAAAAATCCCCGGCAGATGAACAGAGCGCATCAATGGCCGATCAATCATTGGAAACAGGCCCGCGCCGCGCTTCCGCAAAAGCCCGGCAAAGCCCGTGGAAAGCGGCAATTCCAGAATATCGCGGGCGGGCAGAAAAGGCCGTAAATGCGGCGTTTCATGGCGAAAATCAGGGCCATGATCAAAGCTGAAATCGGTATAGGGCACGATGCTGGCATCGATCTGATAGCCCAAATCCTGGAGGATCGTTGCGGTATTGGGGCCAATTCCATAGCGGCCCGCTTTATAAAGGCGCGGGCGTTTCGCAAAAACCCGTTCGATCAGCGCGGTCAGTTGGCGCAGTTTTTCATATTCCAAGGATTTCGGTAAATTGCCGGGATAGCTGTTTTGGCGGCTCACCTCCTCGTCAAAAGGCGGCGAGACCCACGGATGCAAATGCGCGCCGATCACCGCCTGTCCCTCGTCCTGCCACGCTTTCAGCACCGCCACGGCTTCAGGATTATCGGCCACCGGATGATCGATGACATAGCTGGGCACCAGATCATAGCGGGCGAAAATATCCTGCGCCCGCTGCTGGGCGGGGATTGATGTCACGGCCCGCGCCCGGCGATCAAAAGGCGCATCCCAATCGAACTCTTCTTCCGTATCGATGATCACATAAAGCTGCGGCGCGCGCGCTTTTGTTGTCATGAAATGCCTCTTTGTCAGCATCGACGCATTGCGCCAAACCCATGGGACGGTTAAATTCCATAATGAATTTGGAGAAATTCCCGCAATGCTGCAAGCTCTTCAGCCAAACTATTGCTTTCCAGCCCGTTTGCCTCGTTCAACCATCCTTTGCAATCTTTAGAATATGGCCATGAAATTATTATATCTGACCCACCGTATTCCTTATCCCCCCAATAAAGGGGATAAAATTTCCAGCTTCAACATCATGCGCTATTTTGCCAGCAGGCATGAGTTGCATCTGGGCACCTTCATCGATCATCCCGATGATTGGCAATATACGGATAAATTGAAAGATTTCTGTGCCAGCAGTTGCATCCAAAAGCTGGATAAAAAGGCCGGTCTGATGGGGGCGGCCCGTGGGCTCATGAAAAACGAAGCCTTATCGATTGCCTATTACAAAAATAAAGCCATGGATCATTGGGTGGAGCAAAAAATCAAAAGCATCAAGCCCGATGCCATTTTGATGTATAGCGGCTCTACGGGCCAATTTGTTTATGGAAAAGTGCCCCCCACTGTCCGAACCGTATTCAATGCCGAGGATGTGGATTCCGAAAAATTCCGATCCTATGCGCGGGATGCCACCCTGCCCCGCAATCTGATCTACCGGCGCGAGGCCGATAAGCTGCTGGCTTATGAGCGGCGGATGGCCGCAGCCTTTGACAAAACCGTGTTCATTTCCGAGGCCGAAGCCAGCCTTTTCAGAAGCCTTGCCCCGGAAAGCGCCGGGAAAATCACCTTTCGCACCCAAGGGGTGAATGTGGATTATTTCGATCCCGCCATCGAACATCCCAATCCTTATCAACCCAAAGATCGGGTTCTGGTTTTTGTAGGGGCGATGGATTATCGGCCCAATATCATGGCGGTGACATGGTATGTGAATGAGGTGCTGCCCCATTTGCGCGATACATATCCCGATCTGCTTTTTGCCATTGTGGGCATGGCGCCCAGTGATGCGGTATTGAAGCTGGGGGAACAGCCGAATGTACTGGTCACCGGCGGGGTGCCCGATATCAGACCCTATGTGCAGCATGCCCTGGCCGCCTGCCTGCCGCTGACCATTGCCCGGGGAATCCAAAACAAGGCTTTGGAAGCCATGGCCATGGAAAAAACCATTCTCGCCACCCCCGATGCCATGGCCGGGATCAGGGATTGCCCCGATGCGCCTGTTCATATTGCCCGCAATCGCGATGAGATGATCACGCAATCGCGTGTGATATTGGAAAGCCAAAATCTGCGCGCACCAAAGGCCCGTGCTTTCGTCATCGATCATTATGGCTGGGATGCCAATCTAAAGCAGTATGAAACAGATATTTTGGGATGGGCATCATGAGGGAGGATAGCATGAAAATCTGGCCGGTGGTCTTGTCTGGCGGCTCGGGAACGCGCCTATGGCCTTTATCACGAGCCCATTATCCCAAACAATTTCTGCCCATTCATTCCGATCAGGCGATGATCCAGGACACGTTGGCGCGCTTTGGCGATCCCGCGCGCTTTGCCCCGCCGCTGATCATTGCCAATGATGATCATCGTTTCATCGTTGCCGAAAAACTGGCCGAAATGGGCATTGATCCGCTGGCCATCATTTTAGAACCGGGCGGCAAAGGCACGGCTCCGGCTGCGATCATGGCGGCCCTGCGGCTGGAACAGGAAGACGATCAGGCGCTGATGCTGCTGGCCCCATCGGATCATGTGATCACCGCCCTGCCCGATTTCATGGCGGCTTTAGAGCGGGCCACAGCTGCCGCTTCAGGCGGAAAGCTGGTCACCTTCGGGATCAAGGCCGATCACCCGGAAACCGGCTATGGCTATATCGAAAGCGGCCCGGCACTGGATCAGATGCCCGGCGCTTTCGCGGTTGCCCATTTCCATGAAAAGCCCGATGCTCAAACCGCTCAGGGCTATCTGGATCAGGGCAATGTGTATTGGAACAGCGGGATTTTTCTGTTTCGCTGCGATCATCTGATCAAGGCTTATGAACGCCATGCCCCGGATATGCTCAAAGCCTGCAGGGCGGCACTGGCGGGCAGCCGCAGGGATCTGGCGTTCGAGCGCCCCGACAGCCATGCTTTCATGAGCGGGCCCGAAGGTTCGATCGATCGGGTTTTGATGGAAAAGGCAGCCAATGTTGCCGTCGTTCCGGTGGATATGGGCTGGAGCGATCTGGGATCATTCCGGGCCCTGTGGGATCATCTGCCCAAAAATCAGGATGGCAATGTGCTGGAGGGGGATATCATCGCCCTCGACAGCCGCAATTGCCTGCTGCGGGCTGATGGTGCCTTTATCGCCGCTTTGGGGATCGAGGATCTGATCATCGTCACCACCAAGGATACCGTGCTGATCGCCCATAAAAATCGGGCCGAGGAAGTGGGCAGAGTGGTTGACCAACTCAAAGCCCAAAAGCGCGAAGAACATCTGATGCATCCGCGCGTTTATCGGCCATGGGGTTCTTATGAAACCACGGATCGGGGGGATCGCTTTCAAAGCAAGCGGATCATCGTCAAGCCCGGGGAGAAATTATCCCTGCAAAAACACCATCACCGCGCCGAACACTGGATCGTGGTGGAGGGCACCGCCCTTGTCACCCGCGATGAAGAAAGCTTTTTGCTGAGCGAAAATGAATCCTGCTATATTCCACTGGGATCTGTGCACCGATTGGAAAATCCCGGAAAAATCCCCCTTCATCTGATCGAAGTGCAATCGGGAAGTTATCTGGGGGAAGATGATATCATCCGCCTTGATGACACCTATGGCCGGGCTTGATTATGACTGATTGCGCCACAAAAGCCGCTCGAATGGCCCTGTTGATGGCCATCTTTTTTATCGCGTACCCCGCAGCCGGAGCGGAACAGGCTGATGCCGATCAGGCCCCCATTGCACGGCTATGCCAAGCGGGTGCATCGGTTCAACAAACCCGGATGGCGCAGCTTTGTAGCCAGTGGCAAAGCGCCAAAACCACCGATAAGGCAAGCTGGGCCGCCAGCATCCGCGCCCTCGATGATCGGCTGAAGGCTTTTGATGATGCCCTCCCCCCACGGGATTTGGCAGAGGCTGTGGCAGAGGCAGAGGCAGAGGTGGTAACGCCCTCGACACCGGCTCCCGAACCCGAGCCCGCAGCCTCATCCGATAGGCTCCAAACACCCCCCGCCGAGGCGCCGCATTCCCTGAAACCTGATTTCACCGGCGGAGAAAAACCTGCCGTGCCCGCCCGTGATCTGCCCGCATTGGGCCGCTATATCGAAGAAACCTGCCGGTTTGACGAACAGCTCTGGTGCAGGCTTCAACCCCGCAACAGCTTTAAATCCGTAGCCTTTCCCGATGCGGTTCCCGGTGAGCCTTTTTATCGGCGGGCCAGCGATGCCATCCGGGCCTTCAATGGCGGGGTTTTCGATGGCCGCAGGCTCTATTTTTTCGGTGGCGGGCATGCCGCAAGCTATCAAAATTCCGTTTACGCCCTTGATCTGCAAAATCTTTTGTGGGAACGCCTTTATGATCCCGATCCCCTTGATGATGGCGGCGCCTTTTTAAAGGCCGCCTTCGATATACCCTTGGACAAAAAATGCTTCTTTCCCAAAGAAGGCAAGGCCCCGGCCGCCGGGCACACATGGGGCTCGCCCCTTTTGCTCGATGGCCTGTTTCACCTTTGGATATCGGCCTGGGGCTGTGATGATTATGGCACCGCATCAGATGCCTATGTGCATGCCATTTTCGATATTGAACGCCGGGAATGGATCGCCCGTCGGCCGGTGAAGGATTTGAGCCTCAATGTTTCAGCCGCCAGCCCCATCGATGGCCGCGCTTTTTTGTTTTCCATCCATCGAGACCCCGCATTATTCGAGATCGATCTGAAAACCGATGCAATCACCAGAAAAAGCACCCGCTTGAAACATAATTTTGGCAAGCATGGCATTGCCATTCTTGTGGGAAATTCGATTGTTCTGGTTAATCAGGACGAGATTCATGCCATCCCGGTTACCAAAGACGCGATTGGCGATGCCATCCACATGGGCACATTGCCAGCCACCGTCGAAGATGATGATGCTCTGCGTTATGTAAAGGGCCGCTTCATTTTATGGGCAGGCGGGGAGAATCTTTATCAAAGCGCTGATCTCAAAAACTGGAAAACCTATGGAGACGGCTCTGGCCCCCGACATTTAAAAAGCCTGTTTAACAAATTTTTTCCCGTGCCCGCCCTTGATGTGCTGATCGGCATCAGCAATGAAGATGAAATCTGGCTGGCCCGTATCCCCGATGATGGCAATACATTCAGCCACGATCTGCCGGAAGGTTTTCGCTGTTCCGATTACATCGCCGGAAAGGAATGTGGAAATCTGCAAGCCATGCTGGCCGAAGGCGGCAGCGTCACCTTGCCCAAAGGCATCTATGCCCAATGCGCCATCATCAATAAACCCCTGACCCTCGATGGCAATGGCTCGATCCTGCAAGATACGCCCTGCCGATCAAAAGCCGCCCTGATCTTGAATGCAGATGCCGAAATCAGCCATCTCACCTGCCGCAATATTGCGGTTAATGATGGCAATGGCGCCTGCATCCGCCAGCAAACAGCGCATCTGAGCGTTGATGACGTTACCTTCGAAAATGCCCAATCGGGTATTCTCACCGATCCCAAGGCCCAAAGTCTGACCGTTAAAAACAGCCTGTTTCAAAATCTGGGCGGCGATTGCCGGATTAAATGCGGGCGCGCCCATGGCATTTATTTTGCCGCAAAAGGCGGCACCATCACCATCCTGAACAGCCGCTTTCTAAAAGCCCGGCATCAGGGCCATCTGATCAAATCAGGAGCCGAACGCCTGATCATCAAAAATTCCGTTCTCGATGAGCGGGGCGGCGAAGGCAGCCGGGCCATCGATGCCTTCAATGGCGGAGAGATCAGAATTTCCGACAGCGAATTGATCGCCGAACCCCGCGATGGCAATAAGGATGTGATCGGCTTTGCCTATGAACAACGGGTTCAATTTGGCGATCATCAGATCAGCATCGAAAACAGCAAGATCGATTGCGCCTTCGGCTCCCTGATCCGGGGGCGGATCAATCCCAAAACAACGATCACCAACAGCCCCATCACCCAATGCCGCGATCAATGAACGCCCGATTATTCAAAATATGATCATATCAACGCTTCCCGGGCTTCCGGGTGGCTGAGGAATGCCGAGGGGCTGGCACTGCGGCCATAGGCACCGGATTGGAAAATCGCCACCAGATCCCCCACATCGGCCATGGGCACCGCAATTTTATCGGCCAGAAGATCAATCGGTGTGCATAAACACCCTACTATGCTGGCGGTTTCCGCCGCTGGCGTATCAAAGCGGCTGGCAATCGCCACGGGATAATTCCGCCTGATCCCCTGGCCAAAATTGCCGGTGGCCGAAAGCTGATGATGTAAGCCGCCATCGGTGACCAGAAACACCTGCCCGCGCGAAACTTTGCGATCGATCACCTTGCACACATAAACCCCGGCTTCCCCCACCAGATAGCGCCCCAGTTCCACGATGAGGGCGGCATCGGGCAAAGCCTTTTGCAGCTTATCCGCCGTGCCCTGCAGGCGGGCCCCCACATGCCCCAGATCAAGGGGGCGATCCTTGGGGAAATAGGGAATACCGAAGCCGCCCCCGATATTGAGATGCCGCACCGCTGAGGGCGCATGATCAGCCAATCGAATGGCCAGATCGGCGATCTGATCTTCGGCATCGGCGATGGCCTCGGCATTGAGATTTTGCGATCCGCCAAAAATATGAAAGCCCTGGAAAGACAGCCCAAGATCGCCCATGGCCCGCAACAGATCAGGCACCGCTTCGGCATCAATGCCAAATTGGCTGGCGCCGCCGCCCATATGCATCCCCGAACCGCGCAATTTGAAATCGGGATTGACCCGCACCGCCACCCGTGGCGTGATCCCCAAAAGCCCCCCCGCTTTCACAGTGCGGATCATTTCCTGTTCGGATTCTAGCTCGATGGTGATCCCACCGGCAATCGCCCGCACCAGTTCGGCATCGCTTTTGGCGGGGCCTGCAAAGCTGATATGATCGGCCTTCATGGGGGTATCGAGGGCGAGATCAAGCTCATTGGCGGACGCCACATCAAACCCATCCACAAGCCCTGCAAAATGCTGCACCACAGCGGGCATAGGATTGGCCTTGATCGCATAATGAAGGCGCACGGAAGGCGGCAAAGCCGCCCGCAGATCCGCCACGCGGCGGCTGATTTTTTCCCGATCATAGGCATAAAAAGGCGTTTGCCCCAGCCGCGCCGCCAAAAGGCCAACCGGCTGGCCACCGATCAAAAGCTCGCCATCCCGGCACTGCCAATCGGCAAAGGCGGGGTGATCCTTGTGCAACAGTTCATCGGTCATGATGTCACCTGATTGGATAGTTCCAGAAGGCGCGCATGAAGCGCCTTGCGATCAATCTTGCCATTGGGGGAGCGGGGCAATGCGCTATTGAGCTCAAAGCGCTGGGGCACCATATAGGCGGGCATAAGGCTGCGGCAGAACGCCACCAGATCATCGAGCGCGAAATCGGCTTCATCGCGCGGCACGATCATGGCAATGATGGCCTGTCCCAATTGCTCATGAGGGATGCCAAAGGCCGCCACCTCGCGCACGAGGCCGCTTTCAAACAGCGCCTCTTCCACTTCCGTGGGGCTGACTCGATAGCCCGATGTTTTGATCATCTCATCCGTGCGACCGATGAAATAAAGATAGCCTTCTTCATCCATACGCACCATATCCCCCGACCACACGGCCAGTTCCGGCACCCTGATCTGCTCTGGCTGCCCCGGCACGGGCCGAAAGCGCTGAGCCGTGCGCTCGCTGTCATTCCAGTAACCCAAAGCCACCAAAGGCCCCCGATGCACCAATTCCCCCTCCTCGCCGGGTTTGGCAAGGCTGCCATCCCCCTTCACCACCAGAATTTCGGCATTGGGAATGGCTTTGCCGATGGAATCGGGGCGTTTATCCACTTCCAAAGGATCAAGATAGGTGGAGCGAAAAGCTTCCGTCAGCCCATACATCAAATAGGGGGTGGCTTGCGGAAACAGGGCGCGCAATTGCTTTAACACATCATGGGGCATCCGCCCGCCGGTATTGGCGAAATAGCGCAGGGATGAGCAGGCCTCATCCGTCCAGTTCGCGGCCAAAAGCTGCATCCACAAGGGCGGCACACAGGTAAGCCCGGTGATGCTATGACGGGCACAAAGCGCCGGAACATCCCGCGCCATCAGATAATTATGCAGATACACAGCCGCCCCGGCATGAAAAGCCGTGGTCAATTGGCTGAAGCCCGCATCAAAGCTCAGGGGCAAAAGCGACAGGATGCGATCCCCTTGGTGATTGCCCAGATATTGGGCCACGCTTTCAGCCCCCGCCACCAGATTGCGATGGGACAACACCACGCCCTTTGGCCGCCCGGTGCTGCCCGATGTATAAAAAATCGCCGCCACATCCTGATCGCAGGCAGGCCCCGCAGGCAGGCCCCGGCCCGACGCCAGCAGATCATCAAGGGCCAAAAAACGCGGCGCAGTCTTTCCCGCCTCATTGCCATCATCATGATCAGCAAAACCATCGATGCTGATCACGAAATCAAGTGAGGATCGGGCAAGGACATCGCCAAGTGCGGCGATCCGGCTGCGGCTTGAAATCAGGACCCGTGCCGTGCTGTCGGCGATGATATGTTCGATCTGCGGCGGCTTCAAAACCGGATTGGCGGGCACGAAAATACCCCCCAGCCGGCTGATCCCCCAAAAAGCGGTGATCGTTTCGATCCGCTTATCAAGATACACCACCACCCGATCAAAGCGCTGCACGCCCAAGGCATGAAGCCCGGCGGCCATCCGGCTGATTTCATGCTGCACATCCGCATAGGAAAGCATGGCCGAGCCGCTGCCCAGGGCCATCGCCGATGCGCTCTCGCCGGTCTTGTTCAGCACAAGATCATGGAGATATCGGTTCACGTTCATTGTCCCCTGTCCCCTTTTCCACCTGAACCAAAATTGTATCTGATCGCCCCTATAGAACAAGGGCCATGGGCATGTGATCTATGATCCGCCCATCATCTGGCGTCGCAAGCGGCTCAACCATCCCCGCAGGCGCATGGCCCGATAGCTGATGCGCCCATAAAGGCTGGCCCCATGATAGACCCGCATTCCGTATAAAGACCGGCGTTGGCTGCACCATCCCGCTTTATAGGCTTCATCGCCGATCCCGAAATCAAACGCCCGCACTTCATGATCATGATCAAGCACATGATTGAGCAGCCGAAAAATGGTCAGCGCCCCCAATGACAGATTGCGCAAGGCCGGGGCTTTCGTGGCGCTGTCATCATAGGCCATTTTATATTGAAACAATATATCCCCTGATTTCAGGCTCAATTGCGTGGCCAAAGGCTCATCCCCATAAAAAATAGTCCCCAGATACAAAGCCCGATGCTGGGCTGCCCTGCGGATCAAAGCAGGGATGAAACCGGGATAAAATTCCGGCTCCTTCCAGCTTTGGGCATAAACCTTTTCATAAGCGGCAATCGCTTCATCCAAGCCTTCAGGCCCGGTGCTCAGCCGATGTTGAAAGGCGGGATCGCGATCGAGCTTGCGGTTTTTCCAGGCCAATGTTTTGCGAATGAGGCCGCTGCGCTTTTCCAGATAGGGGGCAAAACCTTGGGTCTTGATCTCTTCATACCACACATCGGTTCGGGCAAAAGCGCTGAGCCGGGCACCATGGGCCTCAAAAGCCGCATAAATATCTTTGAAAGCCTGGCTTTCGCCATCCAGATAATCGAAGGCTATCATATCCCAGGCCGGGCGCTCCGCCAGCAATCCAGCAGCCAAAACCTGCAAAACTTCGCGGTTATCAGGAAAGGCGGGATCCAGAACCGGCCCGGCCCTGATCGTGTAGAAATTGGAAAAGGCCGCCAATCGGCGCGGCTTCAGCCCAGATAAAAATCCGCCTTTTTGGGTGCGTGCCACCAGAATAGCCCGCGCCTGATGGGGGGGATCGCTCTCTTCCACCCCATAGATGATGATCTGATCGCCGGGATCGGTGGTTTCGGCCAGCAAACATTCATACCACCACAGGCTTTGGAAAACACAATGCCTGCCCGCCTTTTGAAACAGCGCCACATAGCTTTGGGGCAAGTCGCTCAATGTGCGATAAACCCTTAATTTCAACAAAAGCCCCCTTCATCGCACTTTGGTTCTGGTGTTTTACGGCCAAAGCCAATCTTGTTTCACCAGTCTATAGTGTTATCTAGACAATTTCTTAAAGCCAAGCTACCACATCCTTAGTATCGTCAAGATCATCCTTTGCATAATCACGGAGCCGGGCATATGGGAACGACACAGGCCATCGTGGACATTCTCACATCCACATTGGGACTTGGTAAACGCGGCCAATCTTTAGGCCCCGAAAGCCCGCTGATGGGCGATATCCCGGAATTCGATTCCATGGCGGTGGTCACTGTGGTGGCAGCCATCGAAGACCAATTCGATATTCTGTTTGAAGATGATGAAATCAATGGCAGCGTTTTTGAAACTGTCGGCAGCCTGAGCGATTTTGTCGATCACAAGCTGGCCGCCTGATCCAGACCCGATGGCCCGGAAAAACCCCGATCATAGTTTGGATGTTTTTTTCCTCGATGGTCCATCGGGGCCGCTTTTCTGCCTTGATTGCCAGCCCGCAGATCTTGCACCCCGGGCCCGGCTTTTGATCATCCCGCCTTTTGCCGAAGAAATGAACCGCAGCCGCCTGATGATGCGGGGGCTCGCCTCTGCCCTTGCTAAAAAGGGCGTGCACGCCCGGATTTTTGATCTTTATGGCACCGGCGATAGTGCGGGCCGATTTATCGATGCCGATTGGTCGATATGGCTTGATGATCTGCGGATGATGATCCGCGATATGGCGGCCCTTGGCACCCCTTTATGGCTGTGTGGCATCCGCAACGGGGCGCTTTTGCTCGCTGCAGCCTTGCAAAAGCAGGGTTTCACACCCGCAGGCCTGCTGCTGGTTCAGCCGGTTGTGGCGGGTGATCCCTTCCTTACCCGGTTTTTGCGCATAAGGGTGGCTCAAGCCATGGCTCAGGGCGAACGGGAAACCACGGCCGCCCTCAAATCCCGGCTTTTAGAACAACACATCCCGGTGCGGGTGGGGGGCTATGATCTCGCCCCCGCTTTGGCCAAAAGCCTGTGCGGGCAATCCCTTGAAGCCCTGCCACCGCCGCCCGATCTGCCCATCTGCTGGATTGAAACCGGATTGCAGCCCATCGATGAAAGCCTTAGCCTGGCGCGTATTCCCGAAAGCTGGCAGGGCCCCAATCTGCATTTTTCCCATGCGCGCGAAGAGGCCGTTTGGGCGCAGACCGAACCCGATGGCGCGCCCCTATTGGTGGATCAGATCATCACCGCTTTCGAGGCGGCATCGCCATGAACCGGCAGCAAAGCGCAAAACAGACCCCCCATCACATGCGGGAAAGCGCCCATATCCTAGCGTGCCAAGGCCAGCGCCTGATCGCCATCAGCCACCGCCCCCCCGATGCGCCATCCGCCATCGGGCTGATCATCGTGGTGGGCGGGCCGCAATATCGGGTGGGGGCGCATCGCTCTTTTGTGACGATGGCGCGGGATTTAAGCGATCATGGCGTGCCGGTTTTGCGCTTTGATTGCCGTGGCATGGGCGATAGCGAAGGCGAAAATCCCGGATTCGAAGCCCTTGATGACGATATTCATCTGGCCATCGATTGGTTTTTTGATCATCAGCCCGCCTTGCAATCCGTTGTTTTATGCGGCTTGTGCGATGGGGCCTCGGCGGCGGCCTTTCATGCCCATCGCGATGCGCGGATTTCCGGTCTGATTTTGATGAACCCATGGGTGCGTACCGAAAGCAGCCATGAAACCGCGCTGATCAAACATTATTATGCCAAACGCCTGTTTCATCGGGACTTCTGGTCGCGGCTGATCCGAGGGCAGGTCAATCTGGGCGAATTTCCCGCCCTTCTCTATAAAAAGCTGCGCGGGCTCATGGGCACTTCGGCAGGCTATCAATCCCAAGATGACTTACCCCTGCCCGAACGCCTTGTGGGGGCGCTGGCCGCCTTCAGTGGGCGGATCATGCTGGTGAAAAGTGGCCATGATCTGGTGGCGCGGGAATTTGAAAAAGAGGCGGAAAGCCTGAAGCTTTGGCAATCCGCCATCAAGGGCCCAAAATTAACCAGCCTTCACCTGCCCCAAAGCGATCACACCTTTTCCGAGCCCGGCGCGCTGGATGATCTGATCGCCCATATCAAAGGCTGGATGAAGCCTTAAAAAGACGTGGGATGGGATTTCATCCATAATTCAAGCATGGTGGCATCCCAGGCATTGCCCAAAAGATTGCGGGCCCCGCCGCCCCGCACCGCATGTTGCAAAGCATCGATATAAAGATCGGTAAACAGCCCACGCTGGCGCAGATCTTCCAATGTATCCAAAAGCTTGTGCGCCAAATCGGGATGATCGAGAACCCAGACCTGAAACGGCAGGCCAAAGCCGTGCTTTTTCTTCTCGATGATCTCGGTCGGCAACAGCGCGGCAAAACTGCGCTTGAAAAAGCCCCGCAAGCGCCCATCCGCCAAAAGCACATCCATGGGGATGCTGGCCGCCAATTCCATCAAGGGCCGATCCAGCATCGGATAGCGCACATCGATGCCCGCCAGGGCGCACATGCTGTTCACCTTCACCAGATCATTATCGGCGATGGTCAGATGCAGATCCAGCGCCATCATTCTTTGCACCGGATCGCCAGATTGCCCCGCCTCATAGATGGATTCAGCGCTTTTGAGGGGATTGGCGCGGCTGAAATGATCATAAAGCGCCGGGCCCGCCACATCGCCTGCGGAAAAATTCTGAAAGGGATGATAATCGGCAAACATCCGCCGGGGCAAAGACAGATGATAGCGCTTCATCAGGCGATGCGCCTTCCCCAGAAAGGGCAGCGGATCCAACCGGTTCGAGGCCAGCAAAGGATCAAGCAAAAACCGCCGCAAAGGTTCGGGGATTTTACCATAAACATCATAGCGCCGCACATCGATATAGCGCTCATTGCCGGCAAAGATTTCATCCCCGCCATCCCCCGCCAAAAGCACTTTCACCCCCGCATCCCGGGCCGCAATGGCGCAATAATAGGCGGCAATGGCGGACGTATTGCCATAAGGCTCATCGGTGTAGGCTGCGATCTGATCCATCACCCCCACCACCTCATGGGGCTCAATCAGGCGTTCATGATGATCGGTGTGAAAACGCTGTGCCGCAAGCCGTGCATAAGGCCCTTCATCATAGCGCGGATCATCAAATCGGATGGTAAAGCTTTTAAACCCCGGATGATGCGCCGCCGCCAATCCGGTGATGGTGCTGCTATCAAGCCCGCCGCTAAGAAAGCTGCCCACATCGGGCGATCGGGCGCTTTCCAAAGACCGCTCCACCGCGCCATCAAGCCCATCATACAGCTTTTGGGCCAAATCCGACAAACCCCGGGGCGATGGGTCGGCAAGGCTTGTGGCATAGGGCATCTGCCAAAATGGCTGGGGTTCGGCACGGCCCTGATGAAAGCGGATGGCATGGCCGGGCAGCAGCTTTTCAACCCCGGCATAAAGGCTGTTGGGCGATAAGGTGGTATAGAAAAAAAGATAATCATGCAGGCTTTCCGGGCGCAGATTGGCGGCAAAATCCGGCAGAGATGACAGAACCGATAGGCGGCTGGAAAAAACAAACCCACCGCGATAGGGCATCCAGAACAGGCGATATTGCCCGGCATGATCGATGGCGATGCTTGTGCTGTTTTCGCGATGATCATGGAAAAAGGCGGCAAATGCCCCCTCCATATGGCGAAAAACCTGCGCCCCATATTGCCGCACGGCTTCAAGAAAAGCCCGGGCCTCTCCCTCGGCGCGGGCGCGGGCCTGAAGCTTTTGATCGGGCCAGATCACCCAGCCCACCAGCCCCACGCTATAATCATCGGCGCGCGCCTGATCAAAAGCCGCCCCATCATGATCAAGCGCTAGAAGACCCCCAAGCCCCTGAAGCGCATGAGAACCCGATAAAACATTCATAGCCTGTGCCTTTCATTCATCGGCTGTCTGCGGATCGGGATTTTTGCGATGGCCAGCCGATTGCAGCCGCAAGGATTTGGCTTTTTGCGATAGCCAATTCAGGCGATTGGATAAAAAACCGGCCAGATGGCGATCATCATAAGCAATCAACCCGCAGCGTTCGATCCGCTCATCGGCCCATTTGCTTTTATGTGGCTCATCCCCATTGCCGAAATCCAGTTCCTCGATCCTTTCCGCATCGAGAATTTCGCTGAAAAACAGATGATTGATCACCGTGCCCAAACCAAAATGGGCAAAGGCGGGATCATAGGCGGTTTTATATTGCGCCAGAATGCCATCTTTCACAAAGGCAAGCTTAGTGGCCACCGGCTGATCATCAAGATAAAGGCAGCCAAGGCGCAAAGCCCCCGAAGCGGCCCCGATTTCCACCAAAGCCGTGACAAAATCAGGGCTGCCTTCATCGGGTTTCCAGCTTTTATCATAGACCTTGAGATAATCTTGAAACATCGCAGGCAATGAAGGATCATCGCCACACAGCAGCTGAAAGCGCATCGGTGCGGGGTGATCTTTCAGCATTTTCGTGTAGCGGCGGATATTCTTGCGGTGTTTCTTGCTGCGGCTGGCCATATAAGCCTCATAAGACAGGCCACGGATAGGATGTCGCCAATTGGCAAACACAAATTTTTCCCGCATCACCAGCCCGACATTTTGAAAAGCCCGCCGCAAGCCCTGAAAAGCAGGCTCATCCCCGCGCAGCTTTTCGATCAGATAAATATCCGGCCCGATCATCTTTTTCAGGGTTGAGATCATGCCATCGCACACCGCCTGCGATAAGGCCCCATCACGCGCAAGCAGGCTGAATTCCGACATATAAGACGACGCCGGGGATTGCAAAATCCTTGCAAAACATTGCCGGGGGCCGCCGCGTATCACCTGGAAGGGTATCGCCGCCCATACCGCCCCCATCTGATCAGGGTCGCCATCATGCTTCCCTTCATGGGCGACCAGCCATGAAACATCACCCCCTTCCGAAAGCCCATGATCAAACACCACATCATGCCAGGCTTTGCTGCCGTAAAATCCCAATTTGGGCGTGGTTTCAAATAAATGGGCACAAGGGGCCTTGCAGAATTCGGCATGGGATAAAAGGCTGAAAACCAACGGCTTTGCCGGATCATCGGCCATCATGGATGGCGCGGATATGGGATCATAAGGCTGGGCCATCAGGACCGCCCCCCAAAAAGCCGCCGCAACAGACCCAGCAGATCATCGAGCTGCCGGGCCGTCAGATCCTGATGACAAGGGATCTGGATCAAATGGCGCGACAGGCGATCAGCCGCCAAGCCTGGCTTTTGCCCTTCGCCTGACCATAAAAACTGGCCAAAGCGCTGCATCGGCAGGGCAGCATCTTCCATGGCCCGAAAGCGCTGCGATAAATCTTCCACCAGCAAAGGCACCATATGGGGCACCATATCTTCATCCAGATGGGGCTTCAAAGGGCGAATGATCTTGCTGTCATAAGGAGAAATTTCCGCAATGATGGCCTGATAATGCGCCCGCCGCCGCCGATAAAGGGCGCGGCGATCCACCTGCCGCAACCAGAAACCCGCACCGAAATCAGCCCCCTCCCCCGCCCTTTGAGCATCAAAGCCATAGGGCAAACCAGAGGGCAGACCAGAAGGCGGAGACTTTGATGGCGGAGACTTTGGCTGCTCGCTTGCCGACGCTAGATCTTCATGAGCGAAATCTTCATCAGGGGCCGCGCGAACATTCGGGATCAGGCGCTTCACCCCCGCCCAAGCCAGCCCGAAAAGGGCATAAGCCCCCCGATTAGCGGGCGAGGCGGCATAAGATGCAAAAGACCGCAAAGCCCCCCCCCATGCTATTTTTGGGGCTGGGGGCAGATCGATGGGATGATGCGCCGATGCCAAAAGCCCGCCATCCTGAACCGGCAAAAATTTGCGCATACTGCAAATCGAATAATCGCCAA
Source organism: Iodidimonas nitroreducens (assembly GCA_000710935.1). Lineage (GTDB taxonomy): Bacteria > Pseudomonadota > Alphaproteobacteria > Sphingomonadales > Rhodothalassiaceae > Iodidimonas > Iodidimonas nitroreducens. The sequence continues at coordinate 45,466 of BAYV01000002.1, read as the reverse complement.
AACTACCCAAAGACTGGCCATCGCTGCGGCCATAAAGGCTATGGGCGCAATCTTCGATCATCATCAGGCCATGGGCTCGGCATAATTCGGCACAGGCTGCAAGACGATTGGGAAAGCCAAAATAATTGACCACCAAAAGCGCCTTGCTCGCCTTGCTGATCTGCGGCCGAATGGCATCGGGCTGGGCCATCAATTCTGCATCGATGGCATAAAAAACCGGACGCGCCCCTAGGGCCAGAATCGGCACGATCATCGCGATACAATGATAATCGGGCACCAGAACCTCATCACCCGGCCCAATTCCGGCAAGACGCAGGGCCTGATAAATGGCGCTGCGGCCATCCTTCACAGCCCGTTTATGAGGGAAATCAAAGGGCGATGCGACCATATCACCGCGCCCGCCCCATAAAGGGCCAAGTCTTAATAAAGGGGCAAGCTTGGGCACCGGTGCCACAGGGATATGAGGGCGCGGAATAGACCGCCCCTGCGCGACAAGTGAATACCCATCTTCCCCGGTCATCGATCGCATTCTGGCGTTTATCCCCTTCATGGCAGTTTGATCGCTTGTTCATTCGTACAGGATGACGAAAAACATCATCATGTTTTCACCATAGTCGGTTTATATCATCTGCTCATGACATGAGGGTAGACGCTATCCTCTTATTGTCTAAGATTAAATGTGAAAATAAGGGCTAAAGGGAGACGGTTTCCTGTCTTGGCAAGGGAAATTCATGAGCCTGACTTTAATCTGCAGATTTTACAGTGTATATTGCGCTAAAGCTCTGTCATGGAGATGTCAGATGTCGCACGAAATGCCGGTTTCTTTCTTAATGCCCTGCTTCAAATCCTATCGTGTTCTGATCGTGCTTTTCTGCCTGTTTGTGCTGATCGGCCATGGCCTGCGCCCGGCTGAAGCACAGGAATGGAAGCAATCCCTTGATGCATCCATCAGTGCGGGTAAGGATTATTGGGAATCGACGCCGGTGCAAAGCCCGCTCACGGGGCATTATTATCAGCTTGTGCGGGATCAGCGAAATCTGGATGGGCATAATGTTTCCTTTTGGAAACGCGCCAATAAAACCGCCCGCAGCATGAATTTTCGCGGCAGAAAAGGCCGTTTGGCGGTGATCGATTCGCCCGAATTATATGATTGGATATTGGAACAATGGGATGTGGGTTCCATTGAATATCATGGCGATACCTGGATCGGGCTGCGCTATTGGTGCAATTTCAGAAAACTGACCTGGAGCGATGGATCAACCCACCCCTTTGGGGCTTTTGGCCCATGGGATGCGCAATGGTTTCGCAATGGCGATATCCGCTGCGGCGTCACCCCTATTGATTATATGGGCGTTTATATTTCCAAAAACAGCCGCCGCTGGAAAGCCGCCGGGCAAATGAAGGGCTATGCCTATTTCCTTGTGGAATATCCGCCCTCTAAAACCGCAGCCGATCAGGCCAAGGCCAGCACGGACGAAAGCCCCGAACAATGAGCCCTATGAAATGAGCCCAATTCCAGCGGATCCGGCGCAGCGGCAGCGCACGATGATTTTTGCCGCGCCGCGTTCGGGTTCCACATGGCTTGGCAAGATTCTCGATAGCCATCCCCTGATCCATTATCTGCATGAACCGGAAATCGCCCATGCCCCGGGGGTGGATCAGTTTCCAGACATCACCCCATCCACCCTGAGCCAAATGACAGCCGATCTTAAAAACTGGAGCCATGCCCGGGATGTACGCACCACGGGCACCCGACCGGTTTTTGCCAAAGCGCGCGAAAATATCCTTCATTTCAATCTCAGGCGCGCCCAGATCTATGCCTTTAAGGGTATGGAGCGCCTGATCCCCGGCATGGCCTTTGCCGGGCCGATTATCCAGCCATCATCGCGCACATCGCCCCATCAATTGATCAAAACCGTGAATATGCTGGGGCGCGCAGGGCTTTGCCTGAATGCCGACCCAAAGCTTAAAGCCATTTTTCTGGTGCGCCATCCTTGTGGGCAGGTGGCATCGATGCTGCGCGGCATCGCCAAATATGGCAAGCGCCACGAACTCACCTATAGCGCCATCCTGCATTCGCCCTTGGGCCAGCGCGAAGGGCTGAGCGAAGAGCGCTTCAAAGCTATGGATGCCCTGGAAATTCTGGCCTGGAAATGGGCCGCTTTCAATGATGCCGCTTTTGCTGCCTTAGAAAGCCATGAGCGGGCCAAAATCATCCATTATGAAGCCATGACCATCCATCCCCACCGGGAAATCGCCGCCATTCTCGATCATATGGGGCTGCCGCCTGCCGATCAGGTGAAACGCTTCATCGATAGCACCATCACGGATGAAAAGGTCAGCAGTCATTATAAGCTGCAGCGCGATCCCCAGGCGGCGGCAGCACGGTGGAAATCAGAATTTTCGTCCAACAGCATCGAAACCATTCGCGATATCTGCTGCACCACCCCCATTGGCCAGCGTTTTTTTACCGATGATGCGCCCCTCACAGCATCTGCCCCTGCCGACATGATGAAAGCGCATACCGTTCATGGTCATTAAATGAGCGGCGCGCCGACCGGGCCATCCCTCAAGCGCTCTTTGGCCACTGTTTTTGGCGGGCGTTTCATGCGTGCCTTCATTCAGTTGCTGAGTGCGGCGGCGATTGCCCGGCTTTTAACACCCGAAGACATGGGCATTTTCGCCGTGGCTTCGGCCGCCATTGCCATCAGCACGGCGATGGCGGAATTCGGCATCAGCCCTTATCTCATCCAAGTTGATGATCTGGGCAGGAAAACAGTACAAAAAGCCTTTGGCATCATGCTGGCAATTAATTGGCTTTTTGCTGCCATCCTCTTTTTCGGGCGCGGGGCCATTGGCGATTTTTATGGCAATGCGGCCATTGAAGATGTGATCGCCATCCTGTCTCTCAATTTCCTGCTCAATCCCTTTGGCACCATTGGCATCGCTCTTTTGATGCGCGAACGGCGCTTTGGCGGACTTACGATCATCAATGTCGCCTCCGGTGCGGCCAGCGCGATCACATCGGTGGCGCTAGCTTTTTATGGTTTAGGGCCAATGGCTTTGGCCTTGGGGGCTGTGGTGATGAAGCTGGGCCTGATCATCGGCATTCTCATTTACAAGCCGCGCCATCTCAGCTTTCGCCCGCGTTTTCGCGGCTTGCGCGAGATTGCTGGTTTTGGATCATGGGCGCTGGCTGCCAATCTCATCCAAAGTGCGGGCAATCAATCGCCCGAATTGATCATTGGTCGCAGTTTGGGTTTTGATGCTGCGGGTCTTTTTGATCGTGGGATGACCATCACCCGCCTTGTCAATCAACAGATCGCTGGCAGTCTCAGCACCGTACTCACCCCCTTTTTTGCGCAGGAACGTCGCGATAAAATCGATCTTAAAGCCCGCTTTCTGGAACGCCTGCAAATCACCTCGGGGCTGATGTGGCCGCTGATGATGATCATGGCCGCCAGTTCATCTTCCCTCATCCTGTTTCTTTTCGGCCCGCAATGGACCGCAGCGGGCCCGGTGGCGGGCATTCTGGCCATGAGCTCCACCCTGCACATGCCTTTCAGCATTGGCCGCCAATTGATTCTGGCCCATGGCCGGATGCGGCAGATTTTTTTCATCGAAACCCAGATGCAGATCACCCGGGTGATTGCGGTGATCGTGGCAGCCCCCTTTGGCCTATTGGCGATCACCGCTGCCCTGATCCTGCCGGCTTTGGTTTTTGTGATCCTAGCAATGCGGGATGTGATGGCGATCCTCGATCTGCGGATGGGGGCTTTGGTTCGTACGCTTTTGCCCAGCCTGCTTCTCAGCTTATGGGTGGGATCGGTGATGGGTGGGCTGGTCATGCTTTATGGCTATGCGCCGCCCGGCTCCAGCCTTCTCAATCTGATCCTTTTTGGGGGGATCGGCCTGGCCGCCTGGCTCTTGGGATTATGGCAGTGCCGCCACCCCTTGCGCCATGAAATCAAAAACCTGTTTCAATCGATGGGGAGGCGTCTGGGCAGAAAGAACCCGAAAAAATAGGGTCAATTCTCAAAAATCATAGCCCAATGCGTTGATATCATCCCAATAAAAGCGTTCAACCAATGCTTTTGATCGGCGATTATAGAATTTTTTATAATCCCGTTCGCCTTGGCTGTTTTTCCGGGGCAAGACGGCGGATGCAATACCGATTTCGTCGCAGATCCTTTGGAAATCCGTATCAAATGTTTCTATGTGGCCAATAAAATCGAGTAAAAGCCTGCCCTCATCATCGGTGATATCCGGCCAGATGGGGGCGGTATGGGTAGCGACATGGCGCTCGGTAGCGATCTTGTCCCAAAATTCCGGCAGGCGTTCAAGAAAATGATCGAAACGATAATGGGATATCACCTGTCTTGGCCATGTGAAGGTCCATTTTTTGGAAAGATATCGCCAGGCTGAAACCGCGCGATCATAAGGATTGCGCACAATAGCAAATTTGAAATGCTGGTCGAATTCTTCCTCTCTATAGAGGAATTTTTTCGCAAACAACATCCGCTTCCACTCATAAGGCCCCAATGGCACCCGATAATTATTGAGATTATCGTTCCATGCAGCTTTCGGAAGCGCCACAAAAGGCGTGGGCGTGGCAAAGCGATCCACCTGCACATAGGCATCACCCAAGGCATCGCGCAGGCTGGTGCCGCCGGCTTTTCGGATATGCAGCCATATGAAGGGGCGGGTCATTTATGATCCTTCATTCCAGCAAATCAGCCACCGCGCGCTTGGCACAATCCGCATAGCGGCCACCATAAAAGCGCCATGTGCCCAGAAAATGCACCAAGGCAGCCCGGCTGATATCGGTATCTTCGCGATGATTGGTATAAACCGGCATTTTCAGAACCACCGGATCAGGGGTATTGGCGATGTGAAAATTGACCGTTACCTGCTCTGATCCCCATTTGCGCCAGGCACCAGCATCCACATGGCGTTCAACATGGCCGGAAAATCTTTCCACATCAGACCAATCATAAAATCCCCGCTGCATTCCGGCAAAACCCGAACATCCCCGGATATAGCGAAGCTGATCCTGATCGGGCAGATGCGCCAAGGAACGCTCCGCCAGAATTTGCGTGTGATCGGATTGATAACCTTGGGCATGATCCGCCGCATAAGCGGCGCTCCACACCTCTTCGCAATCAAACGATCCCAAAACAAAGGATCTGTTGTCTTCGATACATTTCATCACAAGGGGCAGATCATCAAGCACCACAACATCGCTATCCAATTTGATGACATAATGATCGCGCGACAGATCGATGATCGTTTTCAAGCCGCGCCAGGCGATATAATCGGGGCAGCTTCCGGTATCGATGCTGCGACCTTCCAGAATATTGACCTCGCCCAATTGCGCCTTCAGCAGGGCTTTATCATCCTCGGTCAGGGTTCCATCATTGATAACGGTGATCGATCCCTTTTGCAGACGGTGATATAAAGATTTGATCGCCACCAGATACATCAATAGATCATCATGGCGCAGATTGGAAACAATCGCCAAAGGCGCTTTCACCGGCTTGAGCGGCTTGGTTTTCAGAATTTTTCGTGCCTGATAGGCAAATCTGCGCTTTTTGAGTTTCGTCCTCAAATTATAAAACATAAAGATCCGCGCCCCCTGCTCCATCAAAAAAACTTTGCCCAGCATAGCCTGTAGCTTACAATTTAAAAATGTCAAATGCTCGACAGGCAGCAAAGCTCCGTGCAAAACTTTGCAACCATCTCATGATGCCACCCTTTGATGAGAGGCCAAGGCCACCATGATCGATCAACTCTCTATCCTTCTGGGGATCTGTGGGATTTTGTATATCCTGTTCTGGATCGTGAAAAACGATGATGCCCAATCCATTCAGGATCAAAAAGGCTGGCTGCGTTTGCGGGCGCCTTCTGATGCCAAAAGCGGTTCCAAAAGCGATGAAAAAAGCGGGGCGCTCAAATCTGGCCGCATCCCGCCAAGTCGAAATGGCCAGCCCCAAAAGATTAGGCGGCGTTAAATCCTTTTGATCCTGTTATTTTGTAGCGTACCAAACACGGCTTAGCCAAGGATTCTCCATGCCGATTTCCTCACTGTTACTTTTGGCAAGCCTCTTCGTCATCGTGCCTTTGGTCTTCATATCCCCTGTCGTGGGGGTTTATGCCTATCATTGGATTTCTTTGCTCAATCCGCATCGTTTGGTTTATGGGGTCGCCTATAGCCTGCCTTTCGCCATGTTTTTAAGCGGTCTCACCCTTTTGGCGTGGCTGGTATCGAAAGAGCCCAAAAAACTGACGATCACCGCCCCCACGGCGATCCTGCTGGCTCTGGCCTTTTGGGTGACCTTCACCAGTTTTTTTGCTCAGGTTCCCGATGTGGCATGGGTGTATTGGGAACGTACGCTCAAAACATTTTTTATGGCTCTGATCACCATCGCCCTCGTGACCAGCCGCGAGCGCATCCACGCCCTTGTTTGGGTGCTGGTTTTATCGGTTGGCGTTTTGGGGATTCGCAGCGGCATTCCCACCATTCTCACCGCCGGCGGCCATCATGCCTATGGCCCCCCGGAAAGCTTCATCAACGACAATAACGCCCTGGCTCTGGTTTTTGTGATGACCCTGCCCCTGATGCGCTATCTGCATCTGCAATCGGAGGAAAAATGGATCAGGATCGGCATCCTGGCCACCATGGTGATGACCAGCTTTGCCATCATCGGCACCACATCGCGCGGTGGATTTTTAGGGCTGGTGGCGATTGCCATTGCCCTTGTCTGGAAATCCCGTCAGCGCGCCGCCTTCATTGCTTTGGCGCTGGCTTTGGGCAGTGTTTTGATTTTTTTCGTGCCCCAGCAATGGGTGGAGCGAATGGAAACGATCAAGGAATATGATCAGGATGCCTCGGCCATGGGGCGCATCGATGCCTGGATTTTTGCAAGCAGGCTGGCCATCGAACGGCCCATCACCGGGGGGGGCTTCAGGCCCTATTATGATAGCGATCTGTTCATGCGTCTGGTGCCCGATGCTGCCATGCCACGCGCCATTCACAGCATTTATTTCGAAGTTTTGGGCGATCATGGCTTTGTGGGGCTGGGGCTGTTTTTAGGCCTTTTATGGGCGGCATGGCGATCTTTTGCCCGCGCCAAAAAACTGGGCGAAATGAGGCCCGATATGAAATGGGCTGCCGATCTGGGCCAGATGGGGCAAGCATCCCTCATCGGCTATATGGTTTCTGGTGCTTTTTTGAGCCTTGCTTATTTTGATCATATCTACACGGTCATTGCCTTGGCCGCCGCCCTTTCCATGGTCACGCAAAAACTGGCGAAAACCGATGCAGCCTCCGCAAGCAGCCTTTCGCAAAACCCCGCCCTCAAGGCGCAAGGCACCCGACGACCGGCGATTTCCCGGCCTTTCCGATCACGACCGCCCTTAAGTTCACAGATCAAGGCCCCGACTAAATAGCGGCCCCACGCGCCAAGAGCTTTTCGGCGATGGCTTCCACCTTCCGGGCATTGCCATCCCATGTATAGTCACGCCTCCCGATCAGATCACAAGCCGCCGCCCCCAGTTTTTTGCGCAGATCAAAATCGGTGGCAAGGGCTGTGATGGCCCGGCTCAGATCATCGGGGTGATCGGGATCGATCAGAAGCGCGGTTTTGCCATCATCCAGAATTTCCCGGATATTGGGGCGATCGGGGGCAATGATGGCGCAGCCTGCGGCCAGATATTCGAATAATTTCAAGGGCGAGGCATAATCATTCACATCAGGCTGCAAGGCAATATCCATCACCCCCAAAAGCGCCGGAATGTCTTCATGGGGGCGGGCACCGGTGAAGGTGAGTTGATGGCCGATCCCAAGTTCGCTGGCAATGGCTTTGAGGCCCGCACTGGCCGGTCCTTCGCCAATGATCAGAAAATGCAGCGCCGGATCGGCCAAGCGGGCAAAGGCATGGAGCACCTGATCAAGGCCATGCCATTCCCGCACATAGCCCACAAAGCCAAACACGATCTTGTCAGCAAAACCCATCTCCCGGCGCAGGCTGCCGCGGCGCACAGATTGGAACAATTCGGTCCGCACGCCATTGGGGATAACCGTGATCCGATCATCGGGCACCTGTTCGCGGCGCACATAATCGGCCAGGGCATCGCTGACCGGCAAAACCGCATCGGCGCCTTGCCACACCGCCCGCTCCATCCGCCGGGCCGGCCCCTTCAAAGCCAGATTGCCCAAAAGGCTGCGTTCATGGCACAAAGGGGCGTTCACCTCGATCAGATAAGGAATCCCCAAAGACCGCTTCGCCCATAAGCCCGCCAGTAAAAAGGCATTATAGCGTTCATAAAGAATATCGGGCTGATGCGCGCGGGCGCTGTGCAAAAGCTGCCGATAGGCTTTGAGATTATAACCGGCCTCCAGCATTTCATTGAAAGCCGCAGGCATATGGGCCCGGGCATCGCCCAAAAAGCCTGTAAGACTGCGGCCCCCATCGGTTTTTTGCGCCTTTGGGCCCACCATATCGATCCGATGATCGCGGCGTTTCAAGGCCCCCACCAGCTCCTTGATATGCACCTGCATTCCATCGGCAGCCAATATTCTGTGGTGATAAAGAATTCGCATGTTTGACCGCGCGTTGAATCAGGTTAAAATTCACCTTAAGGGAACAGTGGAATCAAGGGCAAGGGGGGAACGATCTTTATATGGCTCATTATTTCAGCACGGGCAGACCATCACAGCATAGTGCCAAAGGGCCAGCGTTAAAGCGGGGCCATCGCAAAATTGGAAACCCCATGCGGCTTTTGACCGGGACGCTGACCCTAGCGATGCTGATGAGCCATCATCCGGCCTTCGCCCAAAGCCCCGCCTTGGCCAGGATTATCCAGACTACAGCCCCCGATATTGTGGGTTCGGGCAATGCGGCAGCGGATTATATCTATAAAATCGGCCCCGAAGATCGCCTGCAGATCACCATCAATGGCGAGGACGATCTGAGCGGAGAGTATCGCGTGCGCCCCGATGGCCGGATTGCCCTGCCGCTTTTGGGTGATCTTGTGGTCACTGGCCTTAGCACCGATCAGATCGCCCGAAAGCTGGAACAGGCCCTTTCGGATTTGATGACCACACCCCGGGCCACGGTGATGGTGATTGCGGCGGGGAGCACCTATCAAGACCGCATCCGCCTCATCGGCGATGCCTTCCCCGCCCCGCGCACTTTGCCTTATCGCCAAGGGCTCACAAGCCTTGGGGTACTGACAGAAATCGGCGGCCTTCCGGAAACGGCGGCGGCCAATCGCGCCAGAATCATCCGCACGGAAAATGGCCGTACGCAAAAAATTCGTCTGCGCCTTGGCGATATTCAATCGGGGCGTGCTTTGGGAGCTGATACGCTTTTGCAGCCCGGTGATGTCATTTATGTGCCGGAAAGCTTTTTTGCGGGCAGCCGAACGATCGAGATGTCGGTTGGCGCCGCCCAAAGCTATAGCGATAATATCAATCTGCAATCGGGCGATCTGAAACGCGACAGTGCGGTCAGCGAACTGTTCCCCGCCATTCGGATCGATTATGATACCGCCCGATTGCAGGCGCTGCTCGATGCCGAAATACGCCTGCAGCATCGCACAAATGATGATGACAGCTTTTCCGTTGCCCCCGAAGTGCAAGGTTCGCTCAATACCGAATTGATAGAACGCCTGTTTTTTCTCGATAGCGCCGTCTCGATCTCGCGTCAACTTGTGGATACCCGTCGCGGACAATCTTCATCGATCACCAATATCGCCAATACGCAGGTGGTTCAAACCTATCAGATCAGCCCGTATCTCAGGCATCGTCTTGGCGATCTCGCCACGATGGAACTGCGCTATGAAAGCGGTCTTGTTCTGATCAGCGAAGCCGAAATCGATCCTCTCAATCCCATCTTTTTCAATGGCCAGCAGGGCACCGATACATGGGAAAACACGGGCAGCCTGATCCTCCGCTCTCCTGTTAATGGTTCAAAGCTCAATTGGTCGCTCACCGGCAGTTTTGCGCATTTTGATCAAAGCGAACGGGAAAACCGGGAACGCACCAATGCCATTGCCGAACTCACCTATGATCTGACATCGAGCTTTCGCCTGATCGCCCGGGGCGGCTATCAAAAATTCACCGGCCAGACATTTGATCGCGAAATCGATGATCCCCTTTATATGGCGGGCTTTCGCTGGCAACCCAGTGATCGCACGTCTTTTGAATTTACCGCTGGCCAGCGGGACGGCAATACCGCCTTCAATGCCACTTTCCTTAAGATGATCGGCCAGGACCTGCAATTCACCGCCAGTTTCAATGAAAATGTACGGATCGATCAGGAACGCCTGCTTGATAATCTGCCCGGCACCCCGGGGGCGGTCGATCCCACCCTGCCCCCCGACCTGCCCTTTTCCCTGCGCAATAATTCAACGAAAAATGAAACCGCCAGCCTCAATCTTAGCGGCCAGCTTGCCAACCTGTTTTTTGTGCTGACCGGAAGCTGGCAGCGCAATGAAATCAATCTCAATACCGGCACGACGAATGAGGAAAGTCTGATCGCCCGGATCAATCTATCACAGCCCTTGAGCCGCCATTTCACCGCGCGGGCATCGGGCAGCTTCACCGAGCGGGATTTTTCCGCAGCCCTTTTGGGGGGCACGCTGCCGCGCGAAGATCGTGATTATCGGGCCACTGCAGGCCTTGATTATACCGGCTTTGAACGCCTGCTCATCTCGCTCAGCTATGGTTTTTCCACCCGCGATTCATCCCTTGGCATTCAGGATTTCACGGAAAACACCGTCACCCTCTCGGCGCGGCTCAGATTATGAGTTTTTCCTGGCTTCCAGGATCGAATTGAACAGCGCCATCTGCCCGAGGCTCGTGGCCTGCCATGAAAAATCTTCCGCATAGGCGCGCACGGCCTCAGGCGATGGCGGATCGTTCAATATATCTTCAGCCGCTGCAGCAAGGGCCTGGCCGCTGCGTTCGGCAACGATGCGCCCAGCAACCGGCTTTGTCACCACTTCGGGCGAGCCATTGACTGCGGTGGCCACCACCGGCGTTCCGCAGGCCATGCTTTCCAGCAAAACATTGGGCCAGCCTTCCCGGCTCGATGCCAGAATGAAAAGATCAGCCGCGCTATAAACGGACGATAAATCATGATGCGGCACCAGACCCAGAAAATGTACCCGATCCGCAAGCCCCAAGGATTGCGCCAGATCCTTCAGATATTTTTCCTGTGGCCCCTTTCCGGCAATGATCAGATGCCCGCGCCCCAATGCCGCCAGCGCCCCGATCACCAGATCATGGGCTTTGCGTTCGATCAAATGCCCCACCGATAAAAGCACCGGCCCATCTTTGATGCCCAGCTTTTGGCGCAGGGCCAGGGCCCCGGCCTCATCCCTTTGAAAGGCTTTGAGATCGACCCCATTGCGCAGCACCGTCACCCGATCGCGCGGCACACCGATAGCGGCCAGATCATCGGCCAAGGCAGCACAAACCGTGATCAGCCCATCGGCTTTATTGGCGGCAAAGCGGATCAATCGGCGTGGCAAAGCATGACGCGGGATCAGATTGAGATCGGTGCCCCTCCCGGTGATGGTGAAAGGCAGATCAAATTCCCGCGCCAGAAGGGCGGCGGCCACCCCATCGGGATAAAAATAATGCGCATCCATCAGATCAAAGCGATGCCCTTCGGCCAAAAGCCGTGCCACCACCGGGCGGGCCGCCAGATAAAGACTGAAAGGGGTGACCAACATGCCGATTTTGGGGATCACCAGATAACGCGGATGGTTGATCATCAGGCCATGGCGCTCATCATGCCTAGGGATTTTGGCATAATCGGCATAAGTGCCAAAATGCGGCGAGGCACTCGGAAACCATGGCACAGGGGCCAGCACATGGGCTTCATAGCCGCTGTCTTCGCGCAGATGACGCAGGCGGTTTTCCACAAAAATCCCGTGATGGGGCTGCTGGGGATTGGGAAATAATGTTGAGAAAACAAGAAGTTTCATGAGACATCCAAAGCCTGAAGCGCCAAGGCCTGTTGATAAAGGGCATCATAGGCCGCGACCATGATATCCAGATCATAATGCGCCACCACCCGGCGCCGGTTCTCTGCGCCCAGATCATGACGCAGGGATGGATTTTGGGCCAGATCAAGCAAGGCTTTACCAAAGCCCGCATCATCATTTTGGGCAAAAACCAAAAAGCGTGCCTTGGGCGGCAGAATGGCGGCGATATCCCCCGCCGCAAAAGCCAGAACCGGCAGCCCCGCCGCCATGGCCTGCAAAAGCGCATTGGGCATTTGTTCGGTGATCGAGGTCATCAAAAACAGATCGGCGCGATTGAGGGCCGGGCGAATATCGGTGACATGGCCATGAAGCGCGATCCGATGGCCCACACCCAGTTCCGCAATTTGGGCTTCCAAAGCCGGGCGGCACGGCCCTTCCCCCAAAATCGTCAGGCGGACCCGGGGATTGATATGGACAAGGGGGGCAAAATGATCGATCAGCCGATCCAGCCGTTTTTCTGCGCGCAGGGGTGCGATGGTCAGCAATTCCAGATTGTCATCCGCCACCCTTTCAGGCTTTTCGCCGGGCTGGTACCATTGGCAATCAACCGCATTGGGGATATGGCGAATTTTTTTGGGGGCCACCCAATGATGGCGGTTGGCTATCTCAACCAAAGTTTGTGATGGCACCACAAGCGCCTTGATCCGAGCCAGGGCAAATTGCCGAAACAAAGAGCGCCGCCGCAAAGGCTTGATGGCCTCATCCGGGCCAAAGCCGCTTTCAAAATGCAGATGCGGCAAGGGGCCAAAACGGGCCGCCATTGCCCAATCCATCGCCCCCCAATTATAGGTGCATAAAAGATCGGGGCCAACCTTTGCCAAAGCCCGGCGGCGCTGCATCAGGCCGGAAAGCCCCGATAATGTTACATCCTTTAAGGGGCTTTGATCCTGCTCATAAAAATCGAGATCAGGGAGATTGGGGGCATGAGCGGCGGCACGATAATTCTGATCCAGCGCCAATATCTGATGCTGATAGCGGCCAGCCTCCAATCGTTCGATCAGCCTGATAATCCGCAATTGCACCCCGCCGGGGGCAAATGTAGGGAAAATATGCAGGATTTTTGACGTGCCACCCATGCGCGACACGCTTTTGGGCTTAGCGCGCGCCATCAGACCAGATCACCACGCGGAAGGTTTGCAAAACAATGGAAAGATCGAAGATGATGCTGAAATATTTGATGTAATAAAGATCATATTGCAGCTTTTGCCGGGCATCCTCGGCCGAGGCACCATAAGGATAATTGAGCTGCGCCCAACCGGTGATCCCCGGGCGTACGCTGTGGCGTTCCTGATAAAAGGGAATTTCCGCCGCCAGAAGATCAACAAAAACCGGACGTTCGGGGCGCGGTCCCACAAAGCTCATATCGCCTTTCAAAACATTGATCACCTGCGGGATTTCATCGATCCGGCTTTTGCGGATCAGGGCCCCGATCCGGGTGACCCGGGCATCGCCTTTTTGTGCCCATTGCGCTTCGCCATTTTTTTCCGCATCATTGCGCATGGAGCGGAATTTGACCAAAGTAAACGGCTTACCGCCCAGACCCACGCGCTCTTGCACATAAAAGGCTCCGCCCGGGCTTTCAAGGCGGATCAAAATCATGGTCAAAAGCAAAAGCGGCATCGTGAAGATCAACAAAACAAGGCTGAGCACAATATCGACCGTCCGTTTGATCAGCCGGTGAAAGCCGCTGCGGCGAAAGCCATCGGATTGAAAAAACCAGCTTGGCCGCAGGGCATCGAGATCGATCCGGCCCTGCACCCGTTCGCAAAAAGTTTGATAATCGGTCACACTCACGCCCCGCAGGCGGGTATTGATCAGGGGGGCCAGAGGCACTTGGCCACGGCGCTCTTCCAGCGCCACCACCACTTCATCCACATCCTGTTTCAGGGCATAATCCGCCAGATCATCGGGCATATCAATAATGCGATTTTGATCCACCCGTGGCTTCACGGATTCCAGATTAACGAAGCCCGTGGTCACAAAACGGCTGGCATGGCCAAGCTGCTCTAATTGCACGATCCGCGCCGCCTGCTTGCCGGTGCCCAGAACCAGAACCCGGCTTTTCAGATTGGACCATTTGGTAAGCCGAACAAAAATGAGGCGAAGGATCAAAATACCAACGAGGGAAAAGAACATCCCGAACAAAATAACGGTTGGCGGCAGCCGGATATAGCTGATCACATAAACAAAAGTAACATAGGTCAGATAACCAATAACAAATGAAGAGATTATTCTAACAGCGATATCGGAATAACCGGTTGATATTTTCCAGTTATATAATCCAACAGAAAACATAACCGTACCAATTATGATACAGATACTTATAATTCCAACACTTATTCTTATAATATCATTAGAAAATAAATTATTATCATGAATGAAAACGCTCGCCAAAAAGCATCCATAAATGATCAGGCACTCTAGAAGTGCCATAAAAATTAATGGTTTATTACTATTTGTGACAGACATCGTTCCCCCGAACAATTATTCATTCTGAATGTGCATCTATATCTGTTTATTTTTAAATTTCATTTAACATAAAAATACCGATCAAAATGAGATTTCATGTTCATTCAATCACGAATATCTCAACTAAATTGAAAGCCCGGCTAATTCCCGATGCGGATCATCTCCTTGCGGCATCTCGTGCACCTGTTCCAAAAAGCCGGAAAACATCATCAGCGCCCACAGGGCCTGGCTATGATCGCGCATTCCGCTCATATGTTGATCAACGATCCGGGCCAGCGCGCTGTGCTTGAAAAAGCCGCTATCGGCCAAAGCACCATGCAGAATGGCTTTTTCCACAGCGCTTTTCAGCGGCCCGCGAAACCATCGCGCAAGGGGGACGGCAAAGCCCATTTTCGACCGATAGAGAATGTCATTGGATAACAACGGCTCCAATGATTTTTTGAACAGATATTTCCCTTCCCGCCCGTGCAATTTGCGACTCGCCCCCACAGTGCCCGACCATTCCACAAAGGGGTGATCAAGCAAGGGCACCCGAACTTCAAGAGAATGGGCCATGCTCGCCCGATCAACCTTGGTTAAAATATCGCCCGGCAGATAGGTTTTCATATCCACATATTGAGCTTTCGACAGATGATGATCGGTGGGCGCCCGATCCATATGATATTGGATCAGGTCCAAAGATCGATAGCCCTGCAGATCGCGTTTGAACCCATCGCTATAAAGCTCTTCGCGCAGGGCATCGGGCAGGATCGAAATGCTGTGAAAATAGCCCTCGGCCGAACTGCGGGCCAATGCCTGCAATGTGGATTTGGCGCGCAAGGGCTTCGGTGCCCAATCCATTTTTGGATAAAGCGAACCTGTGAGCCCAAAAAATGGCTGGCGAATTCCCGGCGGCAAAAGCCCCCGCACCCGTTCTTCATAATGATGCCAGCGATAGCGCCGATAGCCGGCAAAGACTTCATCACCGCCATCTCCCGACAAGGCAACGGTCACATGCTTGCGCGCTTCTTCGCATACCCGATAGGTGGGCAGCGCCGAACTATCGGCAAAAGGCTCGTCATAAATCCGTGGCAGGATCGAAAGCAGGCCGAAATCTTCGGGATCAACCCTGCGCTCATGATGCGCCGTGCCGTAGCGTTCCGCCACCTTGCGGGCATAGATGGATTCGTCATAATCCTTATCGCCAAAGGAAATGGAGCAGGTATTGACCGGGCTTGCCTGGCTTTTGGCCATCATCGCCACCACCGCGCTGGAATCCACCCCGCCCGATAAAAAGGCACCCAAGGGCACTTCGGCGATCATCCTGATCCGCACCGCTTCTTCCAGCTTTTCGCGCAAGGCTTCGGCCTGATCGGCAAAGGCCGTGTTTTCATCCTCGGCGAAGGTCATATCCCAATATTGCTGCGGATGGGCCGCCGAGCGTCCCCGCTGCTGATAAAGATGATGGCCGGGTGCCAGCTTTTTCACCGATTGATAGATCGAGCGCGGATCGGGCACATAGCCAAAGGCGAAGAAATTTTCCACGGCCACCGCATCCAGATCGCGCCCCAAACGAGGATAATGCAAAAGCGCTTTCAACTCAGAGGCAAAAACCAGCGTGCCATCATCGGTTTGGGCATAATAAAGCGGCTTGATGCCCAATCTGTCGCGCGCCAGAAACAGGCTGTTTTGATTGGCATCATGAATGGCAAAGGCAAACATCCCGCGAAAGCGCGTCACACAATCTGCGCCCCATTCTTCCCAGGCGTGAACGATCACTTCGGTATCGCTGCGGGTTTGGAAATGATGGCCAAGAGATTGCAATTCACGGGTCAGCGCGGCAAAATTATAAATCTCACCATTATAAACCACGCTCACAGTGCCATCTTCATTGAACATCGGCTGATGGCCGCCCGCCAGATCGATGATCGACAAGCGCCGATGGGCCAGCCCCACCCCGGGCCGAAACAAAAAGCCATCATCATCCGGGCCGCGATGGGCGATGGAATCGCTCATCCGCTTTAAAAGCCCTTGATCGATCGGCCGCTCGGATCGGCTATCGAATATGCCTGCTATTCCGCACATCTGCGTTCTTTCCTGTGATCATCTCATGGCGCGCCACCCATGGGGCAAAGCCGCCTTTTTGCAGTGTTTCATCAAAACCCGTGCTGCGCAGAAAATCCTGCAAACGGCCTTGTTCATCAGCCAGTTGAAGCCCGGGGGCCGAAATGGCCAGCACCATCGCCGGGGCCCGCGCCCCCCGGAATTTAGCCCACAAACCCTTTAATTTAACGGATGAGCGGTTCGCCGTGGCATCGGATGGCAGAATATACCAATACCACACAAGGCGCTGACCATCGGGCCCGGACAGGCGCATAAGATTGGCGGGTGGCAGATCTGGCCCCATGAAATCGGGCTTAGTCACCCCCACCTGCACCACATCCAAGGCCTGGGGGCCGATCAGATCATTGCGATAGGATATGATTTCCTTTTCCGGCCCCTGATCGCCATAAAAAGCCATGAACACCGAAAAGCGCGTGTCACCCTTGGCATAAACCCAGGTTTCCTGTGCATCAGCAGCGGAAAAATCACCCACCCAATCGCCCGCCTCGGCCTTGCCCAGAAAAGTCCAGCCACCCGGCCCGGCAAATCCCTCCGGGGCATAAAGCTGCACGAGGGGCGCGGGCGCAATCTGCAAAGCATGGTGGCTATAAAACCGCACCCCCAAAGCCATCAGCAGCGCCAGAGTTGCGGCGGCACCGATAGGCATCAGATCAGGGCGGGAAAGGGCTGAGCTTTTCAGATCAGCCGTATCGCTATCGGCGCGAGGGGCAGCAAAAAGAGCATCAGGCCCCACATCGCGCATCCACCATGCTGCCAGAATGAGGATCAGCATCACAAAGCTGAGGAAAACAAAGCCATAAATCAGATGGTCAACGCCCACGGCATGTTCAAAATTGCTGTAATGTGCAACCAGAACAATACCATAGGCCCGCACCACATTGGCAATGATGGGAACCGCGATAGCCAAAGTCAGAAAAACAACACGCTTCCACCAGCGCTTGAGGAAGGTGCCCGCGATCAAAGCCCCCAAAGCCACACAGGCGATCAGAAAACGCACCCCGGCGCAGGCTTCGGCCACCAGAAAGGTGCCGCCGGGGATCACCAATGTCCAATTTTCATGATAGATCGGGATACCGGTCCACCGCACCAGAATGGCGGTATAATGGGCGGTCAGATCCTGTAAGGGGGCAATGGCAAAATCGCCGAAGGGCACCATGAAAAAGAGATAGCCCAAAGGAAAAATCAGGGCCCGAGCCATGGGCAGACCCAAAATCGCCAGCACAAGGCCGGGGATGAAGGCGACAAGGGCAAAATGGCTGATCAGATTGATCTGTGCCATATCCCCCAAAAGCCAGAGCAAGGCCGCGCCCAACAGCCACACCAACCCCCAAAATGATGCCTTGATCGGCAGGGCTGCCAGCCGGTGACGATTGTTCCAGATCAGATAAAGGGATATGGGGGCGATCAAAAGCCCATGGCCATAAGTGCTGGAATTAAGCCAGATCAAAACCATGCTCATCAGCGTTTGATGAAAGACAAGGCCAAGCAAAAGGATCGCCAGCCCACAGATGAGGACGGCAATCTGCCGGGGATGATTGCGCACCTTATCCATGGGTGGCCCCTGATCCCTTATTCGTTTTTGTACCCGTCCCGCTGTTCATGTTCACATGCTATCCCCGATCATCCCAATGATCGCGAAAGATAAGGCCCGATGCGATTGGCCGCCCATAGTGGCAAGCGCTGCCATAAAGCAATCGCTAACCGATATTTAGGATTGAGGGGATTGTTTGAAGGCACGGCAGCGGCCCGGATCAGGCGATATTCATAGCTCAGGGGCTGCGGCTCGAAGCCCCAGTGTTTTTTGAAATCATAAGATCCCGTGCCGCATTTCGACCGGCCAAAATCAAAAACCGTTTCACCCCGTTCCACCGCCCGACGCAGAGTTTCCCAATACATGAAATCATTGGCGGCCAGGTCCCGCGCTTTGGCCGTGCCGCCGCCATAATAGGGAAGAATTTCATTCCGAAAGCGAAATGATAGAACCCCGGAAATGGTTTCATCCCCTTGCTTGATCAACAGCAATTCGCAGCGGTCTCCGAAAATCTGCTTCAAAAGCCGGAAATAGCGCTTCGAGAAAACCGGCGTGCCCAAATTCCGCACACTTTCGGCATAAACCGCATGAAGCGCATCGGGATCATCGGTCGTAACGCCCGAAAGCCCGCATTTGATGCCCTTGCGCACCATGGCCCGCTGCTTGCGCGGGATCATTTTCAGATTCTCATCGGCATCCATCGTAAACGACTTGCGAAAGCGCACATAAAGATCGGATTGGCTTTCCCAGCGGTCATCAAGGGCATGGAGCGGGGTGATCAACCGATATTCCAGATGGCCCACAGCCAATTTTTCGGCCAAAGCCACCGCCGCCGCATCAAGGGCAGCCAAAGCCCCCGGATCGCTCCATAAAGGGCCGCCTTCAACACAAAAAGCAGTGGAAACAAGGCTATCGCCAAAAAGCGCGCTTTTGATATGAACAAGGGGTAAAACAGCCCGGACCTGCCCGCCGGATTGGGCCATCAGATAATGCGTTTCATGGCCAAAAGCCTGCGAAATCACCTGTTGCCATCCCGAAAGATGAAAAAAGCTTCCCGCTTCATGCGCCATCACAAACGCATCCCAGCGATCATGATCGCCCGGCTCTAAAGGCGTGATGCTGATAGGCTGGGTTCCGTGCATCATAAAGCCTTTCCAACAGCAAACCGGCTATCAAAGCGATCCCAGCGCCCCTTTTGCAAAAGGCGCTCAAGCTTCATTTTCATGCGCGACAGATTGGTATAATGGCGAAAGCGGGTTTTCGCCCCCAGTCCTTCGATGCGGGGCTGATCGGGATCGATCTCCCAGGGATGGAAATAAAAAATCAGCGGCATCGCATCATGTGCCCGCACACGCTCCATCATCCAGTTTGAAGCGGCAAAAGGCAAAAGCCGAAAATAGCCCCCGCCGCCACAAGGCAAGCGCCGCCCGCCCAGCATCATTGTGCTGATCGGAATTTCCAGAAAATCCCTATCCGCCAAAGGCTGATAGGCAGACCGTGGGGCATCGGGGATCCCATAATGATCATGCTTGATCGGATAAATGCTGGAGCTATAGCGATAGCCTTCCTCGGCTAGAATGGCATGAGCCCAATCGGTCCCGGGGGTGAGGGAAAAGCTCGCCGCCCGATAGCCCAGAACCACACTGCCTGAAATATCTTCCAAAAGCGCCCGGCTTTCACGCACATCGCTGCGAAAGGCTTCCGGGCTTTGGGACGACACCCGGATATGCTGCATGCCATGGCTGGCAATTTCATGGCCACGCTTGGCGATTTCGCGGATCAGATCGGGATAGCGGCGGGCGATCCAGCCCAAAGTAAAGAAAGTGGCCTTAGCCTGATGGCGATCGAATAAATCCAGAATCTCATGAACATTGCGCTCCACCCGGCACGCCATCGACGGCCAATCGCGCCGATCAATGATGCCCTCCATGGCCGAGACCTGAAAATAATCCTCAACATCCACGCTCATCACATCAGCCAAGGCTGCAGGCTGATCTGCGGACCCATATGACACCTGTTCCCGATTTAAATCCATAATCAAACCCCACGATTCTTTGTCTGCTGGCCCAGCATCAGCTTCAAGCGTGACAATCGTGATTTATGGAGATCCATTTTTCGCCGCAGCCGCCCCATATGCTGCAAAAGCGCCTGATGCTGGCTCATTTGCGATGCCAGATCCTGCCGCACCTGTGGCGCGTTTGATGCCCCTTGCCGGTTCATCGGCTCCGCCAAAAGGGCAAGGCCGCTATCGCCGGTGAGCGGCAGATCCAAAATATCCTGCTGATCCGCTAAAGCCGGTAAAGGTGCCTGAGGCGCCGCCAAGCTGATCGGCTTCGGTTGCTCGGGGGGGGCGGCCACAGCATCCATAAGATTTTCCCCCCGCATTTCCGCCGTTACATCATCAACGGCAGAGCAAGTGATCCTGGTCAGTTCCTCAAGAAATCCATAAAGCAACAAGCGATCACATAAGCGGTTGATTTTGCGCGGAACACCGCCGGTTTCAGCAAAAATGCGCTGACAGGCCCCATAGGTGAACAGGCTTTGATCGCGAACCCCCGCCTGCTGCATCCGATGGGCGATATAAATCGGCACGTCTTCAGCGGTCAGGGGCGCCAGATGATAGGATGCGATCACCCTTTGCCTGATCTGCTCGCAAGCCGGGCTGGCCAAACGGCTGCGAAATTCCGGCTGGCCCACCAGCAATTGCTGCACCAGCGGCTTCTCATTATTTTGAAAATTTGAAAGCATCCGCAGTTCTTCAAGAGCACCGGCTGACAGATTTTGCACCTCGTCAACAATCAGCAGAACCGATTTCCCCGCCTGCCCCAAACGCAGAAAAAAACTGTTCAGATCGCGCAGATAAGAAGCCTTGCTCGCCCCGCTTTTGCGCAAATTCAGTTCGCTGGCAATCAATTCCAGAAGATTTTCCGCCTCAAGCTGAGTGGTGCTGATCCGGGCCACTACAACATTTTTGAGTTGACCGTTTTTCAAAAGATAATCGATCAGCGTCGTCTTGCCCGCCCCCACATCGCCGGTGACGATGACAAAACCTTCAAGCTTGCTCAAGCCATAGCTGATGGTAGCCATCGCCCGCTTATGGACCCGGCTATCATAGAAGAAATTGACATCCGGTGTCAGTTGAAAGGGGTGCCGCTTCAATCCATAATAATCAAGATACATCTGATCCTCCCAGCCATGAAGGCTGAGGCTCGGCCATCCTATCTTGATGTTCAGAATCGACGCTCATATTTGGTTCCGATAGCTGCGATCACCATAATAGCTATAGGTTGTATCACCGATCCCCGGCACCATCTTGTTCAAAACCAGCCCCAGCTTGCAATCAGCAGGCAAAAGCTGCACCGCCTTTTCAAGGGCTTCGCGCTGGGTTTTGTTGGATTCCACAACGAACACAACCTGCCCCATCAATTCTGCGAGCACCGCCGGTTCCGAACAGGACAACATCGGCGGTGTATCAAAAATGATCAGCCGATCAGGATAGCGATCCGCCATTTCCTGCGCGATCTGCTGCATCCGTTGGCTGGCCAGCAATTCGGTGGACATATCATCCCGCCGACCCGGCCCGATCAGCGACAGGCGTTCGATATTGGTGCGCAATAAAATCTCGCTCAGATCGGTATCGGGGTTTTTCAGCATATCCATCAAACCCAGGCGACGACCAAGCCCCAAGCGATTGAAAACAGCCGGGCGTTCAAAATCGGAATCCACCAAAAGCACATGAAAATCCACCTCGCAAGCAAGGCTGATCGCCAGATTGAGTGCCACGAAACTTTTACCTTCGGATGGAAAAGCGCTGGTCACCATGATCAGATTGGATCGCTCCACATCCCGAAACCAAAAGGCCTGCACCACCGAACGCTTGATCAGGCGCATTTCTTCAGCCAATTGCGAGCGCATGGTTTTGGGTGTGAGATAACCATGAGCCGCCAGCATATCCAGATCAATCGTCACATCGACGATGCCATCCTCGGGCGCTATTTCATGTCCGGATTTCCGCCGGGCACCGCGAAGGCTATTCACATGCACACCTTGGCCGGATGGCTGTTTTTCGGGCT
The DNA here is from genome assembly GCA_000710935.1 of Iodidimonas nitroreducens. Lineage (GTDB taxonomy): Bacteria > Pseudomonadota > Alphaproteobacteria > Sphingomonadales > Rhodothalassiaceae > Iodidimonas > Iodidimonas nitroreducens. Next base: position 23,233 of record BAYV01000002.1, on the reverse strand, counting down.
TGATGGCATCAGCATTTTGAACGGATACCGTCTCCGTGCGCAGTCGGGCGGCGGCCCGCTCGATCAAGGACGCATCTTCCAGAGGATCGCCAGCCAATTCTTTGCCAGCGCGGTCTTGCTTGGGGTGTGAACCACGATCAGACATCAAAAACCCCGCCTGATGGCCTATAAACTGCCACACAAATTTTCATGATCATGCTTGCCTTGCATTCAAATCAAAGGAAGTGATCATGGGCGAACTCCTGAATAATGAAGGGCGCAAACGATCAATCACCAATATAATCAGCCCGAATATGAAAACGAATAGACATAAGCCATAAGCCAACATCTGATGCATCGGGATACCATAACGGCTTTCTATATATAAAAGCCCAATAAAGACTGATAACAATACAGATAATGAAATCCCAAGGCTTATTTTATCCTTAATGCCCTTACCCGGATCATCATGGCCAACAACGGTGAGAAAGCCGATGACGGGAAAATCAAAATCCCGCTTTAAATGATCAACACTGCCATAAGTGACCCGTGCAACAGCCAATAGCCAAGCCACGGCACTCCCGGCAACAAAGCTCATCATTAGGATCGCCCCCAAAAACAAGGCCCGGGGTGGACCGCTGGGCATAAGCGGGACAGAAGCCGCTTCGATAATGCGAAAATTCACGCGGCTGCCCGCCTGCTCGCGATCCGAAGAAATCCGCGCCGATTCCCTCCGCGCCAGCAGGGTTTCATAATTTTTCTGGATCACATCATAATCCCGGGTCAAGCGCTTCATCTGCGCTTCCACTTCCGGCACCTGGAAAACTTTTTGTTCCAGATCATTCACCGCCTGCCGGGCCCGATTAACCTTTTCGCGCAGTGTTTCGGCATTCGAACGCTCGCGCACCAATTCCATACGCAAATCGGCATAAACAGGATTGGGGATGGTCACAGTATTGGCGGCGGGACCCGAGCGCAAATCATCGCTTTGCCCGAAATTATCAACAAAAGCCGCATGCTGGCGCATCATCGCTTCAAGCCTTCGCCGCATCACCACAACATCAGGGTGCTCGCTCGTATAGCGTGATTCCAGTTCCTCAAGCCGACTTTGCAGATCAATGATTTGCACTTCCAAATTGGTTGGCGGCCCCATTCCGCCCGAAGTTTGCCCCAAAATCTGGGGTGTTTCGGCCAGTTCCCTCTCCAAAAGCCTTTGCCGCGCTTCGGTATCCTGAAGCTGACCCAAAAGGCTCGACAAATTGCCCCGGGCATCAGCCAGATTGCTTTGCAAGCCGGTTTGGCCGGGCAGAAAAGCCGCATTTTCCTGCTGAAACTGCGCCAGAGCTTCCTCAGCCTCATTGAGCTTTTTTTCATAATCGGTAATCTGCCGATCCAGAAAGCCCTGTGCATTATCCATATCGGCGCGATTGCGCCCCAGATTATTTTCAACAAATAAAGTGGTCAGCGCCTGCACCACATCCCGCGCCCGCTGCGGGGAGCGATCAACATAGCTGATATCAAAAAGATTATCTCTTTGCGCAGTCAGAGATATTCTTTTTTCCAGTTGATCGAGCATCACCTCCAGCCCCGCCGGGGTGCTGGCCTCGATATCCATATCGGTCATTCTGGCCAACTGCTCGATATTGGGCCGGCTCAACAGGGTTCGGCGCATGATCTCGATCTGCCGATCCACATTTTCTTCAACCGCAACGCCTGCCAGCAAGGGGCTTAAAATCGTCGCCGTATCCACATAGATTTTAGCCGATGAACGATATTCATTGGGCAAGGAAGAAACACCCGCCCAGCCAAGGCCCGCGATCATGGCGGCAATCGCAAAGATCATCCAGCGCCGCCGCCAAAGCGCACCCAGATAAAATAAAAGCTGTTGATAGATTTCGTTCACTTGCAATAAAGCCCATCAAAAATGAGAAACAGATAAAAGATGCCCATGGTGGTGCAGGTGAAGCCCCTGATCACAGGAAAGTTTCCGGGATGATCAGAATATCCCCCGGCAAAACCATTGTATTGGCTTTGATATTTCCTGATTTCAAAAGGCTATCGAGCCGCACACGATATTCTTTTTGCTCGCCATCCACCCAGCGCACCAGGGTGGCCCTGTTACCAGCGGCAAATTCGGTCAGCCCGCCCACGGCGATCATTACATCAAGCAGGGTCATATTGGCACGATAGGGAATGGCTGATGGATTGACCGCTGCCCCCACAACCCGCACCTGTTGCTCGAATGTGCCCACAAAACCGGTCACCATCACGGTTACCAATGGGTCTTGCACAAAAACACTTAAAGCGCCCTCGATGTCGCGTGCGAGTTCCGTGGGGGTTTTGCCGGCCGCTTCCAGATCATCGATCAAGGGCAAAGTGATGCGCCCATCGGGACGAACCAGCGCATTGCTGGCCAGATCCGGATTGCGCCATACAAAAATATTGAGAGAATCGCCCGGGCCGATGCGATAAAGCGGCGCATCCAGCGCCGGTGCATTACTATTTACCGGAGGCAATGTGCTTTTGCTGGCGCAAGCCGCCACCAAACAAACAGCCAGCAAAGCCAGCGCCCTGATCATCATGCCCGTTCCCTTGCATCAAAGCGGTTCATTTTACGTACCCGTTAGCGGGTTTATCACAGAATGGTTATGCATTCTACATTACTTATGGTTTTCATAGTGTTAACATTGTTCAGAATGTGTCAGAACAGGAAAATCCCGATTTGATACAAATCGCATGAGAATAAATGTTTTTAAACCTTGGAGTGTATTTTTAAAATAAACTAAATTGTATCTAAAAATAGATTTCTTCGCGTTTGTTTATTATCATTACATAATGTGCACAAAATAGCCCTATTTAATAAGCAGAACAGAATATACGTGCAATTCGCCTCATAATTTTAGGAAGAATTAAGGGACACCACCTATGCTAAATATCGAGAAGAATGACTTAGTCATCACAGGGGCTTTTGGTCATAATAATAGTACGGTGTCCCAATGGTTTATCAGGTTAGAGAGACGATCCGCGCGGCCCAGTCAGCCCAGGAAGCGGAGCAGAGCTTGACCGATTTATATTATAAGTGGTTTGATGTGGTCCGTTGCGACACAAAAGAACTTATCAAGAAATCTCAACAACTTCGCTATCAGGTCTATTGTCTCGAAACGGGATTCGAAGATCCGTCAGCCAATAGCGATGGCCTGGAAAAAGACGAATCGGATGTTCATGCCCTGCATAGCCTGCTGATTCATCGCCCCTCGGGCATGGTGGCGGGAACGGTCAGGCTGATCTATCCCGATCATCATCGCCCCCATTCGGGCCTGCCATCTTATCATGTTTCCCCTATTTTGGCCGATGGGAACGCTCTTGATCTTCCCCGCGATCAGACGGCGGAAATTTCACGCTTTTCGGTTTCCAAGGCCTTTCGCCAGCGGATGGATGATGGGCTTTATTCCACTGAGGTCAATGACAACACGCCCGAATTTCTGGGCCGCCGGGCTTTGCCCAGCATCACTTTGGGCCTGATGCGGGCGATTGTGGAAATGACCCGAGATGCCGGAATGACCCATGTCACCGCCGTTGTCGAGCCTGCCCTCATTCGTTTGCTGGGGAAACTGGGCATTCGCTTTGATCGCACCGGCGAAACGGTCAATTATCATGGCATCCGCTATCCCGTTTATCGCAATATGTCAGAGCTTTTGGCCGGAATTTATCAGCAAAAGCCCGAAATCTGGCACGCCATCACCGATGGGGGCCGGGTCTGGCCCCTCACTGCGGCGCAAACACGCCTGCTGGCTTAAGATGGATCAGGATTTCGATTATGATACAGCCTTCAGCCGCACGCTGGGCTGGATCACCCACACGGAACAACAGATCCTGAAAGGCAAGCGCGTGGCCATTGCCGGGCTGGGCGGTGTGGGGGGCGGCCATGCCCTGATGCTCGCCCGTCTTGGGATTGGAGCCTTTCATATCGCAGATTTCGATCATTTCGATCTCGCAAATATGAACCGACAGGCCGGCGCCTTTGTCAGCACCATCACCAAGCCGAAATGCGCCGTGATCAAATCAATGCTGCTCGATATCAACCCGGAAGCCGAGATTAAAGACTTCCCCCAAGGGGTTGATGGCGACAATCTCGATGCCTTTCTCGAAGATGTTGATCTGTTCATCGATGGGCTTGATTTTTTCGTGCTCGATATCCGCCGCGCCCTTTTTGCCCGCGCCCGCGCACTTGCAATCCCGGCTATCACTGTGGCGCCGCTGGGCCTTGGGGCCTCATTGCTGACCTTTATGCCCGATAGCTTGTCTTTTGATCGCTATTTCCGTTTTTCGCCCACAAAAACCGATGAAGCCTCACGACAAAACGAGACAGCCGCGCAAACCAAAAATTATGTGCGCTTCATGATCGGGCTGGCACCGGCGGCTTTGCATCGCTCGGCACTGGTGGATCAAAGCCATGTTGATTTTTCTAAAAAAGCCGGGCCATCCACCCCCATGGCCTGTGGCATGGCCAGCGCCCTTTTAGGGGCCGAAGCCTTGAAAATTCTGCTCAAGCGGGGCCGCATCAAGCCCGCACCCTTTGTGCATCAATATGATCCCTATCAACAACGCTTGCGCACCACATGGACAGCCGGGGGCAATGCCAATCCATGGCGGCGGGTGAAAATCGAATTGGCCCGGCATTGGATCGAAAAGCTCATCGCAAAGGGGCCGCAAAATCATCTGGCGGATAGCGTAGCCGCCGATGCGCCGCGCCTGCACCAGATTCTGGATCAGGCGCGATGGGCCCCTTCAGGCGATAATGAACAGCCATGGCGCTTTGAAATTCTGGATGATACCAGCCTGCGCATTCATCTGATCTACCATCCGGGCAGCAATTTTTATGAATATGCCCATGGCCGCCCCATTCTGCTGGCTGCCGGTGGCCTGCTGGAAACCATGCGCATTGCCGCCAGCCATCACGGCTTATCAATCAAATGGACGCTGGATGAAAGCGCCAATCCATGGTCCATTCACGTCACCTTCCATGAAGCCGATGTCTCCCCTGATCGCCTGATGCCTTTCATCAAATCGCGCACGGTGGACCGCAGGCCCTATCGCAAAATCGGCCTTGATGCCAAAGAGATGGCCAGGCTGGAACAGACCCTGCTCAAAGGCGGGCGGATCATCTGGTTTCAAAGCCCCAAGGCGCGCTGGGCGATGACCCGGCTGAATATGAAGGCGACGCTTTTGCGCCTGACCATCCCCGAAGCCCATCGGGTGCATCAAAAAGCCGTTAATTTCTCAACGGATCACAGCCCATGGGGCATGCCCGCTCAATCAGTGGGACTTGATCCCCTGACCGTGCGGCTGATGCGCTGGGCCAATGCAAAATGGTCGCGCACAAAAATTCTCAATCGCCTGTTGGGGGGGGCCTGGGCTGCCAGCCTGCAATTGGATATTCTGCCCGGAATGAACTGCGCGGCGCATTTTGCCCTGTGCTGGGATCAGGATACAGGCGCAAGACCCGATCAGGACTGGATCATGGCGGGCCAGCATATGCAGCGTTTCTGGCTGACGGCCCATGCCATGGGGCTTTCGATCCAGCCATCCTATGCGCCGCTTATTTTTACCCATGGGGCAAGCCATGAACAGCGCTGGTCTGAAAGCAGAACCGACATCAAGGCCAAGGCCATCGGCCAGTTTTTTGATTCCGTGATGGCCTGTTCCAGCGATGCGGTGATTTTCCCCGGCCGCATTGGGCGATCGCGCAGGCCGGTTGCCTCGCGCTCTGTGCGCCAGCCTTTATCCAGCTTGTTTACCGAGAAAGCCAGCTTGTTTACCGAGAAAGAATGAGCGGCAATTCCTGATTTAAGCGCCCATAGCAAAACCCCCCGAAGCCAGCTGCTTCGAGGGGTTTTTTATCAGGTTTACGAGATCGCAGCCATCAGATGCTTTTGCGGCGACGGCCAATCAGACCAAGGCTCAGAAGCCCAAGACCCATGAAGCCAAGGGTGGCAGGCACAGGAACCTGAATGCTGAACTGAAGATCATCCTGCACCGGAAACACGTTCCCGCCATTCTGCGTGGTGGGGAATTGCAGGCTGCCGCTGCCGAAGACCTTGTTGCTCAGCAGAAAGCCGGGGCCGAAATATTGCCCCACATCCAGATTGAAAAAGAACGAGCCCAGTTCGGACACCCCGGCAATGGGATTACCCGTAATGCCAACACCGCCGAACGTGGTGGTGTTCAAAGGCACGCCATTGGATTGAAACATGGAATCCGCAGCAAAAACCGTGCTCAGGAAGCGATTACCATCCACGGCTGTGGCGATCGAGCCTGCGATATCGGTAATGTCATTGGCAAAGAATGAGAAATCATTGTCGGTATCTTCATAAAGTATCGTTGCGGTGCCGGCAGCAACCGGTTCAGCAATCCCAAGAATGGTACTGAAGAATGTTGGATCCACGGCTTCGAAATCAATAGTGCCACTGGCAAAGGATTCAGACCCCGCAGTGGTTTGCACCTGAGATGTACCGATATTGCTGATGCCCCGAACCTGAGTCAAGAACACGCCGGTGATTTCGGTATTAAGGGTATCCAATGCCGTGCCACCGATGCTAGAGATATCGATCACCCCGCCGAAAATATCCCCGATCTGAATTTCACCCAGAACTGGCGCAAATGAACCATCCTGCTGCTGGCGCAGAACAAATTCACCGCTATCATCTTCAAAAACGGTGCTTCCACCAAAATCAAAAACAGACCGTGGAAGCGCATGTGCGGAACCAACGGACAGGGAGGCCAAAAGCAGCGCAGGCACCCCTAATTGAGCTATTTTTTTCAACATCTTATCTCTCCTTAAAACCACGTTACACACCCGCCCCACATTTGTTCCGACACGCCGAGGGGTCAGTCATGCCCATACGAATGCACATCCCGTGCCAAAATTAAAAATTCATATAATTCAATAATTTGTTCTGTTTTCGGAATTTGAATATCCGTAAAGTGATAAATATTCTGACAGCTTCATGGCCTGCTTTCCGGGGTTTTCAGGCCATTTGGTCGATGGGATGGCAAGATGATTAATTATTTGTTTATAAATGAAGGATTTAGCGGGCCAATCTTGGAGAATTGACAAAGATCGAGCCTGTAAAAATATTTTACAGATCAACCCTATATATCTTTTGCCACGCCATTATGATCCCGGATCTTCAGCCGCTTTTGAGATATTTCACCGCCGCATCGCGCTCGAATAAATAGAGCAAAACCCGCAAAGCCGCGCCGCGCGGACCTTTCAGTTCGGGATCGCGGGTCATCACAAGGCGGGCATGATCGCGCGCCATCGCCATCAGATCGCCATGGGCTTCCAGATCGGCCAAGCGAAAATCCGGCAGGCCCGATTGGCGGGTGCCCAGCACATCGCCCGCACCACGCAGGCGCAAATCTTCTTCCGCCAGCACAAAGCCATCTTCGGTTTCGCGCATGATATTAAGCCGGGTGCGGGCCACCTCCCCCGCATCGGCGGCACGCAAAAGCAGGCAGGTGGATGCCGCCGCGCCCCGCCCCACCCGGCCCCGCAACTGATGCAATTGTGCCAGCCCAAAACGCTCGGCATGTTCGATCACCATGATCGTGGCATTGGGCACATCCACCCCCACCTCGATCACCGTTGTCGCCACCAGAATTGCAAGCGCCCCGGCCTTGAAATCCGCCATCACGGCATCTTTTTCTGCCGCCTTCATTCGGCCATGCACCAGCCCCACCTTTGATCCGAAAATCTGCTGCAAATGGGCGTGGCGATCTTCGGCAGCGGCCAGATCGCTTTTTTCCGACTCCTCAACCAAAGGGCAAACCCAATAAATCTGCGCCCCCGCCCGCATCGCCCGCCCGATCCCATCCACCACCGCATCAAGCCGATCAAGCGAGATCACGCGCGTATCGATGGGCTTTCTGCCCGGCGGTTTTAGAACGATCCGGCTCACATCCATATCGCCATAAAGCCCCAAAGTGAGGGTGCGCGGAATGGGGGTGGCGGTCATCACCAGCACATCCACCGCATGGCCCGCCTTTTCGGCCAGCGCCAGCCTTTGAAACACCCCAAAGCGGTGCTGCTCATCCACCACCACCAAAGCCAGATCATGGAATTGCACATCTGTGGTGAGCAGGGCATGGGTGCCGATAAGAATATCGATCTCGCCCCGCTCTAATGCCGCCAAAATATCGGCCCGCGCCCGGCCCTTCACCCGCCCGCTCAAAAAGCCGAGCCGCAAGCCCGCCGTTTCGGCCAAAGGGCTGAGGGCATCGAGATGCTGCCGCGCCAGAATTTCGGTAGGGGCGAGCATTGCCGCCTGCAATCCTGCGCGATCATTAATCCCTCCCACCCGCGCCCCCACAGCCGCCGCCATGGCCAGAAAAGCGATGATCGTCTTGCCCGATCCCACATCCCCCTGCACCAGCCGCAGCATGGCTTCGGGCCGCGCCAGATCGGCTAGAATGTCATCCAGCGCCCGCCTTTGATCGCCGGTCAGCGGCCAGGGCAAGGCATCGAGGATTTTTTGCTGATCGGCGGCATTGGCCTCTAAGGCGCGTCCCTTTTGCCGCCGGGATCGATGCCGCACCAGCCCCAAAGCCAGTTGATGGGCAAATAGCTCATCGAAAGCCAGGCGCCGCCGGTTCGGGCTTTGGGGATCGAGATCATCCGTCGTTTGCGGTTGATGTGCCGTTTTAATCGCCACCGGCCATGCGGGCCAGCCTTCGCGGTCCAAAAGTGCCGCATCCAGCCATTCGGGCAAGGCCGGTATGGCATCCATCGCCCCGATCAGGGCTTTGCGAAGCTGCTTTTGTCCCAACCCTTGGGTGAGGGGATATAATGGCTCCAAAAGCGGTATCTGATCGGCATCCTGCGGCTTTAGGATATAATCGGGATGGGTGATCTGGGGGCGACCCTGAAACATCTCGACCCGGCCCGAAATCAGCCGCGCCTCGCCCACCGGCAGGCTGCGCATCAGCCAATCCCCGCGCGCATGGAAAAAAACCAACGTCAGAAAACCGCTGTCATCGCGCACCAGAACCCTTTGGGTTTTGCTCTGGGCCGCGGCAGGCTGATGCTGATCGACCACCACATTGAGGGTGACGATTTCCCCCTCATTAATTTCAGCGATCCGTGGGCGCGCCCGCCTATCAACAAGCCCCACCGGCAGATGCCACAAAAGATCGATCACCCGATCCCCGCACAGGCGCTGATAAAGGGCCTGATTGCGCGGACCAATACCGGGCAGCCTGATCACATCGGCAAATAGCGGAAATAAAACGGATGGGCGCATAGGCATTTCCCACGATCAGCGAAATCAACCCCGTGGGACACGGGCCCCCCGCCATTCTTCATTGAGCAGGGCATAAAAATAATCATCCAGCCATTCCCCATCGCACAGGAAAGACTTTCTGAACACCCCTTCGCGACGGAAACCAAGCGCTTCCAAAAGCCTGATCGAAGGTTGGTTGGGCGCTACCACCGCCGCCGTGAGCCGGTGAAGCCCGCGTTCAGAGAACAGATGATCCACCATCATCCCGACCGCTTCACCCGCCAACCCACGCCCTTGAAAACTATCGAGCAGGCGATAACCGATCTCAGCCTGTTGCGGCCCCGGAATGCCAAAACCCACGCCGATATCGCCCGCCGTCTCGCCGGTGGAGCGATCGACGATGGCATATTGATACCAAGTCCCCGAAGGTCCATCCTCCCCGGGCGATTTAGACTCCATTTCCGCCACCATCTCCCGCACCCACCCCTCAGTATCGGGATGATCCCAGCCGGTATAGCGATTGGTTTTTTTATCCACGCGGGTACCGATCAGGGCCGGAATATCCTGCTTTGACACCGGCCTGACGAGAAGCCGGGGATTTTTTTCCAATATCGATAGGGTCATGCGTATTTTTCCCCTTCATCCACATTATTTTTTGCGGCCCATCCTGTGCTGACTGCATCTGGATGGCAAGCGCCTTTGATCACAGTTTCCACTGCTTTGAGGCTGGACCCACAGGCATCCGGCTTTTATAGTCCGCCGCCACGCTGCCCGCATATTGCGGCGCATTTTTTCATCTTCAGACGAATGTGAACCCCATGGCAGAAACGCTTCCCAATGATGATCTTGATCTGGAAACACGCAGAAAAAGGCTGGTTTTCCGGGCCTGGCATCGGGGCGTGAAGGAAGCGGATATCATTCTGGGCCATTTTGTCCGCGATCATGTAGCAGGCTGGGATCAGGAAACCCTTGCCTGGTTTGAGCGGCTTTTGGAAGAAAGCGACCGCGATATTCTCGCCTGGATCATGAAATCCGAGCCCATCCCGGCCCTTTTCGATACCAAGCTGATGCGGCTGATGCAAAAGCTCGATTATGTGAAAATCGGGGATTGATCCCAAGCCATGGCCGATTTTTCCTCATTATTGATTGCTGATCGCCGCAAAACCCTTGCCGGAGTGCCCGAGGGCTTTGATGCCCTTATCTTAGCGGATCTGGCGCGCGTAGCCGCCTCCACCTTGGGGCGGGTGCCAATCCTGCACATCGCCCGCGAAGACAAACGCCTGTCCGAACTCGCCGATCAGATCGCCTTTTTTGCCCCCGATATTGATATTGTTAGCGTGCCCGCATGGGATTGCCTGCCTTATGATCGGGTTTCCCCCCATGGGGCGATCATGGCCCGCAGAATGGCCGCGCTCAGCACCCTTGCCCGGCAATCAAAGCCTGAAGCTAAAAAGCAGGGCCAGCCTTTTCCCCCACAGATCGTGCTCACCACCATTGCCGCCGCCACCCAGCGCGTGCCATCGCGCAACTTTGTCAGCGGAAAAAGCTTTGCCGCTAAGGTGGGCCAGCGCATCGATACCGAAGCCCTGATCGCCTTTCTCAGCCGCAGTGGCTATAGCCGCGCCAGCCAGGTAACCGAGCCGGGCGAATTTGCCCAGCGGGGCGGCCTGATCGATATTTTCCCGGCCGATGCCGAACAGCCGGTGCGCCTTGATCTTTTTGGTGATGAGCTTGATCAATTGCGGGCCTTTGATCCCTTAAGCCAGCGCACCACCGGAAATCTTGAGAGTCTTGATTTGCGGCCACTGGCTGAATTTTCCCTTGAACCCGACACGATCAAGCGTTTTCGCCGCGCTTATGTGGAAAACTTTGGGGCCGTGAGCGAGCATGATCCGCTTTATGAAGCGATCAGCGAAGGGCGCGCCTATCAAGGGGCCGAACATTGGCTACCCCTGTTTCATGATCGCATGGAAACCCTGTTCGATTATTTGCCCGGCGCGCTGCTCACCCTTGATCATCAGGTTCCCGAAGCCGCGAAGCGGCGCTTTGAAGCCATTCGCGATTATCACCAAAGCCGCAAGGAACAGGCCGCCAGCTCGGCCTCAATAGCCTCAGCCCCGCAATCCCTGTCATCGCCCTATAAGCCCCTGCCCCCCGCAAAGCTTTATCTGGCCCATGATGAATGGGATGATCTGCTTGATGAACGCGCTGCCCGCCTTGCCTCGCCCTTTGCCGCCGAAGACAGTGCCGATCTGATCAATTTCCATGGCAAATCAGGGCGGGATTTCGCGCCCGAGCGGCTCAATCGCGAGCTCAATGTTTATGAGTGCCTGCGTGATCATGTGCGCGCCTGCCTGAAACAGAAAAAGCAGGTGATGATCGCCGCTTATTCCGATGGGGCCCGCCAGCGCATGAAAATGGTGCTGGCCGATCATGGCATGGTGGAAACCGCAATCGCCGATAGCTGGCAGGATGTGAGCCGCCTGCCCGCCCATCAGCTGGTGCTGGTGGTTCTGACTTTGGAGCATGGCTTTGAAACCCCCGATCTGGTGCTCATCACCGAACAGGATCTTTTGGGGGATCGCCTGATCCGCAAGGGCCGCAAAAGCCGTCGTGCCGAAGATTTCCTGCGCGATGCGTCATCCCTTTCACCGGGCGATCTCGTCGTTCATTCCGATCATGGGGTGGGGCGGTTCATCGGCCTGCATATGATCGAGGTTTCGGGCGCGCCCCATGATTGTGTCGCCCTTGTCTATCGCGATGGCGATAAGCTTTTTGTGCCGGTCGAAAATATCGATGTGCTGACCCGCTATGGCTCTGAAGAGATGGGCAGCGAATTGGATAAGCTGGGCGGCCATGCCTGGCAGGCGAAAAAAGCCCGGATGAAAAAGCGCATCCGCGATATGGCCGAAGAGCTGATCAAGATCGCTGCCGCCCGAGCCATGAAACAGGCCGAACAGCTTGAAGCCCCCACCGGCCTTTATGATGAATTTGCCGCCCGCTTTCCTTATGCCGAAACCGAAGATCAACTACGTGCCATCGAGGATGTAACCAGCGATCTGCTGTCCGGCAAACCGATGGACAGGCTGATCTGCGGCGATGTGGGCTTTGGCAAAACCGAAGTGGCCCTGCGCGCCGCCTTCATTGCGGCCATGTCGGGCCATCAGGTGGCGATCATTGCCCCCACCACCCTCCTTGCCCGTCAGCATTATCAGGGCTTTACCGAACGTTTTCGGGGATTGCCCATCCGGGTGGAACAGATCTCGCGGCTGGTCTCTGCCAAGGATGTGAAGGCCACCAAGGAAGGCCTGCGCGATGGCACGGTGGATATCATCATCGGCACCCATGCGCTTTTAAGCAAAACCATCAGCTTCAAGCGCCTTGGGCTTTTGATCATTGATGAAGAGCAGCATTTTGGCGTGGGTCACAAGGAAAAGCTGAAGCAAATCAAGGCCGATGTGCATGTGCTGACCCTCACCGCCACCCCCATTCCGCGCACCTTGCAGCTTGCCATGTCGGGCATCCGCGATCTTTCGCTGATCGCCACCCCGCCGGTGGATCGTCTGGCCGTGCGCACCTTTATCTCGCCTTTTGATGACATGATCATCCGCGAAGCCCTTCTGCGCGAGCATTTCCGGGGTGGCCAAAGCTTTTATGTGGTGCCGCGCATTGCCGATCTGGAAGAGGCCGCCGCTTTTTTGAAAAACAATGTGCCGGAAGTGAAATTCATCACAGCCCATGGCCAGATGCCCCCCGGCCAGATCGAGGACACCATGACCTCGTTCTATGAGGGGCGCTATGATATTCTGCTCTCCACCACCATCGTCGAATCGGGGCTGGATATTCCCCGCGCCAATACCCTGATCATCCACCGGGCCGATATGTTTGGGCTGGCGCAGCTTTATCAGTTGCGTGGCCGGGTGGGCCGCTCGAAAACCCGCGCTTATGCCTATCTCACATATCCCGCCAATAAAATGATGACCACAGGTGCCCAAAAGCGGCTTGAGGTGCTGCAATCCCTTGATACTCTGGGGGCCGGTTTCAGCCTTGCCAGCCATGATATGGATATTCGCGGGGCGGGTAATCTTTTGGGCGATGAACAATCAGGCCATATCCGCGAGGTGGGGGTCGAGCTTTATCAGCAGATGCTGGAAGAAGCGGTGGCCGAAGCCCGCACCGGCGGGGCGAGCGCGGAAGACGAAAGCCACGCGGCCCTTTCGCCACAGATCAATGTGGGGGCCAGTGTCCTCATCCCCGAACGCTATGTGGAAGATCTCAATCTGCGCATGGCCCTTTATCGGCGCATTGCCGATCTGGGATCGAAAGCGGAAATCGATGGCTTTGCCGCCGAGTTGATTGATCGTTTCGGCCCGATCCCTGCGGAAGTGGAACAGCTTCTGGCGGTGATCGAGATCAAGATCGCCTGTATCCATGCGGGCATTTCAAAGGCCGATGCCGGGCCCAAAGGCATCACTATCAGCTTTCATCGCGATCATTTCGATAATCCCGCCGGTCTGGTCGAATTCATTTCAAAACAAACGATCACTGCCAAATTGCGCCCCGATCACAAGCTGGTTTATCTGGCCCGGGCCGAAGATGTGAACCGGCGGCTGAAGATCGTTTTGCAGCTTGTGCGCGGATTGGCAAAACTACGCAAAACCAAGGCGGCCGCCTGAAAAAGCGGCTACTGATGGCCGCCAAAAATTCTGAACTTAATTTCCGGGGCGAATGCTGACCGGCACGGTGCAGATATCGATCATCCCCGATGGGCGGTGTTTCCAGAAATCCCCCGTGCGATTGCGCAAGGCTTCGACCTGCGCCAGAAAACGCGGATGGGAGGTATTGATCACCTCAAGCCTTGTGCGCTCGCCCGGTGGCAGATCAGCGGCGATGGCCATGGATTTGATCGGCGTTTGCAGCGTGCGATCCGCGATCACCCCGCCATTGATATCACGATTGCCACGATGCGCCCCTTCGATGAAGCGCATCCCCATGAGCACCCGGCCAATCACCGTTAAATTGCGATCCAAATGGCGCGGCGCCTGCCCGATGGTGATATAAAATTCCGATGTTGCCGAACCGGCTTCATTGCCCCGCGCCATGGCCATCACAGCAGGGCAATGGATCGCCCATTCCCGCGTCATACCGGCATCCCGACCCAGCGGAAAGCCTTTGTAAAAACCCGTTATGGGGGCGTAAGGATCATCGGTTTCTATAGGGGAGAAACCGTCGAGCCGGCCCACATCCCATTCAAATTCTGCCACCACCGGGGCGATATCATCCGCCCTGCCCTGCAGCCCCGCCTGCGCCACGAAATTTTCAATCACCCGATAAAAGCTGCTATTTTCATAGCGGCCTTCGCGCACCAGCTTTTTTAACTGCGCCACATTTTGGGGGGCAAGATCGGGGGCAAGCTCGATGACCACCCGGCCCCGCTCCATTTCCAGATAAAGCGCATTTTCCGGATCAAGGGGCCGCCACACATCATCCTGTGCCGCAGCGGGCATCATCGCGATGAAAAGTGACAGAGAAAAAGCCGCCAGAACGCCTCTGAAGACGAGCCCTGCTTTAAACGCTTGAGCGACCATAAAGGCTGTCCTTTCCCGAAACTTATGCCAAACGGTTTTTGGCCGCACGCAGTTTATCAAGGGTTTCACGCTCCTGTTCCAATCGCGCGCGGGCCTCTGTCACCACCTCGGGCGGCGCATTGGCAACAAATTTCTCGTTTGATAAGCGACCGGACAGGGCCTTGATCTCACCCTCGATCTTGGCAATCGCTTTGGCAAGCCGCGCCGTTTCTTCGGCAATATCGATGACCCCTTCCAGCGGAATGGCCCCGCTCGTCCCCTCCACAATGAATTGCACCGCCCCTTTGCCCGGCAGTTCATCACTAATGGCAATATCCGCCAAACGGCTCATCCGCATGATCAGATCGCGATGCCGACCGAGCCATGACAGCTTGCGCGCATCTTTTTCTTGCAACAAAACCTGCAGCTTTGCGCCTGCGGGCACATTGGCTTCGGATCGTGCGGAGCGAATGGCGCTGATCAGGCTGATCAGCCAGTTGATTTCGGCAAAGGCCGCCTGATCCACCGCATCGGCCCCGATAGTGGGCCAGCGGGCATTGATCAGATCGCCGCGCTCACCCGCAAAAAGCCCATGCCATAATTCTTCGGTGATAAAGGGCATGAACGGGTGCAACAGCACCAGAATCTGATCCAGAACCCAGCCCGCCACCGCCCGGGTTTCATCTTTTTCCGGGCCATCATCCCCCAAAAGCACGGGCTTGATCAGCTCCAAATACCAATCGCAAAAGCTGCCCCAAGTGAAATGATAAATGGCATTGGCCGCACCATCGAAGCGGAACGCATCCAAGGATTGGGTCACGGCCTGTGCGGTTTTGCCCACCTCGCCGATGATCCAGCGATTAACCGCCAGATCGGCCTTTGGCGGCAGGATATCCGCCGAGCCGCCAATGCCGTTCATCTCGCAAAAACGGGCGGCATTCCATAATTTGGTGCCAAAATTGCGATAGCCTTCCACCCGGCTTTCCGCAAGCTTGATATCCCGGCCCTGGGTTTCCAGCGATGCCATGGTAAAGCGCAGGGCATCGGCGCCATATTGATTGATGAAATCCAAAGGATCGATCACATTCCCCTTGGATTTCGACATCTTCTCACCCTTTTCATCACGCACCAGCGAGGTGATATAAACGTTGCGAAAAGGCACTTCATCCATGAAATGGAGGCCCGCCATCATCATCCGGGCAACCCAGAAAAAGATGATATCAAAGGCGGTAACAAGGGTCGCCGTGGGATAAAAGCGCTGCACTTCCGGCGTTTCATCAGGCCATCCCAGCGTGGAAAAGGGCCAAAGGGCTGAGGAAAACCAGGTATCGAGCACATCGGGATCGCGGGTCAGGGCCACATCCGGCCCGGCTTCGGCCTGCGCTTCGGCCTCTGTAAAGGCAACATAAATACTGCCATCCGGCCCATACCATGCCGGGATCTGGTGCCCCCACCAAAGCTGACGCGAAATGCACCAGGGCTGGATATTGTCCATCCATTGATAATAGGTCTTGGTCCAGTTTTCCGGCACAAAGCGGGTTTTCCCCTCGCGCACGGCCCTGATCGCCGGTTCGGCAAGGGTTTTGGCATCCACATACCATTGATCGGTGAGCCAGGGCTCGATCACCACGCCGGAGCGATCTCCATAGGGCATCATGATCCGCTTGGGCTCGATCTTGACCAGCACACCAAGCGCATCGAGATCGGCGACCACGACTTTCCGCGCTTCTTCCCGGCTTAGCCCGCGATATTTTTCGGGAGCCTGATCATTGATCGCTGCATGAGCATCGAAAATATTGATCTGCGGCAAATCATGGCGTTTGCCCACCTCGAAATCATTGAAATCATGGGCGGGGGTGATTTTCACTGCCCCCGAACCCTGCTCGGGATCGGCATGTTCATCGGCAATGATCGGGATCAGGCGATCGGTGAGGGGCAGGCGCACCTGCTTGCCGATCAGATGGGTATAGCGTTCGTCATCAGGATGCACGGCCACGCCACTATCGCCCAGCATAGTCTCGGGCCGGGTGGTGGCAACCGTGATGGTTTCATCCGTGCCATCGATGGGATAGGCGAAATGCCAGAAAAAGCCATCGACCTCGCGCGGTTCCACCTCGAGATCGGAAATGGCCGTGCGGAATTTCGGGTCCCAGTTGACCAGCCTTTTATCGCGATAGATCAGCCCTTCGCGATAATAGTGCACGAACACCTTCAAAACCGCCTGCGACAAGCCTTCATCCATCGTAAAGCGCGAACGCGACCAATCCGCCGACGAACCAAGACGCTTTAATTGATTGACGATGGTGCCGCCAGATTCCTCTTTCCACTGCCACACCCGTTCGAGAAAGGCTTCGCGGCCCATCTCCCGACGATCCAGCCCTTCGGCGGCCAATTGGCGCTCCACCACCATTTGCGTGGCGATGCCCGCATGATCCACACCGGGCTGCCACAGCACATCCTTGCCCCGCAGCCGTTCAAAACGGCAGAGAATATCCTGCAAAGTGTTATTAAGTGCATGGCCAACATGCAAAGAACCGGTGACATTGGGCGGTGGGATCACGATGCAATAAGGCTCGGCCCCCGGACGCTGCCCGCCCTTGAAGGCACCCGTTTCTTCCCAATGGGGGAACCATTTCTGTTCGATTTCGGCTGGATTATAATGCTTGTCCATCAACGCGGCCCGTCCTAGTCATTGTGGCTTTCATGATCGGGGCGCACTCTAGCCAGCAAGGCTGCCAGAAGAAAGACTTAAAGCGCAAGAAAGGCCAATGAAAGGCTGTGTGAATCGGGGTTCATCGCCTTTAATAAGCGGTAGAGGCATGGCAAGCAACGAGGATGCCTATTTGCGACCACCGCGCGCGGCGATACGTGCCACTTCCCGCTCGACCATATCTTCGACGATCCGGGGCAGATTTTCATCAAGCCAGGCCCGCAGCATGGGCTTAAGCATTTCCCGCACCAAACCTTCAAGGGTATTGCCCGCCCCTTCATAGCCACCCACCAGCATCGCCGATAATTCCGCAAAGCGGGCGCTAGTTTGCGCCTCGGTATCCGGTGAAACGATGGCGTCTTCTTCGGGCGGCGCATAATCGGTCAGATCGAAAACATCGTCTTCCAGCTCGGGCTCAACGTCTGGTTCGGGCTCCGGCTCCGGCTCATCATAAGGCTCGGGCTCGGGTTCGGGCTCATCATCAACTTCGGGCTCGGGCTCCGGCTCATATTCGATTTCCGGTTCCGGATCAGGCTCATCATCATCGGAAACCTCAAGCTCCGGCTCCGGCTCCGGGTCGGATTCCGGAGCCAAGGCCGAAGACTGCTCCGCCTCATCCGCTGCATCTTCTGAAATGATGCGGCGGATCGAGGCGAGGATCTCCTCCATTGTCGGTTCTTTTTCGACCGTTTCATTCATTGATGATTATCAAGGCCCCAGCAAGAATTCATTATGAAAGACCGAAGGTGACTTATAAACACCTGCAAGAGTGTTAATGATCACAAAAAATTCTGCTAAAATCCAGCCTCAACAGAACTAGAGCAGCAATTTAATCACCTGTTCCCCAGCCGATGATCTTCCATTTCACATCGCTATAATATTCTTCCGGCTTGTAAAGGTCTACAGGCAATGCCAGCGAGGCGGCATTCAATCGACCCACGGCTTCCAATACGGCAAATCCGGCCACATATTCATCCCGGCGCGCGGTTACCAGATTCACCCGGCTATCGAGCAGAATTTGTTCCGCATCCAAAACATCCAAGGTAGTGCGCGATCCCACAGACGCTTCCTGACGCACCCCTTCAAGGGCGATTTCATTCGCCCGGACCTGCGCTTCGGTGGCTTCGATGCTGGCCTGCGCCGCCCGATAATTGGCCCAGGCAATGCGCACATTCTGCATCACCTGACGTTCGGCCGAGACAACCTGCAAGCGCCGCTGATTATTGATCTGCTTGGCCCGGCGCACTGCTGAATATTCAGCCCCCGATTGATAAAGGGGAATATCGATGGTGATGCCATAGCGGGTATTTTCATTAGTATTGCTGGCATCCACGAAGGTATTTGGCAAGGGGTCAAAGGTCAGGGTCGGGCTTTCCCGGCGCGCATAATCGGCAAAGGCGCTGACTGTGGGCAAAACCGCGCCCTTGGCTTCATTGACATCAAATTTGGTCGCCTTTTCAGTGAAGCGCGCCGAAACCACAAGCGGATTTTCCGCCAGCGCCACATCAACCGCCACATCTTCGCTTTGGGGCAAAGGCGGCAATTCCGGGGCGCTTTCCAGCGTTCCGGGGAACATGCCGATGATCCGCCGATAATTGGCCCGGCTGCCATCAAGGGTGGCCTGCGAGCGGATCCATGTGGACCGCGCCCCGGCGAGGGCGGCTTCAGATTGCGCCACATCCGTGCGGGTCACCTCACCCACGCGGAAGCGATCATTGCTGGCTTCCAACTGACGGGTGAGCACGGTGATATTATTATCATTGAGACGCACCACCGCTTCATCGCGCAGCACATCCATATAGATGGTCACAGCATCAAGCAGAACCTGCTGTTCCGTGCTTAAAAGATCGGCACGGCCAGCCTGCACTTCGGCCTTTGCCCCTTTATACTGATTGAAATTGCGCAAACCGCGAAAGATCGGCTGATCGATGCGGGCGCTATAGGCATCATTGGATCCGCTGAAATCATTGTCGTTCACAATCGAACCATCAGTAGAGCGGATGGTGGTGGATGAAATATCCGATTCAAACATCTGCACCTGACCGCTGATCGATGGCCGCCAGTTTGAAATCGCCGTGGGCACGGCTTCATCAATGGACCGTTGAAACGCCCGGGCCGCCAAAAGATCGGGATTGCTGTTATAGGCTGTTGCCAGCGCTTCTCGCAAAGTTTCAGCCTGAACAGAACCGGTTAACCCATAGGCCAGAACCGATGCTGCCAATAAAAAACGGGAAATCTTCATGTCGCTCAAATCCTCCGATTGGCCCTTGATTTTGCGGGCCGCCTCGCTGCCATGCTTATTATCTTTGCGATTTTGGTCCGGGCCCGTTCAAAGCCCGTCCTTCGCATTGTGCGCCAACCATATCGGAAAGAGATATCGCGAAACAAGCATCCATTTCTGCATAAAAGGATAAAAGCCTAAAAAACCTGAACATAAAGACACGAAATCGGCAGGTCATCACACTGGTCTTTTATCCCGCGCCATCAAGACATACCTCGTCATCCAATCTCATCGGATGAAAAGCTGAAGGCGGGTGCCTTGGAAAAGCCCGGCAAAACTGGTGTAAAGGCATCAAAAACATCGCGTCCGCCCACGGCATCGCCGCTTTTAACCATCACATGGGCGCGGCTCAGACCATCATGCACATGCACACAGACCAAACGCCCACCATCGGCAAGCTGGCCGATCAGCGCTTCGGGAATATATTCAACCGCACCATTTAAAACGATCACATCAAATGGCCCCTGTTCGGGGGCACCGGCTGTCAAATCGCCCTTGATCACCACGGCATTATCGCAGCCCAATTCCGCAAGCTTCGCCCCCGCCCGTGTCAGCAGATCGTCTTGTTCCTCAAGCGCCACAACGGTTTCCGCAAGCTTTGACAAAACCGCCGTGGAATAGCCCGTGGCTGCCCCCACATCCAGCACCACATCATCGGGCCTGATTTCGGCTTCCATGATCATCCGGGCGAAAATCATCGGCTCCATCAGATAGCGGCCATCGGCGATTTCCAGATCCTCATCAACATAAGCAACCCCGCGCAGGGCTTTGGGCACGAAAGATTCCCGCGGGATCGCCTCAATAGCGGCCAGCACCTGATCATCGGACACACGATTGGGGCGAATCTGCCCGGCAATCATGGCCAAACGCGCGGCCTTGGAGATATCGCCCTGAGAGGCGGCGGGAAAAGCGGATTGTCTCATCGTGGATTGATCCTTCATGAAGCGCCTATGGCGAGGACTTATAAACAGTGCTGACAAATCTGACAACGCCCGCTCACGCTCTTTTGCTGCTTTTATCCGCTTATTCATTGCGCCGGGGCGATAGCTTTGCTATATGCCCGCCTCGCCCCCTGATGGCCCGGTGGCGGAGTGGTTACGCAGAGGACTGCAAATCCTTGCACGCCGGTTCGATTCCGGCCCGGGCCTCCATCTTTCACGCGGGCACGTCTTCCAAGAACGCGGCAGCATAAAAAACGCGAACCGGCTGACCGGTCCGCGCTTAATTGGCTCGAAAATGCCTTGATGGCCGAGTTGTTGCCTTAGGCTTGGCGACGACGAAAAGCTGCACCCGCAGCCAAAAGGCCAAAACCAAACAACAGCAGGCTGGCAGGCACCGGCACCGCCACAACGCGCACATCAATCCCCGCAACTACAGGGTTCACCTGCACATTGCCCGATGTGTTCAAAGCCGTGAGGCTGAAGCTGTATAAGCCCCCGATATTGGGATCAAAGGAACCCAAGGGCGGGATCACAAGTCCGGGGATACCATCACTGAGGAAAGAGAACAGCAGATTCTGGCTGCCTTGCACAACCGAACCCGTGGCGCCATCCAAAAGGATCGTGCCCGCATCAACAGCATCAGACGGATCAAAATCAAAAGACAGAATGAACGAATAACCATCATTGACAAGATCTGCGATGGTCGCCCCCTCAACACCAACGAAAAATGCGAAATTCCAAAGCGCGCCTTCAACGCCGCCGGGGCTGAAACTGGTGCCCGCCCCTGCGGTGAAGGTTCCGGCACCATCATGGGTAAGCACCGGATTAAAAAAGCGCTGATGCGCCGTGAGACCAAGCGTCAGAGTGAAAATATCCTGCCCCGAAGTCACCCCCTGCCCGCCGGAAATAGCAACATTCTGATTGGGAATACCATCACCGCCAAAGGTCGCCTCATCCAAAGGACCAAATTCATCGAACACAGGCATGGCCTGAACAATCGATGAAAAGGCCAGGCTGCATAAAGCCGCAGCCGTCATTTTTAGCAAAACATGCATCTTTCCATCCTGATTTTTGTTAAAACTTTATTAATGCAATGATGGTGCCAAGCCTATAAGGCATTCATAAATAAGGATTTTGTTGTTTGCGCCTATTTAAAATATGGTCTTTATGTCAAAAATCCTGACAAAAACCACGCCATAAAAGCCGATTTGTCAGAATATTTTACAATCTGATCCAAAATATCACGTTTCGGAAAAAAATCTGAAACTTGGGCTTGGCAGGATAAATTTTTCGTCTTATACGGGGCGCCATTGGCTGCACAGCCAAAGATCATCAGGTTTCCTGATCTGGCCAAACAGGGCTTTTCAAAGCTCATGGCCCGATCTGATCCCCGGTAGCTCAGTTGGTAGAGCGAGTGGCTGTTAACCACTATGTCGCTGGTTCGAGTCCGGCCCGGGGAGCCAATAAAGATAAGGGCTTGGGAGTTTTGCTCCTGAGCCCTTATTTTATTCAGAACCCATCATCCTGTGAGGACAAAGGGCAAGGCTATCAATGCGCAGCCTTTTGCTCCCCAAGTCTCGCCCCCACAAGTCTCGGGCCGACGGTTCGCTCCCGCGAACAATCGACCCGACCTTATCTCAGCAATCGAAATCCGCAAGCAATGGAACACCAGCCGCTGCTCGCTCGATAATAGCATCGGCAATGCCGGGCAGATTGATCTCATAGGTCGCCACATCCAGCGTCGTCCGTGCGCTCCAGGAGGAAAAATCCACCTGCGGCAATCGTCCCGGACAAAGCGATAGCAGGCGTGCCGTCACTGGCGCGAATTTGCCAGCCATCGAGGCTGACCGCCTGCGGACCATCATTATATAATTCGATCCATTCGTCAGAGGCGCTGTTTGTCGTCCCCATCCAGGCGATTTCATTGATTTGCACCGCAGCCTGTGCCGATACACACCAGATAAGAGTATAAAAAGAATAGATGATGCTATTGAGAGCTGTGCTTCTTTTGATTCGCATGATTAATCACCAACGTTATTGTTTCCGTAGGCGACTATTATTATGTGATTCACTGTTTGAATTTATTAAGAGAGTTTATTTGTTTTTCTTCACTCTCTTAAAAATTGTATAAGCTCCAGGAGCCCGGATATAAAAACATTGGGTTTAATTTCATGGGCTTGCCGATTTTTACGAGCACGGCACAGAGCTTGTCGCCGGCATAGCCGCGATTTATCTTTGGCGTGCTCAGCCCTTCACGAGGTGGACCCCGGGTCAAGCCCGGGGTGACGATTTTTGTGGGTCAAGCCCGGGGTGACGAAAGAGGGGGCCCGGGATGACGCAAGTTGTGAGCACTTCATATAAATTTCGTCACCCCGGCCGCTGAGCCGGGATCCATCTTTGGCGTGTTCAGCCCTTCACGAGATGGACCCCTGTGTGTTGGGGCTGTGATATGATGGGTGCGGGCGGGAGATCGT
>BAYV01000003.1 GCA_000710935.1 Iodidimonas nitroreducens | reverse complement strand
GATCCTGCGCAGGAATTTTCCGGCACCATTCACGGGGTTCAGATATTCGATGGGGTGCGCAGCGCCGGGGATATCGCGACCGATGCCGAAGGCGGGGTTGCCACCGGTGATCCGGCCATGGCGATGGGCTTTGATTTTACGGGCACCGATCCCCTTGTGGATACCTCACCAGCCGGGCAGGAGATCAGCCTTGGTGGGGGTGCGGTGATCGAATCCGCATCCGATCCGGCTTTTGTCGCCAATTTTGGGGCCAGCGATATTGATGGCGATGATCTCGTTTTCTCGATCATTTCAGGCAATGAGGATGGGGCCTTCCTGATCGATGCCGCCACCGGGGTGGTGACCTTCGCGCCCGGCGTGGAGCCTGATCTTTCGGATGGTGCGATCCGTAATCTGGTGGTTGAGGTGAGCGACCCTCATGGTGGTGTGGATCGGGCTTCCTTGCAGGTGACATTGGCCGATCCCAATCATCCGCCGATCCTGAGCCTCAATCAATCGGGGATCGAGCATGTGAGCCTTGATGGAACCGGCCTTGTGATTGATCCCAATGATGGGTCGATGGGGCGGCTGGGCGATTTCGTGACCATTACCTCTAGCGGGGCGGATGGCCATCCCGCCGATCTGGCGCTCACCAATGGGAATGGCATCGGGGTGAATGGCGGGCGGATCGGCACCCAGATCGATTTCATGGCTGATAGCGGTGCATCCGAGGCCCTGACCCTGAACTTTGATGGCCCGGTGGTGAATGTGTCGCTGGTCAGCGAACGGCAGATTGAAAATGAATTTCCAACCGGTGAGCAGGGCCGGTGGACGGCTTTTGATGCCGATGGCAATATCGTGGCCACCGGATTGCTCAATCTGGATGAAGGCACCCGCTTATCGGGTTCATCCGTGCGCTATGATATCGATACCGGCGGCGTGCCGGTTTTCTCGATTAAGATCGAAGCCATTGATGTCACCGGAAAAGCATCCGGCGATAATTCCGATTTCACTTTGAAATCAGTCAGTTTCGATAAAATTCCGCCTGCTGTGGCCGGTGCGGATGGCTATGAGGCAGAACTCTCGGAAAAAGCCGCCAATGGAACATTGGTGGCGGATTTCGATGGCAGCGATCTCGATGGCGATGATCTCGTCTTCTCGATTATCTCGGGCAATGAGGATGGGGCCTTCAGCATCGATCCTGTGACCGGTATCGTCACCGTTGCCAATGGCGATGCCCTTGATTTCAATGCAAAGGCCGAACATCGTCTGGTGATCGAGGTCTCGGATGGCAAGGGCGGCACCGATCAGGGTGATCTTGTGGTGCGCCTGCAGGATGTGAATGATGTGCCGATGGCCATTCCGGGGCTCGTCTCTGCTGTTGAGGATGGGCCCGTCGTCAATGGCCAGCTTTTTGCCATTGATGGTGATGGCGATGTCTTGAGCTTCAGCCTTCTCGAAGGGCCGGATGAAGGCTCGGTGGTGGTGAATGCCGATGGCAGCTTCAGCTTTGATCCCGGTGATGATTTTCAGGATTTGGGCTTGGGGGAAAGCCGCAGCGTCAGCTTCACCTATCAGGTGGATGATGGCCGGGGCGGGGTGAGCGAAGAGCGCATCAGCATTGAGGTGGCGGGCACCAATGATGTGCCGATCCTGACGGTTGCTTCTGAAGTCGAGGGCACAACCAGCCTTGATGCCAGCACTTTGGTGATCGATCCCGCAGATGGTTCGAGCGGTCGATTGGGTGATTTTGCCACCATAACGGCACAGGGTGCCGATGGTAATCCGGTCAATCTGGCGGTGAATGCCTCTAATGGCATCGGGGTGAGCGGCGGGCGGATCGGCACGCAGATCGATTTTATGGCCGAAAGTGGAACATCGGAATCGCTGGCCATCAATTTTGATGAGCCGGTGAGCAATGTGGAATTGATCACTGAACGCCAGATCGAAGGTGAATTTCCGGGTGGCGAACAAGGCCGATGGACGGCCTTTGATGCCGAGGGCCAGGTTATTGCCACCGGGGTGATGAGCCCTGATACCGGCACAAAGCTGTCGGGGTCATCTTTTGCCTTCAGCTTGGGTGTGGGCGGGGCGGCCATTGCCGCGATCAGGATCGAGGCGATTGATGTTACCGGAAAACCAACGGGCGATAATTCTGATTTCACGCTGAAATCGATCCGTTTTGATCCTGTGCCTGTGGAATTGCCCGATGATGGGGCGGTGCCGGTTGATCTGTCGGGTGGGATCAGTGATGGCATGACGGTGTTTGATTTCGATGCCACAGATCCCGAGGGTGGGGCTTTGACCTTTGCCATCAGTGGCGGCAATGAGGATGGGGCTTTCAGCATTGATCCTGTGAACGGGGACCTGCGCATTGCCGATGAAAGCCGCCTGGGGGCGGAAGGCGAAAGCGAGCGCCTTGTTACCATCGAGGTGACGGATGCTGCGGGCGGTCGTGATAGCGCCAGCATCAAAATTGCGCTGCCTCCTGCTGGCGATAGCCTCTCCGCTGACGGTGGGGATGCTACGCCGGGGCAGGTGATCGAGGGCACCAATCAGAATGATCGTCTTGTGGGCACCGACGGTGACGATGAAATTTTCGGTCGTGATGGCCAGGATCATATCGAAGGCGGTGCGGGCAATGATGTCATCGATGGCGGGACAAGGAACGATGAGCTGTTCGGCGGCGATGGCGACGACATACTGATCGGCGGACGCCTTCAGGGCAATGATCGCCTCGATGGCGGTGCTGGCAATGATGTTCTGTCGGGTGGCGAGGGCAATGATCGTCTTGATGGGGGCGAAGGCGCGGACATTTTCCTGATCGAGGCCAATGCTGGCCGTGATCGCATCGATGGCGGCGATGGGGCGTGGACGGATGTGATCGACATATCCGCCGCCGTTGGCAATGGGCAGGATTGGACCATTGCCATCGAAAATGGTGCCAGTTTCGAGGGAAGCAATCTCAGCGGCAATCTGCTTGATCTGGGCGAAAATGTATCGGGTACGATCAGCTTTGAGGATGGTTCAAAAATCGATTTCACCGATATTGAACATGTGGTTTGGTGAGGGGGTATCGCATGTTCTGATCAGCAGAATGGGTTCTTTTTGGTTGAAAATTTGCCCTGAAATTATCCGGAAAGACCCCACATACAGGCAATTTTTCGACTGATCATTTACAAGGGCCACGTTTCTTTGTAGTCACATGTCAGCGTGCCGCTTGGCATCAGGCTGAACATTAAAACGATCATTCAAAAAAATGGCGATTGAGGGGCATGATCAGAAGTCTTGTTTTATTTTTGGCGCTTTGTGGCACCTGGCTTTTATGGTCGGGGATCTATGAGCCGCTTCTGTTATCCTTGGGGCTTGGTTCATGCCTTTTTGTGATCTGGCTTTCCCGCCATCTTGGGATCATCACCAAAGATACGGTGCCGGTGCAGCTTGGTCTGTCCATTCTTGGCTATTGGATGTGGTTGCTCAAGGAAATCGCCCAGTCCAATTTTGCGGTGATCCGCGCCATTCTCTCGCCAAAGCTTGATATCAGCCCTGGCTTTTTGAAATTCGAAGCCGAAAATCCCCATGATCTGGGGCAGGTGATTTTGGGCAATTCCATCACCCTCACACCGGGTACGGTCACCTGCGATATGTTGCAGGGCGTTTTGCTGGTTCATAGCCTTGATGATCGCGATGCCTTGTCCGGGATCGCGGCTATGTCGCGCCGTACTCTTAATTTCAGCGGAGAAAACTGAGCCTATGTTCATTGGGGCAAGTCTGGCTTTGCTGGTCACTATGTGTTTGGCCATCGCCCGTGCGGTGGTGGGGCCTTCGGTTTATGATCGGATTCTGGCTGCCAATATGTTTGGCACGAAAACTGTTTTGTTCCTCGCGGTGGTTTCTTTCCTATCGGGGCGGCCGGATTTTCTCGATCTGGCCCTAGCTTATGCCCTGATCAATTTTGTAAGCATTGTGGCCGTTTTGCAATTTGTTGAGCGCCGTGCCCGCAACAGGGCATTGGAAGCGCAAAATCCTGTTGCGGATCATGCCGAAAAGGGTGCCGCGGATGGAAAGGCCCTGTGATGGATCAACTCATTGAAATTTTAAGCTGGATTTGTCTGATTGGTGGGCCTTTGATTGTTTTGATCGGCGGCATCGGGATGCTGCGCTTCCCCGATTTTTTCACCCGGATGCATGCAGCCAGCCTGGCCGATACCGGTGGTGCGCTTTTGGTTGTTTTGGGCCTTCTTTTGCAATCCGGCTTCACTTTGGCCAGCATCAAGCTTTTGGCGATCCTGCTTTTCTTGTTGTTCACCAGCCCCACAGCGGGCTATGCGCTGGCCCATGCGGCGATCAAATCCCGTGCGCATGGCAAGGATGTGCCAAAGCCTTTGGTGCTTGGCTCATCAGATAACGAGGGAAACGCGCCATGATGATCGTTTTCAGCCTGTTTTTGCTGACCATGATGGTGATCGTGGCGCTGGCCGTGGTGGAAACGCCCAATCTGTTTGCGGCTGCTATGCTGACCGGAATTTTCAGCTTTTTGATGGCCGCCAATTTCTTTGTTCTGGATGCCGCCGATGTGGCGCTGACCGAGGCCGCCGTGGGGGCCGGGGTGGCGACGGTGTTTTTTCTGGGCGCCATTGCGCTCAGCGCTGAACATGAACACAGCCCCACGCGCAAGCGGGGTATAGGGCTTGTGGTGATGGCATCGCTGGCCATGGTGATCCTGTTTTCCAGCCTGCAATTTCCGCAATTGGGCGATCCTTCAGCGCCGGTGCATCAATATCTGGCACCATGGTATCTTGAGAAAACGCCAGAACTCATTCATGTGCCCAATGTGGTCACGGCCATTCTCGCCAGTTTCCGGGGCTATGATACGTTGGGCGAGGTCTTTGTGGTGCTGACCGCGGCCATCGGGGTTCTATCCCTATTGGGCTTTCCCCGCGCAAAATTGGATGAGGCGGCGATCAATGATGGTCTTTATCATCAGCAGATCCCACGGGTGGTTGGCAAAATCCTCATCCCTTTCATCATTTTATTTGGTCTATATGTGCAGTTTCATGGGGATTTTGGCCCCGGCGGCGGCTTCCAGGCGGGCACCATCATTGCCACGGCGCTGATTTTATATGCTCTGCTTTATTCAGGCGATGTGGCCCGCCGCCTGATGCCGCCAAAGCTGATTTTTGGCCTCGCCTGCTTGGGGGCCTTCATCTATGCGGGGGTTGGGGGTGTCACGCTTTTGCTGGGGGGCAATCTGCTGGATTATTCCGTTTTGTCATCCGATCCGGTGGCCGGCCAGCATTTGGGCATCATCCTGATCGAATTTGGTGTGGGGCTTGCAGTTGCCAGCGTGATGCTGACCATTTTTCATGCATTCGCCGGACATGAGCACAGATCATGATGGATCTTTTAGGGCTATATAATTATTGGGTTTTCGCGTTTCTGCTGCTGATCGGCCTTTATGCCGTGATCACCAAACCCAATTATACCAAGAAGCTGATCGGCCTGAATATCTTTCAGGCGGCCATTTTCCTGCTTTATATCTCGATGGATAAGGTAGAGGGAGGCACCGCCCCGATCATTTCCCATGGTGCTCAGGCCGCCCATGATCCGCAGATATATTCCAACCCACTGCCGCAGGTTTTGATCCTCACCGCCATCGTCGTGGGCATTTCAACAACCTCCTTGGGTCTTGCCCTTGTGGTGCGGATCAGGGAAGCCTATGGCACGATTGAAGAAGACAAGGTTTCAGATATGGATCGGACGCACTGATGCTGGCGGCGCAATTCCCGGTTTTTCCGGTGATCATCCCTTTGCTGTCGGCGCCTCTTGCCGCTTTGATGCCCAATCGTTTGTTGGCCTGGCTTCTGGCTTTGGCTGTCAGCCTCGTGGTTTTTGTTACAGCCATTTTTTTGGCGATCAGCGTTTATGATGGCACGATCATTTCCTATGCCGTGGGGGGCTGGGTGGCCCCTTATGGGATCGAGGTGCGGATCGATGCCTTTTCGGCGCTGATGCTTCTGGTGGTTTCCGGGGCCTCAACGCTGGCGCTGCTGACCGCAAAGCCCAGCATTGATCAGGATATCGCAGCCGATCGCCAGCCTTTGTTTTATGCCGCTTGGCTGTTGGCGCTGGCGGCTTATGGCGGGATCGCGGTGGCGGGTGATGCCTTCAATATCTTTGTGTTCATGGAAATCTCATCCCTTGCGAGCTATGTGCTGATTGCCAATGGCCCCCATCGCGGGGCTTTGCCGGCCACCTTCAAATATCTGGTGATGGGCACGGTCGGTGCGTCTTTTTATCTGATCGGTGTTGGTCTGGTTTATATGATGACCGGCACGCTCAATCTTGCCGATCTGTCTCAACGCCTGATGAATGCCCCGCATCTGCATCCGGTGATGCTGGCGGCGGCTTTCGTCACCATTGGCCTCGCTTTGAAAGCGGCGATTTTCCCGCTCCATGTGTGGATGCCC
The DNA here is from genome assembly GCA_000710935.1 of Iodidimonas nitroreducens. Taxonomy (GTDB): domain Bacteria; phylum Pseudomonadota; class Alphaproteobacteria; order Sphingomonadales; family Rhodothalassiaceae; genus Iodidimonas; species Iodidimonas nitroreducens. The sequence goes on along the minus strand of BAYV01000003.1, from coordinate 96,315 downwards.
AATGCCTATGCCAAGGCCCCTTCGGCAGTGGCGGTGTTTTTGGCGGCCAGCGCTACCAAGGTGATGCTCTATGTGCTGTTCCGCTTTGATTTTCTGGTTTTTGGCGGGGCTTTGGCCCTTCATGATCTGCATTTTGCCAGCTTCCTGATGCCCTTGGCGCTTTTGGCCATGATCATCGGTTCGGCGGTGGCCATGCGCGAGCAGAATATCAAGCGGATGATGGGCTATTCATCAGTGGCTCAGCTTGGCTATATCCTTTTGGGGGCCACTTTGCTCAGTACCGCCGGTTTAACGGCGGCGGTTGTGCATATGTTCAACCATGCGATGATCAAGGGCGGCTTATTTTTAGCCATTGCTGCACTTGTGGTGCGGATCGGAGGGGCCGATCTCAAGGCCTTTGAAGGGGCCGGACGACGGATGCCCTGGACCATGGCGGGCTTTGTCTTTTTAGGGATGAGCCTTGTGGGCGTGCCTTTAACAGCGGGCTTCATCTCGAAATGGGTTCTGGTCGAGGCCGCTTTGGAGCAGGGCGCTTTGGGCGTGGCGCTGATCGTGGCTATCCTCATCAGTTCGCTCATGGCGGTGGTTTATATCTGGCGGGTGGTTGAGGTAGCCTATTTCCGGGCCCCCGCCGATGATCTGCCGCCGCCTCGGGAAGCGCCTTTGGTGATGCTCATTCCTTTATGGGGCATGGTGGGGCTCAATATCTATTTCGGGCTTGATCCGCATATACCCATGGAACTGGCCGGACATGCCGCCCAGATTTTGATGGAGCATGCCAAATGACTGATCGCTTCATCCTAAGCGCCATCCTTCTCATTCCGGCGGTGGCGGCGATCCTCATTGCCTTCCTCGCACGCTTTCCAAATCTGCGCGATGGGCTCGGCCTGATCGCGGCCTTTGCCCTCACCATCATGGTGTGGTGCCTGCTGCCCGGGGTGATGGCGGGGGATCGGCCGCAGCTTATCCTGTTTGATATTCTGCCCCATGTGCCGCTGGCGTTCAGAATTGAGCCCTTGGGCATGGTGTTTGCCGCCCTTGCATCCCTTTTATGGATCATCAGCACGATCTATTCGATTGGCTATATGCGCGGGAATAAGGAAGCGCATCAGGGGCGGTTTTTTGCCCTGTTCGCGGTGGCGCTTTTTGCCGTTATGGGTGTGGCCATGGCCAGCAATTTGCTGACATTGTTCATTTTTTATGAAGTGCTCACCTTATCAACCTATCCCCTTGTCACGCATAAGGGCGATGCCAATTCCATGCGCTCGGGCCGGGTTTATTTCGGGGTTCTGATCGGCGCTTCGATCGGATTATTCCTGCCCGCCATCATCTGGACCTATAGCCTCACCGGAACGCTGGATTTTCAATCGGGCGGCATTTTAGACGGCCATATCGCCGGTCCGGCGCTGGGGCTGATGCTGGGGCTTTATGTCTTTGGGGTGGCCAAAGCAGCGGTGATGCCGTTCCATAAATGGCTGCCTGCAGCGATGGTGGCGCCCACACCGGTATCTGCCCTGCTCCATGCGGTGGCGGTAGTGAAGGCGGGTGTTTTTACCATCACCAAGGTGATCATCCTGATTTTTGGCTATGATTTTCTGTTCAATAGCGGGATGGGCAGTTGGCTGGTGCCGGTGGCCGCTTTTACCATCATTGCGGCGAGCCTTGTGGCTTTGCAGCAAACCAATCTGAAGCGGATGCTGGCCTATTCCACGATCAGCCAGCTTTCCTATATCGTGATGGCCACAGCCATATTGGCCCCCTTATCGCAGATTGCGGCGATTTTGCATATTGTGGCCCATGCTTTTGGCAAGATCACCTTGTTTTTTGCGGCGGGCAGCATCTACACCGCATCGAAAAAAACCGAAATCACTCAGTTAAACGGGATCGGGCTGCGGATGCCCATCACCATGGGGGCCTTTGCCATTGGGGCCTTGTCGATGATCGGGGTGCCGCCCACGGCGGGGTTCGTCTCGAAATGGTATCTGCTGAGCGGGGCTTTTGCGGTTGAAAATTATATTGCGATTGGCACCGTGGTCTTATCCACGGCGCTTAATGCGGGCTATTTTCTGCCGATCATCTTTCGCGCGTTCTTCCGGGCCGAAGATGTGCCCCCGCCCCTTGATCATAAAGAGGCGAATGTGCCGATCCGGATTGCGTTAATAGCAACCTCCCTTCTGGTTCTTGTGTTCTTTGTGTTCAATGGGCCGGTGATCGATCTGGTGATGCCGATTGTGGAGATGAGACCATGAGCGAACAATCCCCCCATCAACCTGATCCCGAATTGGCTGCACATGATGAACAGCCGCACTGGCTGGTGCGCCCCTCAACCATCCGGCTTTTATGGGTGGTTTTTGTGGCGATCCTGGCCGGGACCGTGGCGGCACAGCTTTTCGTCAAGCCCCATGCCTCATTTGGGATTGATGGCTGGATGGGCTTTGCCGCCGTGTTTGGGTTTTTATCCTGCGCGGTGATGGTGGTGGCCGCGAAGCTTGTCGGCTTTGTTTTGAAGCGGGGTGAAGATCATTATGAGCATTGAAATGATCCCTCCGGGCCTGATCATGATGCTGGCGGCCATTCTGATTGCCTTCAGCCGCGGGCACATGCGGACGCTGATTGTTCTGGCGGCGCCGCTCCTCACCCTTTATGCGGTTTTGCAGGTGCCTGATGGGGTTTCGCTTTCCGCCCATTATATGAACTATCCGGTGGAATTGATCGAAGGCAGCCCGGTGCGCCGATTGTTTGCCACGGTCTTTTCGATCATGGCCTTTGCCGGGGGGCTTTATGCCTTCAAAACCGCCCGAAATGCCGAACTCGCAGCGGCTTTTGCCTATGCGGGCGGGGCCATTGGCGTGGCTTTTTCCGGCGATCTGCTGACCCTGTTCATTTTCTGGGAAATGATGGCGATTTTCTCAACCCTTGTCATTTTGATGGGGGGAACCGAAAAATCCCGGGCGGCGGGGTTTCGCTATGGCGTCATCCATTTTCTGGGCGGCGTGATCCTGATGGTGGGGATCATCGGCCATTATCTTGGTACCGGATCCCTTGAGATCATGGCGATGAAAGCCACGGATTTTTCAAGCTGGATGATTTTGATCGGCTTGCTGATCAATGCGGCGGCCCCGCCCTTATCGTCGTGGCTGGCGGATGCCTATCCTGAAAGCAGCGCCACCGGCATGGTCTTTCTCTCCGCCTATACCACCAAAACAGCGGTGCTGACGCTGATCCTGCTCTTTCCGGGCGAGAAGATTCTGGTTTTCGTAGGCCTTTATATGGTGTTTTACGGCATCATGTATGCGCTTTTGGAAAATGATGCGCGGCGGATCTTATCTTATTCCATCGTCAATCAGGTGGGCTTCATGGTCACCGGCATTGGCATCGGAACAGAAATGGCCATCAATGGCGCGGCCGCCCATGCTTTTGCCCATATCATATACAAAGCGCTTTTATTGATGAGCGCGGGCGTGGTGCTGCACCGCACCGGCAAAAGCCTGTGTACCGATCTGGGGGGCCTGTTTCGGACCATGCCGATTACTGCATTGTGCGGGATCATCGGGGCTTTGGCGATTTCGGGCTTCCCGATGACATCGGGATACACCACCAAAACCATGATATCCGAAGCCGCGGCGCTGGAGCATTTGCCGGTGGTGTGGTTCTTGCTGGCGGCAGCCTCGGCGGGGGTGTTTCTTCATGCCGGGATCAAATTCCCGTGGTTTGTGTTCTTCCAAAAAGACAGCGGCATGCGGCCCAAAGATGCGCCCTGGAATATGGCGCTGGCGATGGGGCTGCTTTCGGCCTTTTGCATCGGCCTTGGCATCTGGCCCGAGCCACTTTATGCGATGCTGCCTTATGAAACGAGCTTTCATGCCTATAAAGCATCAAAGCTGGTGTTTTATTTGCAGCTCTTGCTGTTTTCGGGGCTGGCTTTCTTCCTGTTCCTGCCCCTGATGCGGCGCACCCGTACCATCTGCCTTGATACGGATTGGTTTTATCGCCGGGCTGGCAAGGCTTTGGCCCTCCGCCTCTCGCGGGGGCTGGGGGCTTTGCGGGCGGGCGTGATGGCCATATTGTCATCCCTTTGGGGATCGATGGGATCGGGTTTCGATGGCCTTGTGGGGCAGCAAAAGCGCTTGGCCGCAAGCTGGAGCATCGGCATATCGGCCCTGTGGGTGCTGGCTTTCGTGGTGGCTTATGCGGTGATCTATTATCTGCGGGCGATGTGATCCCTATCGATGGTAGCCGATCCATCCCCGCTCTTTTGATCGGCCAAATGTTTAAGCCGGAGTATAGATCCTGATATTTGGGGATTGAGCCGCAGGCCTTCGCCATGGATAGTCGTTTTTTCCATGATGCTGACGGCGGGGGCTTCAGTGATAAAGCGCGCTACACTCAACCGGATTTTGGCCTTTTGTGCCGGGCTGTGCCTGGTTTTGGCGATGATCCCATTTTTGGGATTATCCATTTCGATACCGAAACATCCCAATATTTTCTACAGCATTTCATGGTTTCTGTACGCGCTTATGCTGATCTTGTCTTATCGGCAGCAGGCCATGCCCTTTTTTGTGACGGCGGTTTTTTTAGGCTTGGGATTGCTTTTTCTCAGCCTTCTTGAAGCTGGGGACCGGCCCCGTTTTCTGGCGCTTTTCAGTCTGGTTTTTGTGGGTTTTTGGAGCCTTGCCTATGGCGTAATCCACGATCACAATCGCACATCCTTCCCTAAAAGGCGGTTTTTTGCCGGGCTTGCGGTGGCTATGGCGATGTTTTTGGCCGTTTTTTTTCCGCCTCTATGGATTGGGGATGTTTTGGGCGGCTTTCTTTTGCGTCCGTTTTTTTCCGCATCATCGGTGTTTTCGCTTTTCCCCGATCTGGGCGGGCTGATTTTGGTGCTGAGCATAAGCGCGCATGTGTTCAAATCCGAAAAGGGGCCGATGCTGGATGATCGTATTGCCCTTTTGCCTGCTGTGACGCTCTTTTTTCTGGCACTCAATCAAAATGTGGATCCCGCGCTTGCGGCTTTTCAGGGGGCTTTGGCGCTTTTTTGTGCGGCTTTCGGCATGGTTTTTTGGACCTATCAAAACCGGCTGATCGATCCGCGCACGGGCCTTTATCGAAAGGCCGCTTTAAAGCCCTGTCTTGCAGCCCTTGAGCAGCCTTTATTTGCCCGCTTTCGCTTCAAGGGGCGGGAAGAACTCCAATTGGCTTTTGGCTCGGAAACGATCAGGGATATGGAGCATTTGCTGGCAGCCCGCCTGCGCTCTTTCGCCTCTTATGGGGCTTTTCAATTGGCGCAGGATGAATATCTGGTGCTGATGCGGGCGATGCCGATGGCGCATCTGCAAAGCCGGGCGGAAGATTTTTCGGCATCCATCCGAGCCTATCCTTTTCGCATTCGGCGGCAAAACAGGCCCAGCAGGCTGGAGCCGGATGAAGCCGAAGAAAAGCGCAAGGCCTTTCATTATTATGGCCCCCAGATCCATCTGGAATTTTTTCTGGAAGCTGTGGGTGCAGACGAGCCTGAGACCTTTGACCCGCAGGGAAAGTGGGGAGACAAGACAGGCGATTTTCCCTCAAAACATCTAAAATCCGAGATTTAGTGCGGGTTTAATCCGCTCAGCATAGGCTGATCATCATTCTTATGGAGGGGATATTATGCCCATGCCACCGGGTTTCGGACTTGCCGAGACAAGACCTGTCCCACGGCCGTTGTCCGAACAGCAAGATCGCCTTGGTTCGCGGGACGAACGGCCTTTTGCGCATCTGATGGAAGCTGCAAAAGATGCGCAGCGTCGCCCGGAAAAGGCGCCATCGGATGATCAGCGCATGCCTGCGCCTGCCCGCACGGAAGCCAGAGTTTTAGAAAGCGGGACGGAGTCAGGCAGGGTCGCGCCCAATGAAACCGAGAAAGCCGCCCCCCTAGATTTGCCAGATGGCAGCAGGGCCCAGAATAAGCACTTGGCGGCCCCTAGCGGCATGAAGCTGATGCTGGGCGATCCAGACATTTCAATACCCAAAGAGCCGGGGCGTGATCAGGTTTTTGCCGGCGTTTTGCTCCATCCGTTGATGAAACCGCTCATCAGCAGCCCAAATCCGGAAGCACAGATTCTGGCGGCTGAGCTTGGCGGCATGGCAAATGAGGGCGGGCCTATTCTATCCGCATCGCCCGTGATGCCGGCAGCCCAGCCATCGGGGGAATTGCCGCTGATCGAGGGGCTATCGGCTGATCTGCCAAGGCAGGGCGTGGCCAGCGATCTTGTTCCCGTACCTGTTCCGATGCCAGCCGCTTTATCGCCTTTTCCTGCACCACCATTTCAGGGTGCGGGCCAAGCCGTGGTGATCAATGGGGCAGCCACAGCGATACCAGTGCAGCCCATGCCTGTTCAGGCAGGCCCAATGCAGCCTCTCCCGGTGCTTCCAAATGGGGCGGCGGCGCTGCCCTTAGAGCCTGCCCCTCCTGCTCTTGTCATCGCAGATAGCACGATCATCAACCCAACCGCAGCCGCATCCAAAGGCAGTTCAGTCGGGGCTTTGGCAGCGTCTTTGGACGTACCACCATCACCGCCGTCACCGGCATTGCCACCATCGCCTAAAGGTTTTTCGGCCGTGGCGGCATCACCTTCCTTCATTCCGGGGGGCATAAGCGAGGCTGGTTTGCCTTCTTCATCCTTTTCGGCTTTTAGCGGCGGCGGTGCGTTCTCATCTGGTGCGGCACCGGGCGGGCTGGCCTCAGCCGCTCTGCCCGCCGCCCCGGCGATTGCCAATCAGATCATCGCACAGTTGAATGGATCGGCGCGCCACAGCCTGTTGCAGGGTCAAAGTCATATGCGGATCAGCCTTCATCCATCGGAACTGGGGCAGGTGGATGTGCGGCTCAGCATGCGGGATGGCAAGATGACCGCGCATCTTGTGGTCGATCGTGCTGAAACGCTGGAAATTCTACAAAGCCAAAGCCGCCATCTGGAAAAGGCGCTGGCCGATCCGGCGGCTCGGGCTGACGACCGATCAGATGCCAAGCTGGAATTATCGCTCAGAAATGATCGGGGAAATGACCGGGGCCATGATCGGGGCGGGCAATTTGGCGGCTTTTTGGGCGGCTCGGGGGGTGATCATCCTGATCGATCGGATCGCGCCGCAGCAACGGCCATAGCAGGCGCTTTAGCGCCAACAGACCTAGAGGCCACAAGCAATGAAAACAAGGCCGCACCGCTTTTATGGGGGCGGCGCGATGGCCATGTGGATGTAAAACTTTAGACAAGGATCAAAGCTGATGGATATCACCAATACATCATCTGTAGGCAGCGCCACCACGAATGCCCTGAGCGGGGATATCAATACCTTCCTGCAATTGCTCACCGCGCAATTACGCAATCAGGATCCCCTCAATCCTGTGGATAATACCGAATTCGTTGCCCAATTGGCGCAATTCAGTCAGGTGGAACAGCAATTGGAATCCAATAGCAGCCTGAAATCCATTCTGGATGTGATGAAAGGGCAAAGCCTGAGCGATCAGATCGCTTTCATGGGGCAGATTGTGGAAGCCAGAACCGATCGTTTGCCTCTGGGCCCGGATGGCGCGCAAATTCAATATCGCCTTGATAATCCCGCCGATGCGGTAACAATCACGATTTTGGGGCCGGGTGGGGAACCCCTTGCCACACTGCCCGGATCGGTGGAAGCCGGGGCGAATACCGTGCTCTGGGATGGCCGGGGCGAGGATGGCATCGCTTTGCCCCCCGGCAGCTATGCCATTGCTATCGAAAGCCTGCGTAATGGGCTGATGAGCCGGGTTGATCCCGTCATCGCCGGAGTGGTGAGCCAGGTGCGGGTGAATGAAGCGGGCGAAGCCGATCTGATCTTGTCGAACGGGCTGACCGTGCCAGCCGACAGCATCACCCGAGCCGCAGCCCCCATGAACCCTGTGGCCCCGGCGGGCTGAGGGATGCTGCTTTATTCGAGATCAAAAAAACCCCCGTTCAGAAAACGGGGGTTTTTCATATCCGTAAAGGGTATTTCTAAAGCTTATGAAGGGCGGGGTTGCAGCATCAGGCGGCTGAAATGAACCGAGGCGATGTGTTCAGCCCCCAATCGAGCGTTCATATCCTGACGCAGAAATTCCGATAACAGATCAGGTTTCTGGGCATTTTGCAGATCAAAAACCCCCCGCGCCGCCAATTGCATGAAACCCGCCAAGGCTTCATGGCGCACCCGGGGCATATGCCGCAATAAAAAACCGGCGCTTTCATTGCTGGAGGCACCAAGGCTGATTTCGGCCAGCAAAAAGGCTTTGACCTCATTGTTCAGATCATGAACGGGGATTACCAACTGGCCCATATCCAGATAGCTGTTATCGGCCGATAAAGCGGCTTCTTTTTCATCCTCACCCTCGGCTTTTTGATTTTGGGCCTTATCCGGATTTGTAAAATAGCCAACCCCATACCCCCCAAGCCCCACCAAAAGGCCAAGGATCACAAGAGGATGGGTGAGCACTTGTTTATAAGGAAGGGGCATGGTGCAGGGCCTTTGTCAAAAGGGAAGGATGATATCTAGGAATTCCTGACCATAGCGGGGTCTTTGAATATCGCTGAGCACGCCGCGGCCGCCATATTGAAAGCGGGCTTCGGCAATCTGGTCATAGCGAATGGTATTATCGGTGGCCACATCTTCGGGGCGGATGATCCCGGCGATACGAACTTCGCGTAATTCAGAATTCACGCGCAATTCCTGTCGCCCGGAAATCACGAAATTTCCATTCGGCAATTCCTGAATCACAATGGCGGCCACCCGCAAACTGATTTCTTCCTCACGGTCGATCTCGCCTTCACCATTATGCTGACTGTTGCTATTGAGATCGATAGCGGCCGAAGGATCAAAGCTATTGGGCAGGGCATCATCCAATTCCCCTGGCAGGCCGAAAAATCCATCAAGCCCCAGATCGGAATTGGCGGTCCGGTTTTGCCGGGTGGAATTGGTTAATTCCGCTTCATCATCTATATCGATCACCACGGTTAAAAGATCGCCGATGGATTGGGCGCGCAGATCCCGGAAAAAGGTTTTTTTCCCCGCTGTCCATAAAGCATTGGGTGGCAGGGTCTGATCACCCATGGCGGGCAGGGGGTAGCTCACCACCTGATCCTCCCGGCGCTGCTGGGGATCTTCAACCGGGGTCATTTGTGGATCTTCGCCGATCCGCCCCAAGCGCCCGGAACAGGCGCTGAGGCTGGTGCCAAGGCTGGCCAGCAGAATGGCTTTGAAAGCGGCGGACTTAAAAACTGACTTCAACATGGCCATGACCGATAATCCTTGCTTCAATAACTTTCTTGCTGGCGATATTCATCACCTGCACCATTTCATGCATTCCGCCATCGGAAAGAGCGCGCCCTTTGCCGGTGATTTTCATCTGTGCGGAATGATAAGAAATCTCGACGAGGCTATTGCGACTGACGATGGTGCGTGCACCGATCTGGTGGGCTTCGATGGGTCGTCCTGCGGGCAAAGCGCGGCGGGCCTCCTGACCGATCAGATCTCTGCCATCGAGCACAGCATCGGGCGAAATGTCAGACAGGCGTAATGGCTCGCGCACCAGATCAGCGGCGGTGATCATTTCCCCGGGCCGGATGGTGCGGTTTGGCACGATGGCTGGCTTTTCGACATAAGCGCGGCCATAAATCCGGGCAAGATGGCCGCCGGTATCGATGAGCGCGCTGAAGCGACCCGAAGCGCGGTCGTAATCGATCTGCTGGATGTGCATGGCCTCGGTGATGCCCTGGCTTGCTACCCTGACGATCAGGGTTTCATCGGCATCGAGCATATTGTCCTGCTGGCTCAGGATGTGCTCTGCCAGTTTATTTTCCAAAGCAATGCTGGCCCATGCGGGATGCCCCGGAAAAAGCGCGGCATAGCCGCAGATAGCAAAGCAGAGCAATCCTTGCATGATGATACGAGCCATGGCGTTCATCCCTTGATGCCTTGTCAAAATCTAGCGCAGATTGGTCACGGTCCGGGCCATTTCATCGGCGGATTCGATGATTTTGGAATTCATTTCATAGGCGCGCTGCACGGTGATCAGATTGGTGATTTCCTCAACGATATTGACATTCGATCCTTCAACGAAGCGCTGGCGCAAGCGCCCAAACCCTTCTTCGCCGGGAATGCCCAATTGCGGATCGCCCGAAGCGGCTGTTTCGCGAAACAGATTATCACCCAAAGCTTCCAGCCCCACTTCATTGAGAAAAGCAACAAGGGTGATCTGCCCCTGAGCCACAGGATCATCCTGGCCATCCACCACGGCAAACACCTCGCCCGAGCGATTGATGATGATATCTGTGGCTTCCTGGGGAATGAAAATGCCCGGATCGATCTGAAAACCCTCATTGGTGACAATCTCTCCCTCATCGGAAAGCTGGAAATTGCCGGCCCGCGTATAGGCGGTTTCCCCATCGGGCAGGGTTACGGCGAAAAATCCCCGGCCTTCGATGGCCACATCAAGGGGATTGGATGTCTGGATCAGCGAACCCTGGGTGCCGATTCGGCTGACGGCGGCGGCCTTTACGCCCAGTCCCAATTGCACCCCGGCAGGGACGATGGTGCCCGCATCCGAAGAAAAGGCACCCTGCCTTGTTTCTGTCTGGTACATCAGATCAGTAAATTCGGCCCGATTGCGCTTGAAGGATGTGGTGTTCACATTGGCAATATTATTGGCAATCACCTCAACATTCATTTGCTGTGCCATCATGCCGGTGGCGGCGATTTTCAAGGCTCTCATGACGGATCTCCTCAGGAAAATTGAAGGGGGGCGCTGTGGTATCAGCTTCGGCGGCCAAGCCTGCTGATGGCTTCACGCTTTAATTCATCGCCATTTTCAATGAACTCCGTGGCTTGCTGAAAGGCGCGGGAAATATCCATCATGCGCACCATTTCCAGTATCGGCTGCACATTGGATTGCTCCAACGATCCCTGAATGAGCGCGCTTTCCAAAGCCGGTTGCGGCGGCGCCACGGCGGCATAAAGGCCATCGGCGGCGCGTGTCAGGCTTTGATCTTCGGGAAATTGAACAAGTCCGATCTGGCCGACCTGCTGCTCGAACTCCCCCAGCTTTTGGGAAATCATGCCATTTTTGGCTATCTGTATCGGCCCGCCTTCCGGGTCGATGGCAATGGGGGCCTGGTTGATATCAAGGATCGGCAGCCCGCTAATGCGGGTGACCAGAACGCCATCGCGGGAAATCGCCATCCGGCCATCCCGGCTGTGCAAAATCCCTGCTGGGGCATCCACACTCAGCCAGCCTTCCCCCATGATCGCCAGATCGAGGGGATTGCCGGTTTCATCCAGATTGCCTTGGCGCACATTAAGAAAATTCGCTTTATCGATCACAAATGACACTGGATCAGATAGCCCGGCTTTCTCCATGGATTGATCAAAAAGGGTGCTGTCGCCGCGATAGGCCACTGTGCCGGCATTGGCAATATTATGCGCCACGATATCAAAGCTGCGTTCCAAAGCCACTTGGCGCGACAGCCCCACATAAAGCGATGTATCCATGATCCACTCTCTCAATTTGAACCTGAATTTAATGTACAGCACGTAGTTTAAATCGAAGTTTCAAAACAAAAGATCGTTGAATGAAGTAAAGAATTGCAAAAATGATGAAAAATTTAAATAAAAAATTTGTCATTAAATTTTATATATTTTTGGGGTGCTTATTATTTTTGCCGCACTCCCATGGTGTTTTTGCACAATCCATGGTGATTCCTCGGCCCAAGCCTATCAAGGCTGAGGGGGTGGCGGCTGTTGCCGATAAACATCGGTCCTCCGCATCTTTATGGGCGCTGGGGATGCAATATTGCCGCTTGCCGACCAAAGCCCTGTTCAGCGATCCCATCATCCCGCCGATCCCATCGGATCGCAGTTTCCAGGAACAGCGCGCTGCCTATCATGTGGCTTTATCCCGTTTTGATAAGGGCTCTTTGGCCTATCAAATGGCGCTCAAGGACCTCGCCCGTTTTTATTTTGGCCATGCCATGCTGGCTGAAACTCTGGCGGTTTTGCGCGATGATCCTGCCCCCGATCCAGCACTTTTGATGGCGTCGCACATTCTGCTCGATCGCCCCATGGATGAGGCCAGATTGGCGGGATGGCTGGTGGATGGGGATCGCGATGCCTGCCTATGGGCGGCAGCGCAATCGGCTTTGAAAGGCGGGCCATTGGCCGATCATCTGTGGTTAGGGGCAGCCTATCGGCGCCTTGCCGCCTATCCTTTATGGTTGCGCGGGCGGCTGACGGCGATCTTTGCAGAGTCCTTGGTGGAAACGGGCCGGGTCGAGGAAGCGGCGGATTTGCTCGGGGCGGAAAGCTTGCCTTCCCGGTTATCTGAACCCCGGTTGTCTGAACAGACAAATATCTTGCCAGCCGATCAGGCTGCCCTGCTCATGATCCGGGGGCGGATCGCCGATAATCAGGCTTTATATGAAGAGGCAAGAGCCCTTTATCTCGATGCCATGGCCGGGGAAGGGAGTGCCGCTATCGAAGCGCGCTTGCGCTTGCTGCTGATGGTGGCAAAACGCCAAGACATAACCATGCCCCAATTGATCACAGCCCTTGAGGCTTTGCGCTATGATTGGCGTGGCGATGGGATCGAAGCGCAGGTGATGCTGGCTTTGGCCGCGGCCTATCGGCAGATAGGGCAATCCATTGAAAGCGGCCTTGTTTTGCATGATGTGATCACGGCTTTTCCGGGCAGCCTGTGGGCGCTGGTGGCGCGGGAAAAATTATCCGAACTGGTTCATGCTTTGGTTAAGCCAAAGGGGGATGACGCGATCCCGGATGAAGATCGGCTGGCGGTGATCGATTTTCTGCTGGTAAGCCATGCTGATCATGAGCCGGGGCTGATCCAGCGTGAAATCACCCGCTATTCCAGCCATTATCTGATGGCGGCGGGCCTGCCCATGGCGGCAGCCCGCATGATGCAGGCCTATCGTGCCGCGATCAGCCCACAGGAGGCAGATGCCTTTGCGATCAACCATGCCCATGCCCTGATGGCGGCATATCAGCCGGAGATGGCTGCGGCCATTCTGGATGCGGCCAATCCGCAAAAGCCGCCCCTGCTGGCCGAGGTTGATCCTTTATGGCTTGAAATCAGGATCGCCATTGCGCGCGATGAGCAAAGCCGTGCCGCCGCGCTGATCGCCGAATATGAAGCGGAAAATCCCCTGGGTGCTGCGGATTTTTATTGGCAGATCAGGGCTTGGGCGAAGGCGGCTTCGGCCTATGAAGCGGCGATGGCCGCTGCGGATCCCATGGCCCTGTCCCCAAAACAGCGCCGGCGCTTTCTAGTGGCGTCATATCTGGCCGGAAACAATCTGGCCCGAAACAATCTGGCTCCAGATGATCTATCGGCAGGCCATGCGGCTCTTTATGCAGCCCTTTATGGTGCTGACCTAAAAGCGCCGTCAGCGCTCGCGTCCCAACCGTCTCGCGATGGATCATCCCCCAGGGCCGAACCTTTGAGCCATGCCGAGATGCTGAGGCAGGACCTGCCGGATATCACGGCGCTGGGCACGATCATCGAGCAGATCACCGAAGATATTTTAAATCAGCAACAAGATTTCAATGCAGCAGAAGGCTGAGGGGGTGACGCTCATGCCGCAGAAGCCGCAAAAGGGAGGCAAATCATGAATATGATTATCGGTGCGATCATTGTGATCGCCAGTGTTTTGGGCGGCTTTGCAGCCCTTGGCGGGCATGTGGATCTGTTATGGCAGCCTTATGAAATTCTGATCATTGTGGGGTCGGCCATCGGGGCCTTTACCATTGGCAATCCGCGCCGGGTGATCCGCGATACCGGCCGGGCGCTGATGGGGTTATTGGGAAATAACAAATATAAGCGCGCTGATTATCTGGAATTACTGTCTTTGCAATTTGCCCTTTATAAGCAGGCAAAAGCCAAGGGCATGATGTCGTTAGAACGCGATATCGATGATCCTTTTTCCAGCGATCTGTTCAATAAATTTCCCGGCATCCTGAAAAATGAACGCGGTCTTTTGTTCATCACCGATTATCTGCGCCTGATTTCATTGGGATCGGAACGCGCCCATGAGCTGGAAGCCCTGATGCAGGAAGAAATGGAAACCATGCAAAGGGAGCAGGCCCAAGCCCCAAAGGCCCTGCATCGGGTGGCGGAAAGCCTGCCTGCATTGGGAATCGTGGCGGCCGTTCTTGGGGTGATCAAGGCGATGGGGGCGATCAATCAGCCGCCAGAAATTCTGGGTGGATTGATTGCCGGTGCTTTGGTCGGCACCTTCATGGGGGTGATGCTGTCTTATGGCTTTGCCTCGCCGGTGGCGGTGGCGATCAAAACCCGGCGCGAGGAAGATCTGAATTATTTCACCTGCATCAAGGCCGGGCTTTTAGCCTATCTCAATGGCTATGCGCCCCAGATTTGCGTTGAATATGCCCGCAAGGTTCTGATCACCGAAATGCGCCCCAGTTTTTATGAGGTGGAAGAAGCGACGATGCTGGCGGTGGCGATGAACAGAAAACAGGAAGAACAGGCGGCGGCCTGATCTCAAATCTTGAAAGTGTGAACCATGGCCAAAAAACCGGATAATCTGATCATCATCCGCCGTCCGAAATTATCGGATGATGATGATGGCGAGCATGATGGCGTGTGGAAAATTGCTTATGCCGATTTTACCACGGCCATGATGGCATTTTTTCTGGTTTTATGGCTCGCCACCATCACCACCGAAAGCCAGCGCGATGGGCTGACCGATTTTTTCAATCCGGTTTCGGTGTCTCGCTCCAATTCAGGGGGCGAAGGCATCATGGGCGGACGCTCTGTGGATCAACAGGGTTCGCTCACCTCTCCCCATGCCGAGGGCGAGCGCAGCCTGCCGGTTTCATCCCCGCCGGTGGAAGCCGAAATCGGCAGCGAAATTCGGGCCCCTTATCTGGGCGATGATTTAAACCTGCCCACAGGCAATGAGGCAAGCGCGGATGCGCGCCGCCTTCTGGCCGAAATGGATGAAGGCGTGAAAGCCGAAATGCGCAGGATCAAAACCATGGCAGAAAGCGAGACCACGGCCATGGATGGGCTTGAGGAAGCAATCCTGAATGCGATCAAGGCCGAAGACGATTTGACGGACCTGCTTTCGGTGATGCTGTTTGAACGTACACCTGAAGGATTGTTGATCCAGATCACTGACAAGCAAGGCTTTGCGATGTTTGCCACGGCGCAATCCCAACCAGGGGACCGCGCAGCGCTTTTGCTTGATCTGGTGGCCCGGGCTTTGAGACGGGTGGATAATCCGATCATCGTGCAGGGCCATACCGATGGCGCAGGTTATTCGGCAGAAGCTTTTGGCAATTGGGAATTATCGGCAGCCCGCGCCAATGCGGCCCGGCGGCTTTTGGAATCCGGCGGGGTGGCAGGCGATCGGATCAGGAAAATCGAGGGGATGGCCGATCGCGATCCCCTGATCATGGATCGCCCCCTTGATCCGCGCAATCGGCGGATTGCTATTCATGTTTTGCGGCAAACACCCTTGGCGGTGAATCTGTTGCCGGAATTTTCCAATAAATACCGCCGTTGAACAAGCATAAGAAGGCGGGGTGTGCTGGATAGGCAAATAAATATCTAAAAATATCAGTAAAAGTGAAATTTCATCGCAGTTTAAAGTGACGGGCCTAGTCTTGGGAGAGCGATGAATGAACCCCATAGAGGAGTAGACGACATGAGTTTGGGAAGCGCATTACAAGCCGGGGTGAGCGGTCTTTTGGCTCAGGCCACCAGATTGGCGACCATTTCCGATAATCTGGCAAATTCTTCTGTGGTTGGCTTCAAACGATCGGATGTTGATTTCACATCCCTATTCGTGGGCACCGGCGGCGGCAGCAGTTTTGCCGCATCAGGCACCATTCCCAATGTGCGCACCGATATTTCCCTGAATGGAACCATCACCACATCGAGTGGCAGCACCGATCTGGCGATTGCCGGGCGCGGCATGTTTGTGGTGACATCGGATGTTGCGGGTACCGGGGCCAATGAATTTGCCCTCACCCGTGCCGGGCAGTTTTCCCCTGATGCCAATGGCTTTTTGCGCAATAGCGCGGGCTTTGTGCTTCAGGGCTTTGCCCTTAATCCCGATGGCAGCTTTGCCGCAGGGGTTCCCAGCCGCGATACATTCGGCAGCTTGCAGCCGGTCAATATCAATGCGTTCAATAATATCGGCACCCCCACAACCCAATTGGGCCTGCAGGGCAATCTGCCGGCGCAATTGACCGGGCTTGCCCCGCCTCCCGGCCCGCTGGTGACATCGGTGGAATATTTCACGCCTTTGGGGGCCGCCCAAACCCTGACCCTTGAATGGCAGGCCACGGCCACCCCCAATCAATTCGATCTCAGCATCACGGATTTCGATGGCACGGCTTTGGGCACGGTTACCATCGATTTTGATGATGGCATCACCCCCGGTGTTACGGCGGGATCGCCCGCGGCCTTTACCACCGCCCTTCCCGAAGCCAATGGGGTTGTGACCCTGACCGTCAATGGCGGGCAGGTCATTGAATTATCCCTGGGCAATGTGGGGGGCTTGAACGGCATCACCCAATTTGTGGGCGATAATTCGGTGCGGGCGCCCGTGCGCGATGGCACCCCGGCAGGGGAATTGCGGGGCGTGGAAATCGGCGATGATGGCACGGTTTTCGCCATCTTCGATTCCGGGGCAAGGCTCGCCTCTTTCATCGTGCCGGTGGCGGATCTGGCCAATCCCAATGGCTTGCAGCCCATTGATGGGAATGCCTTTCAACTGACCAGAGACTCGGGAACCTTCCGCCTGTTCAATCCCGGGGAAGGCCCCAGCGGCGAATTGCGGAGCAATGCTCTGGAAGTGGCGAATGTTGAAATCGCTCAGGAAATCACCTCGATCATCGAAACCCAAAGGGCTTATTCCTCGAATGCCACGGTGATCCGCACCGCCGATGAAATGCTGGAAGAAGCCACCCGCCTGAAACGATAAAATCACTTGATGCCCGGGCTTTAAGCGAAAGGGAGAGCGATCATGAGTTTGACACTGGCCTTGTCCAATGCGCAATCCGGCTTGCGGGCGGCGCAGCAGCAGATTGCCACCACATCGGTCAATATTGCCAATGCCAGCACGGAAGGCTTTGTGCGCAAGGATGTGTCGCTCAGCTCATTGGTGCTTGGGGGCGTGGGATCGGGGGTGGTCTCCAGCCAATTGCGCTCGCCGGTGGATCAGCAGCTTGTGCGCGATATCCGCTTTCAATCCGCGCTCACAGCGGGTGCTGAGGTGCAGGCCGAAGCTTTGAGCCGCTATAGCGATCAATTAGGCGAGCCGGGGGAGGAGCGATCCATCCCCTTTTTGATCGAAGGTTTGGCCGATGGCTTCAGGGCCTTGTTCGATGCCCCCGCCAGCCCCAGCGCCCAGCGTGGGGCCTTGAATGCCGCCAATGCTTTGGTTGATGGCTTTGGCGCTTTGCAAGATACCCTCAATGCCGAAAGGCTGACGGCGGAACAGTCTATTTCCTTTGCCGTGAGTGAAGCCAATGAACGGCTGGGGCGGATCGAGGATCTGAACCGGGATATCCGGCAAGCCGTGGCTTTAGGCGAAGATGCCTCGGATCTGCAGGATGAGCGCGATCGCCAGCTTGATGGCTTATCCAGCCTTATGGGGGTGCGCAGTTTTACCCGTGAAGATGGGGAAATGGTGGTCCTCAGCCGCGAAGGGGTCACTTTGGTGGATGGCAGGGCCCGGCAAATTGATTTCACGGCTGTGAGCGCCATGCCCCCCAATCTGGTTTTCGGTGCGGGATTGAGCGGGCTGAGCGTTGAAGGGATCGATATCACCCCCGGCGGTGGCGATCCCACATCGATCCAATCAGGCCGATTGGCGGGGCTTTTTGCTCTGCGCGATGAGGTGTTCCCGGCTTTTCAGGCCCAGCTTGATGGGTTGGCCAGTGGGGTGATCAACAGTTTTCAAAATGCCGATCCCAGCGTTCCGGCCGGTACGCCGGCTTTATTCACCGATGCCGGGGTGGCCCATGATCCGACGGCCTTTGCCGTGGGTCTGGCGGGTCGCATCGCCGTGAATGGCGCGCAGGTCGATCCGGCGCAGGGGGGTGTTCTCAGTCGTTTGCGCGATGGTGTGGGGGCGATTGTGCCGGGGGCCAGCGGGGATAGCAGCCAGATTGCCAATTTCCTTGATGGCCTGACCGGCACCACAAGCTTTCCCCCCGGCACGGGGCTTCCCACGTCGCAAACTTTGCTGGGCTTTGCCGCGGCCATGGTGGATCAGCAGCAAACGCAAAGAGTGGCAAAAGAGCGCGATGCCGGGTCCAGCGCCATTGTGCGCGATACCCTGATGAACCGGCTGGTCAATCAAACCGGGGTGAATGTGGATGATGAAGCCCAAAGGCTTTTGATCATCGAACAGGCCTTTTCCGCCAATGCCCGGATCATTGCCACGGTTCAGGCGATGTTTGATGAGCTTAATCGTATCAGATAGGATGGCAAGATGATCAGTCTAACTCCTTCAACCCTGGGCGCGCAGATGAGCAGCGCTTCACTGGTTAAAAATCTGCAATCCGATATTGCGCAATTCCGGGAACAATCGATCACCGGGAATAAGCTTGATATGGCGGCTGAAGGCCCCGGCCAATCGGCGCTTTTGATCGGTTTGCGGGCGCAATTTAGCCGGATTGAAAGCGATATGCGCTCTTTGCAAAGCTTTCAAAGCCGCGCGGATTTAAAGCAGCAGGCGATGCAATCTGTTGAAGGCAGCCTGACCGGCGTTTTGACCATTGCCGCTACCGGGCTTGATGATCTGAATGAAACCATGCGGGTGAGCCTGCAAACGGCGGCGAAAGGCGCGCTCGATGAGTTGATCGCGGCTTTCAATGTCAGCGATGGCCAGCGCTTTTTATTCAGTGGCATTGCCACGGATCGCGCGCCCATGCAGAATTTCAACCAGATAAATCCGGGCACCGGTTTTTCGCCGGCTCAGGTGATCGAAAATGCCATTGCCGCCACCCCACCGGTGGATGCAGCCAGCGCCACGGCGCTTCTGGCTTCCATCGATCAGATTTTTGCCGATACCGCGGCAGCGGGTACCAATTTCGAAGAAACCTTTTTCAATGGGGCGCCCACCGGCAGCCCGCCCTCGCAGGCGCGGATTTCCGATCAGGTGATTGTTGATTTCGGCCCCGAAGGTAATGATCAGGCCCTGCGTGATATCATCAAGGGGCTGGCGGTTTTTGCAAGCTTTGATCCGGCAGCTTTGGCCGATGATGCCTTTCCGGTTTTGATGAAGGGGGCCTTTGATTCACTGTCATCGGGGCTTGATGGCTTGCGTTCAGGCGCGGCCCGCCTTGGCGAGCAGCAGCGCCTTGCCCAATCTTTGGAAGATCGCAATGGAGCCCTGAAAACCATCCTGAATGAGCGGGTGGTGAATCTTGAAACCGTCGATCCCTTTGAAACTCAGGTACGCTTGCAGGCGCTGATCGGGCAGTTGGAAACCTCTTTCACCCTCACCGCCCGGATTGCCAATCTGTCGCTGGTCAATTTTATCCGCTGATCGGGCTGAAACAGGCCGCTTTTCCTCACTTTTTTTCATGAAAAATTCACAAAAAACCCCCTGCCAGATCACCGGGCGGGGGGTTTGTCATTTTATGCTATAAAGCTATGTTTTCAAACAGCTTTTTGCAATTGCGGGCGGCTGATCTGCGCGATGCTGATCGGTGCCTTCACCATCGTGGGAAGCCGGATGGCGGGGGTCTGTTCGCAGGCCTTGCCGAATCGGGTGCGCCCGGCGCTGGTTTTTTGGGGCAGATCGAATTTATAGCCGCGCCCATAAACGGTTTCGATATATTGCTGACCGCCTGTGGCATCGGCGATTTTTTTGCGCAACTTGCAGATATAAACATCGATCACTTTATCGTGGGGCAGCATATCCACCGTGCCATAAACAGCATTATACACCGATTCCTTGGAAACGACGCGTCCCGATTGTTGGGCCAGATGCATGAAAATACTGTGTTCGCGGTGGCTGAGCTTCAGCCGCCGGCCTTTGACATCGGGATCGCGGCCATCCAGAAAAATGGTGAGATCGCCGATCTGAAGATTGCTTTTGTTTTCACCAAATCCGCGCCGCAAAATCGCCCTGATTCGGGCGGCCATTTCATCGCCATTGATGGGTTTAACCACCACATCATCGGCCCCGGCTGCCAAAAGATCGGCAGATTGACGGGCATTTCTGAAGGGAAGCAATGGAATGATCGCGGCTTTCAGATTGCACTGCCGCAAGGTGGCGACGATATCGATTGGGCAGGCAATATCGCCTAAAATAACCGCGCCATAAGCATCGAGCCCAAGCTGTTCCTGATCAAGACCATGCAACAGGCGTGGGTCCATCAGATCCGTGGGAAATTTGGCGCGTTCCATGGCATTGGCGATGGATCGTGCGGTTTCTGGATTGGTTTCGAAAAGCAAGGCACGCATAAGAACCCCCTTATTTGCGGTTGTTATCACATAAAATTTCGTGTTTTTCACCTGACACGAGATTTTGCGAATGCAGGTGAATAATCGACACAACCATATTAAGTAAAGATAAATAGAAAACTCTAAATTAGATCAAAAATTTGACGTTCTAAACGATAAACAAGCATAAAATTTTAGCAAATAGGTATTTATAACCTATTTTAAAGTTTGCGCTTTAAGGTGCATGGAATTGGATCAGTTTTTACATAGGTGGAACGTGGCCAGTTTTTCTAAAAATTTAATTTTCATTCTTTTATCTTTTTATGCGATATCCGCCCAAATCGCTCAGGCGGCCCAGGTGCGGGTCAAGGATATCACCAGCTTTGAATCCGTGCGTTATAACCAGCTTATTGGCTATGGCCTTGTGGTGGGGCTGCCCGGCACGGGGGATCGCCTGACCAACACCCCCTTTACCGAAGTCAGCATCATCAGCATGTTGCAGCGTTTAGGGGTGGCTATTCCCGATGCCAATCTGCGCACCCGCAATGTTGCGGCGGTGATGGTTACGGCCCGATTGCCCGCTTTTGCCCGCAATGGTTCGGCGATCGATGTTTCGGTGGCGGCGATGGGGGATACCACTGATCTGCGGGGCGGGATGTTGCTGGCCACGCCTTTATTGGCGGCTGATGGCCAGGTCTATGCGGTGGCCCAGGGGCAGCTTTCGGTTTCCGGTTTTGCGGCCGGTGGTGATGCCGCCAGCATCACCCGTGGGGTTCCCACCATTGCCAGCGTTGCCAATGGGGCTTTGGTCGAACGCGAAATGGGGTTCAATCTTGATGATTTCAGAAGTTTGCGGATGCGCCTGCGCAATCCCGATTTCACCACCGCTTTGCGCGTTGAGGCGGCAATCAACAGCTATTTCGATGCGCGAATTGCCAAGGCTGAAGATTTATCGACCATCGTGATCGCCGTGCCTGAGCGCTTTCAAAGGCGTGTGGCCCAGTTTTTGGGCGAGGTTGAGGCTTTAAGGGTGGAGCCGGATCAATTGGCCCGGGTGGTGATCGATGAAAATTCGGGAACCATCGTGATCGGGGCCGATGTCAGGATCAGCGAAGTGGCGGTGACTTTGGGGTCGATCACCATCGAGGTGAATGAGCAGCCGGTCGTCTCGCAGCCGGCACCCTTTGCCGAACAGGGGGAAACGGTGGTGGTGCCGCGCACCAATATCGGGGTTGATGATCAATCCGAAGCGCGGTTCCAGCTTTTGCCCGAAGCCCCCACCTTACAGGAACTGGTGGCGGGTCTCAATGCGCTGGGGGTTGGCCCACGGGATGTGATTTCCGTATTGCAGGCCATCAAATCGGCCGGGGCGCTTCATGCGGAACTGATCATAGAATAAGAAAAGCCGATGTTTGATCCCATAGCCCAAATCAATGCGTTTCCCCTTCCCATGTCAGCCGAAAGCCAGGCGCCCATTGATGAAAAAGCCTGGGGCGTGGCCAAGGATTTTGAAGCTCTGATGATGGGTCAGATGGTGGAGCAGATGTTTTCGGGCCTTGATCAGGATGGTTTTTTCAGTGGCGGCTATGGCGAGAAAATGGCCCGGGGCATGCTGAGCGAGCCTTTGGGAAAAGCCTTGTCTTCATCAGGAACACTTGGCATTGCCGAAGCGATTTATCGAGATATTTCAGGTATTTATCAATCCTATGGCACAATGGGTGACGCATGATGATGGGTTTGCGCTCGATCTTGAAGGATTTCACCGGCAAAAAGCCTGAAGCACAGGATGCCCCCGCTGTTGAGCCCACCCTGAGCGATGGGTCTGAAGGGGAGGATGATCAGAATATCTCTGAACATGAAGCCGCCTTCATAAAGAATATGGATCAGCTCATCGCAGTGCTGGAGCAGGAGGGCAGCTATCTGGCAGCCGGCAGGATCGACTCTTTAACCGGGCTGCAATCGGAGAAGGAAAAAGCGCTGGATCAGTTGATTGCTGCGGCCAAAAGCTTCCGCGAAAGCGCCGATACAGCCGGATGGACCGTTTCGGAACAGCTTTTGAAAAAAGCCGGGCAGTGCGATCAATTGGCCCAGGAATGCAAGCATAAGCTGGAAGCGCATAAACATGCGGTGCTGCATTTGCATAGTTGTTTCATGATGGCGCTGGAGAAAAGCCATGCCGATGGCACCTATGCCAAAGATGGAACTCTCTCGCGTCCGGGCAATCTTTCGCAAAAAGGGCTGAATACGCGGCTTTAGGGGCTGGCTCTAATAGGCATATATGAAGTTGTCGTGCCCGTTCTTTTTTATAGAGCGGGCATGTTCTTTTATGATTTGATGCGTAAATACCTAAAATACCATTTTTTAATTCGCCTTAATCGGCCTCTGTCACAGTGATGGTGCAGAGGGATAGAACCCTGTTCCTCATGCCCCAGCGTCAGAAGGCGCCCGTGTCAACCTGAGAAAACGGGAACTTGTAAAATGGCTGGTATTTTAACCAATGTGCAGGCGCAGGTCGCCTTGCAAACCCTTCGTTCGGCAACCAATAGCCTGAATGAAACCCAGGATCGGATTTCCACCGGACTTGAAGTGCGGACAGCGAAAGACAATCCGTCTTTCTTCCTCGTCTCACAGCAGGTGCGGGGCGATAATGCCGTGCTCAATGGTTTGCGAGACAATCTTACCCTGTCGGTGAATGCGGCAAAAACAGCCACCAATGGCATCACGGCCATTTTTGGTACGATCAACGAAATCCAGCAGGCCCTGACCACCGCCGACTCCGGTCAGGCGCTGGATGAGCTTCAGTTCACCATCAATAATCTGGTGGGCGAAGTGGAAGGCACGATCAATGCCACCTCTTTCAATGGCATCAATCTTCTTGCGGGGAACAATACCCAGACTGTGACCACCACGGTGACCCGCGACGGCGGTAATTTCAATATCTCGACCTTTACCCTCGTCGAACAAAATCTTGGTGATATCTCGCGCTTTGATGCCACGGCAGCGGGGGGTGTGCTCACCCTTGAGCGTGCTTTCGCATCTTTTGCTCCGGGTGTTCTGGATCAGATCGATGGGGCCAATCCCACGGGGCAGGGCGGTAATGGACAGATCGATTTCGTAGCCGGTGGCGACGATGATCTGGCCGCCGTAGCTTCTCCCACGGTAACAGAAATCACGGTCAATGCCGATGTCGGTGCGGCCATCAATAATGCATTGGTGCAATTTGGTCAGACGGCTATTGCTGCCAATGCCGATGGCACGGTGACCTTTGATGGCGCGGCTGCGGTGGCCCTTGATTTCGATGGCGATACTTTTAATGAAGTCAATACCCTTGAGGAATTCGTCAATACGGTTGTTGTGGGGGATACGGCCCTGCGTCAGGCGGTTGCGGAATCCGGCTTCACCGGTGCTTTGCGGACCATTGCGGTGAACGGTGCCAATGGCAATGTGCAGGCAGGTCTTGTGGTGGCCGATGCGTTGATCGGTCAGGTCAATCTGGCTTCATCCACCTTGGGGACATTCGAGCGGACCTTGGAAAATCGTCAGAATTTCCTGGATAATCTGTCCGATTCTCTGGAGCAGGGCGTTGCCTCTTTGGTGGAAGCGGATCTGGATGAAGAATCCACCCGCTTGCAGGCCTTCCAGGTGCAGCAGCAGTTGGCCATTCAGGCCCTTGGGATCGCCAATCAAAATCCTCAAAACATCCTGTCGCTCTTCCGATAGGACGTGTCCCCCGGCTTTTGGTCGGGAAACGGGATCGTTACGGGACGCTGTCATGGCGTCCCGTTCTTCCCGGCGCTGCGAGGCTTATGGATCGCCTGCGCGCCCTTGTAGAAAAGCAAGGAGACTGGATCGATGTTGGCATCGGCTGTGGGCGGCGCATCCGCCTATAAACAAACCATCAGGGAAACCGAAAATCCACGTTCCATCGAACGCCGGGTGTTCAAATCCGTGACCGCATCCCTTGAAATGCTGGCCCATGAAAAGCCGCCCTTCAAACCCGATATCATGCGCGCCCGCAATGATGCTTTGGCGCGCAATTCGCAATTATGGGGCGTGGTTTTATTTGAAGTTTCAGATCAGGAGAATGCCCTGCCCATGGCTTTGCGCGCTCAATTGATCAATATGGCGCTTTATGTGGATCGCACTACCCCGGATGTGGTGGCGGGCAAACGGCCCATGGATAGCCTGATCGATCTCAACCAATCCATCATTCGCGGGCTTGAGGGCATTGCATCGGGCGATGGAGGCGGGCATGGCGCTTAGACTGAGGCTGAAGCCCTTTGAAAAGGTGATCATCAATGGCTGTGTCGTTACCAATGGGAACCGGCGCAATACCATTACTTTATCGAATTTCGGCCATGTCATCAAAAGCAAGGATATCATGCAGCCGGAAGGGGCGAAAAGCCTTTATGGCCGCTTTTATTTTCAGGTCCAGACCCAATTGATCGAAGCGCAAAAAGGTGATGTTCATATCGACGAGATCAATAAGATCGCCTCGCAGCTTTATCTGGCGGCAGCATCTCATGAAGAACGCACGGCCCTGATGCGGGCGCTGGATTTTGTCCATGCCGGTGATTTTTATAAGGCCCTGTCGCATATCCGCGCTTTGATGCGCCGTGAAGCCCCCGATTGCCTGCCATCCGGGATGGATGCTGATCACGCGCCAGACAACAGCCCCGAGGGCGAGGAGACAGCGCCCAGGCAAGGGCAGAAGCCCCGCAGTATTTTTACCTATAGCGTTGAGGAGGAAGACCATGGCGTCAGTTCCCCCGATCGGATCTGGAACCGTTCAACAGCCCACCACCCTTGAAACGGCTGCCGATAACAGAGCATCCGTGGCGCAAACCCAGGGCCGAACGGATACGCTGGAAGCCAAAGCCATTGCCCGCGCGGCTTTGGCCGATGAGGTGCGCGACAAGCAACAGAACCGCGAGGCTTTTCGCATCCGCTTTCGCGATAAAACCCGGCTGGTGACCGAAGTGCTCGATTCCCAAACCGGCAATGTTCTCTATGAAATTCCCCCGGGCTTGCGCCCCTTGGAGCCGTTCATGGTGACCCTTGATGATCTGTTGGAAGGGGAGCCGGTGCTTGAGGATATTCCCTCTATCCGTGAGGAGCGCTGATCATGACCAGCAGCTTTGCCCAGTTTTCTCTGGTGGATCGCACCTTCAATAAGCAGGTTGAGACGATGGCTTCGCGGGGGGAAAACCGCCGCGAGATTGAATATTTCGTGAACAATATTGCCAATGTGGAAAGCGCCGAAGACCTGGTGAAGGATAGCCGCCTTTTGCGCTTTTCCCTGACCGCCTTTGGGCTTGAAAGCCAGTTTTTTGCCAAGGCTTTGGTGCAGCAGGTGCTGGAAAGCAATCTGAATGATCCCCGGTCTTTGGCCCGGCGGATGACGGATCGGCGCTTTCGGGATTTTGCCGCTGCCTTTAATTTTGGCGGTCCCGGCGCGCCCAAAAATGGCGATCTCGATTTGACCAAAGCGGTTGTTCAGCAGTTTTTATCGGTGAAGGTGGAAGAAGAGCAGGGCAAGCAGAATGAAGCCGTGCAGCTCGCCCTGTTTTTCCAAAGACAGGCGCCGCGCATCAAATCCTTTTTCGATATTTTTGCCGATCGCGCTTTATCCGAAGTGTTTCGCGTGGCCTTGCGTTTGCCCCAACAGGTTTTTTCGCAAGATCTTGATCGTTTGGCGGTCAAGCTTGAAAGCCGCTTTGATCTGGAAAAACTGCAAGATCCGGTTGAACTGGAAAAATTCATCAAACGCTTCACGATCCTGCATGATCTGGAAAATGGCGGCGGTGCGGGCGGTCTTTCCGGGGTTGCTGCGGACCGCCTCAGCCTCTTCAGGCCTTTGTCCTTGCCCTCATCGGGGCAGAATAATCTGCTATCCATCCCCCCCATCACGGTGCGTGGGCCTTTCGTCTTTTAATATTCAGCCCGATGATCGAAGGTTTCAGGAGTCCATCACCGCAGGCCGATGATCAGCGGTCATGGCAAGGGGGCCGCTTTCGTCAGGGCCTAAAACGGTGCCCGTTCGCACCTCGCTTTTTTGATCGTCTTTGCGCCATTTGGATTGATCTTGTTCTCCATCATGATGATGGGGTGGGGGATCGCTAAATTCGATGATTGCGGCCAGTGTTTCAAAGGCTTCCATCTGATTGGCATGGTCATGGGTGGATTGGCGGCAGAAATCTTCAAGCCTGGGATAATAGGCGATGGCCTGATCCACATCGGGATCAGAGCCCTGCTTATAGGCGCCCAAACGAATCAGGTCTTCGCGTTCTTCATAGATGGCCATCCATTTGCGGGCCGCTCGATAGACCGCATTTTCCCAATCATTATGGCAATCGGGCAGCATTCTCGACAGGCTGCGCAACAGATCGATAGCTGGAAAGCGGCCTTTTTCCGCGAGCTTTCGCGATAGCACCATATGGCCATCCAGAATGCCGCGCACGGCATCGGATATCGGCTCATTATGATCATCCCCATCCACCAGCACGGTGAAAATTCCGGTCACATCGCCTTGGCGGTTGATGCCCGGTCCGGCGCGTTCCAAAAGCTTGGGCAATTCCGAAAACACCGAAGGGGGATAGCCCTTGGCGGTGGGTGGTTCCCCTGCGGCAAGACCGATTTCGCGCTGGGCCATGGCAAAGCGGGTGACGCTATCCATCACACATAAAACCTGTCGGCCGCGCTTGCGTTGATCTTCGGCCAAAGCCAAGGTGAGATAGCTTGCCTGTTTGCGCATCAGCGGGCTTTCATCGGACGTGGCGGCCACGATGATCGATTTTTCAAGGCCGGCCCGGCCCAAACCATTGATGAATTCACGCACCTCGCGGCCCCGTTCGCCGATCAGCCCAATCACATTCACCGTGCTTTCGGAATGGCGCAAAAGCATCGATAAAAGGGTGGATTTGCCGACCCCCGAGCCTGCGAAAATTCCCATTCTCTGGCCCCGGCAAAGGGGGGTAAACAGGTCGATGACCTTGATCCCGGTCTGGATTTTGCCCCCCACCGGGCGACGGCTCATGGCATTGGGGGGGGTGTTGCGCAAAGGCAGAACGAATTCGCCCTGCGGCAGGGGACCAAGGCCATCGATGGGCTGGCCCAAAGCATTTACCACCCGCCCCAGCCAGCCATCATGGGGCCTGACGCTGAAATAGGCCCCATCAAACATTACCTTGCAGCCATGGCTGATGCCATCCATATCCTGAAGCGGCATGACAATCGATTGACCATCGCGAAAACCGATGACCTCGGCCTGAAGTTGGGTGCCATCGCGGCGCATGATCTGGCAGATATCGCCAACCGCCAGGCGGGTTTCCAGCCCTTCCACCAAAAGCGTGCGGCCCGCCGTTGCGGTGACCGAGCCCTGCCAGCGCGGGCCGGGCATGGCGCGCAGTTCCAGCGTTAATTCATCAAATATTTTCATCAAAATATCCGCTTATGGATGCCTTTCCATCAGCATAGGTTCGCCCCGTCAAAGAGACGTAAAAGATAAAATTGTTCCCTTTAAATCGTGTTTAAGTCAGCGCGTGCATGGTTTTGTGAGCCAAATCAGGAATTGATTCTGTTACCGGAGCCTTTCAGATGCTGCTTGATGGAATAGAAGTCGTCCGCATGGCGCAGATGCGGCTTTCATATTTAAGCGAACGCCACAAGCTGGTGGCCAGCAATGTGGCCAATGCCGATACGCCCAATTTCCAGACCAAGGATTTGAAACCCTTCGATCAGGTGATAGATAAGGCGTTCGGGATGGCCATGACCACGGCCCGCACCCATGCCGATCATCTGGGGCCATTGGCCGGCGAACAGCGCTTTGCCCTTGATCGCAAGGCCGATGGCTGGGAACGGGCACCGGCGGGCAATAGTGTTGTTTTGGAACAGGAAATGATGAAAGCCTCGCAGATTTCCGGGGCCTATGACCTGACCAGCCTGATTATGGGCAAAACCGGCGACATGATGCGCACCGCCCTGAGCTTCAGGGCCTGATTGCGATGATCCCTGATCGCACAATCGCAAACCCCCCGCAGATGAATAGTCAGGAGCCGCGCTATGGATGCCCTTGAAGCTGTGATGAAAATTGCATCCCACGGGCTGCAGGCCCAAAGCCTGCGCCTGCGGGTGGTGGCAGAAAATATCGCCAATGCCAATTCCACGGCCAGCGTTCCGGGGGGTGATCCCTTTCGGCGGAAAACCGTGGTATTTGATCAGATCATGGATCGCGCCACCGGCGCAGAGCTGGTGACCATCAAAAATATTGGTGTGGATCGCTCCGATTTTCTGGAAGTCCATGATCCCGGCCATCCTTCAGCCGGGGCCGATGGCATGGTTTTGATGCCGAATGTAAAGCCTTTGATCGAAATGACCGATATGCGTGAAGCCTCGCGCAGCTATCAGGCCAATCTCAATGTCATCGAACAGGCGCGCTCAATGGTGATGAGCACGGTGGACCTTTTGCGCCGCGCCTGATCCTCATTTTTTCATATCCCCCACAAGCTTGGAAGAATTTCAGCCATGGCGATCACTTTTCTCCCCGTCGAACATGTAGCTCAGGCCTATAACACCGCCCAATCCATGGGCCTTGATGGCCCCGGTGCGGCATCCTTCACCGATCAGAACGGTGTCAGCTTTGAAGATTTCATGAAAGCCGGGGTCGAGACCGCGATCAATCGCGTGCGCGGCTCGGAAGCGGTCACCGAAGCGGCTTTGCGCGGTAAAGCCAGCGTGCAGGAGGTGGTGCAATCGGTGATGGCCGCCGATATGACCGTGCAATCGGTGATCGCGGTGCGTGATCGGCTGGTCAGCGCCTATCAGGAAATCCTCAGAATGCCGATCTAGGCAATGCTGGGCAATGCCGGGTCGGATGGTGGCGTACCATGAATGAAGCCGATGTGATCACGGTGATCCGTGAAGGTTTATGGACCGGGCTTGTGGTGGGTGGCCCTTCTTTGGCAGCGGCTTTGCTTTCGGGCCTTTTGATCGCATTTTTCCAGGCGCTGACCCAAATTCAGGAAATCACCCTCACCTTCGTTCCCAAGATTTTCGCCATCTTCTTTGCGGTGCTGATCAGCCTGCCATTCATGTATCAGGCCATGGCCCGCTATGCCGAACTTCTGGTGGATATGATGATCCGGGGCTATTGATAACAGGATAAATCGTATGGCAAGCCTTGCTCTGCCCCATGGCGCCAAACGCCATCAGGATCTGATTTTTGCCATTGGTGTGCTGGGCATTCTGGCGGTTTTGTTTCTGCCAATGCCCGCCTGGGCGCTGGATGCCGGATTATCGGCCTCTATGGCTTTGGCCTTCCTGATCCTTTTGGTGGCTTTGTGGATCGAAAAGCCCCTTGATTTTTCAAGCTTTCCGGTGATTTTGCTGGTCGCCACGATGTTTCGTCTGGCCCTTAATATTGCGTCCACCCGGCTTATTCTGGCCGAAGGTCATACCGGCCCCGATGCGGCGGGCGGGGTGATCCAGGGGCTATCGCATTTCATCATATCGGGCAATTTTGTCATTGGCCTCATTGTGTTTGCGATTTTGGTGGTGGTCAATTTCGTGGTCATCACCAAAGGGGCGACCCGCATTGCCGAGGTGGGGGCGCGCTTTACCCTTGATGCCATTCCGGGCAAGCAGATGGCCATTGATGCCGATCTTTCGGCGGGGCTGATCGATGATAAAACAGCTAGAACCCGGCGCAAGCAGCTTGAAGATGAAAGCTCGTTTTTCGGATCGATGGATGGCGCATCCAAATTCGTGCGGGGCGATGCCATTGCCGGTTTGATCATCACCGCGATCAATATCATCGGGGGCATGATCATCGGGGTGGTCCAGATGGGGCTGGAAGCCGGTGAGGCGGCGGCGTCTTATACCATCCTCACTGTGGGCGATGGGCTGGCCAGTCAGGTGCCCGCTTTGGTGGTTTCATTGGCGGCGGGGCTTTTAGTGGCCAAAGGCTCCAATACCGGCAGCGCCCATGTGAGCGTGGTGGCGCAATTGGGCGGCTATCCAAAGGCTTTGATGCTGTTGGCGGCTTTGATGGTGTTGTTTGGTTTGATGCCGGGCCTGCCCGCGCTGCCTTTTCTGATTTTGGGCAGCTTATCAGGAACAGCGGGCTGGCTGGTGCATAAAGGGGTTTTGAAAACCCGCGCCGAAGAAGATGAAAAAACCGCCAGTGCGGCCCTGCCGGATAAAGAGCAGAGCGCCGAACAATCCTTGAAGATCGAGGATATAGAGGTGCAGGTGGGGGGGCAATTGGTGCCCCTGATCGCAGCGCCCGATAAGGGGCTTCCCCCTAAGGTGAAATCCTTGCGGATGCGCTTTGCCCGGGAATTCGGCTTTTTGCTGCCCCCGGTCAGAATCCGTGATGATGCCTATGTCGATGCCAATGCCTATGTCATTTTGGTGCAGGATATCGAAGTGGCACGCGGCCATGTGATGATGGGCCGCAAGCTGGTGATCAATCCCAGCGGCGGCGATGTGGATGTGCCGGGCGAGGCGACGAAGGAACCCACATTCGGCCTGCCTGCCAAATGGGTGGATGATGCAACAGCCGAACTGGCCGAAGCCCGTGCCTATACGGTGGTGGATACGGAAAGCGTGATCATCACCCATCTGGCAGAAGTTTTGAAAGGGCAGTTGCATCATCTGCTGACCTTCGCCGCCTATCAGCGCTTGCTGGATAATCTTGATCCCGATTATGAAAAGCTGCTGGGCGATATCGTGCCATCGCAGCTTTCATCCACGGCCATCCAGCGGGTGTTGCAAGCGCTTTTGGCCGAGCGTTTATCGGTGCGCAATCTGCCGCTGATTTTGGAAGGCATATCCGAAGCCATCGGCTGGACCCGCAATGTCACCCTGATCACCGAGCATGTGCGCGCGCGGCTTTCGGCGCAGATTTCCGCCACTTTGAAGGGGGCCGATGGGTTCATTGCGGTGATTTCCTTGTCATCGAAATGGGAACAGGCCTTTTTGGAGCATATCCGCCGCGAAGGCGAAGATCGCTCTTTTGCCATGCCGCCTTCTTTGGTCACTGAATTCGTGACGCAGGCGCGCTCGAAAATTCAAACCCATGCCAGCGCCCATTGCTGGCCCGCTCTTTTGGTGGGGGCCGAAGCCCGGCCCTTTGTGCGCTCGCTTCTGGAACGGGTCAGCCCCACCACGCCGATTTTGTCGCATGCCGAGCTTGATCCGAAAACGCCGGTTAAAACTCTGGATCAGATATAGTTTTGCGAGGGGCAAAAAATGACATTGGAAGCCCTTCTCAGCCGCGAGATTTATATCCTGCTTTTGATTTTCGCGCGAACCGGAACGGCCTTCATGTTCATCCCCGGCTATGGGGAATCTTTTGTTGCCGCCCGGATACGGCTTTTATTGGCGCTGGTTTTCAGTTGGGCTTTGATGCCCCTGCTCAGCCATGGGGCGCCTGATCTTCCCGATGCACCTTTTATATTGTTTCAGGCTCTGTTTTTTGAAATTTCCATCGGGGCCTTTCTGGGATTGGCGGGGCGGATGTTCATCACCGCACTGGTCACGGCGGGGCAGATGATTTCCCAGATGATCGGTTTGTCGAATATTTTTGTGATGCCCAATGTTTCGATGCAGCTTGGTTCGGTTGTGGGGGCCTTTCTGATGCTTTCGGGGCTGGTTTTCATTTTTGCATCAGGCCTTCATCTTTTGAGCATCGATGCTTTGGCGCGCAGCTATATCGGTCTGCCGATGGGGCGTATCCCCGATATGGATTGGATTTCGCAAAATTTTGTAGCCGTTGTGGCCCACAGCTTTCGATTGGCAGTTGAACTGGCTTCGCCCTTTCTGGTTTTGGGGTTCATTTATTATCTGGGCCTTGGCCTTGTGAACAAGGCGATGCAGCAGCTTCCGGTGTTTTTCGTCTCGATCCCGGCGGCGATTGCCGGGGGGCTTTTCATCCTCATTCTATCTGTTTCGGCGATGTTGACCCTGTTTCGCGACAGCTATGCCGATTGGCTGATGCGCCTAACGGTCTTGTAGGAGGGCGATGATGGCAGCCGATGATCAGGATAAATCGCAAAAAACCGAAGAGCCAACAGAGAAAAAGCTGGATGAGGCCCGCAAGAAAGGCAATTTGCCGGTCTCGCGGGAAGTGGCGAATGCCATGTCGATACTGGCGGCGCTCATCATGCTGGCTTTTTATGGTGCTGAGTTCACATCAAAGATTTCCAACAGCATTTCGCCCCTGATCATGCAATCCCATGCCATCGATGTGCAATCCGCCCAGGGGGATTTGCGGGCTTTGGCTTTGCAGATCCTTTATGGCCTGTTTGCACCCCTGGCGGTAATTGCCGCTTTTTTTGTGGCGGCGGCCTTTTTATCAGGCTGGATGCAGAATTCGATCATGCTGGCGGCGGATCGGATCACCCCGAAAACCGAGCGGGTCTCGCCCATTGCCGGGTTCAAGCGGCTATTTTCGCTTTCATCTGTGGTGGAATTCATCAAAAGCCTGGTGAAGGTGCTGGCGGTGGGTTTGGTGGTGGGGATTTTGATCTATCAGCAATTGGGTGGGATCGAACAGGCCACCGGCTATGGCATCGATGAATTATCGCGACTTTTGAGCGCTTTATCGGTGCAATTGCTGTTTTTTGTGATGCTGGTTTATATGGTGATCGCCATTCTTGATGTTTTGTGGCGGCGCTTTGATTGGCGGCGGCAATTGCGCATGTCGCGACAGGAAATCAAGGACGAGCACAAGCAGATGGAGGGCGATCCTCAGATCAAGGCGAAGCTGCGGGAGATTCGCCGATCAAGGGTGAAACGGCGGATGATGGCCGAGGTGCCCAAAGCATCGGTGGTGATCATGAACCCAACCCATTATGCCATTGCCCTGCGCTATGAGCGGGGGCAGACACCCGCACCCCTGTGTCTGGCAAAGGGGGTGGATGAACTGGCCTTGAAAATTCGCAGTGTTGCCAAAGAAGCAGGGGTGCCGGTGGTGGATAATCCCACCCTTGCCCGGGCTTTATATCCCCTGGTGGAGATCGATCATTATATCCCCACCGAATTTTATAAGATGATCGCCCAGATCCTGACCGTGGTGATGAAAGAAGATCGCCGCGCCTATAATAAGAAAAAGAAGGGCTGATCCCAACTTTTAGCCATTACTTGATAGAAAAGCCGCTTTGCGATCGGCAAACAGGCGCATGACAAGGCGGGCTTTTTGCACATCCATGCGCGCCAGAATGGGGGCGCCGATGCGTTCGGGCATGCGCTCGATCACCGCTGCCACCACCCGTTCATCCATCTCGTTCAGGATTTCCGCCGCTTCTTTGGGCTTCATATTCTGATAAAGATTGGTCATGCGGGTGAGATCAGCTTCTTCGGTTTGCTGCAGGCGATCAAGCAATTGGCTGGTTTTCTGGTGCAGATCCTGCAGCTTTTGAAAATCAGCGGCCACAGCCCTGCGGCTGGCTTCCACAAGGGCCCGGGCATCGGCCAGATCGGCTTCCTGACGGGCCAGATCGGCTTCGCGCTCGCGGATCAGGGCCAAAGCCCGGCTTGGCACCCGCTCGGCTCGGGCCGAGGTGAAAGCATCGGTCGTGTAAAAAAGAGCGGTCAATTCAGATATATTCTCGTTATCTGAGGACGGGGGCTTGCGGTTATCGCGTACACTTTTAGCCAATTCCTCAGGCAAGGATGATGGGGATTGTGCATTTTTCGGCAATAAATTGCGCGCCCAGGGGCGATCATGCTGGCCAAAGGCATTATAGGGCTTGGTCGTCTCATCATCCGGCTGTGGCTGGGCGGCGGCCGTTGTTTTCAAAGCTTCGTCATTGTTCGGGGCCAGTTGATAGGCTTGGGCCATCGCGGCCATCGATAAAACGGCGATGCTGATGGGCATGATCCGAAATGAAAAAACCGCCATATCAGCGCTCCTTGCTTACAGGATCAAAAGGATTTGCCCCTTTTATGGGTTCGATTCTGGCTTGAGCCAATGGCCATAAAACCTTTTTGAAACCCGGTTGATGGCCGGATGGTTGCGTTGGTGAAGGGGCTGAAGCTTGCGACGAAGGCGGGGGGGCATCAGACGCTTTGGCCGGGGTGGAAAAAGCGGGGGCCGGGGCCCGGTGCTGATGCGCCCGATCAAGGGTGAGGTTAAGACGGCTATTGATTTTCTCGGCTTCAAACACGCCTTCATCCAGCACCGTGGCGATATGATCGCCAGCGGCTTTCATATCTGCCAGCAGCGATTGGGAGCGATCCACCTGTGCCCCAAAATCCTTGAACAGGCTTTCCATATCGCGCAGCGCTGTGCGCATCTCGCTGATTTTTTTATTCAGCCGGATGGAATAAAGGGCTGACGCCAGCAAGGCGACAATCACAAGAATATTGATGAGCATCCCATTCATGCATTTTGCTCCTCAGAAGCATCAAAGATATTCTTTTCGATCCTGATGGCGATCTGGCCTTTGCTTTGGCCGATATGCCCCGATAAAAGGCGCATATCGCCGGATAAAAGATCGGCGCTGCCATCCGCGCTTTTGTTCAATTCGATGAAGGTTCCGGCTTTCCAGCCCAAGGCGGTGGCCAGCGGGATTTCCATTTCGGCCAAAACGCCATCCAAACGGATTTCCGTGCGCTGTAATTGATCGCGGAAATGCTTTTTCCAGCCATTGTCGCGGCCAAAGCTTTCCCCCATGAACATCTGCAACAACAAGGTGCGCACCGGCTCCAGCATGGAATAGGGCATCACCAGATCCACGAAACCATGGCGATTTTCAATCTCGATGGCAAAACGGGCATGGATCGAAGCGCTTGTGGAGCGCGCAATCATCGCCAATTGCGGGTTGGTTTCCAGCCGATCCACATTGAAGGCGATATCTGAAACCGGGGTGAAGGCCTCGCTCAAAGCCCCGCTGAACACCGTCATCAGCCGGGTGACCAGCCTGCGTTCAACCGATGTCAGCGTGCGCACCTCCAAAGTATCGCTATCGAGCATCTCGCGCCCGCCCAGCAGGATTTCCACCGCCGTATAAACCAGCCTGTGATCCATCACGGCCACGCATTTATCTTCCCATTCCACGGCGTTCAGGATGGAAACAAGGCAGGGCAAAGGCACCTGTTCGATAAAATCGCCAAAGCGGATGGCCGAGACCTGATCGATGCTGACTTCCAGATTGGCTGACATCAATTGCCGCAGTTTTTCGCCAAACAGCCGCACAAATCGATCGAACACCACATCAAGCATGGGCAGGCGTTCATAATTGACGATGGTGGAATTGGCGATTTTCTGCATCACTGTTTCAGGGGTATCAAAGCCCGTGGCGTGATCGCTCATCAAGCGGTCGATATCGCTTTGATCCAGTTCGTTTTTGGAAAGATCAACATCAACGGCAGCGGCAAAAGCCTGACCCAAAGTGCCTTGCTGATCGTCGGTTTGCGGCTCATTTGCCATTCATCCACCCCTTCATGATGGTTTACTGCACCAAAAGATCGGTAATCAGCACCTGCTCGATGATCTCATCACCCAATAACAGATTGATCCGGCGCAAGGATTCAGAGCGCATCCGGTAAAGCCCGGCGCTGCCATAGGTATCGCGGGCCCCCAGTTCGCGGAAAAATTCCAGCATCATATCCATGATCAGGGGTTCGGCAGCCTCGACCCGGCTCACCATCAGCGCCGGTGTTTTCAAAACGATCCGGGCCTTGATCACCACCGGCCCGGATGGCCCGCTGCCATTGACCAGAAGATCGGGCAGATGCACATAAGCGGGGGGGCGCTCCCTGATTTCCGGGCCAAAGGATGCGCGGATCGCGATCATCGTCTCGCCCATAAGGCTCATGGCCCGATCCGGCCCCACGGCTGCCATCAGGCCGATCAGGCCCGCCAACGGCAGCCCCAAAAGGCCAGCCAAAGCCAGACCAAGGTGTCTGCGGGCCGATGAGCGAAGATGCGGACGCCATCTTTTCTTTGGCTCATCGATTTCGTCATCTTCTTCAATTTTATTTGGCATTTTAATTAAAAAAGCTCTTTTTTGCATTTCTACCAAGTGTTCGTGAGTGATTATTAGCATCACATCTTTGAACTGAGTTTAAACAGGCTGTCGTAGCTTTGGGGCATTCGGACAGACAACAAAGGTAGAAATCTTGTGACCAAGCTGCTTGCCTCTCTTCGGGCAATGGATCGCAATCGCCTGATCGTTATGGGCCTTGCGGGTGCAACGCTCCTTGTGATTTTGATTGTAATGATCGCGCAATTGGCCAAGCCGCCGATGGCGCTTCTCTATTCGGGGCTGGATCTGGCCGAGGCGGGTAAGGTCAGCCGTTCCCTTGAGCAGATGGGCATATCCGTCGATGTGCGGGACGGTGGCACAACCCTTTTCGTGCCCCAGCCCAGCGTGGCCCGGGCGCGGATGGCTCTGGCCGAAGAAGGCCTGCCCAGCAGTGGGGCGATGGGCTATGAGCTGTTTGATCAGCAGGGCTCTTTGGGGCTGACAAGCTTCATGCAGCAGATCAATCGCTTGCGCGCCCTAGAGGGGGAATTGGCCCGCACGATCACCGCACTGCGCGATGTGGATGCGGCCCGGGTGCATCTGGTTTTGCCGGATCGCGATGCCTTTACCCGCGAACAGATCACCCCTTCGGCTTCGGTGGTGGTGCGGATGCGGGGAAATTTCGCGCTGGAAAAAGCGCAGGCCAGTGCCATTCAATCGCTGGTATCAGCGTCGGTGCCGCGCCTTAATTCATCGGCTGTGACGGTGATGGATAGCCGGGGCAACAAGATTTTTGCCAATGATGGATCGGATATGGCCGGGGCGGCCACCGGCATGAAAGCCGAAGCCGAACTGGCTTTGATCCGATCCGTTGAATCTTTGCTGGCCCCGCGCTTGGGGGCGCAGAATGTGCGGGTTCAGGCGGCGGTTGAATTTGCCCGCAATCGCAGCCGCCTGCGTGAGCAGACCTTTGATCCCTCGGCAACGGCGGTGCGTTCCACCCAATCGGTTGAAGAAGCCGAAATCAATCGTGAGGGTAGCAATGAACAGCCCGTGACCGTGGAACAGAACCTGCCTCAGGTGGTGGTAGGCGCCGAGAATGCCGCCAGCGATCTCAATAACAGCGAGCGCAGTGAACAGGTCACGAATTACGAGATTTCCTCGCGCGTGTTTGAACAAAGCACAGAACCCGGCGGCATCAACCGGCAATCGGTGGGGGTGCTGGTGAATGGCATCTACCAAACCGATGAGGCCGGCAATCAGGTTTATGTGCCGCGCTCGGCCGAGGAACTGGCGCGCATTGAAAATCTGGTGAAATCGGCCATCGGCTTTGATGCCAGCCGTGGCGATCAGGTGACGGTCGAAAATCTGGAATTCATCGATATTGCCAGCACCGCCTTCCCGCCGCAGGGGTCTGCTTTGATGGCGTTCGTTCAATCCAATCTGATGAGCATTCTGCGCTATCTGGTTTTATTGGTGGCGATTGCTTTGGTCAGCATTTTTGGCTTGCGGCCCTTGATCACATCGCTGGCCAATCGCGAGGGCAATAACGAAAACAGGCTGGCCATTGCGGGCGCGCAAGGGCGATCATCGGAGCAGGGCGGGGATGGCGATCTGGCGCTGGAGCCGGGCGCGGATGGTGAACAGGCCCGGCTCGATGGCCCCGATGATGCGGCGGCAAGCGGGGCACGGGCCCTGCCCAAACCCAGCGTGGATGAACGCCTTGATCAAATGCTGGAGGTGCGCGCGGTTGAAGGAAAAGTGCGGGCAAGCTCCCTGCGTAAGCTGGGCGATATTGTAGAAGATAACCCCGATGAGGTGGTGGCGATCTTGCGGAGCTGGATTTATGAGGATGCCGCCTGATGCAGCGCCCCTTTGCCTTTCATCGTGATTTCGATCAGGAAGACGCTGCCCCCCCCAAGGAACCGGCAGCCGATCCAAAATTGATCCTGCGTCACAGCGATGCCGATCTTGAGGCCGCGCAGCTAAAAGCCCGCGAAGAGGGCCATCAGGCAGGCTATGCCGCCGGGCAAAAAGCCGCCAGCGAAGCCATTGCGGCCAAACGCGATGCCCTGATTTTAGAAGCCCTTGATCATATCAGCGATCAGATGCCCGATGCCCGCGAAGCCCTTGATCATATTCTGGCTGATATGGAGCAGCAGGCCACCCGCACCCTTTTGGCCCTGTTGCAAAAGCTGGCGCATCGTTTGACCGAGGATCATGCCCTCACCATCGCGCAAAATCTGGTGCGCCAGGCTCTGCATCAGCATGGCGATGCCCCCAGCCTGACGATCGAGGCCGGTCGCCTTTTGGCCGATCCCCTCAGCCGGCTGGTGCAGCAGGGTGAAGGCACCATGAAAGCCCAGATGAATGGCCTGCTGGTGCAGCAGAATAATCATTTGAGCGATTTTGGCATCGCCATCACATGGGCACGGGGATCGGTGCGCCATGACCCCCAGGAAACCCTGGACCGCATCGACAAGATGATCGGAACCATATTCGACCTGCGTTTGAAATCAGACCATGAAGAAGGAACATTCTGATGAATTTGAAAGATTTTGACGGCGAACAGCCAGATGAAAAACCAGCATCAAAAGGCGCAACTGAAGCCAGTGCCGAGGTCGGAATGGAAAAAGAGGGATCAGCCGGAAAATCCACCAGCAAATCCTCGGCCAAACCGTCAGATAAACCGGCGGGAAAAAAAGCCGGTGAGGCCGCTGCCGGCAATAGCGGGGGCGGCGATGGCGGGGTGATGGCCGATGAAAATGGCAAATACAGCCTTTCCGCCCTTTATAATGTGCCGGTGAATATCAAGGTGGTTTTGGGGTCGGCGGCGCTCACCGTTAATCAGCTTTTGAAGCTGGGGCGGGGTGCCGTGGTGGAAATTGATCGCAAGGTCGGGGAATCGGTGGATATCCACATTAATAACCATCTCGTAGCCCGGGGCGAAGTGGTGATCGTTGAAGATGATCGGCTGGGGGTCACCCTCACCGATATCGTCGATATGCGCATGACGCACAATTAAGATAAGGGCGAGGGGATATGCCGCAAAGCCGGAGAACCGCTTTTCATCTGGGCATTCTTTTGATGGCCGCCGCCTTCATGATCTGGCCGGGCATGGCGCTGGCCCAATCCATGAGCTTTGATCTGGGAACCGGCAGCGATGCCACCCTCACCGCCCGGTTGTTTCAGGTGATCTTGATGATCACTGTGCTTAGCCTTGCGCCGGGTATCCTGATCATGGTGACGAGTTTTGTCCGCATCGTGGTGGTGTTGTCGATCCTGCGCTCGGCCCTGGGGCTGCAACAGGCCCCCCCCAATATCGTTCTGGTCAGCCTTGCCCTTTTTCTCACCGCTTTCATCATGGCCCCCACCTTTGAGCGCGCCTGGAATGAAGGCATGCGGCCCATGATCAATGAAGATGTGACCATGGAACAAGGGGTGAGCAACATTATTGCCCCGGTGAAAAGCTTCATGCTGATGCAGGTGGGCAGCGGCGAACTGGCCTTTTTCGATGCACTGGCCGCACGCAGTTTCGGGGCCGTAAAGGATCCATCCGGCGATCCCCCATCCCCGCCCGCATCACCATCCATAGAAACATCCGGCCCGGGTGGCGGGGCGGCGGCAATGGACGGCAAGGATCTGCTGGCGATGATCGACCGGGCGGCCCAAATGGCAGATGGCCCGGCTGCAGGGGGCGGCGCAGAGAATGGGGGGGCGGATGCGGTATCCTTGCGGATTTTGCTTCCGGCTTTTCTGATTTCTGAATTGCGGCGCGCTTTTGAAATCGGCTTTTTGATTTTCATGCCCTTCCTGATCATCGATCTGGTGGTGGCGGCCTTGTTGATGTCGATGGGGATGATGATGCTGCCGCCAGCCATCGTCGCCTTGCCCTTCAAGGTGATTTTTTTCGTTTTGATCAATGGCTGGCAATTATTGGCGGGCAGCCTTGTGCTGTCTTTTGCCGGCTGAGAATGGAAGGAACCGCGACCATGGCAGGACAATCGATCGTTCGGGATAATTATGTGGCTTTGACCGGCCCTGAAAAGGCATCGATCATGTTTCTGGCCTTGGGCGAGAAACGCGCCGCCCCATTGCTGGAGCGGCTTGATGAGGATGAAATCAGGATCGTCACCCGTGCCATGTCGGGTTTGGGGAATATCACGGCATCGGTTTTAGAAGATCTGATCAATCGCTTTACCGAACAATTCGCCAAGGGGGGTTCGGTGGTCGGCTCTTATGAAAGCACCGAACGGATGCTGAAGGCTTTTCTGCCCGATGATAAGGTGGGCGAGATCATGAATTATATTCGTGGCCCCGCCGGACGCACCACATGGGAAAAGCTATCGAGCGTGAATGAGCATTTATTGGCAAAATATCTCTCAGGCGAGCATCCCCAAACCGTGGCTGTGGTGCTGTCCAAGCTGAACCCCGATCATTCCGCCAAGATATTACCCCTTTTGCCACGCCATATCACCCGCTCGGCGATGCGCCGGATCGTCAAATTGCAATCGATCCCCCAAGAGGTGGTGGGCGATGTGGAAGAAGTTCTGCACAAGGAATTAATGCTCAATTATGCCTTGGCGGCAACCACCGACAGCCATGAACAACTGGCCGAGATTTTCAACCGCACCGATCCCAAATCCCTTGATGATTTTATCGAGGATTTCGAGCGCGACATGCCGGATTCGGCGGCCCTTGTGAAGCAATTGATGTTCACATTTGATGATCTGGTGGAATTGGACCCCATGTCTTTGGGGGTGCTTATCCGCTCTTGCGATACGGATATGCTGGTTTATGCGCTGAAGGGATCGAAAGCCCCCATCCGCGATATGTTCATTGGCCAGATGTCGGAACGCGCCGGGGCTATTTTGCGCGATTCCATCGAAACCATGGGGCCGGTGCTGGCCCGGGATGTGGAGCAGGCCAAGAACAATATTTTGCAAAAGGCAAAAAATCTGGCCGAAGCCGGGGCGATCGTGATCCAGCGGGGCGATAACGCCAATAGTCAGGTGATCTATTAGGTCAGATGATTTCCTGATGGGATCATGCTAGGGTCAGGACCCTAGGGAAAGCCTTTATTTTGATCCGGGAAATATCGTGAGCCAGCCGCCGTCTGAACATCTTGCGCCTGATGCGAAGCGCCATGCGCCCGCAACCGAACGCAATCGCGAGGCCATTTTGCAGGTGCTTTATAAAGCTGTGCCGCAAGATGGCATGATTTTGGAAGTGGCATCGGGAACCGGCGAACATGCGGTTTATATGGCCCCAAAGCTGGCGCCAAGGCTGTGGCAGCCCAGCGATCTTGATGAAGATAATCTGCGCAGCATCAGGGCCTGGGCGATGGAGCAGCCATCAGCCTCTCTGCGCGATCCGGTGCGGCTCGATGTTTCTGCCCCCGATTGGGCGCAGCCTTTTGCGGGTACCCGGCCACAGATCTGCGCTCTTCTTGCCATCAATCTGGTGCATATCAGCCCATGGGCCTGCGCTGAGGGGCTGATGCGGGGCGCTGCGCAGCTTTTGCCGCCGGGCGGTCGGGTGATTTTATATGGTCCCTATAAAATCAAGGGCACCCACACAGCGCCCAGCAATGAAGATTTTGATCAATGGCTAAAGGCGCAGGATGAGGCCTGGGGGGTGCGCGATCTGGAGGCCATAGCCGATCTGGCGCGATCCCATCATCTGATCCTGATCGATCAGATCGCCATGCCCGCCAATAATTATTCACTGATTTTTGAAAGATCAAACTGAGCCCATCGGCTAAAGGGGGATCGCTGTCTCTTTCCCCATTGGGCAAAATATGTTTATTGGGTGATGCCTATTGGGCTGTGACTTGGGACGATTTGAAAGACAAGGGTAGAGTGTGGAATCGATCTATTATGTTCTGAGCTGGGCCTGCCATCGCAAATGCAAACATTGCTATGATGATCGCTTTCGCCCTTATGTGCGCGATGCTCTTGAATCTGTGGTGGTGGAAGGCGAACAGGCCTATGCTCGCATCATCGCCAATCTGCCTGAACGCATGACCTATCGCGATCTTGATGCCCGTAATGCACAGGGCGAGCCCGAAGAAAAGATTGGCCGGATCGTTTTATCGGGGGGCGATGTGCTGGTCGATCCGGTGCGCACCCGCA
Organism: Iodidimonas nitroreducens; assembly: GCA_000710935.1. Taxonomy (GTDB): domain Bacteria; phylum Pseudomonadota; class Alphaproteobacteria; order Sphingomonadales; family Rhodothalassiaceae; genus Iodidimonas; species Iodidimonas nitroreducens. The sequence continues at coordinate 53,728 of BAYV01000003.1, read as the reverse complement.
TTCTGTATCCGGCGATGGAGGCGATCACCCGCAAATATCGCGATCAGGGCGGGGTGCGGATCATCGTGCAAACCACGGGGGATCTGGTGACCCCTGAAATCCTTGATGATCTTTTGGCGCGCGGAATGTGGATGATTTCAATTTCCGGCATGGATGATTATCATGTGGGCCTTGAAGGTGATAAAAAACTGCCGCTTGTTGCTCATCTGAAAGATCTGTTTGCCCGGCGGGGGATCAGGAAATCGGGCTATCATGCTCCTGTGATGGGCTGGGCGGACGAAGAGGGCCCGGTTTATGATATGTTTGGCGCCAATGGCGAAGAATGGATCGGCGCTTTATGGCCCCGGGGTCGGTCTTGGCTGAATGGCCTGTCGAAAGCCACATTCAGCGATAATTTCTGCAATGGCTGGTCGGGGGGGCTGCATTTTCTCGATCATGGCCATGCCGGGTCTGAAGTATCGATCGAGCCGAATGGCGATGTTTATCCCTGTTGCCTGAAATCGGCTTCACCCTTGGGCAATCTGCAACAGGAAGCCTTGGTGGATATTCTCGATAGCCTTGCCGGGCATCCGGCGTTCGAGGCCATCAATATGGGCCATCCCGAACGCATGGGCCTATCATTTGGTTGGGATACCGAAACATTCTATGAAAAATCCATGCGCGAAAACCCGAAGGGGGAAATTCAGGGCCATTTATGTTTTGGCTGCGATGCTTTCCATCGCGAGGTTTTGAGCAAGGTCATTGCTGATCTCCGCGCGCAACGCCTGAGCGAAAAGGGCGTGCGCAGCTATGCTGGATAATGTTCTGGTTTCCATTCAGCCAGCTTTTGGTCTGGCGGTGCTGATTGGTATTGCCTGGCTTTTCAGCGAGGATCGGCGCGCTTTTTCATGGCGCTGGGTGGTGGGCGCGGTACTTTTGCAGATCGTGCTGGCTTTTTTATTCCTGCGTGTGCCGATGTTATGGAAATTACTGGAAGCAGCCGGCGAAGGCGTGATGGTGCTGGAACAGGCGTCGCGCGCGGGCTCATCCTATATGTTTGGCTATCTGGGGGGCGCCCCTTTACCGTTCGAGGCAAAAGCCGGGGCATCAACCCTGATCATTGCCTTTGAAATTCTGCCGATCATTCTGGTCACAGCCGCCTTGTCGGCGCTTTTATGGCATTGGCGGATTTTGCCCGCCATCATTCGCGGATTGGGCTGGGCTTTACAGCGCAGTTTGGGAATTGGTGGCGCAGTGGGGCTTGGCACGGCGGCCAATCTGTTCATGGGCGTGGTGGAAAGCCCACTGGTTTTGCGCGCTTATGTACGCACCATGGGGCGGGCGGAAATTTTCATGGTGATGGTGGCGGGGCTTGCCACCGTTTCGGGGGTTGTGCTGGTTTTATATGCCACCTTGATCGAACCCGTGGTGCCGGGTGCCACCGGCCATATCCTTACCGCTTCCCTGATTTCGTTGCCCGCAGCGCTGTTATTTGCGCGGCTGATGATCCCGGGTGACAGTGCCACCGGGGCGAAGGATTTTGATCAAAGCGTGCGCTATGCCAGTTCCTTGGATGCTTTGGTGCGGGGCACCGAAGATGGGCTGAAGGTTTTTTTAAGCGTGATGGCCATGCTGATCGTGGTTTTCGCGCTGGTTTATCTGGCCAATGCCATTTTGGGTCTGGCCCCTGAAATCGGGGGGGCGCCGCTCAGCCTTGATCGGTTGTTCGGCTGGATCTTTGCGCCCATCGTGTTTTTATTCGGGGTGCCCTGGTCTGAAGCCGGGGTGGCCGGGCAATTGATGGGAACGAAGGCGGTTTTGAACGAGTTTATCGCCTATCAGGCCCTGTCGGAATTGCCAGCGGGGGCGTTATCCCAACGATCCTCGCTGATCATGGTTTATGCCATGTGCGGCTTTGCCAATCTGGCCAGCATCGGCCTTCAGGTCGCCACCTTTGCAACATTGGCCCCTGAAAGACGGGCGGAAATCGCGGCTTTGGGGCCGAAGGCCTGGCTTGCGGGCAATCTGGCGACCGGGGCCACAGGGGCGATTGCCGGGCTTGTGCTGTTTTAAAATCGGGGTTTTTTAAATGTCCGGTACCCGAACCCGGCCTCCCAAACGTCTGTACTTGAACATTGAAGCTGACATCCCCTGCCGTGCCATTTTCATGGAACTCTGCTATGGTATCAGTTTGGGGAGGGGCTATAAATCTGGGAGAGGGACGATTCCGCAGCTTTCCGATCAGGAGAATCCATTGTTGGCGGTTTTTCTGGAAAGGCGTGAAGCGCTCCATGCCATGGTGGCGGCGCGCCTGGGGGATCGTCAGGATGCCCGCGATATTTTGCATGATGCCTGGCTCAGGCTTTCTGCCATCAAACAGCCTAAGCGCGTCGATAATCCGTCGGCTTATGTGGTTCGCACGACGCAAAATGTGATGAAGGATCATATCCGCCGGGCCAATGTCAGCCGGCGGCATGTGCAGATGGCGGGGGATTTGCCAGCCGATATTCCTGCTGCGCAATCTTCTCCCGAAATCGATGCTTATCATCGCGCCCGCCTGCGCCAGATGCGCGCCTTGCTTGGCGATCTGTCGCCCAAATGCCAAACTGCTTTTCTGCTCAGCCGTTGCGATGGATTGAGCTATCGCGATATTGGCGATCGCATGGGGATTTCCGACAATATGGTGAAAAAATATCTGGTCAAAGCTTTGGCGCATTTGCGGGCCCATATGCAGCCTGCCGGCGATCCGGCGGATCGGGCTTGAGGCGTTTTGAAAATGAATAACAAAACGATGGATCAGGAACGATCACGCCATGAAAAAGCGGCCCATTGGTGCATCATCATGCAATCGGGGGTGCCGACGGCGGCTGAAAAGAAAGGCTTTGCCGATTGGATCAATGAAAACCCGCTCCATTTGCAGGAATATAGGGCAGTTTTATCCTTATGGGCCGAGGCCGCCGATTATGGCGCAGCCCTTGATCCCAGCAGCGATGTGATCCGTTTATATCCCGCCCATAATGGGGCGACAGCCAAAGATGCGGACGGGCACGGAGGGCGATTATCCGGCTTTTTCGGGGCGATGAAGGACCGGCGCATGGCGGCGGCGTTCGCCGTGATCATGCTGGTGGCGGTGGCTGTTCTTTCATTCCCGCCTTTGGGGGGTGGGGTGCTGGTTACGCAGATTGCGGATAATCTTTTCGGCCCGGCGGTGGAGTCATTCCAAACCCGCAAGGGCGAAAGCCGGATGATTGCTTTGGACGATGGCTCGGTGATTGAATTGAACACGCTGTCGAAACTGGAAATACGCTTCAGCCAGCATGAACGAACGATCATGATGATCGAGGGTGAGGCCTATTTTGATGTGGCCAAAGATCCCCAAAGGCCCTTTGTGGTGCGGACTGATAAGGCCAGCGTGCAGGCGGTGGGCACCGAATTCAATGTGCGCCTTAGCCCGGATGATCTGGCCGTTACGGTTGTGGAGGGGAAGGTGATGCTGCGCCAAACCAAAGCCGATGATGGCACAGTGGCAAAAGCGTGGGAAACCAGCCTGAGCCGGAATGAACAGGCGGTGTTGAGCCGCTTTGATGGCGGCGCGGATAACGATCCCCTGATCCGCAGATCGGATGATGTGCCATTGGAAAAAGTGGTGTCATGGCGGCAGAATAAGCTGATTTTTGAAGCCGCGCGCCTTGGCGATGTGGTGGCGGATTTCAATCGTTATAACACGATGGAAATCATTCTGGCGGATGAGGATTTGGCCGATTTGTCGATCAGCGGGGTTTTTGATTCCCGCGATCCCGAAGCTTTTTCACATACGCTGGAAGCATTCGCACCGGTGGAAGCCCTGATTTTCGGGCGATCCAGAATATTGATCAAAAACATTCATGATAATATATAATATATCGCCTTTTGCTAGATTATTATAATGATCCGCAATCACCATATTCGTGATTTATATTAAATTTACAAAATCGGGTACCCGAAAAGCATCGCTCAAACGTCACTCTTTTCACAGGAAGACTAAACAATCCTGTGGGCAAGGTTTGATCTGCATCTTTGGCACGATGAGATGCGAATTTTAAAAAGCCTTGGATCGCGTACCATCAAGGGCGGACAGTTTGGGAGAAGATCATGACCTTCAAGACCAGTGTTTCTGCATATGCACTTGCGATGGCTTTGGCCAGCACCGCTTATGTCGGCAGTGTTGCGGCCCAAGATAAGGGCCCGCTGCAGGCAAGCGCCGTCGAGGCTGACACGCGCACATTCGAGATTGAAGAACAGGCGGTGGAAACCGCCTTGCAGCGTTTTGCCGAACAATCGGGCTTTCAAATGGCGTGGCTTGCCAATGATGCTTCGATGCTCAATGCAAAAGCGGTGAAGGGCGATTATACCCCGTCTGCGGCGATGCAGATTCTTCTGGATGGCACCGGCCTTGAATTTCGCCAGATCGATGAAAAAACCATCGCTGTTCTGACCAGATCCGCGCAAAAAGATAGCCAAAATGGTCAGGATGAGCGCTGGACCCGCCTGGCATCAGCCAGTGGCGCGCGGATGGCCGGAATGGCGCAGGCAACGGGCGCAGGACAACCCCAGGGTGCCGGGGCTGCGCAGGCCGATCAACAGATGATCGAAGAAGTGGTGGTGACAGGGTCGCGCATTCGGCGCTCCGGCACCGCAACGCCGATCCCCGTCACCATGCTCGATGCCCGCGCCATTGCCTTGAACGGCGATGCCCGCCTGGCCGATACCTTGAATAATCTTCCCGCCATCGGGGCAACGCAGACCTTGGCCAACAGCAATGACAATCCGCAGGAAGCAGGGGCTAATTTCCTCAATCTGCGGCGCTTGGGCATTGATCGCACACTGGTTCTGGTGAATGGCCGCCGCCATGTGGGCAGCCGCCCCGGCACCACGGCAGTGGATGTGAATACCATTCCCACGGCGATGGTCGAACGGGTTGAGGTGATCACCGGCGGGGCTTCGGCGGTTTATGGTGCCGATGCCGTATCGGGGGTGGTCAATTTGATCATGCGCGATGATTTCCAGGGGCTGAAGCTTGATGGTCAGGTGGGGATCACCGATGAGGGCGATGGTGAAAGCTATCAATTGAGCCTGACCGCGGGCACCAATTTCGATGATGGTCGCGGCAATGTCTATTTCAACACGAGCTATGATAAAACACGATCCATCGATGCGCTGGATCGCGGCTATGCCAGCCAAAATCTGCGCTTTGCCAGCAATCCGGCCAATAGCGGCCCCAATGATGGGGTGCCCGATCAGATTTTGTTTGAAAATACCGGCTTCATCGGTACGCCGGGCGGGGGCCGGGTGGTGGCACCCGATACCCTTGGCCTGTTTGAAGCGGATGGCGGCCCTTTCACCTTTGATCAGAATGGCAATCTGATTTCCCAAGATCTGGGGCAATTGCCCGAACCCTTTCTGAGCCAGGGTGGGGATTTTGTTAATCTTTCCGCTTTCGATCTTTTGCAGGTGCCCATTGAACGCCTGATCGTTTCAACCGGGATGCATTATGATCTGCATGAAAAGGTAACGCTGTTTGCCAATGCCAAATATGCCCAAAGCGAAAGCGCAACCGCTGGCCAGCCCACCTTTACCCTGCCCACCTTTTCGCCCATCTTTTTAAATGCTGATAATCCTTTCGTACCGCCCGAATTGCAGACGATTCTGGCGAACAACGGGGCAGATGGCTTTTTTGTTTCGCGCACCAATGTGGATCAGGGGCAAAGGCGCTCGCGTTCGGATCGCGATACCATCCAATTGGAAATCGGGTTTAAGGGGGATATCCATCCCAATCTCGATTATACCGTGCATTATCAATATGGCCGGGCCGACAACACCACCGAATTTCAGAATGAACAGATCTTGTCGCGCTTCAATCAGCAGCTTGATGCGGTGCGTGATGCGGATGGCACTATCGTGTGCCGTGATCAATCGAATGGCTGTGTGCCCCTGAATGTGCTGGGCCCCAATGCCGCAACTGCGGATGCTTTGGCCTTCAGCCATGTTGATTTTCTCACCGAAGGGCGGCTGACCCAGCAGGTGGTGAATGCCACCATTACCGGCGATAGCGCGGGCTTTATCGATCTGCCTGCGGGGGCGCTTGGCTTTGCCCTTGGCACCGAATACCGCAAGGAATCGGCAGAAACCGAAGAAGGCTTCCTGCGCAATAGCGGTGATGTGTTCCCCGGCGGTCCCATCGAAGATGTGGCTGGCAGCTTTGATGTGTGGGAAGCTTTTGGGGAAATCAGCGTGCCGGTTTTGCGCGGCCTGCCTTTTGCTGAAGAGGTTAATCTGGAAGCGGCCGTGCGCTTTGCCGATTATTCCACCATCGGCAGCGCCACCACATGGAAGGTGGGCGGCGATTGGGCACCCATCAGCGATATTCGCTTTCGGGCGGTGGTGAGCCAGGCCGTGCGCGCCCCCAATATCGGCGAGCTGTTTGCCCCCACAAGATTGGCCAATGTGTTTTTGGAAGACCCCTGCGATAGTTCAAATCTGCAAGCGGGAGCTTCCAGCCGGGCCGCCAACTGCGCGGCTTTGGGGCTGCCGGCCGATTTTATTTCCAATGCTGGTGCCGTTACCACCCGGGTGCTGACCGGGGGCAATGAAAATCTGAAAGAAGAAACCGCCGATACACTGACATTCGGGGCCGTGCTCACCCCGCGCATGATCCCCGGTTTCAGCCTCACTGTCGATTATTGGAATATTGAAATCGATGATGCGGTGAACAGCTTTCCGGTGCAGGCGGTGGCCAATAATTGCGTGGATGCCGAAACCATCGATAATCCCTTCTGCGAGAGCATCACGCGCCGGCCGGATGGAAATTTTGAAAGCATTTCCAGCCAGTTGATCAATGTGGCCTCGCTGGAAGCCGCAGGCATTGATATCGAAGCCAAATATTTCATGGATCTGGGGGCGGTGACGAACAATGCCGTGCCCGGCACCCTTGATCTCAATCTGGTGGCCACCTATCTCGATAGCCTTAATTTCTTTGCGCAGGAAGGTCAGGCCGTGCCGGATCGGGAAGCCGGAGAATTGGGCGACCCGGAATGGACGGTGAATCTTCGGGGCACTTATGAACTGGGCGATCTCACCTTCAGCCTTTATCAGCGCTTCATTTCCAGCCAGCGCCTTGATCTGGCGGAATCGCCTGAATTCCGCGATCCCAACAGCACCGGATCGGAATGGTACACCGATCTTCAGGTCCGCTATCGTCTGGCTGATCTGACCGAGGTCTATTTCGGTGTGGATAATGTGTTTGATAATGCCCCGCCGCCTTTGGCACGGGTGCCGGAAACCCGCAGCTTTGGGGATGATGCGGTGGTCTTCGATCAGATCGGGCGCTTCTTTTATGCGGGCGTTACGGTTCAATTCTAGGCTTTTAAAATGCAAAAAAAGGGGGGTCGGCCAAAGCCTGCCCCCTTTTTTATGAAGATGGAGTGATGCACCATGGGCGACCCACGTGATTTTAAATTCATCGGCCTTTGTCTCGCTATCGGCCTTGCTGCCTGTGGCCAGCAAAAAACGGATGAGGATAAATCGGCCTTCAGCCCCGCGATCACAGCGGAGGATCTGGCCGCCCATAGCGCTGTTTTGGCCAGTGATGATTTTGGCGGGCGGCCCCCTTCGGGGCCAATGGCCGATAAAACCATCACCTATCTGGTGAATGCCTTGGAAAATATGGGGCTAGAGCCCGCTTTTGGCGACAGCTTCACCCAAAAAGTGCCGCTTGTCTCGATCGAAGCGGCGCCCGATGCGGTGTTGCGGGTCGCAGGCGATGCGCAAACGCGATCCTATGCCTATGGCAGCGATATGATGGTCTGGACGACGCGGGTGGCCGAGCATATGGCCATAAAGGACAGCGAACTCGTTTTCGTGGGCTATGGCATCAACGCCCCCGAATATGGCTGGAATGATTATGAAGGCATCGACATGACCGGGAAAACCGCGATCATTCTGGTCAATGATCCTGGCTTTGCCACCCAAAACCCCGATCTGTTCGATGGCAATAGCATGACCTATTATGGCCGCTGGACCTATAAATATGAAGAGGCCGCCCGCCAAGGGGCAGAAGGCGCGATCATCATTCACCAAACCGCCCCTGCGGCTTATCCCTGGAGCGTGGTGGAAAACAGCTGGACCGGCCCGCAATTTGATCTGGTGCGCCCCGATGGCAATGCCGGGCGCGTGGCGATTGAAGGCTGGGTGCAGGAAAGGGTGGCGCAGCAGATATTTGCCGATGCCGGGCTTGATTTTGATGACCTGACGAAGGCCGCACAAACACCGGGGTTCAAGCCCATGACGATGGGTTTGACCGCATCGGTGGCGGTGAAAAACAGCATCGAAACATCGCAAACGGTGAATGTCGGCGGTGTTTTGAAAGGGGCGAGCCATCCCGATGAGGCGGTGATCTATACGGCCCATTGGGATCATCTGGGCGAAGGCCCGGCGGTGGATGGGGATAAAATCTATAATGGCGCGGCCGATAATGCCACCGGCATTGCCACGGTTTTAGAAGTGGCGCAAAAAATGGCGGCAGCCCAAAAATCCCCCCGTCGCACGGTTTTGTTCCTGTTTGTGGGGGCAGAGGAACAGGGCCTTTTGGGAGCCTATCATTATGCCGATAACCCCATCACCCCCCTTGGAAAAACGGCAGCCCTGATCAATACGGATGTGGTTTTGCCCTTGGGCGAGATGAAGGATATCACGGTGATTGGGCTTGGTTCATCCCAGCTTGAAGAGATTTTAGCCGATAATATTGCAGTGGATGGGCGCAGCCTTACCCCCTATCCCAATCCCGAGCAGGGCTTTTATTTTCGCTCGGATCATTTCGCCCTCGCCAAGCGGGGCGTACCGGCGCTTTATCTGGATACCGGAACCGAACATATCACCAAGGGTCGCGCCTTTGTGGCCAAGGCCAAGGCCGATTATGTGGCCCATCGCTATCATAAACCATCGGATGAAATCATGCCCGATTGGGATTATAGCGGGGTGGTTCTGGATGCCCGGGCGATCCATGATGTGGGCTGGACTGTGGCCAATAGTGATCGCTGGCCGCACTGGTATGAAGGCAATCCCTTCCGCGCCATCCGCGCTGAAAGCGCCGATATGCGGCCCTGACCCGATCAGCGCGCGGTGGATTGGGTTTTCGGCTTCAGGATCAGCAGCAATAGCCCGCCCAAAACCAGGATGCTGGAAATCATAAAGCGCGTGCTCAGCGCTTCACCCACGAACACAATTCCCCCCAATGCGGCCAGCAGGGGGACCGAAGTTTGCGACAGGGCGGCCAGGCTTGGCGATAATTTGGGCAGGGCCTTGTACCAGAGCACATAGCCCAAGCCCGAGGTGACGGCCCCCGATAGAATGGCAAGGAACAGGCCCGAAGCATGCGGACGGCCAAAATCGCCAAATATCAAGAAAATCGGTATAGCAATAAAGCTGGCCATCAGGAAATTGCCTGTGGTGGCGGCGATGGGATCGCGGGCCAAACCGGTTTTGGGCGAAGATTTTTTGGCACCGTGAAGGGAATAAAAGCCCCAGGCCACCCCGCTCAAGCCCATCAGCAGGGCACCGACAGGATCGGGAGCGCTGGCCCCGGGCAGAAGAAAAGCGCCAAGCCCGCTCAGGGCGATGCTGATCCCCAGCCATTCGCGCCCGGAAGGGTGCATCCCCCGCCACAGGGCCACGCCGATCATGCTCGCCTGAACCATGGCGAAAAGGATCAGGGCCCCGGTGGCGGTTTCAAGCCGGATATAGGCAAAAGAAAAAGCGGCGGCATAAATCAGCAGATAAAGGGCAGGCCAAAACCCTCTTCCCGCCCATGCCTGTGCAAGCTTGTCTGATCGCCCTTTTGCTTGCAAAAGCATCAAAAAAGCCAGCATCAAAGCGCCTGATAAAAGCCTGATCAGGGTAAAGGCGGCGGGCGAGATGGCCCCATCGGCCAGCGCCAAACGGCAGATCACCGAATTGGCGGCAAAGGCCAGCAAAGCGGCAAGGCTGAGCAGAAAGAGATGCAAAGAGGCGATCATGATCACGAAATGTCCGAAAAAAACTGATTTAATGGGATGGAGCCAGAATGCAGCATAAGGGGATAGCCTAAGAGGTCGAGCGGATAATGATCCCACACCCTGTATCCTGATGGGCAACATGCCTTTTTTGTGAGCTTTATGGCTCGATCAGGATATGATCAGATCAATATGATGCTATTGGCAATCAAGGAAATATGTGATGTCTCAATCTTCTGCTACCCAGCAAACGGCTTCGGTCAATCGTCGTCTCGTGCTTGCCGAACGGCCGAAAGGCGAACCCACAGCAAGCACCCTGCGCCTTGAAACCGCCGAGATTCCTGCCCCCAAAAAAGGCCAGATGCTGCTGCGGACCGAGTTTTTATCTCTCGACCCCTATATGCGCGGACGGATGAGCGATGCCCCATCTTATGCCGCACCGGTGGAAATCGGCGGTGTGATGGTGGGGGGCACGGTGGCCCAGGTGGTGCAATCCGAGCGCGATGGCTTTGCAAAAGGCGATTGGGTGGTAAGCTTTAATGGCTGGCAGGATTATGCCCTATCCGATGGCACCGGGGTGATGCCTTTGGGGCGCAATCCGCAAAATCCCTCCTGGGCTTTGGGGGTTCTGGGGATGCCGGGCTTTACCGCTTGGGCGGGGCTGACCAAAATCGGCCAGCCCAAGGCCGGGGAAACCCTTGTGGTGGCAGCGGCAACGGGGCCAGTGGGCGCCACCGTAGGCCAGATCGGTAAAATTTTGGGCTGCCATGTGGTGGGCGTTGCCGGGGGCCCGGAAAAATGCGCCTATGCGGTTGAAACCTTGGGCTTTGATGCCTGTATCGATCATAAGGCTGATGATTTCGCCCAGCAGCTTGTGGCCGCCACGCCCAAGGGGATTGATGTGTATTTTGAAAATGTCGGCGGCAAGGTGTTTGATGCCGTCATCGGTCAGCTTAATCCCGGGGCGCGGGTGCCTGTGTGCGGGCTGATTTCGCAATATAATGCCACCAGCCTGCCTGCGGGGCCGGATCGGATGAACTGGCTGATGGGGCAATTATTGCGCAAGCGCATCACCATGCGCGGCTTTATCATTTTCGATGATTTCGCCCATCTTTATCCCGATTTTGCCAAAGACATGCAGGGCTGGATCGCGGCGGGCAAAATGCACTATCGCGAAGAAATCATCGAAGGATTGGAACAGGCGCCGGAAGCCTTTATCGGCCTTTTGCGCGGGGAAAATTTCGGTAAGCGGGTGATCTATGTTGGACCTTTGACGGCCTGACCGCAAAGCGCGATGCCTTATATATGCCGGGCCGGGAGCATCGATCCCCCGGCCCGGCACCGGTTTTAGAAATTGTAGCTGAGGCTGAAGCGGAAGGACCGCCCCAAAATCGGCCGGGCAAAGATCGCCGTGCCGGTTTGGGCCCCCAGAACACGGGGATTGCCTTCGGTCAAGCCATGGCTGTCGGTGAGATTGTCTGCGGTGACCTGAAAGGTCCAGTTATCCACATCCATGACGACCCCGGCATCGAGCTTTTGATAATCTTCCAGAACCTGCTGATTTTCAGAATCCGAGAAGCGATCCCCCACATGGGTGAAGGTGCCATAAAGGGTGGCAAAGCCCCAGGGCAGGGCGATGTCGTAGCTGGGGGTAAAGCGCAATTGCAATTTCGGTTGGCGTTGCACGCGATTGCCGTCATTAACGCTTTTCCCATCGAATTCCGCATCCTGCCATGTGCCGGTCAGGGCAAGCGACATGCCTTCAAAAGGCCGCACGACGAATTCACCTTCCACACCAATGGCATTCGAGCCGGAAATGATCACCACATTTTCGCCATCGATGAAGCGCTGTTCGGGCAATCCGGTGAAATCATTGTAGAATAGGGTTGCAAACACACTGACCATATCCGTTGAAGCCTTCAGCCCCACTTCATATTGGTCAATGGATTGAATGCCATCCGCGCCATCCCGCAGATTATCAAATTGCGGGAATTTCTGACCATTATTGACCCGGGCAAAGATCGCCATATCCTGGTTCAGATTATAGTTCGCACCGATGGTCCAGGATGTTTCCGTTTCATCAAAATTGATGGTGCGGAATGAGCCATTCAAAATAGCGGCATTATTGTTGAAAAGCGTGGTGGGATCATCATCAAGATCGACACCGAAATCAACATTTTCTAGGGTGGCATCAACATTCTGGTTTTCGATGCGGAAGCCGGCATCGATGCGCAGATCGGGGGTGATCTGCCATTCATCAGCAAAATAGGCGGCAATATTGCGGCCATTATAAGCGGCATTCACATCAAAGAAAGGCGCGCCGATAAAGCCATTGCGAGTCACCTGGGTGCCATCATTGAGGCTGAGATCAATGCGCCGGGCATTTTCTTCGGCAGCCAGAAGCTGATCATTGCCCAGAAACCAAAGATCGTTTGATGAGTAATCAGAAATATAAAGGCCAACAGTGAAGGTGTTGCCTTCAAACAGATCTTTGGCCACCGAAAAATCATTGGTAAAGGATTCGATATCCTTTTCCACTGACCACATGCCCGCCGTTAGCGCCTGTTGGCTAAGATCGGTGATTTGTTCGCCGGATTCGGTGAAGGTGAAGGTGCCGCCCACGCCATTCGTGTCGATCCCGGCGAGAATATCACCCAAGGTGCGGGGGGTATTGGCAGGCACCAGGCCGATGGTATCAGCATCGCCCGACATATAATTGAATTTCTCGCGGATAGTCCAGCCGCCATCGAATTCAAATTCTGCGCTGCCGCCGATCATAAAGGTTTCTGCACCCCGGCCATCGGCCAGATCCAGACGGCGGGTTTCGCCATTTCGGCCGGTTTCGATTACGCCCAAGCGATTGCCATTGCCGATCAGATTGCCGGTACCGCGATCAAAGCCCGGGAATTCTTCGATATTGCCATTTTCATCCGACAAAAGGGGGATCGGCAAAAGCCAGGCCCCGCGATCATCAAGGAAGCGGGTATAGACATTGATCTGTCCATTATCGAACAATTTCGTGATATTGGCGCTGATCTGTCCGCCCCGTTCGGAATTGAATTCGGCGTCCCTGATCCCGTTCGATGTGCGGTAAAAGCCGCCAAAGCTGTAGAACAGATCATCCGCCAAGGGGCCGCTCATCTGCACATCGACCCGCTTTTCACCAAAATCGGTGCCAGACAGCTTTAAGATGCCTTCGGTTTCCGGGCCACCTTGTTTTTGGATGAAATTGACCGTTACCCCTGGCTGGCCATTGGAGAAGACAGGATTGGGGCCGCCGCGCAAAGCTTCCATGCGCTCAACCGTTTCATCGATCCGAAACAAGCTGGAATTTTCAAGGAAAGACAATGTGGGGGGCGGGAAGATGGGCATGCCATCCACCTGAATCGTCACGAATTCGGCGTCACCTGCGCCGGGAAAGCCGCGCACGAAGATATTGGCACCGGATTCACCGCCAGAGCTTTCAGCCCACACACCGGGAACCGCTTTCAGAAGATCGGCGGTGCTTTTGGGCGCGAATTTGTTAATTGCATCATTATTCATGGTGGTGATGGCAAAGCTGGCATCCAGCTTCTTCATCCCCGCGCCGCCGGGGCGACCAGTGACCACGATTTCCTCAAGGCTGAGGGTATTGCTTTGTTCGCGTTCGCTCAGCTGATCGGCAGCCTGCTCGCTATCGGCGGCCGTTATTTGCGCAAAAGCCTGCCCGGTTGCAGCGCTTGCACCATAAAGCAGGGCAAAGCCTGCGACTGTTGACAGGAAACCGCGTGCTGCTATGCGCGCGGTTCGTGAGCCGTGTGTTTTTGAGGTCATGTCATCCTCCCCATAAAGAGCCATCCATCACCACATCACCATTGAGCCGGCCTGGCCAATGGGCAGATATGGCAGTTTTGCGTCGGCTTCGTGCCGCCGTCTATAGTTTCCGGGGATTTGATAGCCCGGATCATTACGTGTATTTGATTCAATAGGTCTAAATGAAATGCATTTCAATGTTTTTCTAAAATGCATTTCATAGCCGGTCTATAAAACAGGTGGACTGTGGCAGATCAGCATCTAGGGTCCTGACTCTAGCCTGTGTCATGAACTTTCAAAACAAGGGGAGCGCATCAATTTTCCGAGGGAAGGGAGATCGTCGTTTTTGCTTGCAACTCAAATCATGTTAAGAGGCCGAGAGCTTTGGTTATGATAGGCTAGAGCGATTTCGAGCGGAGTGGGATCACGACGCGGCAAGGAAATCGCGGTCAAACAGATATTGAGAGCATTTGATCCGGTCCACTTTGATCGGAAAATGCTTCAGACCCCTTTGAGGGGGAAGAGTTCAAAGGGGTGATGGGTTGAAAGGGACTGGCACAAAAATGATCGGCAGGCGGGCGAAAACGATGGACGATATCGCGCGCCTTGCCAGGGTTTCAAAGCCAACGGTTTCGCGGGCTTTGAGCAACAGCCCGCTGGTGACCGAACAAACCCGCCAGCATGTGCTCGAAGTCGCTGCAAAATATGGCTATGTGGTCAATCGCAATGCCAGAAAACTGCGGCAAAATCGTGCCCATACCATCGCGGTGGTGCTTGATTTCGGCTCTCATCGTGAAAATCGCATTTCCGATCCGTTCATCTTCAATCTGCTGGCGGGCGTTTCCGAAGCTTTGGGCGAGCGGGATCAGGATTTGCTTTTATGTTCGCCCAGCCATAGCACTATCGAGCAATTGGCATCCCTTACCTTATCAGGGGGGGCGGATGGTATCATCTTTTTGGGGGAAGGCGGGCGCCGGGATGAATTGATCGCCCTTGCGGGCCGCCCTGTGCCTTTTGTGGTGTGGGGGGCTGTGGAAGATGGGCTGTCTTATTGTGCGGTGGGAAGCGATAATTTTCGCGGTGGTTTATTGGCCGGCCGCCATCTGCTCGAACGCGGACGATCCCGTTTCCTGTTCATCGGCGATCCCCAGCATTTTGAGATTTCGGCTCGTCGTCAGGGGCTTGTGGCGGCCCTTGATGAATATTGCGAAAGCCATCCCGAGGACAAGGCGCGCTTGCAGATCACCGATCTGTCGATGGTCGATTTTTCTTATGCCACAAGCCATGAAGCCGCCACCCGGATGATGAAAAGCCCTGATCCGATCCCCGATGCCATTTTCGCGGGCAGCGATACGGCGGCGATGGCGGTGATCAGCGCTTTGCGTCAGGCCGGGTTGGCGGTGCCCGCAGATGTTTCTGTGGTGGGCTATAATGATATTCCGGCCGCCGAACATTTCCACCCGGCCTTGAGCAGCATTCGGCAGGATGTGCACCGGGCGGGCGCCTTATTGGTTGAAAAGCTGATGCTGGCGATTGAGGGCCACAGGCCTGCTTCGGCGATGCTCGAAACTCGCCTGATCATTCGGGATTCGAGCTGATCAGCGGCAGTAGTCCGCTGGCCTGAAGGCGGCGATATTGGGGATGATGGCATCGGCTTCATCAAGGGTCTCGCGATCCCCCACACCAATCACAAAACAGCCCGCCGCCTTCGCCGATTGCACGCCGGCTTTCGCATCATCCAAAGCAAGGCAGGCTTGGGGATCACAGCTAACCCCCTTGGCCGCCATGAGGAAAATATCGGGGGCGGGTTTTGAATGCCTGGCCGCCCCGGCATCGGCAATATAATCGATCAGATCACTGATCTGCAGCCTTTCGATCAGGGTAGGGGCATTGCGGCTGGCCGAAGCCAATGCGGTTTGCAAGCCCATGTCGCGACAGGCGAGAAGGGCATCACGGGCCCCGGGCAGCAGAGCATCCGGGCTGAGCTGCTCGATGATGGTGCGATAATAGCCATTCTTGCGATCCGCAAGCTGGATTTTTTCGGCGTTTGTATAAGATCGCGATGCCTTTTCCAACAATATATCAAGGGATGCCATGCGGCTCACCCCTTTCAGGCGTTCATTGATATCGATATCAAAGGCAATGCCCAAGTCATCAGCAAGCTTTTTCCAGGCCTTGAAATGCTCCATGGCGCTATCGGCCAGCACGCCATCGAGATCAAAGAGAACGGCTTTGAAAATTCGCTTTATCATGCGCTTTTCGTGCCCCTATTCTGACCGCTGTTTTCGGCGACTGTGTGGCGGGTAGGGGCGCTGATTTCTTGCGTTTCATCCAGCATCATCATCTGATCACCATGATAAATGCGCATGGGTGCCCCTTTCAAAAGGCGATAATGCGTTGTTTGGGGGGTAATCTCGATGGCGATCAAGCGATTTTGAAAGCCCAGATTAAAGCGCAGGGCCGTCCATTTCTCAGGCAGGCAGGGGGTAAAGCTCAGGGCATCATTTCCCTTGATCCGCATCCCCGCAAATCCTTCGATGATGCACATCCAGCTTCCCCCGGATGAGGCCATATGCAGGCCATGCCCGGTGTTTTTGTGCAGATCCCCCAGATCCACATAAACGGCATGGTGGAAATAATCCAAAGCCTTTTCCGCCCGCCCCAATTGGCTCGAAAGCATTCCGAAAATGCAGGCCGATAAGGTTGAATCATGAACCGTTACGCCTTCGTAATAATCAAGATCGCGGGCCATATCGGCCGGATCGAATTGATCGCCCAATAAAGCCATGGCCAGCACCGTATCGGCCTGTTTGCAGATCTGATGGCGATAAAGGCTGAGCGGATGATAATGCAAAAGCAAAGGGAATTTATCGGCTGGTGTGCCCGCAATATCCCATGGTTTCTTGTCGAGAAAGCTATCATCCTGCGCATGAATCCCTAAATCTTTGCTATAGGGCAGATACATCTGATCGGCGGCCTTGCGCCACAGGGCGATATCATCATGGGTGAGGCCGATGCTGTGGGCAAGGGCGGTAAAGGCATCGGGGGCCTTCGCCTCCATCCATCGGGCGATTTCATAGGCATGATCAAGATGCCTGCGGGCCATGGCATTGGTATAAAAATTATTGTTCACAAGGGCTGTATATTCATCCGGCCCGGTGACACAATTGATACAGAAAGCATTGTTTTTCAAGGGATTAAAAAAGCCGATGTCATTCCAGATCAGGGCGGTTTCAAATAAAAGCCGGGCCCCGTGTTCGATCAGGAAATCTTCATCGCCGGTCATATCCACATAGCGTTTCAGGGCATAGGCCACATCGCTATTGATATGATATTGCGCCGAACCGGCAGGAAAATAAGCCGAACATTCCCGCCCGCTGATGGTGCGCCAGGCAATCAGGGCACCGCGTGCATGGCCCATTTCGCGGGCATGTTGGCGCGATTGTTCCAAAGTGCGGCAGCGATAAAGCAGCATATCGCGGGCAAGCTGTGGCCGTGCCGATGCCAGCATGGGCAGCCCGAAAATTTCGGCATCCCAGAAATAATGCCCTTCATAGCCTTCGCCGGTTTGGCCTTTGGCGCAAAGCGATGTATCGCCGCCCCGGCCCACCGCCTGCAAAAGCTGAAACATATTAAAGCGCAGGGCAAAGCCATCTTCGGGCGCCCCATCAATGGCAATATCGGCATGGGCCCAGAAATCGGCCAGATCATCGGCCTGTTCCAGCAAAAGCCCGGCAAAGCCCAAAGCTTTAGCGGCCGCCAGATGATCGAGTGCTTTTCGGGCATGGTCCTGAAGCGCGGCGGGCTGCGGAGTGGGCGGGCTGGCTTCATAGCAGATGAATTTGGTCAGGCTGATGCTTTCGCCATCCGATAAGCTGGCTTTATACGCCTGTTCCACATTCTGATCTGGTCCCTTTTCGGGATTGGGGGTGATCGCTTCCAGACCACTTGAAGCTTCATGATCGGCGACAACAGCCAGATATTGCCCGCTTCTGGTCAGTTGATAAAGCATGCCCTGCGCCAAACCTTCGATGATCGCGGAACGCCTGATAAATGGGGATTGCTTGAACGCCGGGCCAAGGCGGGGATCATGGGCCCCTTCATGGGGCTTTTCCTGATTGCGCGCGGGGGCTTCTGCTTCAGCCGCTTCAATGAAGGAGTGGATGGACAGATCAGCCGGGGCACCCTTGACGCTGATGGTCACTCTGCTGGCCAGAATACCGGGCCTTTGCAGACAGGCGAGGCGTTCATAACGGGCGGTGATGATGGCGCCACGCGCTGTTTTCCAACACAGATGGCTTTCCAGAACGCCGGTTTTGAAATCAAGGCGGCGGCTGGATGAAACAAGCTGCGTGCTGCCGGCATGAAGCCTTTCCCCATCGGCATGAAGATGGATCGGCGTTGCATTGGGCGCGGGCGGGCGGGTATCGCTGCTTTCGGCAAAGCCATGGGCTTTTTCATGATAATGGATGGGAACCGTTTCATAAATGCCATTCACATAAACCAAAGCCCGGCCCAGATCCCCTTCATCCAGCGCATCTTCATAGCCGCCGCGCACACCGATCAGGCCATTGCCCACCGAGAAAAGCGATAAGCTGCGCGGCAGGCTCGCCTGATCCACCCCCTGTTCGCCCCCCTGTTCGCTGAGAGACCAGGCATCGAGCTTGTAGGGTGATCCTTTAAGGAATGGGTTTTTTGTGATGGACATCGTGCTGAACGCCTCCCCCGGTCGGACCGATTGTTTCACGGCAAGAGGCTGAGCGCAGTGCCTCGCGTGATCATCATTTTCTTGGTTATCTATAAGACAAAAACTTAATGAAATGCATTTCATAATGCAATAGGATATGATGCTGACACATGAAATTGATAACCATCAGGATCATCAGGACAGGCTCATCAGGAACGGCACCGGCTGATCGGGTGACAAGGCCATGATAAAGGGCCAATCTTGATGAAAGATAAGAGAAGCGGGCCAAAAAAAGCCTGCAATAATGGGAGGATATCGCGCGTGGAAACGATAAGGATCCGACTGTCGCTGATCACGACCTATATCGTGTTCGCCATCCTGCTCAATTCCGTGGGCACGGTGATCATGCAATCGATCAACAGCTTCGGGGTCACGGAAAGTGCTGCGGGCATATTGGAGGGTTTCAAGGATCTTTCGATTGCTATTGTCTCTTTTGTCGTGGCGTCGTTCCTGCCGCGTTTTGGCTATCGCCGCTCGATGATTGCGGGGCTTTTGCTGGTCACGCTCGCCTGTTTGGCCATGCCGCTGGCCAATAGCTTTTTTGCGACCAAGATGATGTTCATGGCGGTGGGGGTGGCTTTTGCTCTCGTCAAGGTATCGGTTTATTCCTCGATCGGATTGATCACCAAAAACCCCCGCGATCATGCCGGTTTCATGAATGTGCTTGAAGGCATGTTCATGGTAGGCGTTCTGGCGGGTTACTGGATTTTTGGCTATTTCATCGGCGATGGATCCTCAGGCGGGTCTGATTGGCTCGATGTTTATTGGGTTCTGGCGGTCTTGTGCTTGTTCAATATCGTGTTGTTGCTCAGCACCAAAATGGATGAAAGTGGCAGCCATGGGGACAAAAGCTCGATGGTTCAGGATTTTCGCAAGATGATGGCATTGCTGGCCTTGCCGATGGTGCTGGTTTTTGTCATTTCGGCTTTTCTTTATGTGCTGATCGAGCAGGGCATCGGCACATGGCTTCCCAATTTCAATAACAAGGTTTTAAATCTGCCTTCGGATATGAGCGTGCAGGCCACCAGCATTTTTGCCGCTTCATTGGCGATTGGGCGATTGAGCGCGGGGGCGGTTTTGAGCCGGGTGAGCTGGTATCCCGTGCTCAATGTGTGTGTGCTGGCGATGGCTGGTCTTGTTTTGCTGACTTTGCCCCTCACAAGGGGGCTGGAAGGACAGGTCGTGAGCGGCTGGGCCGAGGCCCCTCTGGCGGCTTTTTTGTTCCCGCTGATCGGGCTTTTCATGGCACCGATTTATCCGGCCATCAATTCGGTTATTCTATCGGCCTTGCCTACGGCGCGGCATTCCTCGATGACCGGGCTGATCGTGATTTTCTCCGCCCTTGGGGGCACCACGGGTTCGCTTATCACCGGGCGGGTGTTCGAGGCTTTTGATGGCCAAACCGCCTTTTATCTGTCGTTGGTGCCCATGCTGGCGATCCTCATGTGCCTTTATCTGTTTCGCCAGACCACCGGACGCCACAAAGCGGGCGAAGCGCAGGCCGCCTGATCATCTGTGGAAATGGGGGCAAGGCCGGGCTTTTGCAAAAATGAATTGCCGATTTGCAAAAAGCCCGCGCCTTGCTAAGGTCATCCCTGATAATCATAAGGGCGGGTGGCACCTCAATTCCATGGATAAAAAACGAATGCATGAGCGGGGCGTTTTTGGTGATCGCCCGCTTTATCGGCTGGAAGATCTGGCAGAACTGGCGGGCGTTTCCATTTCCACGGTTTCGCGGGCCCTGAACAATTCCGATCTGGTGAGCGAGCGCACCAAAAGCCGGATCAGGCAGATTGCCCAAACCCATCATTATTCCGGCCGCCTGCGCGATAAGCTGGGGCCGGTGGCCCCCACATCCCGCACCATATCGGCGGTGATCCCACCCCCACAGGGGCGCGACCGGCGGATTTCCGATCCTTTCCTGCTCGATCTTTTAGGCGGGCTTGCAGATCAAACGATCGAGCGCGATTGCGATCTGCTGATTTCGCATGTGATGCCAAGCGATCTGGATGGCATGTTGTCTCTGCTCAGCACCGGGCGATCAGATGGGCTGATTTTTCTGGGCCAAAGCACGGTGCATGATGATCTCAACAGTCTTGCGGATCGCGGGGTGCCCTTTGTGGTATGGGGGGCGCGCCTGCCCAATCAGAAATATTGCACGGTGGGCAGCGATAATTTCAAAGGCGGGCACCGGGCCACCAGCCATCTGATCCGGCTGGGGCGGCGGCGGATCGCCTTCATTGGCGATATCGAAGCCCCTGAATTGCGCCTGCGTTTTGATGGCTATAAGCAGGCCTTGGCGGATGCCGATCTTCCTTTCGATCCGGCTTTGGTGCGTTCGGCGCATTTTTATCTGGAATCGGCAATGGAATCCATCGAGGCGCTGATCGAAAGCGGGATCCGCTTTGATGGGGTGATCGCGGCCAGTGATCTGATCGCCATCGGGGTGGTGCGGGGCCTGTTGAAAAGCGGGCTTCATGTGCCATCGGATATATCGGTGGTGGGTTATGATGATGTGCGCATGGCCGCCTATGCCAGCCCCACCTTGACCACCATTTCTCAGGATGTGGATAAGGCGGGGCGGCTTTTGATCAGCAAATTATTACGCCTGCTCGATGGTCAGGCGGTGCGGTCGGAACAATTGCCAACCGAATTGATTGTTCGCGAATCCTGCGGCGCCTGATCGTTCAGCGCTTTATCTGCCCTCTCCGTGGCTCAGGATGCAGCCGCCAAAGGGGGGCAGATGCAGGCCGCCAGCCTTGATCGATCCATCCAGCCCCGTGATAGCAAGCTTTGACCATTGGCCGGTGCTTTGGGGATGCCAATCCAAAGGATCGGGGCCCAGATTGAAAGCGCACAGCAGGCGATCATCCCCATGGCGGCGTTCAAAAGCCACGATGGGTTCGGGGCTTTCAAAAAAATGGAGGGAGCCATGGCGCAGGGCCGGGTGGTTTTTGCGCAAGGCCAGAAAATCCTGCATCTGCCGATAGCATGATCCGGGGTCGGCCTGCTGGCCATCGGCAGCCAAAGCCAGATGATCAGGATCGATGGGCAGCCAGGGCTCGGTGGTTGAAAACCCGGCATGAGAGCTCTGGGCCTGCCATGGCATGGGGGTGCGGGCCCCATCGCGGCCCAGCGTATCGGGCCAATTGGCAATGGCTTCGGGATCGGCGAGCCGGGCATAGGGAATATCGGCCTGGCTTAGCCCCAATTCCTGACCCTGATAGATGAACACCGTGCCGCGCAGGCTGCATAATAGCGTGTTCAGGGTCTTGGCAAAACGCGGATCATGTTCGCCCCCGCGATCCCGGCCCCAGCGGGATGCCACCCTTGGGGCATCATGATTGCTGAATGCCCAGCTTGGCCAGGCGCTGTTATCTGCCTGATCCCAGGCCGAAACCGCTTCATTTACAAGCTGTGCGCTTAGCCGATCATTTTCAATGAAAACAAAGCTATAGGCCGTGTGTAAACGATCTGCACCCTCAACATAAGAAATCAATTCCTCAAGGGAGCTGTGATCGCCGATTTCGGCAACGGTAAAGCGATCCTCATAACTGTCGATAAGCGCCCGCAAACGCGCGATGAAAGCAAAATTTTCGGGCCGCGAGCGATTATAAAGATGCTCTTGAAAATCATAGGGCCGCAAGCCGCTGCGACCGCTGGGTGGATTATCGCGCAATTGGGCATCATGCATATAGAAATTGGCGGCATCCAGCCGAAAGCCATCAACGCCGCGATCGAGCCAGAAGCGCGCAATGTCCAAAATCGCATCCTGCACAGCTTGATTGCGCAGATTGAGATCGGGCTGTTCGCTTAAGAAATTATGCAGATAATATTGTTTCCGGCGGCCATCCCATGTCCAGGCCGCGCCTTTAAACAGGGATTGCCAATTATTGGGCGGGCCGCCATCTTTTTTCGGATCGGCCCACACATACCAATCGGCCTTGGGATTGCTGCGATCCCGGCGGCTTTCCAAAAACCATGGATGCTGATCCGAACTATGGGAATAGACCTGATCGATGATCAGCTTCAGCCCCAGGGCATGGGCTTTCTGGAGCACGGCATCGAAATCATCGAGGGTACCGAAAATGGGATCGACATTGCAGAAATCGGCAACATCATAGCCATAATCCACCATTGGCGAGGTGAAAAAGGGCGAAATCCAGATCGCATCCACCCCCAAAGCGGCAATATAATCAAGATGATCCAATATGCCTTTCAGATCCCCGATGCCATCACCATCGGCATCGGCAAAGCTGCGGGGATAGATCTGATAGATCACCGCGCCACGCCACCAGGGTTCTTCAGGATGCTTCCGTTCATCCGGCCTGTTCGGGGCAGGCTCATGGCGTGATCTGATGATGTCATTCTTTGTCATAAAGGCCCCATACAGCAAAAGATAAAGGGGGAAGGTGAAGCTGCAGATCACCGCTGGCAGCATCGCGCACCGCTTGCCCATCCCCAAGCAAAAGGCCGGGCTCATCCGCAGTAATTCCTGATGCTTTCAGGGTGCTCAATCGTGCGTTTTGTGGAGTATCGGCGCTGTTGATGGCGACAAGAAGGGCCGCGCCGCTTTGCACATCGATCCGGGAAAACGCGTAAATCCCAGCAGTTTCTGCAGCAAAATGGCTGATCTGCTCCCCCCGGCGCAAAGCAGGATGGGCGCGGTAGAGGGCCGCGAATTCGCCAAGGCTGCGATAAAGGGGATGGCTGGGGTCAAAATTATCCTCAGCCGTGCTGGCGTCACTGCCGATCAGGCGATTGTCATTATAAACCGCAACTTTGCTTTTAAACATATCTTCGCGGGCATCCTGATCATGGCCATCGCCGGTGAAACCCTGTTCATCGCCAGAATAGATCACCGGCGCCCCGCGCGCGAAAAGCATCAGGGCATGAGCCATGCGCAGCCGCTTGAGCAGCATCTCGTCATCGGCATCGGCGCCAAATTTTTTGAGGAGAAAATGCCCAAAGCGGCCCATATCATGATTGCCCAGAAAGGTGGGCAAAAGGCCGGCATCGCTCCAATCACTTTGATAAAGCCTGTCGGCGGCAAAAAAATCCGCCAGCATCTGCGTGGGGGCCCCATCAATCAGCACCTTTTGGGCAATGGATTGAAAACCGAAATCCAGCACAGCGGGGAATTTTCCATCCCGCACAAATTGGCTCAGGGCTTTGGGATCGGGATCATAAACCTCGCCGAAAACATAGAAATGGGGATTGCCAAGGGTTGCGGCATAGGCACGGATTTCGGGCACAAAACGCTGCCAGAACGCCATATTCACATGGCGCACCGTATCGATCCGAAAGCCATCGATACCAAATTCTTTGATCCAGAATTTATAAATTTCGATCATCCCGTCTAAAGCCCTGGGATGTTCGGTGAACAAATCATCAAGCCCGGCAAAATCGCCATAAAGGGAATTTTCGCCCCTGAAAGTGGTTTCGCCGCGATTGTGATAATAGATGGGATCATTGAGCCATTGCGGCACCTTTATATCCGCTTCCGCCTCAGGCACAAAGGGGCGATAGGCCCAATCGGGGCGGGTGAGACGGGCGAAATTCCCGGGTGTCTGATGGCGGGGATCATCCCCCATGAAGCCCGGATTGATGGCCGGGCCATCCCGATCCCCCCGGGTGGTATAGGGATAATCGGCCAAAGAGCGATAGGGGCAAATATTTTCACCCTGGCATTCCTGATATTGGATCACATCGGCTGTGTGATTGGTGATGATATCGAAAATGACCTTGATGCCCCGGGCATGGGCAAGGCGGATCAGATCTTTTAAATCCTGATTGCTGCCGAAATGGGGGTCGATGCGGGTGAAATCGGTGATCCAATAGCCATGATAGGCCGCTGATTCCTGTCCCTTGGGGCCTTGGACCGGCTTGTTTTTGAAAATCGGGGCCATCCAGATGGCAGAGACCCCCAAATCCTCCAGATAATCGAGCTTTTCGATTACGCCCCTCAGGTCACCACCATGATAAAAGGCTTTATGGGTGGGATCAAAGCCATGATCGAGTCTGCTGCCAGCCATTCCTCCGCGATCATTGGCCGGATCACCATTATAAAAGCGATCAGGCAGCATGAAATAGATGACATCATCCTTGATCGGCCGATTTTTGACCGGCAACAGATGCGGCGCATTTTTGTTTGTGATTTTGGGGTCTATCTCTTTGGAATTGCTGATCAGGCTTTGCCCATGGGCCTCGGCCCCCTGAAAAAAGGTGCCCAAGGCGATGAAAAATGCAAAAATCACCACCATCATGACGGGTGGGCGCCATGCGAAGGCAGAGGCCATCATCCATTTATTTCTGCCATTTATCATGATCAAAATCCCCGTCACCCTGCCTGTATCAGATTCGTTTATGGTATTTTATGCTAAAGATTTTGCACAAAAATGCAATAATGACAAGAAAATTGCAAAAACGGATGAGGGCAAAAAACGGCCGTTTTGTTTTGATTAAAAAACAGGGGGGCTGCATGGCCGCAAGCCAAGCCTCGCACGCTGGTGAAGGCAAGGTGACTTTACCGCAATAGAAAAACTAAGCATAATGAGCAGGTCATCTATTTTATCGGATTTAATCACCAAGAGGCAGGCATGTCGGACCCCAAACCCACTCCTCTCACAGACTTTTATGCGGATAATCCGCTGGAAGCCGAAGCCCATTTATTTGGGCGCAAGGCCCATGCGGATCGTCGCGGTTTTTTGCGCGGTGCGGGGCTTGCGGCTTTTGGAGCGGCCTTGGGCGCTGCGGTGCCCTTTCATCGCAATTTTCCCGCCGGGCTTATTCCCCATGCCTTGGCGCAGGGCAGTGTTGTTGCGGGGAAGGATGGGCTGATCATTTTGAATGACCGGCCTTTCAATGCCGAAACCCCGGCGCATCTCCTTGATGATCCCATCACCCCCATCGCGCGGCATTTCATTCGTAATAATGGCCTTCCGCCCGAAGATATGTCGGCCAGGGATTGGCGTTTGCGCATCGATGGCCTTGTGGATCGGCCGATGACCTTATCCATTGATGATTTAAAGCGCGATTTTGAAACGGTCACCGAACGATTGGTGATTGAATGTGGCGGCAATGGCCGGGCTTTTTTTGAACCCGGTGCCAGCGGCAATCAATGGACAGTGGGGGCCGTGGCCTGTGCGGAATGGACCGGCGTGCGGCTGGCCGATGTGCTCAAAGCCGCAGGGGTGAAGGATGATGTGATCTACACCGCCCATGAAGGGGCGGATAGCCATTTATCGGGCGATCCATCCAAAATGCCCTTGTCGCGTGGGGTGCCTATCGAAAAGGCCATGGATCCGCATAATCTGATCGCCTTTGGCATGAATGGCGGCGATATCCATCCCATGAATGGGGCGCCTTTGCGGCTTGTGGTGCCGGGCTGGCCGGGAAGCTGCTCGCAAAAATGGCTCACCCGTATCTGGTTGCGCGATCAGGTGCATGATGGCGCCAAGATGACCGGTACCAGCTATCGCATGCCGCGCTTTCCCGTGGCCCCGGGAACCGAAGTGCCGGAAAGCGATTTCGAGATCATCGAAGCGATGCCGGTGAAATCCCTGATCACCCATCCGGTGGATGGCATGGCCCTTTCCAGGCCGGCGCTGGATGTGCGCGGCCATGCCTGGGTGGGCGAGGGGAAAGTGGCGCAGATGCACATAAGCCATGATTTTGGCGCCACATGGCAAGAGGCCGAATTGGATGAACCGGCCAATCCCTTTGCCTGGCAGCAATGGCGCGGGCATATCAGCTTCCCGGAACCGGGCTATTATGAAATCTGGGCGAAGGCGACAGATGATCGCGGCATCTCTCAGCCCTTTAGCATTGGCTGGAATCCCAAGGGTTATCTCAATAATTTCTATCATCGCATCGCGGTAACGGTGGCATGATGATGAAATTCGGCTGGTTTGGTCTGCTCGCTTTGCTGGTGGGGTCTGATGTTCATGCCCAACAGGCGGGTGAAGATTTCGATCCGGATATGCCACCTGAAATGGCCATGATGCAGGCGGGCGAGGGGCGCGAAACCACATTTTACATGTGTTCGGCCTGTCATTCGATGAAGCTGGTGACCCAGCAAAGGCTGAGCCGTGATCGCTGGGATTATCTGTTAAACTGGATGACAAAGGAACAGGCCATGCCCCCCCTCGATGATGAAATGAGGGGGGAAATCCTTGATTATCTCAGCACCAGCTATGGCCCCGACCAAAGCAGCCGCAAAACCCAAAGGCGCTGAAATCCTGCGGTCCGGAAAGGCTCGACCCGGAAAAGCCCCAACCCTTAAAGGATTAGGCGGTTTCGCCAAAAAGCTCGCGGCCGATCAGCATCCGGCGGATTTCGGATGTGCCCGCGCCGATCTCATAAAGCTTCGCATCGCGCAGCAGCCTGCCGGCAGGATATTCATTGATATAGCCATTGCCGCCCAGCGCCTGAATGGCCTCAAGGGCCATTTGCGTGGCTTTTTCCGCTGCGTATAAAATGCAACCGGCGGCATCCTTGCGGGTGGTTTCGCCGCGATCACAGGATTGCGCCACCGCATAAACATAGGATCGGCAGGCCCCATAGCTTGTGTACATATCGGCGATTTTCCCCTGCATCAGTTGAAATTCGCCGATGGGTCGGCCAAATTGCTGGCGTTCATGCAGATAGGGCAAAACCACATCCAAACAGGCACGCATGATCCCCAAAGGCCCTGCGGCCAGCACCACCCGTTCATAATCAAGGCCCGACATCAAAACCCGCACGCCTTTGTTTTCTTCGCCAACCAGTTGATCAAGGCCGATTTTCGCCCCGTCGAAAACCAGTTCGCAGGTATTGGAGCCGCGCATCCCCAATTTATCGAGCTTTTGCGCCGTGGTGAAACCGGGGGTGTCTTTTTCCACCAGAAAAGCCGAAATGCCTTTTGATCCCGCCTCGGGCTCGGTTTTGGCATATACCAAAAGCACATCGGCATCCGGGCCATTGGTGATCCACATTTTATTGCCGGTGATGACATAGCCGTCATTGTGCTTCACGGCCCGGGTTTTCATCGAAACCACATCCGATCCCGCCCCGGGTTCCGACATGGCCAGCGCACCCACAAACTCGCCGGAAATCAGCTTGGGCAGATAGGCGGCCTTTTGCGCTTCGTTGCCATTGATGACGATCTGATTGATGCACAAATTGCTGTGGGCACCATAGCTCAGCCCGACTGATGCCGATGCCCGGCTGATTTCTTCCATCACGATACAATGGGCAAGATAACCCATATCCGCGCCGCCATAGGCTTCGGGGGCGGTGATCCCCAAAAGGCCGATCTCACCCATCGCGGGCCACAGATCCCGGGGGAAGGTGTTTGTGGCATCGATTTCGGCGGCACGTGGGGCGATTTTATCCTCGGCAAAGCGCCGCGCCGTTTCGCGCAGCATATCAAGCTCTTCACCATGATCAAAACGCAGGGTTGGAAAGTCGAAAAACATCTCTGTGGTCCCGATTTTATGGAGTTTTTACGGTCGGCCCATTCTTAGCGCGCTTTATGGGTCATGTCCAAGCCAAGGATGGTCCAAGCCTGGGATGGCTGCCCTTTATGGAAGGGAAGCAGCATGGCGCACCAGATCGATAGCGCGCATATTATTGATGCTGTCGGCCCCTTCTGTGGGCAGAGACTGGCCTGCAAAAAGGGCGCGCTTCACCGCCAGTAATTGGCATTCCATCGTTGTGGGGCCGATGATTTCCCCTTCCTCGCTGCCTTCAAGGGTTTCGACGATATAATGATGGCCGCGATCCGGGGCGAGGGGGTTTTGCACAAACAGGCGGCCTGCGCTGCCTTCGATCAGCAGATGATTGCCCCGCTCTGTTTCAGCATCCATCCGCATGGTGATGGCGCATTGGGTATCGCCACAGCTAAATTCCGCGCCCACCGCTTCATCCACGCCGTCTTTCACAATCGCTTCGGCCACCATGTTTTCCGGTTCATGCCCGGTCAGGCTTCGGCACCAATGCAGGGGATAGCAGCCCATATCCATCAAAACGCCCCCCCCCAAGGCCTGATGGCGTCGAAATTCGGATGGGGAGTCGCTGATGGGCGTGCTGAAGGTGGCACTGATATGCTGCAACTGCCCCAATTGCCCGCTTTTGACATGCGCCAAAATCATCG
This sequence comes from Iodidimonas nitroreducens, assembly GCA_000710935.1. Taxonomy (GTDB): domain Bacteria; phylum Pseudomonadota; class Alphaproteobacteria; order Sphingomonadales; family Rhodothalassiaceae; genus Iodidimonas; species Iodidimonas nitroreducens. The sequence goes on along the minus strand of BAYV01000003.1, from coordinate 25,050 downwards.
AAAACAGCGGATGATAGCGATAATGAAAGGCTTCGATCAGCCTTTTGCCGGTTTTGCGCGCAACCGCAACCATGGCGCGGGCTTCCATTTCATCAAGGGCGAAGGGCTTTTCACAGAGCACATGCTTGCCCGCCTCCATGGCCTTGATGCACCATTCGGCATGAAAAGCGGGCGGCAGGGCATTATAGACCAGATCCACCTGTGGGTGGGTGACAAGGGCAGCATAATCATCGGCCACCTCGAGGATGCCATGCTCTTCGGCAAAGGCTTCGGCCCGGCTTTTATCGCGGGCGGCGATGGCCATCAGATCAATATCGCCATGCAGCGCCGCGGGCTCAACTATGGCCCGTGGGGTGATGCGTGCGGCCCCCAAAAGCCCGATGCGCAGAATCTGCGCTGCCCAGTCTTTATTTGGCCCGTCTTTATTCAGCGTGTCTTTATTCATTGGCGGGTGCTGTGGCATCATTCTGCGCCTTGGTTGCGTGATCTTCAACTGCCCGCCACAGGCGCATCAGATTGCCACCCATGATTTTTTCGATCCCGGCTTCATCATAGCCGCGCTGCAAAAGCCCTTTGATCAGATTGGGGTAGGCCGACACATCCTTCAGCCCCACCGGCAGGCTATCGCCTACGCCATCATAATCCGATCCAATACCCACGGCATCGATCCCGGCGATTTCAACCACATGATCGATATGATCCAGCACATGGGATAAGGTGGCAAAGGGATAGGGGTTTTCGGCGCGATAACGTGTCTCGAAAGTGGTTTCCAGCTCTGCGCTTGCCTCTTGTTCGGTTTCTTCAAGCCAGGCTTCATAGGCGGTATCGCGGCGTTTATTATAGCCATTGGCGGCTTCGGTGAGAAAGGCCGAACCGAAATTGATCATGATCACGCCCCCTTTGGCGGCCATGGCCTTGATCATGTCATCCGCCATATTGCGCTCGAATCCCGGGGTGAAATGCCGGGCCGAGCTATGGGTGGCCAGCACCGGTGTGGCGCTTTCAGCCATCACATCCCAAAAAGCCTGATCCGATATATGCGAGACATCGATCATGATCCCCATGCGGTTCATGGCATGGATAAGGGTTGTGCCAAATGCGGTCAGCCCATCATGGGGGCGGGCCTCATCATAAGAGCTATCGGCGATATGGTTGGAGCGCGAATGGGCCAGGGTGATATAGCGGATGCCGCGCTTATAAAAATGATCGAGCAGATCAAGGCTGCCCGCGATAGGGGCGCCATTTTCCATGCCCAAAGGCAAAGCGATCCTGCCCGCTGCCCGGGCCGCCATCACTTCATCAGTGCTGTGGGCGATGGTGGCTTGATCGGGGGCTGTGGCTATGATCCGCTCCACCAGATCGATCATTTGATCGGCATGGGCCGTGGCTTTGCCCGGCGCCTCGAATTCATAATCGGCAGGGGTGTAGATCGACATGAAAGCCACATCGAGCCCCCCCGCAAAAGCCCGGGGGACATCGAAATCACCATCAACCGTGGGCCGGGTCACATCTTCATAAAGCTTATGCAGCCGATAAGGCACATCGATATGGGTATCGGCGATCAGCAATTCCTGCGCCAGTTTATCGGCACGGGCTTCAAGACTTTGCGACCCGACGGATGCCGGATCGCTGTTTTGATCGGATGTGGTGTTTTGGGGGGCCTGATCGCACGCCGCGAGGACAAAAAGCCCGCATAAGGCAATGAGGGGGGATTTCATTGGGTGTCCTCCATATCCTGTTCGCGGATGGCGCGAAATTCCGATCCTTCCTTCCATAAGGGCCAGCGATCTCCATAAGCCAGTTGGTGGCCGATATCGTAAAACAGCAATAAATCCTCCACCGCCCCCGATAAATCCCAGTTCGGATCATATTCATCGGCGGGCTTGTGATAGGCCCGATCGATATAATCCTGCTGCTGCGCCAATCCCCATTCGCGGCCATGGGCGCGGCTATCAACCCCGCTATCGGCATAAAGAGCGGGGATACCCACCTTGGCGAGGCTGAAATGATCGGAGCGATAAAAATAGCCATTTTGCGGGGTGGGTTCGGCAACCACAACGCGATCCTGCTTTTGGGCAGCGGCTTCCAGCATATCCTGCAGATCATTCTGCTGCCAGCCGATGAGGGTGACATCCTTCGTCGGGCCATGGATATTCAGCCCATCCATATTGATCGCGGCCACGGTTTTATGGGGGGCAAAGGCAGGACGGGCGGCATAATAAGCCGATCCCAAAAGCCCTTGTTCTTCTGCTGTTACCGCCAGAAAGGCAACGGACCTGCGGGGCGGGGTTGGGGCCTTGCTGAAGGCATCGGCCAGCAGCATCAGCCCTGCCGTGCCCGTGGCATTATCAAGCGCCCCATTATAGATTTTATCGCCCTTCAGGCTGGGATCGGTGCCCAGATGATCCCAATGGGCCATATAGATCAGCGCTTCATCCGGCACGCTGCTGCCTTCCCGCACGGCAATCACATTATGGGATGTGGTATGGCGCACAGTGCTTTCCAGCCTCGCTGAAAAGGTGACGGGCAGGGGGGTGGCCTTGAAATCGGGGGAAAGGGCGAGCGCTTGGGCCTCATCCAATGTCAGATCACCACGTTGGAGCAAAGCCGTGGCAGCGGCCAAAGAAATCCAGGCCTCCACGGCCACCCGGCTTTGGCCCTTATCTGCTGAAACGAGGCTGAATTGCGGGCCGGACCAGCTGGATTGCACCACATCCCATGGATAGCCTGCGGGGTCTTTTTGGTGGATCAGAATGGCGGCAGCGGCGCCCTGGCGGGCGGCTTCCTCGAATTTATAGGTCCAGCGGCCATAATAGGTCATCGCCTTGCCATTAAAGATTGCGGGGTCGCCGCTGGCATAGCCCGGATCATTGATCAGCATCAGCACGGTTTTACCCCTAACATCGATGCCTTCATAATCATTCCAGCCATAGTCTGGCGCGTTGATGCCATAGCCCACGAAAACCACCTCCGAACCCTCGACTGTGATCTCGGGCTCTTCGCGCAAACTCCAGGCCAGAATTTGGCTGCCATAGCCCATCCCTAAGGCCTCACCCTCTTTGGTAAAGGCGGCATGAAAGCGGCCCCCTTTGGGATTGACAGTGATTTCAGCCAAGGGAACGGGCTGAACATAACTGTCGCCAAAACCCGGCTTCAGGCCAAGCGCGCGAAAATGCTGCTCCAGAAAACCGATGGTTTTTTCTTCGCCTTCGCTGGCGGGGGCCCGGCCCGCAAATTCATCGGATGCAAGGGTCGCGGTATATTGATGCAGGCTGCTGGCCATGGCGTTTTGATCAAGCGCCTGATTGCCATTTTGGCCGCCAGTTTGATCGCCAGTTTGGTCGCAACCGGCCAGCACCAAAAGGCCCGCACCCAAAAGCCATGCTTTCAACATTTCTCGTTCCTGCGTGATGATTAAAACTTATTGAGAGGTTTGCAGGCGGATGCGCCAAGGTCAAGCGGCCATTGTGATCTCATTCACGTGCCCAGCCTTATGGCCTGCATGAATTGCTTATAATGAAATGCTGGAAACGCCGCTTATTTTATGCCTTAATCTTTCCAAATGATCAAAAAAAATGAAGCTTTCGATCAAAGTTGCACCGGGGTGGGAAGGGGCTACCCACAAGGAAAGACAGGGCGGTTTTATCATTGTATAAAGGCGCAGGAAATCAGGGCCGCACAGCGGTTTAACAAAAATGGAGTGTGCTATGCTTGTGGGTGTTCCCAAGGAAATCAAGAATCTTGAATTTCGTGTCGGTTTGACGCCGTCCAGCGTGCGCGAACTGATTTCCCATGGCCATCAGGTCATCGTGCAGAAATCCGCCGGGCATGAGATTGATCTGGGCGACGCGCTTTATCAGGCGGCAGGGGCCGAAATCGTTGATAGCGCGCAAGAAATCTTTGCCCGTGCCGATATGATCGTGAAGGTAAAGGAACCGCAGGCAGCGGAATTGAAAATGCTGCGGGAAGGCCAGATTTTGTTCACTTATCTGCATCTGGCGCCCGATCCCGATCAAACCCGTGGCCTGCTCGATTCCGGCGCCATCGCGATTGCCTATGAAACGGTGACCGATGCCCGGGGCGGCTTGCCCCTGCTGGCCCCGATGAGCGAAGTGGCGGGCCGGATGTCCATTCAGGCGGGTGCCCATTGTCTTGAGATGCGTCAGGGTGGCCGTGGGATGCTGCTGGGCGGGGTGCCCGGCGTGCCTTCGGCCAATGTGGTGATCATCGGCGGCGGTGTGGTGGGCACCAATGCGGCGCGGATGGCCATGGGGATGGAAGCCCATGTGACCGTGCTGGATAAGTCCATTCGCCGCCTGCAGGAACTGGATTTCCAGTTCGGCTCGAAATTGAATACCGTTTTTTCCACCGTTGATGCGGTGGAAGAACATGTGCTGGGGGCTGATCTGGTGGTGGGGGCCGTGCTGGTGCCCGGTGCTGCGGCGCCTAAAATCGTCAGCCGCGAAATGGTCTCGCGCATGAAGCGCGGCTCGGTGCTGGTGGATGTGGCCATCGATCAGGGCGGCTGTTTTGCCACATCCCGGGCCACCACCCATAATGATCCCATCTATCTGGTCGATGATGTGGTGCATTATTGCGTGGCCAATATGCCGGGTGGGGTGGCGCGCACATCCACTTTTGCCCTCAATAATGTGACCTTGCCTTTTGCTCTCGCTTTGGCAGACAAGGGCTATAAAAAAGCCCTGAGCGATGATCCCCATCTGCGCAATGGGCTGAATGTGCATCGCGGTCATCTTACTTATGAAGCGGTGGCACAGGATCTGGGTGTTGATTATGTGTCTGCCGAAAAGGCCTTGGGGGCCTGATCGGTTTGGCGCCCTTTCTATGAATATGGGATAAGGGATGGCAAAGCCGCAGATTGCCCTGTTCACCATGGGTGGCACGATTGCCATGACCAATGGTCCGGATGGCGGGGCGGTGCCCAGCCTTGATGGGGCGTCGCTGATTGCGGCGGTCCCCGCCCTTGGCGATCTGGCGGATATTTCCATCACCGAACTGGCGCGGCTGGGCAGTGCCAATATCGGCTTGCCGCAGATCATCCATCTGGCCCGCCTTGTCAAAAAAGCGGTGGCCGATGGCATCGATGGCATTGTGGTGACCCAGGGCACCGATAGCCTTGCCTATAGCGCCTTTGCCTTATCAATGCTGATCAATGTGCCGGTACCGGTGATCTTTACCGGGGCCATGCGGCATCCCGCCATGCCATCGGCAGATGGGCCAGCCAATCTTCTGGCAGCCATGCGGGCGGCCTGTTCCCCGCAATTGCGCGGCTTTGATGTGCTTTTATGCATGAATGATGAACTGCATAGCGCGGTTTTTGCCCAAAAAACCCATATGAGCAATCTGGCGGCTTTTCAATCGCCGGGTGCAGGCCCTGTGGCCTGCCATAGTGAGGGGCGCATTCATGTGCTGGCCCGGCCTGTGGCTTTTGCAAAGCCTGATATGGGCGATGATCTCAGTGCCGACCAGTTGCCCGCTGTGGCGCTGCACATGATTGCTTATGGCAGCACGGGGGCGGATTTGATTTGGTCCAAAAATATATCCGGGTTGGTGATCGCGGGCTTTGGCGGTGGCCATGTGCCGGAATCGATGGTTGATAATCTGGCTGATCTTGCCGCCACCATGCCGGTAATTCTGGCCAGCCAATCAGGCACCGGGCGGGTGCTCGAATCAACCTATGGCTATCGTGGCGCTGAAATCGATCTTATTGCGCGGGGGCTGATACCATCTGGCTTTTTCTGTCCGCAAAAGGCTTTTATTCTTCTGAAAATTCTTCTCGCCAAAAAGGCTAAAATTGAAGGGATTCGGGCCATTTTCCAGCAGCGTCCAGCTTTGGCTGGGTGAAAATGCTAACACTTTGTTTATTCCTCGCCGCTAACTTCAATCAATAGGGTTCAAAAGACCAACGCCTAGAAATAAAGTGTCATAAGATTGAAAATGCTCATTCGTCTGGTCGCATCATTGCAAAGTCCTTTAAAGGACTATTCATGAGCATGTCTGTTTTCAAGACAGATCTGCCCGAAGCCAGACCCGGTTTGGTGCGCGCTTTGCTATGGGCCAGCAACCCGGATGAAGCCATGATCTTGTCTCGGGAATTGCGGGCCAAGGGTTTTACCAGCTTTGCCACTGATGCCCAAAGCGTGGTGGGGGTTTTTGCCAATGATGTGGCGCTTTTGGCTCATGTTTTGGGGGAACGCCTCGATCTGGAACAAAGGCAGACAACCAAGGCCCTTGTTTTGAATGGTAAGGCCCCGGTTTTATCGGATTTTGCCAATATCCAGACGGTTGAGCATTTCGTTCATCATCATTCTTCGCGTTGGCTTGTGAAAATGCTCGATGATCGGCGGTTTAAAAGCCAGGTGCAGCCGATTGTCGAGGTGAATGGCCGGGCGGTGATGGGCTATGAATTTCTGTTTCGCGGTCTGCGCGATGATGGCACCATGGTGCCACCCGTGGAAATGTTCACGGCCGCGCGCGAGCCGAATTTGTCGGCGCGTCTTGATGCGGCAGCCCGTGATTGCGCCGTGCGCACGGCGGCACGCTTTGGAATACCGGAAAAATTGTTTATCAATGTTTTGCCCACCAGCGTTTCTTTGGGCCAATCGGCCTTTACCGATACCCTTGATCTGATCGAGGCAGCGCAGATCCCCCCCAGCCAGGTGGTTTTTGAAATTGTTGAAAGCGAAGCGGTGGCCGATATTTCGCTGCTTTCGCGGATGATCAATTTTTGCCGCAATGCGGGCTATTCCATTGCCCTTGATGATTTTGGCAGCGGGTTCAATAATCTGACCATGCTGATCGGCCTTAATCCCGATTATATCAAGCTGGATAAAAGCCTGATCTCGCGGATCAGCGATGAACCGCCGATCTGGAATCTGGTGGCCAATATGATTGATGCGGCCAAACAATCTTCAGTTCAGGTGATCGCCGAAGGGGTGGAAGACGAGCGCACCGCGCGGCTTTTAAGCGCCTTGGGTGCTGATTATATGCAAGGTTATCTGCTGGGCCGCCCCGAAGACCGCCCCAAATTGCTGGATTGAGGCGGCCTTTGAAGTCGGTTTTCAGGGAGCCTTATGCGCTGTGCTCGCATGATCCATAATGTGATAGATCACATTCTGTTCCAACACGCCGCCCGCCAGATGCGCCCAGGGGCCGGTGGCAAATAAAGCCACATCCTCGCCCGCATGGGTTTCCGATGGTAAGGGCACCAGCGCCTGCTGCTGATAGCCGGGGGCTTTTGTGTCATGCTCTGCTGGATCGGGGCGCTCTCCCTTGATGGCGCCGGGGCCATTCCCATAGCCCAAAGTGGTATAGGCCTTGCCGTCCGCGGCCAGGGCCGGTTCATGGGATGGGCTGCCATCTTTGGCTGGCGGCGATACCAGCCCCAAAATGGGATTGCCGCGCGCCGGATAGCCCGCCATGGTGAAAACATGGCTGTGATCGGCGGTGACAAGGATCAGCGTTTCATTGATATCCACCTTATCCAAAGCGGTTGCCACGGCCCGGGCAAAGGCCTGCCCATCTTGCAAGGCATTGAAGGCATTGCCGCCATGATGGGCATGATCGATCCGCCCGCCTTCCACCATCAGAAAATAGCCCTTGTCGTTTTTCCTGAGCATATCGATGGCGATGCCGGTCATGTCGGCCAAGGATGGCTCGCCCGGCCCGGTTCCTTGCTCCAAATCCTTGGCTCTTTGGGAGTCAAATTTCATGTGCGAAGGCTCAAACAGCCCGAGCAGATGATCGGTTTTTGCAAGATCAAGGGCGCTGAGTTGATCAAGCGATGTGACAAAAGCCGCGCGATCATGGCGCTGCAGCCATTCCTGGGTGAGATCGCGACCATCGGCGCGATTGCCGCTGCGATCAGGATATTCGGGGTCTTTTGTTTCTTTGGGAAGGAACTGCCCGCGCCCGCCGCCCATGGCAACCGTTAGCCCCTTGCCATTTTTTGGGCCAAAATCGAGGAGTTGGGTGGCGATATCCTTGCAGCCTGCGGCTTTGGCTTCGGCGGGTATGTCGGTATCATCTTCCCAATCCCGCGAAGGGCTATGGGCATAGACGGTCGCCGGTGTGGCATGGGTCAGCCGGGCAGTGGTGACAACGCCAATGGATTGGCCCGCCTGCGCGGCCTTTTCGGCAAAGCTTGATCTTTGGCCCGATGGCCAATCACCGCAATGGCCCACGGGATGCCGGGCTGCCATATTGATCACGCCGATATTGGTTTTCACCCCGGTCATCATCGCCGATGCGGTGCCTGCGGAATCGGCCACCTGTGCATTATGATTATAGGTTTTAATGAGCGCGCTATGGGGGAAGCGTTCATAGGGCATGATATTTTCTTCACCGCTTTCGCCGCGTGATTGCCCATCATAAATGCGCATGGCGGTGAGGGTGGAAATACCCATGCCATCACCAATGAACAGGATGATGTTTTTGGCCCGGTTTTCGTTTTTCTGCACCGTCAGGCGCTGTTCGATGGCGGATTTGCCCGCCACCCACCAGGGGTCTGCGCTGAGATCGGTGCTGGGATTGGGGGCCGTATTCTGGGCCTGTGCCGGGTTTATGGCCAAAAGTGCGATGAGCGCAAGGGCGAAGGCGCCGCCTGTGTAGCATTTGGACTGTGTGAGCCGGGGGCGATGATCTGTCATATTCATGATCCGCTTGTGGTCAGGTCAAAATCCGGGGAAAAACCCCCATTGAAAAAGGGTAAACAGATAAATCAGGCTGATCACGATGATCATGGCCTGAAAAATCCGGGTGCCATTGTTTTTTATAGCAGCCAAAAACTGCCCATGACCAATGAAAGACTGATGACGCCCAGAGCGGATCAATATGGCAAGGCGGATCAGCATGGCGAGATTGGCCAGATTTATAAAAAGTGCCAAAAGCGCACCATAGCCAAGAACGGGAAGAATGAGCGGGGCAAAGATGGGGCGGGCGGCGGCGATCAGCAAAATTGTCAAAAAGAAAAGCCACAAGACTGATGACAGAATCATTCCGATATGCAGCGCTTTATGTGATGGGGTCTTGATCAGTCGCGCGCTGTTTCGGCAGGCGATCAGCAGGCTGATCACAGCCAGCCCGGCAATGATCAGGCTTTGCCATAGGAACCAGGCAGGCGTGGCGGCCCAGCCGATTTTGCGGGCGGGATCAAGGCCCGTTTCATCGGTTAAAATCATCTGCCCGGATCGACTGATCCCTTTCCTGCTGATTTTTTTGAAGGCGCGCGGGGCTTCCAGCCCCTCGGCTTGATAGAGTGCCGGGCCAATTGGATGGTATAATTGGGCCTTGCCCCCATCATGATCGGGTTGATGGATCAAAAGGCCATTGGATTTGCTTCTCTCTGTGTCAGACGGGGCTCTCACCTCGATATAAAAATCGCTAGGTGACACAATCCCGGCCACCGAGCGTAAGGGCTTGGAAAAGGGGCGATAAAGCCCGATCAAATCACGCTGATCCGTTGTATCAGCAGCGGCGCTGTCTGCCTTAAGATCATCCGTAGCAGAGAAATAATGATCCACCAGAAGGGGCGGCAAAGTCTCAACAAGGCTTGCCCCGCCGGGCAGGGTGGCGACTATAAAGATGCCAAGGTGCAATTCAGGGACCATCACCAGATTGGCGTGAACCATTCCCTTTTGCCCGCTTTGGTCGCTTTGGCCCAAGTGACTTCTATGGCCAAGACCACGAAAGCCGCCGGGCAGATTATACTCCATCAATCCATGGGCCATCCCCACCACAAAAGGCGCATTTTGAAACTGCGGATCAAACATACGCTGCGCTGTTTGGGGGCGCAAAATCCGCCCATTTCGCCATTGCCCATCAGCCAGAAAGGCCCCCATCAACCGGGCTAGATCGGTCGCCGTGGAGGAGAGCGCATGGGCAGTGCTCATGTGGCTATGGGTCATATCAAGGGGGGCAAAAATATTCTGATTGCTATAATCGGCGATAGAAAGCCCGGTGATCTGGCTGATGATCGCAGCGCCAAGGGCGGCATTGTGCTCGGAATAAAGGGCGATTTCTCCCGCTGGGCGGCGCTGATTGGGCCTGCCCGCGCTCTCAAATCCGGCGCTATGGCTTATCAGATGGCGGATCAGGATCGGCCCGGTGGGATCGATTTCAAGCTGAAGCTGTGGGGGCAGATGCCGATTGATGGGATCATCAAGGCTGAGATAGCCGCTTTCCTGAAGCTGCATGATGGCGATCCAGATGATGATATCCGATAGGGCACCCATCGGAAATCGGGTCGTTTCGGGATCGATCAGGTCACCATCGCTTTTCGTGCCATAGCCTTTGTTCAATAGAATTTCATCATCCTTGATGATCGCGATCATCGCCCCTGAGATGTGATCGCGGGCCATCGCCCCATGCACCACCCCATCGATGAAAGAGATAACGCCATTGATATTATTGAAATTGGGCCGGGCGTGGGCCAGGACCAGCGGGGCTTCCGACACCGGTGGCGGCGGAATGGCCCCGGGGGAATAAAGCTGGCCATCGTCTGCTTTGGTCTGGCTATCGTTATTATTCTGCGCCCCTGCCTGCGCTGTTTCGCGGTTTTGGGCCTGTGCCGGAATGGGGGGCCAGACGAAAGCCGCAACCATAAGAGCATTGAAAAGCAAGACATATGAACGCAAGGCGGATGTCATCAGGGCTGGTTCCTTGATCAGGTTTTCATGGCAGCTTTAAAATCCAACCCCGATCAGCCGGAACCCGCCGCAATAGAGGGGATTAAAAAGATGCATCCAGCCTATCATATGCTAGATTAAGACCGAAACAGGGCCAAGCCTTCATTGGCCCTGCAGTGATGAACCCTGTCTTTGAAAAGGATGGATGGGATGGCCAGCCGGATGCAAGCAATTGATGCCGATCAAACGATAGAGGCCTATCGGGCAGCCATGAATGATGTTTTGGCGGCGCAGAAAAAAGCCTTTCTTGATGAGGCGCCGGTCTCAGTGAAAAGCCGCATCAGCCGCCTTGACCGAACCCTTGCCATATTGGTTGATCATCAAAATGAACTGTGTGCGGCAATGGCACAGGATTTCGATTCTCGCCCGGTGCTGATGTCGAAATTCACCGATATCGCTTCGGCTGTAAAGGCCCTGAAATTTGCCAAGAAACATCTGCGCTATTGGATGCAGCCGGAAAAGCGCGGCCTTGAATTTCCCCTTGGGCTTTTGGGGGCATCAGGGCGGATCGCGTATCAGCCGAAAGGCGTTGTGGGCGTGATCAGCCCATGGAATTTTCCGGTCAATCTGACCTTTGCGCCCCTGGCCGGGATTTTGGCAGCGGGCAATCGGGTGATGATCAAGCCATCTGAATTGACACCGGCCACCTCGGCTTTGATGGAGCAGCTTTTCAGCGAGTATTTCGATGGCGAGGAAATTTCCGTGATCACCGGCGGGGCTGATGTGGGTCAGGCTTTTTCCTCCCTTGCCTTTGATCATCTGCTGTTTACCGGCTCCACCGCTGTGGGCCGCCATGTGATGCGGGCGGCGGCAGATAATCTGGTGCCGGTGACTTTGGAATTGGGCGGCAAATCCCCTGTGATCGTCTCGAAAAGCGCCGATCTCGACCAGATGGCTGAGCGGGTTTTGACTGGCAAGCTGATGAATGCCGGGCAGATTTGTTTGGCCCCGGATTATCTGCTGGTGCCACAGGATCGGATGGCCGCCTGTGTGGAGGCTTTGGAAAAAGCGGCCGCCCGGCTTTATCCCCACATGGATCGCCATCCTGATTATACGGCCATCATTAATAGTCGCCATCACAGCCGCTTGCAGGCCCATATCAAGGATGCCCAGGAAAAAGGCGCGCGTCTTTCAGTGTGTGGATCAGATGGCCAACAAAAGCCCGATGATCAGCCGAACACCACCATGCCCCTTTATATACTCAGCGGTGTTGATGATCAGATGACGGTGATGCGCGATGAGCTTTTCGGCCCGATCCTGCCCCTTGTGGGCTATCAGTCTATTGATGAGGCCATCGCCTATATCAATGCCCATGATCGGCCTTTGGGGCTTTATTATTTCGGCCAAAATCAGGCCGAGGAGCGCCATGTGATCGCGCGCACGACATCGGGCGGGGTGACGGTGAATGATGTTTTGTGGCATGTGGCCCATGAAGATCTGCCCTTTGGGGGCATCGGACCCTCGGGCATGGGATCTTATCATGGGGTGGAAGGTTTCAAAAGCTTCAGCCATGCCCGCACGATCTATCGGCAAACGGGCTTTAATATCACCAAATTGATTGGGGCCCTGCCGCCTTATGGTCAGGCTTTGGCAAAAACCTTGCGCTTCCAAATCAAGAAATAGATGATGCCGATGGTAGGCTTTTATGGCCTTTTGATGCGGTGATCAGGCAATGAGGAGATAGGTTATTTTTATGGCAAAGCGCAGGGCTGCCGCCCTTTTGTTGATGCTTGGCGTGTTTATGCCTTTTGCGCTCAAGGCGCAGGATGGATTGGATCAGGCGCAGGCTTATGTGGATGCGGTCAGCGTGCCCTTATTTGAAGCCGCCCGGATCGAGCCTGAACTGCGCTTTCCCATCAGGGTGATCGAGGATGAACGCCCGGTGGCTGTGATGTTGGGCAAAAGCGAGGGGCAGATTTCCACTGCGTTGCTTTTGCTGGCGGATCAAACCGAAGAAGTGGCCGCCGCTTTGGCCCGGATCATTGCCGAACAGCAGATCGATCCCCGGCGATCGACCGGCAAGCGGGGCTATAAAATGAAGATGCATGCGCCCGGAGATGATCGCTTGCGCGGGTCTTTGACTAGCGTGGATGAAGCCTTTGCCCGCTCATCGGAAAGAGCGGCGCGAGAAACCCTGAAAAATCGGGAAGGGTTTGGACCCGCGACCGAGGAAATCCGGGTGCGGGCGCGTGATCTTGACAGTTTCGTGGTTGAATTGCTGCGCAAGGCCGATGCATCGGGGCGCCCCTTGATGACCTTATATGAAAAAATGTCGCGCATGGGGGCCGGATTGTTCGAGCGCGATGATTATGATGGCCGTATGGTGCTGAATGAGCAGATAAAGTGGCTGGCGGATCGGGTGGCCATGGATGCGGATGCACAATCCAGCCCGATTTGGCAGGCGATGGATGATGATCTGCGGGCCGTGCAGCAAAGCCTGAAAGCCCAATGAAGCCCCAGTGAAGCCCCAGTGAAGCCTTGTCAATCAGGACTGCAACAAAAACCATTGCAGGGCGATCACGGTTTTTGCATCCTGAAGCCGGTTTGATGCCAGCAAAGATTTGATCTCATCGAAAGGGATGCGAACGATCTCGATATGTTCTCCGGGATCGGTGCCGCCCCCTTTATGCACAGCTTTGCTATGATCGATGGTGCCAGCAAAGATAAAGCTCCGCTCGGTGGAATAGCCGGGTGTGGGATAGCACAAGCTGATCAGGGTCAGGGGGCCGGGGGTGAGCCCCGCTTCCTCGATGGCTTCTCGATGGGCCGCTTCTTCCGGTTTTTCCCCCTCTTCGACCACTCCGGCGACGATTTCCAATAGCGCACCGGGGCCTTTTTCATAGGTCGGCCATCTGAATTGCTCGACTAAAACCACCTCTCGATGGATCGCGTCAATCAGCAAAACCGAGGCCGCATCGCGCCGATTGAGGCGCATCAAACGATGGGGGCCGGAGATGCCCTGATCCTTGAATTCAAAGCTGATCTCGGCGCTTTCGATCTTTAGATAATCGTCAAAAAGGCAATTTTGGTTTTCGATTTTCATGCAAATCCTGAGCATGAGGAGAGAAGGCGTGCCGAGCGGAAAAAGGGTTCTCGCTGCTCAGACCGATGAGGGCTCCGGGGTATGCATTCAGTCTTGATGATTCGTTCTGTGGTTTATTGGTCTCAATCTTGTTTACTGAACGTTGTTAAAGATCCGTTTATAATAAGCAAATTATTTTGAGAAATATCATTATCCATTACGGTAATGAAATTATTAATCATCACAATCAATTGATCTTGACCGATGGAACGTGCGTAACGTAGCTGCTTGGTGCTCGTGCAGACAATCTGCATGTTTTTTTTCAAAAAACTTATGAAATGATTCCATTGATGGAGAGAAAAATATTTTTTCAGCACTTTGCCCATTTTTTGCTGGCGGCGCTTATGATGTTGACGCCCGCTTTGTCTTGGTCTGCTCAAAGCCCTGAAAAGGCTGTGCTGGCTGATGATTTATTAGATAAGATCATGGAGCGGATTGAAAATGGTCGGCATATCCTATCCCAGGCTTATCTGGATGATGAGATCGCCTTGGTCGATCAATTTCAGGGCAGGGCGCAAAGGCTCCAAATCTTCAGGGTCGCTACTCTTTTTTCCTGGCTTGAATTGCAAGAGGAAAGCCTCATCTGGGCCAATCGCCTGATTTCCGATGCGCGCATGGCAAAAGATCAGGAGATGGAATTTCTGGGCCAGATTGCGCTGGTTTATGCCAATGGCTTGGAAGGTGGCTATCAGGCGGCCTTGGAAGTTTTGGACGTTTATGAAGAAGATGCCAGACTGAAGAGTGAGCCTGTCGCGACCGTTTATGCCAGTAGCCGGATGGCCGCATTATATCCTGTGATTGGGGGAATGCAGCAGGCTCTTGGAATGCTGGATACTGGCTTTGCGTATCTGGATGAGGTGGAAGATCAGCAATTACGGTCGTTTCTTCGTCTCGATCTGCTCAATATAAGCGGTTATGTGATGACCAGTCTCGACGATTTTGAAGGGGCCGCCCGTTATTATCTGAAGGCGCTGGATGTGTCTGATCAGCTTGGGGTGCGAGGGGATGGCGAAACTATCCTGTTCAACCTGGCAAACACTGCAGCGACTTTGGATGATCCACAAAGAGCGGTGGAAATTTACCAGAATTTACTGGTCTTTCTTGAGGGGGAACAGCGCAGCGACAGCTTTTTCTATGTTTATTACGGACTGGCTGAAGCCTATCATAAGATGGAAGATTATGAGCGATCGGTTTCATGGGCCGATAAGGCTTTTGCCACCCTTGAACCCAATGCGCCTTTTTCGGCAGATCTGGCGGTGACCCAGGCGCTGAATTTGATCGAATTAAACCGCTTGGAGGACGCTAAACCCTATATCCAAAAGATGCGCGATTATATTGCCAATAATCCTGAATTAAAGGGATCGGAATTTGCATCCTTCCTTCCCCTGCTGCTATCGCAGCTTGAAGCGACGCAAGGGCAATATGAAGACGCTTTGAAATACCATATGGATTATGTCGCCCAAAAGATAAAAGCGCTGAACAGCATGTATACAGGGGATATATCCGGCTTGCGAATGCGTCTTTATGAAAAGGTTGAAGAAGAACAGACGAAAAGATTGGCGGCAGAAGCCAGACAATTTCAAAATGAACAGCGCCTGAAGTTGCAACGTTTATGGCTGTCTGTCGCTGTTTTCGCGGCACTGATCGCCAGCATTTTATTTGTTTATCAAAAGCGAATGAATAAAGCCCTGAAACTGAGCCAGGCGCGTGCCGAGGCAGCCAATGCCGCAAAAAGCCATTTTTTGGCACAGATCAACCATGAATTAAGAACTCCCCTCAATGCGATCATCGGTTTTTCGGAAATGGCAGTCAATGAAGTCCATGGGCCCATTGGGAATCGTCATTATCTCGACTATGCCAAATCCATTCATCAGGCTGGCCATAATCTATTATCAGTGATCAGTGATATTCTTGATCTTTCATATATTGGGGGCTGGGAAAATGATCTGGACGAAAAGCGATGCAAGGCTGATGAACTGATCGCGGAAGCCCTTCAAAAGGTGCAATCGCAGGCGAAAGCGAAAGAAATCGCGCTTGTGGTGGCTAATATGTCCGCGCCTTTGCAGTTTTCGTCCATTGAATTGCTGATTGATCGGCATTTGATCTGCAAGGCGCTGCTCAATCTTTTGTCGAATGCGGTGAAGTTTTCGCCATCTGGAACCGAGGTGCGGATCACGACCAGCTTGCTTGACGATGGGTCCTTTCGCTTATGCATCGAGGATAAAGGCATCGGCATGTTGGAGCATGATATCGAGCGCGCATTGCAGCCTTTTGGCCAGATTCAGAATGTTTTAACCCGTAATCACGAAGGCGCGGGTCTTGGTCTGCCTTTGGTGGCGGCCTATCTTGATCGCCATGGTGGCAGCTTGAGCATTGAATCGCAATTGGCTGAGGGCACCAAAGTCTTTATGACCCTGCCACCGGATCGTGTGTTTGTTGTGCGCGCGGATGCTGTTAAAGACAAAAAAACAAAGATGGGCATTCTGATGGGCGCCTGACCCTGATTTTGGCAAAATTTTGCCCGTGATCGAATTTGCCCGTGATCGAAGGAGTGGCGGATGCGGCTCGGACATGCTCTTTTCTGTCTCGGATTTTTGGGGCTTGCCGCTTGTAATGATGAAGAGGTGCGCTTTTGCAAGGCCTGGATCGCCTCTGCTTATGCTGATCAAAGCCTTTCATGGCTGGATGTTTCCATAAAAACTCAACCGCTGACAGCATTTGAAGCACAAAAAACCGTTTTCCCCAATTATGATCCCCATACCCACTTCAAAAGGCGACCCGATCATATCCCCTCGATTTTATATGCTCTTGAAATCCTTCCCGCAGATTTGCGCACAATCAGCATAGATTATCGCTATCAACCGAATGAAGTGGGGTTGGGCGGTTCGGCTAACGAACCCATTGAAGAGCAAAAATCCTGCCGCTTTCTGCGCCTTGCGGATCGACCGCAGGATGTCTCGCACGCGGCCCTGGTCAAATTTTCCATGGAAAGCGCTCTGGACGGCAAGGAGGCGCGCTGTTGCATCAAGGTCAATGAAAATGTGCGCTGAGCGAGCCGTTTCGAGATAAGCGGATGCCGCCTTTAAACGAGTGCCCTTATGGCATCGTTCAATCCGGCCAGGGTCAGGGGAAACATTCGATCTTTCATCAGTTCGCGGATCATCGTCAGCGATTGGCTATAAGACCAGTGCTGGGCCGGAATCGGATTGAGCCACACGGCTTTGGAATAAATCCCCAAGGCCCGGCGCATCCAGGTTTCCCCGGATTCTTCGTTCCAATGTTCCACCGAGCCGCCGGGATAGACAATTTCATAGGGGCTCATCGAAGCATCACCCACAAAGATCAGCTTATAATCAGCGGGAAAGCTGTGTAAAATCTGCCAAGTATCGATGCGTTCCTGATGGCGGCGGCGATTATCTTTCCACACGCTTTCGTACAGGCAATTGTGGAAATAGAAAAATTCCAGATACTTGAATTCGCTGCGGGCTGCGGAAAATAGCTCTTCAGTGATTTTGACATGATCATCCATCGATCCGCCAACATCGAGAAACAGCAGGATTTTGACGGCATTATGCCGCTCAGGCCGCATCTTGATATCCAGATAGCCCTTTTTCGCGGTCGAGCGGATGGTATCATCAAGATCAAACTCATCCAAAGCCCCGGTGCGGGCAAATTGCCGCAAACGGCCAAGGGCCACCTTGATCGACCGGGTGCCCAATTCGACCTGATCATCGAAATTGCGAAACGCCCGCTTGTCCCAAACTTTGATGGCGCGGCGATGGCGGCTTTCCTTTTGCCCGATCCGCACGCCTTCGGGATTATAGCCATAGGCACCGTATGGCGATCGACCGGCGGTGCCGATCCATTTATTACCGCCCTGATGACGCTCTTTTTGCTCTTCAAGACGTTTTTTCAGGGTTTCCATGATCTGATCGAAATCGCCCAGAGATTTGATCTGCTCCATTTCTTCCGGGCTTAGATGCAATTCCGCCAGTTTTTTCAGCCAATCTTCAGGCAGATCGATCTGATCACTATCACTCAGCAGATCCAGCCCTTTGAACACATGGCCGAAAACCCGGTCGAATTTATCAAGATTGCTTTCGTCTTTCACCAGAGCCGCCCGGGATAGATAATAAAATGTCTCCACCGACCAATCGGCCAGGCCTTCATCCAGGGCTTCCATCAGCATCAGATATTCCTTGAGGCTCACCGGCACACCGGATTGCCGCAGGCTTTGGAAAAAATGGATGAACATCAGGAGCGGTCTCCAGCGATCAGTTTTCAGCGGTCAGTCTCCAGCGATCAGGCTGGGGCAATCATAGCCCCGGACGGGTCAGGGATGAAAGGGCCGGTTATTGGATCATCACCTTATTGGCAGGGTTGACGGGAGGAGATCGTAAAACTGTTCTAAAATGGGACAGCGCCGTCAGCTAATTTTACAAATCAAAAATACTCGTGCCATAAAGGGGAGGGGAGGGAGATTAACTTATTGTTTATGAACAGCTTTCATCCAGATCGCGAAATTGGCCTGTATCTTGCTGTGATGGGGGTGAATCTGGGGCGCTTGGCGTGTTCAGGCATGGACAGTTAAATTTCTGAGCCGAAAGGTCAAATGGGGGCGAAGATGACAGCTTTAGGGATGAAAAGGGGTGCGGCATCCGTTCTGGCGGCAATCCTGTCTGGCATGGTGATGGCCGCGCCGGTGGATGCTGCGGTTATTGCCAGCCATGATTATAATCTGTTCAGCCATCCCGATGGCAATCAGGCCCCCCCGATTTATGGCTTGCGCCTTGATGGGATCGAGCGCTTTCTCACCGGTGGCGGCCGGGCATCCGATGTGTGGACCTTTGCCTTTACCAATGTGACAGCAAGGCTTGAAGTGCATGACGATTCGGCCCTGAACAGCTTTCGCATCATTGGCCTGGGTGAAGGCGGGCGGGATTCGGGGGGAGGGTCTTATGTCGCTTCCGCCCCGGTGAGCTTTGATTTTACCTATCGGGGATTTGCGGCGTCGGCTGATTTCGATCCCCTCAATCCGGGGATCCAGATTTTTGGCGATGGCGCAGGGGCCAGTTCCAAGGGAACCGGCAAATTAAGCTTTTTGGATTCTGTTTTGGGTATTGATGCCGGCCAGCAGGTGCAGCTGATTGCCTGGGGCGATCAATCGGGCCGGCTGTTCAGCTTTTTATCCAATAATCACCGGCTCGATTGCCCGGAATCGGTGCATTGCGGCTTTCCCGTGGGCTGGGGTTGGCTGGGGCTGACGGATGGCGCGCAACGTGTGTCTCATGTTTCCTCACAGGATTTTCTGTTTGCCAGCCGCTATGTTACCGATGTGCCTGTTCCCGCGAGCGCGCTTTTTTTCATCGGAGGGCTTCTCGGTCTTGGGATGATGAGCCGCCGCAAGCGCTGATCAAGGCGTTCTGATCACCATCCGCACCCGGCTCGCGATTGTGTTTCATCACCTGGCGAGCCGGTTATGATCTTGATCATGGGCGCAGCCTTTAACTGGCGAGAGCGTTGGCAGTTTCAGCACCCTTGGGGCTTTTTCTGTCCCCGGAATTTGCAGAAGCTCTGTTTTCACCCTGGCTTTCTTCATCGGGATCACGCAAAACATAGCCACGCCCCCACACGGTTTCGATATAGTTTTCACCATCGGTGGCCGATGCCAGCTTTTTTCTCAGCTTGCAGATAAACACATCGATGATTTTTAATTCCGGCTCATCGATGCCGCCATAAAGATGATTGAGAAACATTTCTTTGGTGAGGGTGGTGCCCTTGCGCAGGCTCAAAAGTTCGAGCATGGCATATTCTTTTCCGGTCAGATGCACCCGATTGCCGCGCACATCAACGGTTTTAGTATCCAGATTGACCGAAAGCTTGCCGGTTTTGATCACCGATTGGGAATGCCCCTTGGAGCGGCGCACAATAGCGTGGATGCGGGCCACCAGTTCTTCCTTGTGAAAGGGCTTGGTCAGATAATCATCGGCACCAAAGCCCAGGGCCTTCACCTTATCTTCCATTTCCGATTGCCCCGACAAAATCAGGATCGGTGTATTGACCTTGGAAAGCCGCAACTTTTTCAGGACATCATAACCATGCATATCCGGCAGGTTGAGATCGAGAATGATGATGTCATAATCATAAAGCTTGCCCAGATCGAGGCCTTCTTCGCCCAGATCCGTGGTATAAACATTGAATCGCTCAACCGAGAGCATGAGTTCGATGCTTTTGGCTGTGGTGGTATCGTCTTCGATCAATAGCACGCGCATGGTCTTCTCTCCTGTGCGCTACCGGAACATTTCTTGTTCTGGTTCCCTGTTTTGTGGCCACGAGAGACGACAATGCCCCCGCTTCGCCTTCATCCGTCATCGGCCTTATGCGTTAAGACCTTTAGATTTTTCGGCTCTCAGATTTTTCAG
Source organism: Iodidimonas nitroreducens (assembly GCA_000710935.1). Lineage (GTDB taxonomy): Bacteria > Pseudomonadota > Alphaproteobacteria > Sphingomonadales > Rhodothalassiaceae > Iodidimonas > Iodidimonas nitroreducens. Next base: position 4,840 of record BAYV01000003.1, on the reverse strand, counting down.
GCCATCGCGCATAAAATGCTTGCTGCCCCTGAGTCGCCCCCTCATTAATCAAAGTTAACAGGCGATTTATTAACAAATTATAACCTTAATAGAAACGACCGACCGCAAAAAGCCTGAAATTGCGTTATTAAACATAGTTTACTTAGGTTTAAGAAAATGCGCACAGGATGGCTTTTCAGCGTGAATGGCCCGCATTGGCCGCTTTATCTGCATTTTGGAATCTCCTGACATGGCTGCGAGTCTCAAAAGTCTGCATATCGGAATCAACCGGATTCAATCTGATCGCCGCTATGGCCGGGTGGTGGCGGTACGCGGCTTGCTGGTTGAGGTGGCGGGCGCAGAACACAGCCTGTCTGTGGGATCGCGGGTGATCATTGAAGCCCGGGATCGCCGCCTGATCGATTGCGAGGTGATCGGCTTTGGCGATGAGCGGTCGCTGGTGATGCCCTTCACCGGGCTGGATGGTGTGGGAATCGGCTGCAAAGCTTATGTGGGGGAGCAGGAACCGGCGGTTTATCCCTCGTCCGCATGGCTTGGCCGGGTGGTCAATGCCTTTGGGCAGCCGGTGGATGGCAAGGGCCCCTTGCGGGAAAGTGGCGAACCGGCGCTTTTGCGCGCCCGCCCCCCGGCGGCCCATGAACGGCAAAGGGTGGGGGCCAAGCTTGATCTGGGCGTGCGCGCCCTCAATAGCTTCGTTTCCTGCTGTTCGGGGCAAAGAATGGGGATTTTCGCGGGGTCGGGTGTCGGGAAATCGGTGCTGATGTCGATGCTTGCGCGCTATACCGCCACCGATGTTGCGGTCATCGGCCTGATCGGCGAGCGCGGGCGCGAGGTACAGGAATTTATTGAGGATGATCTGGGCGAGGAGGGGCTGGCACGCTCTGTGGTGGTGGTGGCCACATCCGACGAATCGGCCCTGATGCGGCGGCAGGCGGCGTGGCTCACCCTCACCTTATCGGAATATTTTCGCGATCATGGCCAGCAGGTTTTGTGCCTGATGGATTCGATCACCCGCTTTGCCATGGCCCAGCGTGAAATCGGCCTTGCGGGGGGCGAGCCACCCACCACCAAGGGCTATACCCCCACCGTTTTTACCGAATTGCCGAAATTGCTGGAGCGGGCAGGGCCGGGGCCGCGCGGCGCGGGCTCGATCACCGGGCTTTTCACCGTGCTGGTGGAGGGCGATGATCATAATGAGCCGGTGGCCGATGCGGTGCGGGGCATATTGGATGGCCATATCGTGATGGAGCGGGCGATTGCCGAACGCGGCCGCTATCCTGCCATCAATGTGCTGAAATCTGTTTCGCGCACCATGCCCGGCTGCAATAGCGACGCGGAAAACGAGATCGTGCGGGAGGCACGCACCAGCCTTGCCGCCTATGCCGATATGGAAGAAATGATCCGCCTTGGCGCTTATCGTCGGGGGGCGGATGCGGTTGTGGACCGGGCCATGGATCTGATGCCCCAGCTTGATGCCTATCTTAATCAGAAAAAAGACGATCAAACCAATCTTGCCGATGGCTATCAACGTTTGGCCGATATTCTTCGATCATGAAAGGTGAGCGATGAAGGGTCTGGATGGCATGATCCGGTTGTCGAAATGGCAGCTTGATGAAGCGCGAAAGGAACTGGCCGGGGTGCAGGCCGAGATGAATGAGATCGATGCCCAGCTTGCTGCCCTTTCAGGCCAATTGGAAAAAGAAGGGGCTTTTGAAGGCGATGTGCTGGCGGGCCTTTCTTTTGGGGCTTTTGCTGCCGCCACATTCGCCCGCCGTGATGCGCTGCTGAAAAAGCGCCATGGCGTGGAAAAACAGCGCAATGCCAAGGAAGATGTGGTGCGCGAAGCCTTTCAGGAACTCAAGAAATTCGAGATTTTGGCCGAACGCCAAGCCCTGCGCCAAAAAGAGGACGCGGCCAAGCGCGAAACAGCCATGCTCGATGAAATGGGCATCCAGCGCCATCATCGCGATAAGGAACGCGATAAGGAATAAGGTGCTTATCCTTTATGATAAGGGGTGGCGAATCGGCTTGGCTCCTATTCCCCATGCCGGTTCTGCTCAGCCTTTAAAAGGGCGATATTGCGATTATTCACCTTGAAAGCAATGTCGAACAAATCCCCCGCGATGGGAATGCTCCCCAGCAGAAAATCGATCCCGATATTGGCCAGCATCTGCGCAATCACCCGCTTGCGCGCACCCATATGCACGGCTTCCGCCACCAGATAAAGCGACACCAACGCCATCACGGCATCGCCAATGCCGGGGATCAGGCCAATGATGCCATCCAGCCCCACCCGCACCCCAAGGCCGGGAATGCGAAAGCGGCTGTCGAGCAAGTCCGCCAATCCCTCCAGCCGCTTCAATCGCTGGTCCATGCTCTTTCCTATGCTGATGGCGTCCAAGAAATACGGAATTTTCGCCGGATTGCAACGCCGCTCAAAAACACCAATAACAAGGATAAAACCGATTGAAACGTGGAAAGAACCTTCAGCCAAAGGGGCAGGCCGGGGCTTTGAAAGGCCGCCGCCAGGCGCGGCACCGTATCGGGAAAGCGGACATCCCAAACCGCCCCCGGCTTGATAAGATTTTGGATGGACAAGGCAAAAGCATCCCCAAGGGCGGGATGGGGCGCGCCGTCGAGGTGGAAGCAAAGGGTGCCACTGCCAAGGCTGGCGCATAAAAAGGCGGTCGTCCAAATCACCAGAAAAAGCCCGAAAAGCCAAACAAGCGGGCGGCCGATGGAATGACCATAATCGGCTAAGGCCCAATAAACATGGCTCGATAGCGCCTCCATCCGCTTGATAGCCGGGCGGTGCCGCCGAGCAATCAATTCATAACGGAAATAGCGCCGCTCCCGTGATGAGTCGGCGATCTTTTCCATTTCCTGTTTCAGAACCCGGCAGCCGCCTTCCAAGGCACCGAAATAGGCTTCTCGGGCTTTATCCTCTCCCTTCACCTCACCTTTGACCGCATGTAATGCTTCATCCCAAAGTTCTGTGGCGCGGTCTTCACCGGGATCATGCAGAATAAGACTTTTGGCAAAGCGGGCTTCATTGAAAGTGGCGAGGCTGGAAATCTCCACGTCTCGGAAACTGACCAGTTCGCGAAAGCGGGTGGCGCGAAAGCAGTTGAGGCTTTCCATTGGGGATTGGGGAAGTTTACAATCTCTAAAAAAGGCCGCGCCTATGAATTCAGCACCTTCAAATGTCGTCTTGCCTTTGAATTCTGCCTCCTTAAATGAAGCCCGATCATCAAAAGTGGCCTCATGAAAGCTTGCCTTTTGGTGGAATACGGCAGATCGGAAAGTGACATTCTTGCCAAAACGGCAACCATCAAACCGCACATTCCCTTTAAAAATGACATGATCGAAATTCGCATCATCACCAAATTCAGAACCAGTGAAATCAACGTCAGAATAAAAAATGGATGTCCCAGAAGGAATATCTTCAAAATATGATTTACTGAAACTTAGACCACGGGAGAATGTACATTTGATAATAGAAACATCTTTATAAAAAAAGTTGTCTATAAATTGACAATTTTCACCAAAAGAAGTATTTTTTATTTGGAAATTTCCAAAAAATTCATTTTTTCTAAAAATAGCACTTTTTTCTAATAATGAATTATTTATTTTAAATAAATCGTAGAAACTTGATTTTTCAAAATATGCGTAATTTTTAAAATTTGTATCATGAATGCGAATTTCCTCAATTACTAAGCTATTCATAAATTTAAATATTTTTTTAAATTTACTAAATGATACTGACACGATTTTGAATTTATATTTATTGAAATAATATTTTATATCAGGGTGAGAAAAATTCATATTCAGGATTGATGTTTTTCCAAAATCAAAATCCATATCTAACAGAATTCTGTTTGTTAATTGGATGCTAAAAAAATCAAATATTTTTTCTGTCCTTGATCCTTTTAAATTGAGTTTGAATTTTTGATCCGCAAATATGTTTAAAGGTTCATTATTTGCTGTCTCTAGACGTGCAAGCAGTGCCCTTCTCAGCGCAGGGTGGGAAGAGGCCTCTGTTTCGGCAAGATGGATGATGTGCCACAGCTTGCCATCCGCCCCCGTTTTTAGGAGCCCTCTTGCCAATAACGCATCATCACTCAGCAGACGCTCTTCGCCATCGGCGATGCCGATGCTCCATCGCCAGTAATCTTGAATCGTTGCTTCTTTCCAATCTCCATAGCTGATTTTGTGCACATTTCCTTCGCCCGGGAAACCAGCCGGGGCCATCCAGCGCTTCAGTTTTTGCGCTTCTGAAGCCAAATCGCCCAAGTGCCAGCCGGCATCGGCCAATCCCTCCCAAGAAAAGTCCATCGCCTCCCAATCCGCTTCCCATTGGGCGAGGGCTTTGGCCTTCCGGGTCTCCACCTCTTCATCCGTCAGTTTCTGGCTCATATCCGCGCCCCCCCTATGAAAACCCTCATCTGCCTATCCTAGGGCCTGATCAAGGGCGATCAAAGTCTACCCCCAGCGCCACGACCGGGAAAGTCGCTATGCGCGCAATGATCTCGGAAAAATGGCGCGCCCGCATTTTATCCCTCTCGCCATATTCGATCAGAAAGGGCGGCTTATGGGAAAGATTCAGCGCCGCAAACGGGGGAAATGATAGGCTTTACCATAGCAATCCCATGCCGAGGACTGCTGGCCGGAATGGCGAAAGAGGGCGATGTCAAAAAACTTCCAAAAAGGGTTTGACAGGCCATGCCAGCATCCATATAACCCGCCCTCACCGCTGCGGAGCACACGGCTTCGAAACACGGCGGCGCCTTGGAAATCAAGGCTTTGATCTTTGACAGTGTTGATGAGAGAAGGGAGATGC
>BAYV01000004.1 GCA_000710935.1 Iodidimonas nitroreducens | reverse complement strand
CCGATCTCAGCCCCAGGCCTAAGGGAATGGGATGATCAAAATTAAGCAGATGCCGCCCGCGCACCGCCATCACCGCCAGCCGCATGGGGCCATGAAAAACCTGCTCACGGCCATCGGGGCCCAGAATTTCATCAAGAATGGCATAGCTGTCGCGGGTAATGTCGTTCGCTTTGTGATGCGGCTCATAGCGATATTCCAGATAAGCCTGCTCAAAGCGCGAAAAGGCCGCCAGCGGGTCTTTTTGGGCATAGCAGGCAAAGCGCCAGGTACCGATGGATGAGGCCAGCAAATCCAAAGGTTCGCTGCGGCCCAAAATCCAATGGCGCAGGATCGCCCGATCCAGCCGCGCCAGTACAAGCCATTTCGGCCCCCCCGATGCCCCCACCATCAGCTTGATCCGGGCGGGATCAAGGCCGCCATCAGCCAGAATGGCGGCATGGGCATGGCGCCCCGCGCGAATGGTAAGAAGATCGGAGATTGTCTGACGCATGATGTCGTCTCAACCGCAATGTTGCACTGCAATAGAACCTTGATGGGCAATATGCATTAGAAAATCAATGTTTTTCTCATAATCACTGAAAATTCCAGCCATTTATATGTCTTCAGATTTCACTAAGAATTTATCGGCTATAAGGGGTCAAGAATAATGAAAGCACAGCGGATATGGCTGATAAAAATGATATATTTGTAGCCTATGCTTTTTGCGTTGGCGATATCTTCATGGAAATCGGCCCGGATCAGTGCATCACCAGACTTGAAGGAGCGCTGGATTGGGTCGGTATTGCCAAAGGCGCATCGGCCATCGGCCAACCCATGAGCGCTTTTTTATCCGCCCATGATGCCGAGGTGATGCAATCCGCTTTCATGCTTTTGGAAAATACCCCCCGCATTGGGCCGGTGCGGGTGGCCTTTGGGGCCACAGAGGCGACAAGGCGGCGGCTGGGGCTGTTCATGTCGCGCTTATCTTCCCATGAAAAAAACACGCATATCGTGGCCATGTCGCTCAATCGATTAGATGGCGGCGAACAGAGCCAAAAGCAGCCCATTCTGGATAAGGACAATTTCCTCGATCATCTGCCCAGGCTTTTGGAAGAGCATGGGAAAAACAGCAATACCGATCTTTTGGTCAGCCTGTTGCAATTGAGCAAGGATGCCGATGCGGATGAACGGAAAAAATTCACCCAAACTCTGGCCACCTTATCGGTTGGCGGGCAATCGGCTGCGGAATTGAGCGATGGCCGCTTTGCGGTGGTGCATGAAGCCAATGATGAACGATCCGCCCAAACCCTGATGGATACCCTCAAAAGCACGACCGGGCAGGCTTTCGATTCCGCCACCCTTGATGCCGAATCCATGGGCAGCGGGGCGGATGCGGCCAAGGCGCTGGTTTATTCCATCCGGCAATTTTCCGATAGCGGGGAAGATTTCGATCTTGAAAATCTCACCCGCAATTATTCCAAAAACATGGAAGAAACACGCAAGCGCATCCAATCCTTGCGGGCGCTGATCAAGGACCGCCGCTTTAATATTGCCTATCAGCCCATCGTGGCGATCACAACGAAAGCCCTGCATCATGTGGAAGCTTTGGTGCGCTTTGATATGCGTGGCGGATCGCCCTATGAAATGATCAGCTTTGCCGAACAGGTGGGGATGATCGATGAATTCGATCAGATCATGCTGGAAACCGTGATTAAAAATCTGCGCCGCCTTGTGGCGCGCGGGGCCAATCCCAGCATTGCCGTCAATCTTTCGGCGCGCTCGCTCACCACACCCTCTTTCATCAGCCGCTTGAAAGAAACGCTTCTGGCCCATCGCGGCTTGCGCAATCATCTGATCATCGAAGTCACCGAATCCGCGCAAGTCTCCGATCTTGGGCCTTTGGGCCAATCCATCGCAATGATCCGCGAAGCGGGCTTTGCCGTTTGCCTTGATGATTTTGGTGCCGGACATTCCGGCTTTCAATATCTGCGGCAATTAAAGGTCGATGTGGTGAAGATCGATGGCAGCTATATCAAGGACGCGGAAAATGATGCGGAAAGCCGCGCCTTCTTGCGGGCCATGGCCAGCCTGTGCAAAGATCTGAAAATCAAAATGGTTGGGGAATGGATCGAAACCCCGGCCCAGGCCGAATTGCTGAAATCCGTGGGCGTGGAGCTTGGCCAGGGCTTTTTATTCGGGCGACCGATGATGACCCTGCCCAAAGAGATGCAAAAAACACCCACGCCCCCATAACATCTATCTTAGGTTTTTAAAATTTCTTCAATATTTATTGCATATTTCCTTTTCATATATTTCTTTTTTTGGTTTGACAGTGGAAGAAACATATTTTAGTACAATCCCGAAGGATCGCCCCCTGCCTATGATGTTTCGGGTTCGGGCCTTCTCCCAAATATAGATATCAAATCCGATCTGATTGAGGACGACCAATGATTGCGCTGAATGAAGCCGACATGACGGCACAGGAAACCCAAAGCCCCATCATCATGAGCGGGGCAGCCCTTGTCATGAAGGCCCTGCACGATCTTGATGTGGAGGTGATCTTTGGTTATCCGGGCGGTGCCGTTCTCCCGCTTTATGATGAATTGTTCAAGCAATCGCATATCCGGCATATTCTGGTCCGCCATGAACAGGCAGCCGTTCATGCCGCCGAAGGCTATGCCCGCGCCACCGGTAAGCCCGGCGTGGTGCTGGTTACATCCGGCCCCGGGGCCACCAATGCGGTGACCGGCATAACCGATGCCATGCTCGATAGCATCCCCATTGTGGTGCTTACCGGTCAGGTGGCCACCCATCTGATCGGCAATGATGCTTTTCAGGAAGCCGATACCATCGGCATCACCCGGCATTGTTCAAAGCATAATTATCTGGTGAAAGACCCCAATCAGCTCGCGCGGGTGATTTTTGAAGCCTTTCATGTGGCCACATCTGGGCGGCCCGGCCCTGTGGTTGTGGATCTGCCAAAAGATATTCAGGTTGGCCCTGCCCCTTATGCGCGGCCACGCGGGGTAACCCATCGCACCTATAAGCCGCAGGTGAAGGGGGATCGCGCCCTGGTCGAACAGGCAGCGGGCCTGCTCGCCGGGGCCAAAAAGCCGATCATCTACAGCGGGGGAGGCATCATCAATTCCGGGCCTGAAGCCGCCGCCGCCCTCCGCGCTTTGGCCCGGCTTTCGGGCTTTCCTGTCACATCCACATTGATGGGCCTGGGGGCCATGCCTGCCAGCGATCCGCAATTTCTGGGGATGCTGGGGATGCATGGCACCTATGAAGCCAATATGGCAATGCATGATTGTGATGTGATGCTGTGCGTGGGGGCGCGCTTTGATGATCGTGTCACGGGCCGTGTGGATGCTTTTTCACCCAACTCACGCAAAATCCACATCGATATCGATCGCTCGTCGATCAACAAGAATGTCACCGTTGATCTGGGGATCGTTGGGGATGCAAGGCATGTGCTCGAGGATATCATCAGCCTTTTGCAAAGCCGCAGGGATGAATTCGATCTCGATGCCCATCAAAGCTGGTGGCACAGCATCAATCAATGGCGGGGTCGCGATTGTCTGGCGTTCGAGCAAAAGGGCCAAACCATCCTGCCCCAGCAATCGATCAAAAGATTGCATGCTCTTAGCCATCATAAAAGCCCGATCATCACCACCGAAGTGGGCCAGCATCAGATGTGGGCGGCGCAATATTTCGGCTTTGAAGCCCCGAATAAATGGCTCACATCAGGTGGGCTGGGCACCATGGGCTATGGCCTGCCCGCCGCCATTGGTGCGCAATTGGCTTTTCCCGATGCTTTGGTCATCGATATTGCCGGTGAGGCATCGATCCAGATGAATATTCAGGAACTGGCCACCGCCACCCAATATCGCCTGCCGGTGAAGATTTTCATCCTGAACAATGAATATATGGGCATGGTGCGGCAATGGCAGGAACTGACCTATGAAAGCCGCTATTCCGAAAGCTATTCCGATAGCCTGCCCGATTTTGTGAAGCTGGCCGAAGCCTATGGCTGGACCGGGCTACGTATCAGCGATGCCGATGCTTTGGATGATGGCATCCGCACCATGATCGATACCCCCGGCCCGGTGCTGGTGGATTGCCGGGTGGCCAAGCTTGAAAATTGCTTTCCCATGGTTCCATCGGGTGCAGCCCATAATGAAATGCTGCTGGGGCCCGCCGATGTTTCAGCACCGCTTTCCAGCGATGCTCAATCGCTTGTTTGATTGAAGGACGACGCTTATGTCACGCACCGACCAGATCGTGGGCCGGCACGCTATTGCGCTTGTGGTGGATAATGAAGCCGGGGTTCTTGCCCGGGTGGCCGGTTTGTTTTCCGGTCGGGGCTATAATATCGAAAGCCTGACGGTGGCCGAAGTTTCAGCCGGCCATGATGTTTCACGCATCACAATTGTAACGACCGGCACACCCATGGTGGTGGAACAGATCAAAGCCCAGCTCGAACGCCTCGTGCCGGTTCAAAAGGTCACCGATCTGAGCAGCCATGGCCCTTTTCTGGAGCGTGAACTGGCCCTTGTGAAGGTAGCCGGAAGCGGCGAAAAACGGGTCGAGGCCCTGCGGCTGGCCGATGCCTTTCGGGCGCGGGTGATCGATACCACCACCCAATCCTTTATTTTCGAGCTAACCGGCGCCCCCGATAAGATCGAAGCCTTCATCGATCTGATGCGCGATTTAGGGCTTGTGGAGGTGGCGCGCACCGGCGTGGCCGCCATCGTCCGTGGGGCCGAAGCCCTTTAGGGTCAGGGCCCATTAAACGTGGCTCTCCAAGCGCATAGACATGCCGCCCAACCCTTCCCGGTAAAATAAATGTTATTTTCCTTGTGATTGTCATCGGAATGAAGATGATCGTCGAATAAGGTTGTGATTTTCTGAAAATTGCAATTCACGCTGATATCTTGCATGATCAGCAGCACAGCCTTAAAGCTGTAAAATAAGCGTAAAAGGCTATCACAAGCCACAACAGATCGGGGAAACGGCTCATGACATTTTCATTTCACAAAACTTTGGCCAGCACCATCACGGGCGCCGCTCTTTTCGGGGCCGCCAGCCTGTTGGGGGTGCCGCATCCCCTCGCCGCATCGCCGGTTGAGGCACAGACCAAGAACCAATCCGGGCTTGATGGGCTTTTTGCCGCAAAAACCGCGCAGGCCCAAAAATTGCTGCTCAATCTGGGGGGGATCTCCAACCCGATCCGCAAGGATGGTATCAGCACCAGTTTTCTGGGCCATGATGTGCTGCTGCGGCCCAATGTGCTGATCGCCGAAAGCCTGGGCACCACCGATGATATTCTCGATCTGGATGGCAGCTTTGAAAATGTTCTGGGCCTTGCCTTTTTCGATCTCAGCACCGGCCAGATCACCGGATTTTGTTCTGGCACGCTGGTGAATGCGCGCACGGTGATCAGCGCCGCCCATTGCAACCGCCCCGAGGGCTCGACCGAGGCCGATGATCGCAATCTGGGGGTGGCCGTCACTTTGGGTGCCAATGGGATCGACGATATCAATAATGGCAATTTTGTTCTTGGCTCCAGCCATGTCACCCCTGTTGAATTTTTGCGTGATAATTTCGCGGCGGGCTATGATATCACCACCATCGCCTTGCAAGAACGGATCACCGGCATTACCCCCGCAGGGATCGTGACCAGCGCCCCCGAATTGGGGACCGAGGTGACCTTTGTGGGATTTGGCACCACGGGTACTGGTTCGGTGGAAAGCTCGTTTTTTGATTTCCGCAGGCGCGCAGCCACCAATACACTCGATTTCATTGGCGGCTTCAATGGCGCTTTGCTTCCCGATTCTCTGCTCTTTACCGATTTCGACGACCCCGCCAATCCCGGCCTGTTTGATTTTTTTGCCACCCCCGATACCACCAGCCTTGAAGGCACCACAGGCAGCGGCGATTCCGGTGGCGCGCTTTTTGTTCGCGGCGAAAATGGTGAATTATTGCTGGCTGGCATCACCAGCGGTGGTCTCAATATTTTTTCTGATGATATCAATCAGTTTGGCGATGTGGCCTTTTTCACCAATATCGCGGAAATGCAGGATTTCATTGCCGCCACCAATCCGCTGATCGAAACCCGGGCGGCGGCTGGCGATGGCGATTGGCTTGATCCCACGCGCTGGACCAATGGCTTTGTGCCCACCAATTTCGATCCTTTGCGCGATGCGGGCGACCCCACCCTCATCGCCTCTTTTTTCGAGGTGACGCTGGATGCGCCGGGCACCACCAGCCTCAGCAATGCCGCGATAGAAATCGATACCTTAAGCCTTTCGGGTGAGGTCGCTTTATCGGTCGAGGCTGCCCAGCTTGATGTGGTTGATTTCATTTCCGTTTCCGGTGGCAGGCTCGATATAGCCGGCGCCAATCTTTTGTCCGGCTCCTTGTTCATCAGCGGCGGCGCGGTCAGCATCGATGCTGATAGCGTTTATAGCGATGCCTCGCGCTTTATCGATGCCGGGCTGGTGATGAGCGGTGGCACGCTGGATATTGCCGGGCAATTTTCCACCGATTTTCTTGATCTCAGGGGCGGCAGCCTCACCATCGCCGAGGGTGGCCTTGTCACCGATTTTGCAGGCAGCCTGCTTTCCGGCGGCACCATGGCGGTGGATGGCACACTATCCAGCCAGAATTTTTTCCTTGATGGCGCGTCCCTCACCATCGGCGCAACCGGGATCATCGCCGATCAGGGAACCGTTTCAACCATGGGCAGCGGTAGCCTCTTGGTCAATGGCCAATTCCAAACCGGCGCTCTGGGCCTGATGGGCGGCACATTAGGCGGCAATGGCACCATCATCGCGCCCTTGGGTGTGGCCCAAAGCGGCGGTGTTTTATCGCCGGGCAATTCGGTGGGAACACTCACCATCATTGGCGATCTTTTTCAGGATAGCGGTGCCACCACCCGAATCGAGATCGATGAAACCGGTGCCATCGACCTGATTTCGGTACAGGAATTTGCCCCGGGGCAAGGCGGCAATGTGGTGCTGGATGGCACCATTCTGGTGGAAACAGCAGCGGGTGCCAATCTTGGGCGCGGGGATCGCCTTAATTTTGTGGAAGCTGATGGCAGCATCGAAAACCGGAGCAATGTGCTGGGCAGTGTCACCGGTCTCAATGGCAACAGCAGCGTTCTGCGCTTCAGGAACAGCCTTGATGCCAGTGGCAATGCTGCGGGGATCACTGTTTTTGCCCTGCCCTTTGCTCCGCAGGCCACCAGCGTGCAGCAGCGTGATGTGGCCCGGGCGCTGGATGGCATCAGCACGGGCACATCGATTGAAAGCGAAGGGCTGAGCGATGTGGTGAAAAGGCTGGATCGGCTGGGGACCAATGGGCAATTGCAGGCCAGCCTGCAATCCCTCAATCCCACCCAGACCTTTTTGTTTGATCGCTATAGCTTCCAGCTTTCCCGCATCCTTGCCAATACCCTGAGCCAGCGCGCGGGCACGATCCGCACAGGCCGCCATGGGGGGATTGATGGTACCATGGGCAATGCGGCATCCAGCCTGCGTCTCGCCGCCAATGACGAGGCCGGTGCCATGATCGCCGCCGCCGCCCAAAATGCCGAAGCCAGCACGACCAATGCCTCAGCCAATCAGGCGGCCCATGGCAGCAGTCCCCGCAGTTCTTCCTTGGGTGTGCCGGATGATATCGGCCTTTTCTTCTCCGCAGATCTCATCAACAGCGATAGCCAAATGGTGGAAGGTGAATTTGACAACACGGCCCTGAGCTTCACCATGGGGATCGATAAACGCATTGGCCGCAATGCCCTGATCGGCGTCGCCGGGACCTTCACCAATTTCTCGACCGATGAATTAAACGGCCATGACAGCAGCGCCACGGCAGGGGGCTTCAGCACCTATGGCAGCATTTTCCATGGGCCTTTCTATGCCAGCGGCTATACCGGCGTGCAATTTTATGATCTGGAAAGCACCCGCCCGGTAACCACCGATGTCACCGCCTTTGCTCAGGGCGATGGTGCGGCACGGCAATTCATGGGGGGCTTTGATCTGGGAGCCAGCTATGGCGATGGGCCGGTACGCTTTGGGCCGATGGTGCGCTTGCGCCATTCCTCGCTGGATATCGATGAATTGCAAGAAGTAGGCACCGGGGCCACCGATACCATCATTGATGATCGGAAAGCGCGCGAAACGGTGCTTGGCATCGGGGGCGAGATCAGCCTGGATGTCGTGGGCCAAAATCACACCACCAGTGCCTTCAGCCGGATCACATGGCAAAGGCGGATTGGCGGCAAGGGGCAGTTCCTCACCGATGCGGCTTTTGTGGGGGATCGTAGGGCGGATTTCACCGTTACCGGCACGGAAATCGATAGCGATTATGCCACCTATGCGCTGGGTATCAACAGCCTGATCGGGCGGAATACATCGATCCAGATTGCCTTTGAATCCGATATCGACCGCGATGATGTGGATGAATATCAATTGTCCTTCGGGATCAAAATCGGCTTCTGATTAAGGCACTGGTCGGATTTGCGCGCATTTTCCGCGCGCCCCTGATCGGCAGAACAATGCGGCTGGCTCCCTTCCGCCCCCTTGGGGGATGATCGGAGCCAGCGGCCAAGACCCGCGCCAGAGAGCCTATGTTTGATATATGCCAAGCAATGCTATGCTATTTTTATAAGCATGGAGGATCATCATGCCGCGCACCGTGTCTATCTTTCACAATAACCACGACCAAGCGATCTGCCTGCCCAAGGACTTCGAGCTCCAAGGCGTGACCGAACTGACCATCGAACGTCAGCGCGATGCGATCCTGTTAAGTCCAGTCCGTGTCCGGATTGGCTTTTCCTCATGAACGAATTGCCTGCGGGTGAGGATTTTCTGTTTGAACGTCCCACGCTGATCGAAGAGGGGCGCTTTTCTCTCGATAAAATCGGGCTTGATGACAATCGGAAAGATTGATGGTGATCGAGACACTGCCATTCAGGGCATCATAACACAAACCGATTTTAGCCTTCTCTGTACCTGCCATTATAATCTTCTGCCTTGCTGCTGGCGGTCCGGCTGATATCGCGCTCAATCTCGTCGTTTATACGCTTGTTCTTGTTACACAGCTTTATCTACTGGTCTATTTTTTCGCCCCACGCTCCAAATCATTTGGCTGCGCGTAGAACACGCTTATGGCAAAGCTTTGATTAAGGCTCTTGCGGCCAATGCCCGACTTGCCAATTCCGCGAGATGTGGATCACGCGCAAGATCACGACACTTTCCTGCCCGGCAACGGATCGCAGCTCATAAGCGAGGATAGAGGGCAACCGGGCAAGGAGCTTTTCATAGGTGCCGCTTACCCGGCCAGGGCGGCCCGTTGCCATTTCGCCAAGAGCCTTGCCTGCATCATCAATATGATCCGCAACCTGTCTGGCGGCGGCCGGATTATCCTGCGCAATGAAACCGACCTGTTGCTTGATATCATCCAGCGCTCTGCGAGCCCAGATAACCGGCCGCTTCACCCTTTATCTGCTCGCTTGGCCTCAGTCGCGTCGATAGCGGCATAGATTTCGGTCATGGCTTCATCATGGGACACGACACGGCCAACCGCCGCATCAACCATGCCGCTTCTGATCCCGCCGATGATTTCAAGCTCCCGATCGACATAAGCCGCAACGGCCTCGCCTGCGAGAAAAGATTTACTGCGCTGCGTGCTGACCGCGATCTGGTCGAGTTTTTCTTTCACATCGGGCCGAACCCTGATCGTCATGGTGGTGCTGGCGGTCATTGAAAAATCCCTGTGTTGGCATGTGTACATTCTAACACATGCGGAACTTCTGCGCCATTATCGTCTGCGCAGGCAAACCACACAGGACCTGTAGCAAAATATTTGGCAGTAAAATGAATTTTAAGTGCATTTCCATGCAGGCTGGCTGGGGCGGCAGGATTCGAACCTGCGCATGACGGGATCAAAACCCGTTGCCTTACCACTTGGCTACGCCCCATCACTGAAGAGCAAGATCATCAGCGCGTTTGGATGGACCTTAAAGCATAGGCAAAGCCGCCTGTAAAGCGCTTCAAAGTCCGTTTGGAAAGTTTATCGGGTGATCCCCAAAACACCCAAACGACGGGTGAGTGAGATATAAACCAACAGATAGCTGAAACCGCTGAGAACGATCAGGGGCAGCGTATAAGAAGGCCACAGGAAAGCAGTCATTCCGGGCAAAATCACATGCGCCAGATAGACAAAAAGGCCATAGCGCCAGGACATGCTATCATTGATCACATGATGGAAATGATTGCGATCCGGAGAAAAAGGCGCGCGCCCCCGGCTGACCCGGCTGAAAATCAGCCGAATACAATCAAGAACCGGGATCAGAAACCATAAAACGATCATATCCGCAGGCAGAGCCATGGCGCTGTGATTAAACACATAGATCGACAGCATCCCCAGAATGATCGCCAGCGAATAGCTGCCCGCATCGCCCAAAAACAACTTGCCCCGGATATTGAAAAATCCGGTTACGGTCAGGGAAATCAGCAGGCTGATCAAAATCGGCCGCAATTCATCAGGGGCCGGAAGCATGAGGAAGGCCGACCAGACAATGCTCATCCCGATGACCAGACCATTTTTGCCATCCGCCATATTCACGGCATTTTGCAAGCCCAGCAAACAAACGAGGGCAAAACCAGCGGCCACTGCGCTTGGTAAAAGAAAGGCCGCATCGGAAAAGGAAAAATGCAAAACGGTCAAACGCAGATCGGGGATCATCGCCACTGCAAACGCCAGAATAAATGCAGAAACAATCAGCCGCCAAACCGGCCGCATATGGCTGCGATCATCAAAAAACCCCACCAGAAAAATGCAGAAGGTGGCAAAGCTGACAATCCAAGGAAATCCATTAAGCCCGGGTTGAAAGATAAAGGTGCTGGAAATAAAGGGAAAAATAATCGCCACGCCCCCGATCAAAGGCGTTGGGCGGCTATGGCGTTTGCGGCCATTCACCCCATCGGGCATATCCATGATACCAAGGGCATGAGCCAATGGCTTTGCAACAAGGCAGGCAACCAGCGCCATGGCAAAGGAAATCAGCCCTGCAGCAAATAACAGATCCCCGTTCACATTCTTTCTCCACCCGCTTGCGACACGTCTTCTTATAGAAAGCCGGTTAACCGGTTCTGAATAACTAAAACCCAATTATGTAAATTTCGCGGCACATGAATAAAAGACATTCAAAACATCGATGGTGCAAAGCAGTTTATGCATCCCTGGATGGGTCCGTCATCCTGACTTAGCGGTTGGTTTGTCAAGATATCGCCCAAAAGTCAATTAGTTAATTAACAATCTGCGGCCAATCGGAATCAATCCGCTGGCGGTTAATTCCGGCGACATAATCATATAATCGGCTGTTGAGCCGCAATCTTTGTGCGCTATCGCGGGCTAAATCTGTCAATTCCGTGCTCACAGAGCGACGCGGGCCACCAAATGGCCATAATTCACCAAGGGGAATGGTGATATAAACGCCCTTATCAGGAGATGTGCCGCCAAATTCGCGATCCGATCCATCCGAAAGGGCGAGATAGCCGCCGATCCGCACGCCATTATCAAAACGCCGCGAAAGATCGACAGTGCCGCCCCAATCTCCTGCCAAAAACCGCCCGGCCCGCACCACCGCCAGCACGCCGGATGCCCATTCCCGATAAAGGCTGATCTCACCGCTCAGGCTATCGCGGCCTTCCAGCCCAAAAAGCTGATCTTCATCCCGGCGTTTCAGCCAATTCAATTCCCCCCCCACTGACCAGCCATCATCGGGATTGCGATAGAGCAATTCGGTGGAAAGCCCTGCATAGATCTGCTCGAATATGCCTGCAGAAACACGGCCATAAAGATGCGGTGCAAAGCCACCACGCCAATCGGCCTGCAGATAAGGGATCGATGTGCGGCCATTTTCGATGAAGCGCTTTACATCGCTGCGCACCACGGGCAGATCGCTGCTTGATGAAGCCGGGCTGATCTGATCCAGATTGCCCGCAATAAACCGCCGCACCGCCCCGGATAATTGCAGCCCCGGCGCAAGATCGAGAGACGCCAGCAGATCGATAGAAAGATCAGCAAGCCAGGGACCGCTTTCCTGATCGCCGATATGCTGGATGAGCACCGGAGCCACCCCCCATTCCAGAAAGGGGCTGGCCTTGTCATTCTCCACCCTCAGGGTTTTGTCCGGCAGGGGCGCGGGCTCCATCTCGATGGCCGAAGTGAGCCAGATTTCCTCAGCCGAGCCGCGTCCCGCCACAGCCCGCACCACATCCCGGCGCAAAAGCTGCACATCGATAGCATCATGCCGGCCCACCCCTCGGCGGATCGAGATGGCTTCCAATTGGTCCGTGCCATGCAGTGCCAGATCGCGGGCAATCCGCCCGATCCGTTGGATTTCAAAATCCGATGGGCCGCCATCGATCCAGATGGTCATGCGGCCATCCAGCCATGCCACTGATCGCGGCCTGATCCCCGCCCGGGCCATTCTGGCAAAAAAATCAGCGGCAAAGGCTTCAAGGGCGGTTTGATTATCATAGCCCGAAGCCATAACAAGGCTTTCCGCCACATCAAGCCTTTGCGACAAAAGCGCCCCATCGATCCGGCTGCCATCAGCGGCATCAATCTGCACGGTGGCCCGGGTGCGGCCCTCGATACGGAGCGATGAAACCGGGGCATCGGCCGTCGCCATCATCATCGCGCGGGCACTGGCCAGAGCTTTTGGGGCCGCAAGATCGCGTTCAACAAAGCCATCCGCAAAAGATCGCATTTTGATCAGATAAAGATCATCGGGCAAGGTGAGCAAAAGCGGATCGGCCAGCGCGCTGGCAAAGGCCATATCCCCATTGACTGCCCCCCACAGATCATAAAGGGCGACCCCATCCGCCAGCCGGATCGTGGCGGCATATCCTTCATCAGCACCATAAAGCCCATCCACTAGCGCCAGCATTGCCCCGGCGGCCCGGCCATGATCCTCATCGCGCTGATAAAGGCGGGAATCGCTGGGCTTTTCCGGGCCGAAGCTCAGCCAAAGCTGATCGATCACCAACGGGATCGCCTCAAAAATCGCGGTCGCCAAAGCCTGTTCATCGAAAGGGCCAAGCCCCGCCATGGGGGAGGTGATCGCCACATAAACGGCATTGGCATCCACAGAAATCCGCGCCGTATCATGGCCTGCCCGGCGCAAAAAGGCGGAAAGCTCAAGCACCAGATCATTGGTCATCCGATGGGGGGCCGCGGGCTTTGGCGCAACCGTTGCCCCATCCCCCGATGGTTTTGGGAAGGGAGCACCTGCCGCCGGATGGCCTCCTTGGCGCCCATCACGCGGATAAAAACGCGGCAGATCAAACAGATCAAAACGCACCGCCATCCGGGCAGAAAGGGTATTCCCCCGCTCAAAGCCAAGGGCCATATCAAGCCAATGAACCGGCCTGTAATTCACCCCCATATTAACCGGAAAATCCTCATCAAGGCGGCTGCCAAGGGGCGCGCGCTCTGGGTCAGCCCCGCTATAATCAAGCTTCACCGAAAAACCATCAAGGGGCGTGTGCCATTCCACACCGCCAAAAAAAGCCAGATCATTACCGGAAAAATAATCGCCGAAATTAAACGAGCCGCGCACATCACCAGAACTGCGGCGGCGAAAGCCATCATCAAGGGAATCAAGAGGATTGCCGATATGCCCCCGGCTGCCGAAATAGCCCCAGCCAAGGCCAAAAGTGATATCCACAGGGCCAAAGCGCTTGCTGGCCACCAGATATTCCCCGCCAAAATCCGCATCGCCAAACAGATCCTGCCCGCCCACCGCCACAGCCGGCAAGAAATCCCCTTCCTGAAGCAGGCGAATTTTCAGATCAAAGCCGCGCTGCCGCCGGGTGCCCCCCCCTTTCAACGAAAACAGATCCTCCAGAAAGGATATCTGGCCCAAAGGCAAAACCGTGCCATTCTTGGCAATATTGGTGATATCGGTGACTCGGAAATTCGCCTCCAGCCAGGGCAGAGGCTGCGCCCGGATCGTAAAGCCGCGATAAGGCTCGACAAAAAAACCGCCCAATTCAACAGTGCCCGGCTTTGAAAAGCGTGCCGAAGGGCTTTGAAGCAGGCCGGTGGTGCCAAAAGCCGTGGTGGAAGGTTGGGGCTCATCAAACCCGGATAAGTTTTGCCCCTGGCTTTCGCCACCGGCCATGAAAAGCCCGAACAGGACCACCGCCCCCATAGCCTTCAGGCTGAAGACCATCCCGCATCCCCACACATCAACGCGAGATCACGGCGATAGAGGCCGCAGACACCGCCAGATTGCTCAAGACATCGGAAATTTCCCGCACGATATTGAGCGTTTCGAGGGGATTGACATCCTTTGGCACCACAATAGTGCTACCCGGGGGAACCATGGATGTATTGCGCGACCAACGCGAGAGTGAAACCGGCTGCGCCACCCCATTGGGAAAGACGATAAACACCCGGTTTTTATCAGCGGTTTCCTGAAATCCACCGGCTTCATCCAGATAATCCTCGATGGATTTGCCGCTTCTGAATTGCAGAGCACCGGGATTAAGCAAATCCCCTGCCGTCAGCACAAAATTGGGCCGTTTGGGGATGAAGATGGAATCACCCGTTTCCAAAACCAGATCACGTTCAGGATTTTGGCGCAAAATCTGGGGATCGGCTTCCACCACAACCCGCCCTGCAGCTTCAACCGTAGCAAAGGAATTGACCAAAGAATTGGCCGCCGTCAGGGCATCGCCGGAAATATTTTCCCGCAGCATGGCCAAAGCCAGAGCATTATTCAGTTCGCGCGCGGTGCGGCGGAACCCTTCCTGCTGTTCCTGCTTTACCCGCATCCGGGTAAAAACCGAGCCAAAGGGATAAGCCTGATCCGTGAGCCCACCCGCCCGGGTCATCACCTGAAGCAGGGTTTCTCCGCGCTTGATGGTATAAACACCGGGCCTTTTAAATTCACCCGACAGCAAAACCGTGCCGGCTTCCATGGTCGCCTGCTGCGATGCAAAACGGATCGTGCTGCCCGGGGTCACATCAATGCTGGCCAAAGAAGCGCTGCGCAGATCCACATAGCGCCTTTCGGTCGCCCCCAGTGCCGCCAGTTCACGATTGCGAATGCTGGAAATTTCGATCTGTTCGGGATCAGCAGACAGACTAAGCCCCCCGCTGGCCGCCACCAGATCACGCAAAGAGGCCGATCCGGCAATAGGATAAAGCCCGGGCTGGCGCACCGCGCCCATCATCACCACCGCATATTCAATGGCCAAAGGCAGGATTTCCGGACGTTCATCGAAAAATTCATTGCATTGCGCTGCCTGTGCGGCCAAACGCGCCAATTCGCTGGCCGAAACGATTTCATCCGAGGAAAAATCAGACGCCCGCTGCACCGCTGAATTATCCTGATTTCTGCTGCCATTCTGACCAACCGCGCCCAATTGGGTCTGTTGACCTTGTTGAAGCTGCTGTTGCTGCTGCTGTTGCTGCTGTTCTTGTTGCTGTCGATCTTCCTCGACAATGAACACGGAACGCGCCGCCGCCGCCAAGCGCTCACTATCCGCCTGACGCGCCCGCCGAGCCAAAGACACCACCGCATCACATTGATCCGGCGTTACCGATTGCGGGGCGAGAACGGCACTGCGCACCGCTTCAGATGAAAGATAATCCAGTTCGTGCGGCCCTAAAATCAGCAGACTATCCTGATCACGCAAAACCACATCTTCAGTGCCCGCCAGAATCGGCCCCAGATCAACCGGCTTATAAACCAGCTGCTGCGACAGATCGTCGATGGTCTCGACAATGGCAAAAAGCGAATAAGGGGCCATTTTCAGAGCATCGCCCCCTTTCAGCAAAGCGCTGATGGTGGGGGCGGCGCTCAACGGCTTGTAACCGGGCTGGCGCACATGGCCCAAAAGCTGCACCCGCCCCAGATGCACCTGACGCTGGGGATAAACCTGATACAGATCGCCCGCAGCCACACGATCCGTGGCGCTGGTGCTGGTAAAATTCTGATAGCCATCATTGCCGATGCGATTGCGATCGATGCTATAGCCCCGGGGCCGCAATGAGCCCCCGGCCAATTGCAGCACCTCGGCCACAGCGATCTCTTGATCCGCTCTTTTTATTTGGTTTGCCGGCAATTCATATATAGCCGGGCGCACCACATCCCCCGCCACCGCCACCGTGGGGCCGATCAGGGGCACCAGCAGACGATCGCCATCGCGGACCTGAAGGGAGATATCCCCCGTGCCGAAAAAAACATCATAAAGATCAATCTCAAGGCGCTGGCCATCACGAAAAACTGTCAACCGACGCAAGGAACCCGATTTTTTGATCCCCCCCGCCAAAGCCATCAGCTGCAACAAATCGGATTGGCTGGTCGCCTGATATTGCCCCGGATAGTCCACTTCCCCCATGACCGTGACACTGACCTGACGCAGAGCCCCGATGGAAACATATGCTTCCGTGCCCAAAAGCGATTGCGCCACGCGCTGGCGCACATCCCGGGCAAAATCGCCAAAGCTGCGGCCCGCAGCCGGAATCGGGGCCAAATCCGGCAAGATGATCCGGCCTTCACGATCCACCCCGGTCACGATGGTGCCGCCACTTTGCCCCACCATGGTGACGACAATTTCATCGCCAACACCCAGAATATAGCTATCGGATAAGCGCCCGGTGACTGGCATATCGGATGCCGCCAGGCTATCGCGAAACAGATCATAGCCAAATTGCCGCAACATGGGCGGCGCTTTTTCCCGCTCTTTGGCGGCACGCATCTCTTCGAGCTGTTCCAATTCCAGTTCGGTCATTGGGCGCAGCGATGCCTGGGTTTGCAATTGCGCCTGCTCCAGCCGCTTGCGGCGCTGGTTTTTGGCCCGGGTTTCTTCGCTTTCAATTTCGCCGGGCAAATCCCGCCCCAACCGCCTGTTATAATCCATCTCCAGGGGAGAGAGCGGTTCTTCAACAGGAAAGGGCTGCTCGCCTTCAGGCCCAATCTTATCATTCGTCTGATTGCCTTTGAGCTGCCGCGAAAGATCAAGGGCCGATGGGGTTTCCACCGGGCTGCTGGTCAGGGATTTCCCCTGATTGAGCGCCCGGCGCAGGCTATCGGCATCGGGCAATTGCGCCTGTGCTCCACCAATCAGGATCAACACACCCAAAATCCCGGCAACCAGGCGATGGATGAAAGGATTTGTCCCCACGAGGGCAGGCGTGAAAGCGTATCGCCGCGCATCCATTCTCACTGTCTCACATCCTCGCACAATCCGATGGATTTCATCTGCCATCACCCGCAAAAAGCTCTCTGCACAATCTAGATATGCGCCTTTCTGTCAAGCCCGTATCGGATATAAAAAGCCCAAAACACCTCTCGCCTATGGATGATCGCCCCGATCATCGCATAAACCGCCCGCCCAAGACCACCATTGCGGCGCTTTGGCCTGCAAAATTTCACGCGCCAAAAGTGCCTGCGCCACATCATCAAACAGAGCAAAGCAGGTGGCCCCCGATCCGCTCATCCGGGCCAGCCGCGCTCCGGGCAAAGTGGCAAGGGCGGCAATCAGATCGCCAATGGCCGGAGCAATCCCACAAGCCGCAGCATAAAGATCATTGCGGCTTTCCCGCGCCAGCCAATCCAGATCCTGCCATTCGATCCCGGCGGGCAAGGCAGGGGAAAAGGCCCCCGCCGCCTGTTTATAGGCCAAAAACACATCCGGTGTTGGCACCGGGCAACGGGGATTGGCCAAAATCACGCCCCAGGGCGGCGCCTCACCCGCCGGGCTGATCTGTTCGCCAATGCCCGCCACCCGCACGGGCCGGTTTTGCAGGCATGGCGGCACATCGGCCCCCAATCCTTGGGCCAAGGCCTGTAATTCATCCGCTGCGATGCTGTGTTCCCACAGTTTCAGGCAGGCTAAAAGGGCCGCTGCCGCATCGGCCGAGCCACCCCCCACCCCGGCAGCGACCGGAATGTTTTTGATCAGCCGCACATCATAGGAACCATTGATCCCCAGATGATCCTGCAAGCGCCGAATGGAACGGATTACCAGATTATCCTGATCGGCTTCGCCTGCCAAAGCCTGGGCCATCGGGCCTTCGATGCGCAAGCGAACATGGTTCTCGCCCGCTTCCCGGCCAAGGGCGCTGATCTCAAGACGATCATAAAGAGCGGGAAACACAAACAGGCTATCGAGCAGATGATAGCCATCATGCCGACGCCCGGTGATATGCAAAAACAGATTGATTTTGGCGGGCGCAAAAGCGGTCACATCGCTTATCTTGTCGATCATCCGATATCACTTCCCATCAGGGCCGTTGTTGGTCGGATGTTTTAGGGCCAAGAGAAGGCGATGTCATGGCAACGGTTCCAGCATTGTCCGTTTGTGCGGCGGCCACATCCTTTTCATGCTCTTTTTGGGCAAGCTCAAGACCGATCTGCAATTTCTTTTCGATCAGTGCCCGCTGATCGGCTTCGGGATCAGAGGCCAAAGCATGGTTCCATTGAAAGCGCGCTTCGGTGCGGCGGCCCACTTTCCAATAGGCGTCCCCCAGATGATCGTTCAATGTGGGATCGGATGGTTCCAAAATCACGGCCCGTTCCAGATGGCGCACCGCCTGTTTATAATCGCCCCGCAGATAATAGGCCCAGCCCAGACTATCGATGATAAAGCCATCATTAGGGCGCTGCGCCACCGCTTTTTCGATCATCTCGGTGCCTTGTTCCAGATTCATGCCCCGATCGATCCAGCTATAGCCCAGATAATTGAGCACCTGCGCCTGATCGGGATTAAGCTCCAGCGATTTCAGGAAATCCGCTTCCGCCTTATCGAATTGATCCGTGCGTTCATAGCCGATCCCGCGCGTGAAATATAAAAACCACGGGGCGACATCGGGATCATTGGTATTGAGATGAATGGCTTTGGTATAGGCGGCCACCGCAGGCTCGAATTTTTCATTGCTGCGATAGATATCCCCCAATGTTGCCCAGGCCTGCGCACTTTCAGGGCGCATCGCCAGATAGGTCTGCAACAGGTCGACCGCCTTTTCAAGATCACCCGCTTGATGGTGAATCCAGGCGGCCTGAAGCTGAGCATTTTCATAAACGCTCGCCTTTTTATTGATTTTATTCAGCTCTTTAAGGGCCAAATCCGTCAGTTCGGCCTCGACCAGCATATTGGCCAGCCGCAGATGGGCATCATCCATATCGGGTGAAAGAAAGCTTGCCAAACGCGCATAAACAATGGCCGGACGATGGGCGTCATCGCGATCAAGCTCCCCCGCCGCACGAAACATCACAAGGCTGACAGCGCCTGCGGGGGTCGCGGTCAAACGATCGGGGGTTTTACCCTCGCGCAATTGATCGCGCGCCTTCAGCAGAAAAGCATTATCGGTAAAGGCCTTCAAATATTCATCGATCACCGAAACAGCCTTGTCGCCCTCTCCCCGTCCTTGCAAAAAAGCGGCATAGGAAACAACCGGCTGCAAAGAGGCCATCTGCGTGCCTTCAAGGGCGGCCAGATAAGCGGCCCGCGCCGCATCATCCTGCTTTAGATAATCGAGCAGATAGGCCCGATGGGCCGCCGCAAAAGGCTTTAAAGCGGCCATCTGATCAAGGGGGCGAAGAGCGATGAGCGCAGCATCGCGCTGGCCCAGGGCTGCATGAATCCAGGCCGCCGCAATGGGGGCCACCAGCATTTCAAAGCCCCCCGTGCGCAAGCTATCGATATAGCTTTGTGCTTGTTTATAGCGCCCGCTTTTGAGGGAATCGAGGGCCAGAAACAGGGTGGCAAGGCTGTTATCGGAATCGCGCGCATAAAGCCTGCGGGCCACCACAGCTGCCTGATCAAAGCGCCCATCGGTGAGCAGCGTGATAAAGGCCCGGCTCAAGATCATGCTATTGCCGGGGTCCTGATCAGCGGCCCTTAGCAGATAATCAGCGGCCCGGGGATCACCCGTTTGATGGGCAAAGCGGCCTGCAACATAGCTGCCAAAATCCACCTCGCCCAGCGGAGCACTGGCAAAATTAAAGCCTTCCTGTTCTTGCGCAACAGAACAGCCCGAGAGCAGGACGGTGGCCAGGATCAACCCTTTGGTGCGCATAAACGACATTCACATCTCTCCGATCAGGATCATCAGTCCACAGCACAATCCACAGCAATGGCACATTTTATTGTACCCGATTGGCGCATTCTGCCCTGCCACCATCATGGCAAGCCTACATATTGGGATAATTTGGCCCGCCGCCACCCTCTGGCACCACCCAATTGATATTTTGTGTGGGGTCCTTGATATCGCAGCTTTTGCAATGAACGCAATTTTGCGCATTGATCTGCAGGCGCGCCTGCCCCTCTTCCCGGCCAATGATTTCATAAACCCCTGCCGGACAATATCTTTGTTCCGGGGCTTCATAAAGCGGCAGATTGATCTTGATGGGCACATCAGGATCTTTCAACTGCAAATGCACGGGCTGATCTTCCTCGTGATTGGTATTGGATAAAAAAACCGAGGACAAGCGATCAAAGCTGATCACCCCATCGGGTTTGGGATAATGGATCTTTTGATGATCAGCCGCTTTTTCCGTGGCGCTATGATCGGCCTGCTGCTTGAAGGTCCAGGGGACGAGAAACCCAAGGCCGATGCTGTTGAGCCATAAATCAAGGCCGGAATAAAGCGTTCCCAAAGTCACCCCGAATTTATGCAGGGCCGGGCGGGCATTGCGCACCTGATGCAGATCCTTCCAGATCCATGATTGCTTCAGGGCTTCGGGATAGGCAGTCAGCATTTTGCCTGCTGTTGCCTCATCAGCCGCCACCCCATCAGCCACAGACTCATCAGCAAGCGCTGCATAGGCCGCATCGGCCGCCAGCATCCCGCTTTTCATGGCGCTATGCGATCCCTTGATGCGCGGCACATTGACAAAGCCCGCCGAACAGCCGATCAGCGCCCCGCCGGGAAAAACAAGGCGGGGGATGGATTGCAGCCCCCCTTCATTGATCGCCCGGGCGCCATAGGAAATACGCCGTCCCCCTTCCAGCAGGGGGCGGATGGCGGGATGCTGTTTCCAGCGCTGCATTTCCTCGAAAGGATAAAGCCACGGATTTTTATAATCGAGGGCAACAACAAAGCCGATGGCCAGTTGATGATCGTCCTGATGATAAATGAACCCGCCGCCGGCCACATCGCTGAGCGGCCAGCCCTGCGTATGGATCACCTTGCCCGGTTCATGCTTATCCGGCTCGATTTCCCATAGCTCCTTGATCCCGATGGCATAGGTCTGAGGCTCGCAATCCTTGCGCAGATCGTATTTTTCAAACAATCCCTTGGTCAGCGATCCGCGCACGCCTTCGGCAAAAAAAGTATAGCGGGCATGCAATTCCATGCCGGGCTGATAGCTTTCCTTATGGCTGCCATCCCGGGCCACACCCATATCGCCCGTGGCCACCCCGCGCACGGCGCCCTTATCATCATAAAGCACTTCGGCGACCGCAAAGCCGGGATAGATTTCAACGCCCAAAGCTTCGGCCCGTTCGGCCAGCCAGCGACACAGATTGCCCAGACTGCCCGTATAGCAGCCTTTATTGTTCATCAAGGGCGGTAAAAGCGCATGGGGAATGGATAGCTTGCCGGATTCGCGCAAGATCCAGTGATGATTAGAGCTCACCTCCAGGCGCAAAGGGCAATCGCTCTCCCGCCAATCGGGGATCAATTCATCAAGAGCAATGGGATCAACCACGGCCCCCGACAGGATATGGGCGCCCACTTCCGAGCCTTTTTCCAGAACGCACACGCTCAGCTCGCGCCCGTCTTTTTCCGCCTGTTGTCGCAATCTGATCGCTGCCGCAAGCCCGGCCGGGCCCGCACCCACGATCACGATATCAAATTCCATGGCGTCGCGTTCCATATCCTCGTCCTTTTCTCCGTCAGCCATAAGATCCACAAGGCCCGCAATTTATTTCAGAACCAGCACAGATGCTTTTATAGCTTATGCCCGCATCAATGACAGCCGGTCAAATAGGATAGGTTCGTTTCTATCATGATCGCCCCTTTCGTGATCGAATTTTATTGAGAAAAATGCCATAAACGCCATCATGTCAAAAATACCTTCATGATCATTTGAAAGATTTCCTCCACACAATGCCGTCTCATCATCCGACATCCGATCTTCAAAGCATGAAAAGCCGCGCTGAACTCAGCGCTTTGCTGTCATGGTATCTTGAGGCGGGTATCGATGACATCAGCGCAGATCAGCCCATTGATCGCTTTGCCGCCAGCCTCGAAAGTCACCACGCAAGCGAAATTGCGCGGCATATGCGGCCCCCTGAAGATGCACGCCCAGCGCCAAGGCCATCCGGGGCAACAATGTCCGCAGGGCAACCCCCCGCCCTTGTGATCGACGAGGCCCAAAGCGCGGCTTTGGGGGCGGCCAATTTAGGCGCGCTTGAAACCGCCCTTGCCAGCTATGAAGGCTGCGCCCTGAAGCGCACGGCGATGTCGTTGGTTTTTGCCGATGGCCCCCCAAAAGCCTGGCTGATGGTGATCGGCGATGCCCCCGGGGCCGAGGATGATCGATCCGGCATTCCCTTTTCCGGGCCGGGCGGTCAGTTGCTTGATCAGATGCTGGCCGCCATTGGCCTATCGCGCCAGACCGATGTGCATCTGGCTATGCTGGTGCCGTGGCGTCCGCCGGGCAATCGCGCCCCCAATGAAAAGGAAATCGCCCATTGCCTGCCCTTTTTGTGGCGTCATATCGCCCTTGTGGAACCGCAGATCGTGCTTTGTCTTGGCGGGGTTGTGGCGTCGGCCCTTTCGCACAATCATCGCACGATCACAAAGCTGCGCGGGCGCTGGCAAAAGCTTTCGCATGCGCTTTTTTCACCCGAAAATGGCCCCGATAATAGCCCGGAAAATAGCCAAAAAGATCTCGCCATGCTCACAAGCTGGCCCCCCGATATGCTTTTGAAACAACCGAGATTGAAAGCCGACGCTTGGGCGGATTTATTATCGCTTCGCCTGCATCTGGAAAAAAATCACGCCCCCCTCAATGGGCCGGACGAATGAGGCTCGCACCCGCGATGAACGCACTGGATCGCAAGCACCATAGGCTGGGACAATGGGGCCTCATCGCGGCGTTGATAATGCTGTGTTTTTCCCCTTCATCCCTGCTGGCTGATGATGGGGTTGAAAATAAAAGCCCCACAGCCGCCTCTTCTGCCCTTTCTGATGAAGCCAAGCCTGCTGCCACCGCAATCCGCATCCCCCCCATTTTATCTCCCGATGATCAGGCGCGCTATCGCCGGATTTTTGCTTTGCAAGCCGATGGCGCATGGAAAAAAGCCGATGCCATCATCCGCGATCTCGATGATCCTTTGCTGATGGGCCATGTGCTCTATCAACGCTATATGCACCCCACCGCCTATCGATCACGCTATCAGGAATTGAAAGACTGGCTGATCAACTATCGTGATCACCCCGGGGCTCAAAGGCTTTATGCCCTCGCCAAAAAACGTCAGGGAAAAGCCGCCCCGCCGCCCAAACCCCTGCCGATCAAAGGACTCTGGGGGGCTGCCCAAAAGCGCGAAGCGCCCCCCCCGCCGCCCCGCCGTTCCGATGATGAACTGTGGCAGGTGAAAGAAGCGTTGAAGCAGATCGCCCGGGAAAAACGTCGTCGCAATGGAGATCGCGCCGAAAAGCGCTATTGGGCGATCGAGCGCCTGCATCTTCTCACCCCCTCCGAAGAAGCCGGGGCCTTGGGCGATGTGGCTTTTGCCTATTTTTTTGAAGGTCTTGATCACAAAGCCCGGCTTTTCGCCTTGCGCGCCATAGCGATTTCACCTGAATTTTCCGGCGATGCGCGCTGGTATGGGGGGCTCGCCGCCTTCCGCCTAGGTGATTGCGCTGCGGCCACCCAGCTTTTTTCCGGTCTGGCCCAATCCCCTATGATGGGGGCTTGGCGGCGGGCCGGGGGGGCCTATTGGGCCGCACGGTCTTCATTTTTGTGCGGCAAGCCCGAAGATGTGAGCCGCTATCTGCACTTGGCAGCCCAAAATGGCGAAAGCTTTTATGGGTTGATCGCCCAAAGGCAATTGGGAATGCGCCCGCCGCAAAATTGGGACGCACCTGTTTTGCCCGCTCAATTTTTGGCCAATGATGGCAAAAATCCCGCCATCCGGCGCGCCATCGCGCTCGCACAGATCGGGGAAAGCCAAAAAGCCGATGAAGAAATGCGCGCCGTTCTGGGCCGCACGGATCGCACAGATTGGCCCGCCTTGGCGGCTTTGGCAGCCCATTTGGGCCTGCCGGCCAGCCAATTGCGGGTGGCCCGGGCGCTCGGGGATGCGGATCTATCCCTTGCCTTGCATTATCCCCTGCCCGATTGGACCCCCGATGGCGGCTTCAGCATCGATCGCGCTCTGATTTTTGCCATCATGCGTCAGGAATCGCAATTTTCCATCCGCGCCCGATCCGGCATGGGGGCTTCGGGGCTGATGCAGGTGATGCCCGCCACGGCCAGTTTCATTTCCGGCGATGCCTCTTTGCGCTGGCAGCAAAGCCGCCTTTATGACCCGGATTTCAATATGGCTTTGGGCCAGCAATATATTGAGCATCTGGCAAGTCTGCCGGTGGTGGAAGGCAATCTGTTCATGCTGGCGGGGGCCTATAATGCCGGTCCGGGCAATCTGGCGCGCTGGCGCCAAAGCATCGATTATAAAAATGATCCCTTGCTGTTCATCGAATCCCTGCCATCACGGGAAACCCGCGATTATATCGGGCGAATCGCTGCCAATCTGTGGCTTTATCGGATGCAATTAGGCCAGCCCACCCCCGGCCTTGATGCGGTGGCATCCGGGGCCTGGCCGCTTTTGGAACGGCTCGATGATCGGCTTGCCGCCGAAAGCGCCGGGCAATCCAAAGATATGACCCCAAGAGAAGAAAGCACCCACTATGCCCGGAATTGACGAAAGCCGCCCCTTCATCCCCGTTTCCATCGCTGTTTTGACCATTTCAGACAGCCGCACCCCTGAAACCGATGGTTCGGGTGATCTTTTGGTCGAGCGATTACAAAGCGCAGGCCATCGGCTGGCCGGGCGGGCGATCTGTGCCGATGAAATCGCCCGCATTCAAAAGCAACTCAACCAGTGGATTGATGCCGGTGATGTGGATGTGATCATCGCCACCGGCGGCACGGGGGTCACCGGCCGCGATGTGACGCCGGAAGCTTTTGAAGCCCTTTATGAAAAAGCCATCCCCGGCTTTGGCGAACTGTTTCGGATGCTGAGCTATCAACTGATCGGCACTTCAACCATTCAATCACGGGCCACCGCCGGGGTTTGCCGGGGCACCTATTTATTTGCCCTGCCCGGCTCCACGGGGGCGTGCCGCGATGGCTGGGATAAAATCCTGCGCGATCAATTGGATCATCGCTTTCGCCCGTGCAATTTCGTGGAATTGATGCCCCGCCTGCAGGAACGCTGAACCGGCTTTCAGGACCGCAGGATCGCCGCCCAGGCATCATCGCGCGCCCTTAAAAGGCCAAAGCGCAAAGATGACAGGGTTTTTTCCACAACTGGCGGAGGGATCTGCCCGACCCGGGAGGCAAAAGCCACCCCATGGACCTGCGCCAATTCCACAAAATAATCAATCAGCACCATCGCCCTTTCCATGAAAAGCGCTTCATGGGCATCGGGCGGAAAGCGTTGGGCGCGGCTGATGGCGGCATATTGGGCGGCATAATCGGCCATGATCGGCGGCCCCATGGCCCCCAAGGCCTCGCAAAAGCGGGCAAGGCGCATGGCATCATCCAAACCCTGAGGCAGATCGAAAGCCGGTGATGGGCAATTGGCCACGGCCTCCAATGAGGTGACGATCTCCTGAACCACGCCATCCAAATGATCAGCGATCACGGCGGGCTGACGGATCAATCCCGGCCCGGCCAGAATGCTGGCCACGGATGTCGGAACCGGGTCCTGTCCGCTGCCTTCATGATCTGCCATTAATTCATTGATCCATCGCTAAAGTGGGGCTCGAATTGAAAGACATCGGGCCGAAATCTTTCCGCCACAAAAATGGGGAGCTGATCGGCATAATGGGGCGACCCCTGATCAAGGGTCGCAGACCCGAATTGATGCACCGAAAAAGAGCGCACAGCCCCTTCCTGATCCCATTCCACAAGCTGAATATAGCTATCGCCCGCCATCGCATCCAATGTGCCATCCTCACCAAGGGATCGCCCGCCATACACCGCCCGCAAAGCATCCGGCCCACCGCCCAGCGTCATCCTCTGCGACCCACGGCGGATCTTGTTGATAGCGCCCCAAGGCACCTGCAGCCCGCCATGATGGGCGATCAGTTCATCCGCCGTTTGCCGCAAGGCCAAAGCCGGGTCCATATCCCAGCCATTGAATGCAAAGCCATGGATGGCTTTGAGGGTGCTGAGAATGATCAGAGCCGCCGCCGTACTTTCAGGCTCGGCCGTATTATCCCATGATAGCACAACATCCTGAGCCTTGGCCATGAAGGGATCATCCCGAAAATCAAGGCGTTCGATATATTTGACAAAGCGAACCATATTCGACGTGGGGGCATAGCTTTGATCATATTTGATGCGCAGAATATCTTCATGGCTGATCGCCGGATCGGCATCGAACAGGGCGAGCGCGCGCAAAGCCCGATTGGTGAGATGCTTCTCCACCGTCAAAGTGGGGGGGATGGCATTGCGGCCCAGATCATTTTCCCCCGCCGTGGCGCGCAAAGGCGTGCCATTGGCGCTGATCAGATAGCCCGCATCGGGGTTGATCAATTTGGGCACCGCGGCAAAAGGCAAGCGGCCCCGCCAAAGCAGATCGGGATCATCACCGGGCAGGATTTTGCTATAATCCGGGCCGGGTTTGCGATCAGGAATTGCGGCATTATAGATGAAGGCGATATTGCCCGCACGATCCGCATAAACCGTATTGAGGCTGGGCACCGCCTGCATGGCCATGGCATCCATCCATTGATCCATGCTGCCAGCCTTATTCATGCGGTACCATTGTTCTACCGCCCGCACATCCCCCGCCCCGGCATAGGCCATCGCCTTAAAACCCGATGGCGTTTCCAGAACCGGGCCATGCACGCTCCATAATAAAGGGCGCTTCACGGTCCAGGCAAAAGGCCCCCACAGATGCACCGGGATGCGGGCCGTGCCACGCTCGAAATCACGCCAGCCGCCATCATAGCGATAGGCCGTGGGGTCTTCGGGATCATCGACCTCAAGCTGATAGAAATCGACCAGATCAGGCTCATTCACCGTATGCGCCCAGCCCAGATCGCGATTATGGCCCACCAAAATCACCGGCGATCCGGGAAACAGCGCCCCCGCGCTTGCCCAGCCTTCGCCCGATTGCAGCCGCGCTTCATACCATGCCACCGGGCCGGTATAGGGCTGATGGGAATTGATCATCAGCCGGGTTTTGCCATCACTGCTGCGCGAAGGCGCCACCGCAAAGGCATTGGAGCCCAGATGCACCCCACCCGTAAGATGGAGAACCTGCTGTAAGGATCGATTGAGCGCCGATATCTTCTCGCCCCCGGCTGTGCCTGCATCCGCGCGCATCGCGTCTTTAATGATCCCTTCAAGGCCATAGAAAAAAGGCGCGCGAAACACGAAACCCGCCACCACATCCCGCCCGCTGGCCGGCAGGGCATAGGAACTGAAGCGACCGGGATGATCGGCGGCATAGGCATTGATGCCCGCAGCATAGGCTTCAACAACGGCCCGGATGGCAGGCGACAGATCGCGTTCATATCCGGCCGCCACTGTTTCATCCACCCGCAGTAACCGAACCAGATAATCGCTGGGTGCCGCCGCTGCCCCATCGCGCAGGGCCAAAGCACCCCGCGCCATCAGCAAAACGGTCTCGATGGTTTCCCAATCATCTTGCGCATGGGCATAGCCCAAACCAAAAGCCACATCGGCATCACGGGGGCCTTTGATACTTGGTACCCCGAAATCATCCCGGATGATGTCAGCATCATAGCTTTGGGCCACTTTTTTAGCGGCCGCCGCATCAAAATCACCGCCCGGCTGATAGCTGAGGATCAAAAGCCCTGATAAAACCACAAGCCCAAGAAGGGTCACGACGACCAGAATGCGCCGGGCTTTTTGCCCTATCATCGCCTTCATGCATCCACTTTCAATGATAAGGGCGACCAGCCCAGGCCATCCGATCCTTCGCCCGCAGGCAGGCGACCGATTTGTTGCCAGCTTTTGGCATCAATCACCGCAATTTCCGATGCATTGGTCATCGCCACATAAAGCCGCTGACCATCGGGTGAGAAAATCGCCGTAACCGGCACGGTTTCCCCGCCTTTGGCCGATTGCAGGGCGATGGTTTTAATCACCGCGCGGGTGGCATAATCGATCAGGCTGATGGTGCCATCCCGGGCATTGGTGGTGATGGCATGGCGGCCATCCGGATGCACCGCCACCCGGATCGGCATCCGCCCGGTTTTGATGGTGGCAAGAACCTCATGCGTTTGCGTATCGAAAATCGAAACGCTGTTATCCGTTCGACTGGACACCCAAAGCTCATTCTCATCAGGGCCAAGGGCGATGCCCTCGCTTTCCGGGCCGGATAAAACCGTGCGCACAACCGTGCCCGCCACCAGATCAATGACGCAATAAGACCCCGAGCCGATATTGGCCACATAAGCCCGCGTGCCATCTTCGCTCACCGCCAGCATATGCGAGACCTGCTGACCGGTTTCAATGCTTTGCACCACCTTGCCGCTTTCGATATTCACCACAATCAAAGCGCCACTGCCCTCGGTGGTGATCAAAAGGCGGCTGCCATCCGCCGAAAAAGCCAGCCCATGGGGGCGGCTATGGGGGGTAAGATCGATCACCTTCAAAGCGGTGGCAGTGGGCACATCATAAAGGCTGACCGTATGGCCCGGACGGGCCGCCGACCCATAGGCAACCACCGCCGCCATCGCCCCATCCGGCGAAATCGCCACCTCATGGGGGCCATGGCCCGAGGCACGGGTGGCCTTGATGATCCCAGTTTTCAAATCGATGAAACTGACTGTATCGGCAGATTTATTGCCCACCACCAGCGTTTGCGCCGATGAAGGATGGCCCGCTGCCAAAAGGCTTCCCAGCAGGACCAGAATCGCACCGCTGATCATCCGCATCCGCCATTTTATTTGAAGCATGATCTGCCCCCCAGCCTTATGCACCATCAGGGCCACAGCATTACCCCAATGGCTTGGCTTGTCCAGCGATCATCAGCCACAAGCACAGGCAAACAGTGGATAATTCTATAAAAATCCGTTTCAGAAAGTTTCCTCGATAAAAGGCCCCATAGCCTCGCAGGTAGGGCGATGGGTGAGATTGAGATGCAAGGGGCTGATCGCTATCCAGCCGCTGCGCACCAGCCCCAGATCGGTTTCGCGTCCGGGGCGGCCCGGTTCCCTTGATAAACGGAACCAGTAATAGGGCACCCCGCGCATATCCATTCTTTGCTCAACCTTCAGATGCCCCAGATCCCTTTGGCCCTGTTCGGCAATTTTCACCCCCAGAACCGCATCGGCATCGATGGAAGGAAAATTGATATTGATGAGCGTTTCCGCAGGCCAACCTTCGGCCAGCACCTTTTCGATCATCTTGCGGCCAAAGCTGCGCGCCGCACTCCAATTCGTGGGTTCGGGGAACGGCTTGATGGCCTGGCTCAAGGCTATCGAGGGGATGCCCGCCAAAGTGCCTTCCATCGCGGCGGCCACAGTCCCTGAATAGGTGACATCCTCGGCCAGATTGGCCCCGCGATTGATGCCGGATAATAACAGGGTTGGGCGCTGATCCTTCATGATATGATTAACCGCCAGCATCACGCTATCGGTGGGGGTGCCGCGCACCGCAAAGCGCTTTTCATCGATCTGGCGCAGGCGCAAAGGCTCGGTTAAAGTGAGGGAATGGCCCGCCCCCGATTGCTCGGAATCCGGAGCCACAACCCACACATCATCGGATAATTCCCGGGCGATCTCTTCGAGATAGCGCAAGCCCGTGGCATGGATCCCATCATCATTGCTGATCAGGATGCGTTCGGCGGAAATGGCTTGGCTCATGGCGCGATCCTTTCGATTGACCCCATATAGGGTTTAAGGGCATCCGGGATGCGGATCGATCCATCCGCAGTCTGGTAATTTTCCATAATGGCGATCAAAAGCCGCCCCACCGCCAGACCCGATCCATTGAGGGTATGCACGAAACGAGTTTTCTTCTCGCCCTTTGCCCGGCTGCGCAGGCGCATCCGCCGGGCCTGAAAATCACCGCACAGGCTACAGCTCGAAATCTCGCGATATTGATCCTGACCGGGCAGCCAGGCTTCGATATCATAGGTGGCGCGGGCCGAAAATCCCATATCGCCGGTGCACAAACGCATCACCCGATAGGGGATATGCAGGCGCTGTAAAACCGCCTCGGCGCATTGGACCATTCGGTCCAATTCCTGCGCCGATTGTTCCGGCGTGGTGATCGAAACCAGTTCCACCTTGCTGAATTGATGCTGTCGCAAAATGCCCCTTGTATCGCGCCCGGCGGCCCCGGCTTCCGATCTGAAACAGGGGGTCAGCGCCGTTACCCTTTGGGGGAGTTGATCTTCATCAAGGATTTGTTCGCGATCCAGATTGGTCAGCGTCACCTCGGCAGTAGGGATCAGCCAGTGTTCATCCCCCACGCGATAGAGATCTTCGGCAAATTTCGGTAATTGGCCGGTCCCGATCAGGGCATCGGAGCGCACCAGAAAAGGTGTGGCCACTTCCTGATAGCCATGCTCGGTGGTTTGCAGATCCAGCATGAACTGCCCCAGGGCCCGTTCTAAGCGGGCCAGCGCCCCGCGCAACACCACAAAGCGCGAGCCGGAAATCCGTGCCGCCGCCTCAAAATCCATCAGGCCCAAAGCCTCGCCCAATTCATAATGCTCTTTGGGGGCAAAGGTGAAGGCTGGCAGGTCGCCCACCTTGCGCACTTCCACATTATCGGCTTCATCGCGGCCATCGGGGGTATCATCAAGGGGCAGATTGGGCAGGCGCAAAAGCTGTTCTTCCAGGCTCTGTCCCAGTTCCCGCTCTTCCGTCTCCAAAGCGGCCATTTTATCCTTGATCTGCGCCACCTGATCCATCAACCCGTGCGCATCCTCGCCTTGCCGTTTGGCGATCCCGATGGCTTTCGATATCTCATTGCGCTCGGCCTGCGCTTCCTGCAATTGGGTGAGCAAGGCGCGACGGCGCTGATCAAGGGCTGCGAGATCACCCGCCACGGGGGCAAGGCCACGGCGGGCAAAGGCTTGATCCAGCATCTGCGGATCATCACGAAACAAAGCAATATCAAGCATGAAAAGCTATCCATCCGTCTGGCATGATTGCGGATCGGGATGCCGGATCAGCCTTGAAGCTCAGTCTTCAGCCGCTTTTTCCGACTGACGAGCCGCCCGCCGCGCAGACATCCCGATGGCGATGATTGATAGCTCGTAAAGCAGCAGGATCGGAATGCCAAGCCCGATCTGGCTGATGAGATCGGGCGGGGTGATCAAAGCCGCCATGGCAAAGGTGGCAACAACCGCATATTTGCGTTTTTGGCGCAGATCATCAGCGGTAATCAGCCCGGCCCGGCCCATCAGGGTCAGCAGAACCGGAAGCTGGAATGACAAGCCAAATGCCAAAATGAGCTTCATGATCAAAGACAGATATTCGCTGACTTTGGCTTCCAACTGAATGGCAAGCTGACCATCCCCCCCTGCCTGCTCAAAGCCAAGAAAAAATTCCCAGGCCATGGGGATGATGAGGTAATAAACCAAGGAAGCTCCCAGAACGAACAACACCGGGGTGGCAATCAAAAAGGGCAGAAATGCCTTTTTTTCATGCTTATAAAGGCCGGGGGCAACAAATTTCCAAACCTGAATGGCGATGATCGGAAAGGCCAGAAAAACAGCCCCGAAAAAAGCCACCTTCAGCTTGGTGAAAAAGGCTTCATGAAGGGCGGTGAAAATCATCCGCCGCCCTTCATGGCCCATCAGGGCGTTCGCTAAAGGTTTGGTGAGGAAATTATAGATCGGATCAACGACGAACCAGCAGCCGACAAAAGCCACACAAATCCCCACGACCGACCAGATCAACCGCGACCGCAATTCCATCAGATGTGCCATCAAGGGCATTTTGCCGCCCTCGATATCATCAATCAGCGGATCTTTGATCGCCATATCATCTTTCATGGTGGGAGCGGCCTCGCGATCAGCCACGGCTCACCTCATCAGCACGCACAGGCGCATCTATCAAAGGCGCAGCCATCGGCTCGGCAGCCGCAAGCGCGGCCTGCGATCCGTCCTTATGTGATTGACCATTGGACGATCCATCATTGGGCGATTCGTTGATCGGCGATGGGGTGTCTTCGCTCTGCGTGTTTTGCGATCCGGCATCTTGTGGCGCATCGGTTTTGGCGGTATTTCCCCGATAAGGCCGGGGGCCGCCATCCCCACCAACCTTGAGATCAGAGATTTTCGGCCCGGCTTTGACCTCCTCACCGGTGGTGGGGTCGATCAATCGCGTTAATTCGCGCTTTGGGTCCTTCATGGTCGCCTGATAGGCGCGGGCTTTTTTGCGCAGATCCTCAAGCTCGGTTTCGCGTGCCAAAGCATCCATATCGCTTTGAAATTTGCCTGCCATGGATCGCGCCTTCGACATCATCTGGCCCACGGCTTTCATCACCTTTGGCAGATCACGCGGACCCACAACGATCACGGCCACCACAGCGATCACCAGCATTTCAGTCCAGGCGATATCAAACATCGGCAGGCTTTCTCATCGCTGCATCAAGGTAGAACAGGCCCTGAGATAGAGAGACTCATTGCCAAATTCCCAGCAAAACACATCAAGCGCTTTTGCTGGCTCCATCAGCGGTCTCACCCACATTCTGGCTGGCGGCATCAGCGTTATTCACCCCGGCCTGGCTTTTCACGGCCCGCTTATCGGCGATCGCTTTGCGCTCCTTTGCCTGATCACTGTCATCAGCGGTGGATTTTTCAACCGCCGCTTCATCCTCGCGCAGGCCTTTTTTGAAACTGGTGATGCCCTTGGCTACATCGCCCATCAGATCAGAAATCTTACCACGGCCAAACAGCAAGATCACAACAACGGCGATCAGGGCGATTTGCCAAAAACCGATACTCATTTTCACTCTCCTGTTGTCCGCCGTCCGAAAGGATGGGGGTGATCTTCATCTCATTGCGCAAAACTAACCGCAAGCTACGCATCATCGCAAATACATGATGACGATTTATGGCATCATGGCGATATTCAAGGTCCGATGCAATGCACGCACTATAGCATAAGACAGCTTCTTCTACTCATAGCTGTTGAAGGAATAGTTGAAAATGATTGAGATTTGCTGAAATCCTGACGTCATCCCCAATTTTCAGGGCATCCTGCCGAGATTGTACCATGATGAAATGTGTATCAACCTGTGGCGTTTCAAGGACAAGCCTTTGCACAGGGCCCAAAAGCCGGGCGTCTTTCACCCGCATGATCAGGGCTTCAGGGCTTTGGGAAACGTGCAGGGCCTGCCCCCTGAAATAAATCGAGACATTGGCCCCGTCTTGCAATCCCTTAGCATCAAGATCGCCAAACAAGGTGCGAACACAGCCATTGCGCACGGTGCCTGCCAGCCGATTCGGCGCCCCGAAAAAATTCATCACGAAAGGATCGACGGGATTGAGATACACCTCTTCCGGCGTTCCCGATTGCACGATCTGCCCATCACGCATGATCAGGATGCGATCCGCCACCGCCAAGGCTTCATCGGGATCATGGGTCACGATCAGGGTGGGCACCGCACGGCTTTTCAAAACCTCAACCGCGCGCTGGCGCACATCGGCACGCAAGGTGACATCAAGGCCCGAGAAAGGCTCGTCCATCAGCATCACATGGGGACGCGGGGCCAAAGCCCGGATCAGGGCCACGCGCTGTTGTTGCCCCCCCGATAATTGATGGGGCCAGGCTTTGGCCTCATCAAGCAGTCCCACCTGCGCCAAAAGCTCGTACACCACCGCCTGCCGGTCGCTCCGGCTCATTTTTTTCAAACCAAAGGCAACATTATCGGCCACGGTCAGATGCGGAAACAGCGCAAAATCCTGAAGCACCAAACCGATATGGCGCCGTTCGGGGGGTTCGTGCACCCCGGGGCCTGCCACCTGCCTGCCACCCACATAAACAGATCCTCGGCCTGGCCGTTCCAGCCCCGCCGCAATCCGCAAGGTGGTGGTTTTCCCACAACCCGAGGGCCCGAGCAAACACACAATCTCACCCGCTGCCACGGAAAAGGAGACATCGAGCACCACATCCCGGCCATCATAGGCAAAACCCAAGCCATGAAGATCAAGGGCGAAGCTCATTCCTCATCCTCCGCAAGGTCGGGATCGCCGTTTTTCGCAGCATGACGGGCGATCACCTCCTCAAGATCGGTTTGCCCATCCCCCTCATCATCCGGCGCCATCGCCGCGTCTTCGCGGGCGGATGCTTCCAATCGCGCCAAAGCATCATCAACACTATCGAGCAGGCCCGCCGCCTTCAATTCCGCCAATCCGGGCAGATCATCAATCGACCCGAGGCCAAAATGGGTGAGAAAGGCATCGCTGGTGCCAAACATCAAAGGCCGACCGGGGGAGCGCCGACGCCCCCGGGGCCGCACCCATCCCGCTTCCAGCAAAACATCCAAAGTGCCCCGCGACAGGCCAACGCCCCTTATATCCTCGATATCCGCCCGGGTCACCGGCTGATGATAGGCAATGATCGCCAGAGTTTCCACCGCCGCCCGCGATAATTTGCGCGGTTCGGATACATCCTGACGCAGCAAAAAGGCAAGATCGGATGCCGTGCGAAACTGATAGCCGCCGCCCACCTGCTCCAGACTGATCCCATGCCCGCGATAGCTTGCCTGCAACACGGCCAAAGCCTGCTCCACCGCATCCATCACCGTTCCGGCAGGCAAGCGATCTTGTAATTGCTGCACATTCAAGGGATGCTCGGCGGCAAAAATCAGCGCTTCCACCATCCGCAAAATATCGGGCGATGGCGCATCCTCGGTTTCAGATTGCGGCTTTTCCGTCATCATATCGGCATATCAGCGATCAAATATGGGGCTATGGGCGGGGCGGCGCAGATAAAGCGGGCCATAAGGCTCCATCTGCTGCAATTCGGCCTGACCCGTGCGGGCCAGTTCAAGGCTTGCCACAAACATGCTGGCCAAAGCCGACCGGCGCAAGCGCGGATCATCAATATTCTGCGGCAAAAAATCGCGCAAAGTTGTCCAATTGAAAGCACTGCCCATCAGATCATTCAGCCGCTTGATCGCCTCTTCCAAAGAATAAACCGGGCGCCTTGGGATATGAATGGAGTGCACCGTGGCGCGCACCGAAAGATCGGCATAAGCGCGCAAAAGATCATAAAAGCTCAGATCATAAAGGGCATGACGATCCACCCGCAGCCCTTCGGGGGCGCCCCGGGGATGCACATCACGGCCCAGCCTGTCGTGCCCCATCAGGGCCGCTCCGGCTTCGCGCATGGCATCCAGCCTTTGCAGGCGCATCTGAAGGCGCAGGGCCATCTCTTCGGCGCTTGGCTCGTCTTCATCATCATGGCGAGGCAATAAAAGCCGTGATTTCAAATAGGCAAGCCACGCTGCCATCACCAGATAATCCGCCGCCAATTCCAGCCGCAAACGCCGCGCCCGGGCCATAAAGGCCAGATATTGTTCCACCAGATCAAGGATCGAGATTTTGGCCAGATCAAGCTTTTGACTGCGCGCCAAAAGCAGCAGAACATCAAGCGGGCCCTCAAATCCTTCAACATCAAGAACAAGCGCCTCATCCCCATCATCCGCCCTGTCGCCCGATGGCGGGCGCGGGGCCTTCTCATCCGATGGGGGATAGGAACTCATAATCCCATCCTGATGGTCGCCAAAAGCCCATCATAAAGCCATTGGCTGGGTACCAGCAAAAGCGTGCGCCCCGGATCGAAATCCAGCCCCAATTGCCGGGTGAGCATGGGCAGTAAAAACAGCCCCCCCACCACGATGAAAAGGCCAAAGCGTTCAAGCTGCGCATAGCGCCAGGCCAAGGCATAAGGCAAAAGCCCCACCATCACCCGCCCGCCATCAAGGGGGGGGATGGGCAGCATATTGAAAATGGCGATCAGGCAATTGAAAAACACCATCACATGCAGCATGTTGAGCAGCCAATTGCCAAAGCCGCCCCCGATGCCCCCCGCCACCGGCAACAGCACCGCCGCTATGATGGCCATCACAAGATTGGCCCCCGGCCCCGCCAAAGCCACCAAAATCATATCCCGGCGCGGATGGCGCAGACGGCCAAAATCCACCGGAACCGGCTTTGCATAGCCAAAAGCAAAGCCGGTCAGAACGATCAGGATCAAGGGCAGCAAGACCGTGCCAAAGGGATCGATATGCACCAAAGGATTGGCCGAAACCCGCCCGGCCCGCTTGGCGGTATCATCGCCATTCAATAAGGCCACATAGCCATGGGCCGCTTCATGAAGGGTAATGGCCAGCAACACCGGCAAAACCCACACGGCAATACGGGCGATGATCTCGCCAAATTCCATCACATCCGATCCTTTGCCATCCCGCTCATGACCAGGCCCGGATCAACTGCGAAAGCCGGGCGCTGGCATTATCGAGATCAGCCTCAACCGGCGATGCGATGCGCCCCAGGGCATCTGAAATGCGCCGCGCACTTTCAGAGGAAATCGGCGTCACCGCATCCAGAACCGTCCGGGCCTCGGCCCAATCCCCCGAACAATGCAAGACCAGATCGCAGCCCGCCTCAAGCGCCAGAACGGCGCGTTGGGGCATCGGGCCATCCAGCGCCTTCATAGTGATATCATCGGATAAAAGCACGCCATCAAAACCGATATCGCCCCGGATCACATCTTCGATGCCTTTTTTCGACAAGGTGATGGGCAGATCGGGGTCGATCGCCCCATAGCGGATATGGGCGGTCATCGCCATCGGGGCATCGGCCAAAGCCTCGAAGGGGGCGAAATCGGTTTCGCACAGGCTATCCATATCGGCATCCACAAAAGGCAACGCCAGATGGCTATCGGCCATCGCCCGGCCATGCCCGGGGATATGCTTGATCACCGGCAGCACCCCGGCGGCAATCATCGCATCCATGCTCACCCGCCCCAGGCGGCTCACCATGTCACGATCAGCACTAAAAGCCCGATCACCGATAATATCATGGGCATGGGGCCAGGCAAGATCGAGCACCGGGGCACAATTGACCGTGATCCCCATGGCCCGCAATTCGCTGGAAACCAAGGTGGTGGCCAATTGCAGGGCGGCGGCGGCTTCGATGAAATCTTCGGCGGCGATGCGGCCAAAAAAGGCCGCCGGGGGCATGGCCCGCCAATGGGGTGGGGTGAGCCGGGCCACCCGCCCGCCTTCCTGATCGATCAGCACCAGCGCCTGATCATCCTCGACCGCTGCGCGAAAAGATGCCACCAGATCGCCAAGCTGCGCCGGATCGGCACAATTGCGCCGAAACAGGATCAGCCCCGCCGGGCGTTCTTCGGCAAAAAGGGCTTTTTCCTCTGCGGTCAGTTCAGGACCTGCCGCCCCGACAATGATGGGTTTTCTGCGCGTCACCGGGGTGTCACCACAATACAATTCAAACCAACCGATTTTGCCTCATCACATTTGGCAAGGGCGGCGGATCGATCTGGAAAAGAGCCAAAACGCACGCGATAATAAGTTGCCATATCCCGCTTTGTCTCAACGATTTCAGATGCCAGTCCGCCAAACACCTTGGCATGATCATATTTGGTTTTCACCATCCAGGCCACCGCATCATTTTTCATCCGAAAAGCTGCGATCTGGATCGCCCATAAATCCTTGGGCAGGCCCGCTGAAGCCACTTTAGCAGGATCAGCCGACGCCGTTATCTGGTCAGTTTGAGACGTTTCCTCGGCTTTAGTTTCAGCTTGAACCTCAGCCTCCACCACCTCTGCGGCGCTGGCTTCGCTGATTTCTGCGCTGATTTCTGCGCTGATCTCTGCCGGAGCCTCGGTTTCAAGGGGAGCAATATCGGGGATTTTCGGTTTTTCCAGCGCTGTTTCCGCCCCTGCGCGTAAGGTGACATCGGTGCTCAAGCGCTCCCCGGTCACCCGATTGAACACCAGCTTATCCTGATGGGGCACCTGCATCCCGCCGCGATCTTGCGGTTCGATCTTGGTTGGGCCATCAGGAGCAGACAGCCGCACCACTTCGCCGCCTTGTTCCTGCTGATCATAAAGCATCCAGATCAGCCCCCCAAAAAGGGCGATCACACCCAAAGACAAAGCCGCCAGCAAGGGCTTTGGGATCAACGCGAAAATGGCCGCGATGCCTTGGGCGGGCGGTTCGGCCACCGCTTCATCCACGGGCTGAAGCCATGGCGGCGTTTGCTCTTTGGCTCGTTCATTGGCCGCTTCATCGGCCGGTGCGTCATTATCATTTACCATCGCACATCCATCGGGCCTTTGGCCCCTCCCCAAATATATCAGTGCATTTCATCAAGCGGTTCAACGCCCAAAACAGCAAGGCCCGAAGCGATCACCAATCCCGTAGCCCGTACCAAAGCAAGGCGCGCAAGGCTCAGATCTTCATGATCTTCCAAAATGAACCGACGCCCCGGATCATCATTACCCTGATTGTAAAGGCTATGAAAATCGGATGCCACGTCGGAAAGATAAAAAGCAACGCGATGGGCCTCATGGGCGACTGCCGCCGTTTCGATCAAACGCGGCCAAAGCGCCAAACGCTGGATCAGGGCGATTTCTGCCGGGGTTTGCAAAAGGCCAAGATCGGCGCTTTCGAGTGCCGCATCATCAAAACACGCATGGGGAAACGTGTCCTCGCCCTTGCGCAAAGCCGATTGCACCCGGGCATGGGCATATTGCACATAAAAGACGGGGTTATCTTTCGATTGCTCTTTGACTTTGGTGAAATCGAAATCCAAAGTCGCATCATTCTTGCGCATCAGCATCATGAAGCGCACAGCACCTGCGCCCACCTCATCCACCACTTCGCGCAAGGTGATGAAGGTGCCCGCCCGTTTCGACATCTTCACCGGTTCGCCATTGCGAAAAAGCCGCACAAGCTGGCAAAAGCGCACATCATAAATGGCCTTGCCCCCCGATAGCGCCTTCACCGCGGCTTCCATGCGCTTGGCATAGCCTGCATGATCGGCCCCCAAAACCAGCACCATATGATTGAAGCCACGGATGAATTTATCATAATGATAGGCAATATCGGCGGCAAAATAGGTGTAGCTGCCATCCGATTTTTTCAACGGCCTGTCGCTATCATCGCCAAAGCGGCTGGCCCGAAACAGGGTTTGCGGCCGGGGTTCCCAATCTTCGAGCTTTTTGCCCTTGGGGGGTTCTAAAACCCCTTCATAAACATAGCCTTCCTTTTCCAGCCAGGCGATGGTTTCATCGATGCGGCCCGATTGATGCAGGCTGCGTTCCGAAAAAAACACCTCATGGGTGATCCCCAAGGCCGCCAGATCCTCGCGGATCATGGCCATCATCGCCTCGGTGGCAAAGCTGCGGATCGGCTCCAGCCACATATCCGAGGGCTGATCAAGCCAGGCATCCCCATGGAGTTCGGCCAGGGCCTG
Source organism: Iodidimonas nitroreducens (assembly GCA_000710935.1). Lineage (GTDB taxonomy): Bacteria > Pseudomonadota > Alphaproteobacteria > Sphingomonadales > Rhodothalassiaceae > Iodidimonas > Iodidimonas nitroreducens. Next base: position 49,510 of record BAYV01000004.1, on the reverse strand, counting down.
CCCCACGGGCACCAGATAATCGCCGGGATAAAGGCCTTCGGGGATGCTATCGACCGCGCGCCCCCGGGCTTCGCAATAGCGCAGATAGGCCGATTGCGCCAAAACATCGATCTGGCTGCCCGCATCATTATTATAATATTCCCGGGTCACGCTGAACCCGGCTTTTGCCAGAAGATTGGCCAAAGCATCGCCCACCACGGCCCCGCGCACATGGCCCACATGCATTGGACCGGTGGGATTGGCCGAGACATATTCCACATTCACAGCCCCCCCGGCCCCCATGGATGAGGAACCAAAATCGGTCCCCACCCGCAAGATGGCGGCCAAAGCGCGCTGCCAGAAGGCTTGGGAAAAGCGCAGATTGATAAAGCCCGGTCCAGCCACATCCACCTCCACCACATCGGGCACCCTGCGCAATCTGGCCGATAGATCCTCGGCGATCTGGCGGGGATTTTTGCCCGCCGGTTTGGCCAGCACCAAAGCCGCATTGCTGGCCACATCCCCATGATCGGGATCGCGGGGCGGTTCTGCGGTGACCGGGCCGAGATCAAGGTCCGGGGGCAAAAAGCCTTCCGCCGCGCTTTCCTTGATGGCGGTGGTCAAAAGGCTTTGGAAATGTGCGAATACATTCATATGTGAATTGCCGATATGGTAAAGAGTTTTTCATGATCGCGCAGGGCGAAACGATCGGTCATGCCGCCGATAAAATCGGCAACCGCCCGCGCCGTTTCGGTGCTGTTGGGCCCATGGGCGCGCCGGGCCCATTCAGCAGGCAAAAGCTCAGGCTCGCTCATATACAAATCAAACAGATCGCGCACCACCCTTTTTGCCTTGGATGTGGTGCGCCGCACCGAGCGATGCCGATACATATTGTGAAACAAAAAAGCCCGCAAGCCATTCACCGCCTGCTGCATCTCATCGGAAAAGCCGATCACCGCATGGCCTGCCGCACGGATATCTTCCACCGAAGCCGGATCAAGCGCCGCGATCCGCGCTTGTGATTCGGCCAAAATATCATCGGTCATCCGCCCGATCAGGCGGCGCACCAATTCATGAATGCGCACGCTTTGGGGGTGATCGGGATAGGCTTTGTCGATCTCGTGCAGGCTTTCGGCCACAAAGGGAACAGCGGCGAGATCATCAAGGGAAAACAGCCCCGCCCGCAAACCATCATCGATATCGTGATTATTATAGGCCACATCATCGGCAATGGCGGCCACCTGCGCTTCGGCACCCGGCCAGCTATGCAATTCCAGATCCTGCACGGGCAGATAATCGCGAAAGCCAAAGGGCAAGGCGGCGGGGGGATGCGCCGGATCGATGGGGCTTTCCACCAGGGGGCCATTATGCTTGGCCAAACCTTCAAGGGTTTCCCAACACAGATTGAGCCCATCGAAAGCGGCATAGCGGCGTTCAAGGCTGGTCACCAGCCGCAGGGTCTGGGCATTATGATCAAAGCCTTCATAAGGGGCCATGGCCTGATCCAATGCGGTTTCGCCCGCATGGCCAAAAGGCGGATGGCCCAGATCATGGGCCAGCGCCAGCGCTTCGGCCAGATCTTCATTCAGCCGCAAAGACCGCGCCAAGGCCCGGGCGATCTGGGAAACTTCGATGCTGTGGGTGAGCCGGGTTCGGAAATGATCGCCTTCATGATACACGAAAACCTGCGTTTTGTGTTTCAACCGGCGAAAGGCCGAAGAATGGATGATGCGATCCCGATCCCTTTGGAAAACCGAGCGCGTGGCGCTTTCGCCCTCGGGCACAAGGCGGCCACGGCTTTGGCTGCCCCGTGATGCATAGGGGGCCAGCAAAATTTCCATCGCCAGATGCGGCGCGTTTTGGTGCGAACTGCTCATCCGCCATGCTTATCGGCTCTTTCGCCGGGGCGCAATCCATCTGGTGCCCATCAGATGCCCATCAGATACATTGACAGATGGCATCGAAACCCTAAATCTAGGGTGAGATGCTTTGCTGTACACTGATCCTGCAATAGAGGTGAAACCCGACCATGGCTGATGCGCCCGCCCCCGTGACCCTGACCGAAAAAGCTGCCAGCCGGCTCAAGCAGATGATTGCCAGCGAAGGCGAAGATGGCCTGGCCTTTCGCATTTCGGTGGCGGGCGGCGGCTGTTCAGGCTTCAGCTATAAATTCGATCTGGCCAAAGAGTCCGAACCCGGCGATATCGCATCCAATCAGCATGGGGTGAAGGTTTTGGTGGATGATATGTCCCTGCTTTATGTGCTGGGGGCGCAGGTGGATTATGTTGAAGATCTGATCGGCGCGTCCTTTCAGGTCAAAAATCCCAATGCCGAATCATCCTGCGGCTGCGGATCATCTTTTTCGGTGTGATCACCTGACCCTAAATCCGATAAAACGATCCCACCCCCGAAAGCATCACATTGAAAGCAAGGCTGATCCGCTCACCGCCTTTGGTGGGGGTTTCATAGCCATGACGGATCTGGCTGGGAAAAAGATAGCAAATCCCCGATTGCGATGGATAGGCGATGCGATTGGCAGTGAAGATATTTTGCTGCTTTGAGGCAATCGCCAGATAAGGTTGCGTGTTGATTTCCGGCTTTTCAAACATCAAAGGCGCGCTGTTCTGGCGATCCGCCTTCAGATAATAAACCCCGCTTAATATCGAATTGCCATGCTGATGCATCCGCTGATAGCCGCCTTCAGGAGCCCGGTTGACCCACGCATGAACGATGGAAAAGGCTTCATAATCATAGCAATACACATGATCGAGACAATCTTTCACACAGCCATCGAGAAATTTCGCCAAAGCCCGGAAGCGATCTTCCTTCAAGATATTACGGTTCTGGCTGGTTGATTCCGTGATCGAGCCAAAATTCGGCTCATAGTGCAGATCATCCACCGCTATCGCCTTGTGATCAGGATTTTCATAGCGAACCACCGCGCCTGCCGGAAAAATGGGCCGCACATCGCCTTTTGGTTTTGGGGTGTTTTCGGGCTGGGACATGGGCCGTCTCCTCATCTTCCAAGGGTTGTATTTCCACAAGGCTCTGCCTATCAAATGTTTCTTATCGTGCTTCATGATCCGCGCAAAGGATAAATGGTGCACAAAGCTGTTTTTCCCCAGCCTTTTTCCCCGGTCTTTTTCTTTGGCTTTTTTTCCAAATATCGCCGGGCTGTGATATGGCCTTGGCTTGACAAGCGGCCCCACCGGGGCGATCACAGGTCTATCGCATCCCCTGCCCCGAAAAGGCCCTGCTTTTATGTCGAAAAAGGCTGATCCATCCCATCCGCTTTATGGTGCCAATCTTGCAACGCTGTGGACCGTGTGGCGACGTTCGGGCGGGCTTGCCCCCCATGCCCGGATGAAAATGCTGGCCGCATTCGGGGCAGCACTGGGGCGGCTGCCTTTTTCCCTGATCGAGCGCGGCACCTTGGCCCTGCGCCCCAAAGCTGGAGATCATCAGGCACCGATTTTTATTTTGGGGCATTGGCGATCAGGCACGACCCATCTTTATAATGTGCTCTCGAAATCTGATCGCTTTGGCTATGTTTCCCCCTTTGCCACTGCTTTGCCATGGGATTTTCTGCTTTTGGGCCGGGCGCTCGAACCATTGCTCGTGAAAAAGCTGCCAGAACATCGCTATATTGATCGGGTGCGGGTGGATGCGGATTCTCCGCAGGAAGATGAAATCGCCCTCGCCAATATGTCGGCGCTGTCTTTTTATCACGGGCTTTATTATCCCCAAAAATTTGACGACTATTTCCAATCGGGGGTGTTTCTTGATGGTGTAAGCGCTAAGGAACGCACCCAATGGGAAGGCATTTTGCGTCTGTTTTATAAAAAGCTCTCCATCGCCCAACCGGGCCGCCAGCTTTTGATCAAAAATCCGGTTTATACTGCGCGCCCGGCCCAATTGCGCGCCCTGTGGCCGGATGCCAAATTCATCCACATCCATCGCAATCCGGCGAAGGTGTTTTTATCCATGCGCAATTTCTATCAAGCCCTGTTTGCGCAATTTGCCCTGCAGGATTACGGGCATCTGGATATCGATGAGATCATTTTGGCGACCTATGATCGGATGATGCACAATCTGCGCCGGGAAACCGCCGATCTGCCCGCCCATCAATTTCATGAATTAAGCTTTGATGCTTTCCAGGCCGATCCCATGGCTGAAATCGGCCATATTTATGATCGCCTCGACATGGATGGTTTTGCTGCCGCCCGCCCGGTGTTTGAACGCTATCTTGGCTCGGTTGCCGATTATCAGAAAAACAGCTTCACCGCCCCGCCTGATCTGCGCCAGAAACTGATGGATCGCTGGGGCGACCATATCCGCCATTGGGGTTATGAGGATGCGCTTTGATGCGGGGCCGGCATAGGGCTTTGACTGTGATGCTCTCCCTTGTCCTTGCCGCATGCGATCAGCCTGATGCGCCGCTCTTGCCTTATGGTGCAAGCCATTGCCGTTCGCTCGCCCTTCATGATGAAGATGGGCGCCTTGTTGTCGGCGTGGAAGATATGGCCGTTGATCATCAGCGCGGCATGCTTTATCTGGCCGCCTATAACCGCCGCATCGCCCTTGATGAAACGCCCGCGCCATCCCTTTATCCCGGCGGCCTGCTGGCTTTGGCGCTTGATGATCTTGAAAAGGGCGGCGAAAGCCTGACGGTGACATCTCTGACGCGCGCAGATCATGATGCCATGCGCCCCCATGGGCTGGATTTATGGATCGGCCAAAATGGGGATGGGAATGGGGATAGGAATGGGAATGGGAATGCGGATCATAAGCGGATTTTATACAGCATCGATCGCGCGCCTTATCATGACAGCCGGGGCAGGCTGATCACGGATCAGCCCCGGATCATCGCCTTGGGCCTTGATGAAAGCGGCACCTTGATCACTCATATCACCCATCAATCCTTTATCGGCACGGGGCTGTGCCATCCCAATATGGTTGTGGCTTTGGCCCCGGATCGCCTGCTCATCAGCAATGATCTGGCAAGCTGCAGCAAAAGCGGGCGCTGGGCCGATCAGATGTTCAACCGAGCCAATGGTGCGGTGGCCCTGCTCGATGCCCAAGGCGCCACCAAACTGCGTGATGATCTTGCTTTCGCCAATGGCCTTGCCGTCGCCGATCTTGATGGCAGGCCCCATCTGATCATCGCGGAAACCCGGGGCAAAAACCTGCGCATCCTTGATCTGGGCGATGTCCGAAATCCCGCTCCCGCCCCTGCTCTCGCTCCCGCCCCTGCTCTCGCTGGCCTGCCCAAGCTGATTGCGCTTGCTGCCGCCCCCGATAATATCAACCGTGGCGATGATGGGGCCTTTTATATCGCCGCCCTTGATCATCTGTTGTCCTATGCCCTTTTTCGCGCCTTCAATGCCCCCTTCAGCCAGCCTGACAGCATCATTTATCGCTTGGAACTGACGGCTGATGGCAGGGTGCATCTCAGCAAAGTGCTGAAGATCGATGGCAAGGTTTTTCCCGGGGCCACAAGTGCTGTGAAAAGCGGATCGCATCTGATCATGGGGTCGGCCTTTGGCGAGGGACTGGCCATCTGCACGCTCCATTCCGCCAAGGAAAAAACGACGATGGGCCAAGGAGATAAGCCATGAATGGGCCTGTTTTAATCACCGGCGGCGCGGGTTTTATCGGCAGCAGCCTTGCCCGGCAGGTGCATCAACTTGGGGCTGATGTGCGTGTGCTTGATCCCGCTGCCCGCCCCGATCTTTTGCCACCCGATCTTTTGCCAAAAGGCGTGATCGGTCATCCCGGTTCGATCCTTGATCAAGATGCCCTGATGAACGCCATGAAGGGCTGCGAAACGGTTTATCATCTGGCCGCCAATGCCCGGCTTTGGGCGGCTGATCCCGGGCTTTATGAGCAGATCAATCATCAGGGCACGGCCCGGGTGATTGCCGCGGCCAAGGCCCTTGGGGTGCGGCGGCTGATTGCCACCTCCACCGCCCTGATCCTGCGCGATTGGCGCGATCCCAATCCCGAACCGATCAGCGAACATGATCCCAAACCGCCGCTGGAATCCATGCCCGGCCCCTATAGCCGATCCAAATGGCTGGCCGATGAAGCCTTGCGCCGGGCCATGGGCGGATCGCTGGACATCCTGATCCTTTATCCCACGGTGCCCATGGGGCCGCCCGATCATTTCGCAACCGAACCAACCGATATGATCAAAGGGTTTTTGCACCATCCACCCCCCGCTTATCTGGAGATGGGGCTCAATCTGATCGATGTGGATCAAACCGCAAAAGCGCATCTGGCCGCAGCCCAAAATGCCCCGGATGGCAGCCGTTTTGTGCTGGCGGGCGAGACCATCGGCTTTGGGGCCATGCTTGATCATCTCGCGCAGATCAGCGACCGCCCGATGCCCCGCAAAACCATCCCCTATTGGCTGGCGGCGATGGCCGGCCATGGGGGCAACATCATCAGCCGACTGAACGGCAAAGCCCCCGCCGCTTCGGTGGAAGGGGTGCGGGCGGCGCGATTTTTCCGCCGCTATGATAGCAGCCTTGCCCGCGCCCTGCTGCATTGGCAGCCGCTGCCTGCCAGCCAGATTTTAAGGCGCACGGCTGAGGCTATTCTTGATCCAAAGGGCTGATCCGCGCAAATAAAGCCATTTGCGATGGCCCGCCCAAAAGCGGATGGGCCCCGCCCAATGGCTTTAAATCCACAGCATAGCCATGGCGTTTGGCCACCCCACGGGCCCAGGCGGCAAAGCGGGCACGATCCCACTCAAAGCGATGATCGGGATGGCGAAAACGATGGGGCGGCACCCCCAGCAAATCATTGAATTCGCTATTGGGGGTGGTGATGATGATCCAGCGCGGGGCAAAATCATGAAATAATCGGCGCTCAAGGCGCGAAAGATCGGCGGGATCAAGATGCTCGATGGTTTCCAGCATCACCGCCAGATCAAATCCCTGCCAGCGCTGATCGGCATCCAGCATCGATCCTTTGGCAAGGGTGACGCGATCACGATCTTTTTGCGGCAGGGCGGACAGCGTCTGGCGCAGGCGGCGGATCGCCTCTTCCCCCACATCCATCCCGGCGAGCTTTTCAATCACCGGATATTTCAGCAATTCAAGGATCAAAACCCCATCGCCGCAGCCCATATCCAGCACCGACCGCGCGCCCAAGGCCAAAATGTCCGCCACCAGCTGATCAAGGCGGGCCAGATGCAGCTCCGTGCTCATTGCCCTGCCTTTTTGAGAAAAACCACATCCTTCGCCGGGCTGTGGCAGCATAGCCCAAAGCGATCGGCCAGAACGTGAAAACTGCGCAGGCGATAGAAAATCACATGGGTTGGATCGCGGCGATAATGCCATTGGGCAAAGCGGGCATCATCGGTTTGAAAACAGGTCATGATCGCCAAAACCCCCTGAGGTGCCAACAGCTTCACAAGCTGATCGAACACCTGAGCCGGGCGATAAAGATGCTCGGCCACTTCGGTGCAGCAGATGATATCATAAGCCCCCGCCTTTTCCCCCGGATCGATGGCCGCCTGATCGGGATGGAAAAAAGGATCATAAAGGGCGCAATGATGGCCTGCTTCCTTGATCATCATCGCCAAAGCCGGACCGGGGCCGCAGCCAAAATCAAGGGCCTGAAGGGGCCTCTCAGCTAAACTTTGGCCAGCGGGGTTTTGATCCAGATAAGCCAGCAAGGGATCGAGAAGCCGGGCTAAAAAGCGGCGATAGCCGGGATCATCCACGTCATTTTCATGCTGATCATAATGGGCTTTTTCGGCCATGGGCGGCAAATGATGGCGCGGATGTAAAAACCGGATCTCGCACTGCTCGCAGGCATGATAGGCTTGGCCCTCGATCTCGATGAAGGGCATCGCCCCGGCCATACCGCAAAGCGGGCAGGCTATCGCCTCATCCTTTTTGGATTTGTGCATAAACCTCATCCAGCCCCTGCGCCAGGGCCGAAACGATCCGGTCGATTTCCGCCTCGGTAATGATGAAGGGCGGGCAGATCACCAAAGAATTGCCCGTGGGGCGAATGATCACCCCCTTCATCAGCACGGCATTGGCGATATGGCTGCATAATCCCATCTCCAAAGGATAGGCGCTGCGGCTTTGACGATCGCGCACCAGTTCGATCCCGGCCAAAAGGCCGATGCCCCTGATTTCACCCACCAAAGGATGATCGCCAATGATGGATGCCAAAGCCCGGTGCAGAATGGCCCCGGATTGACCGGCTTTTTCCACCAGATGTTCGCGTTCGATGATCACCAGATTTTCATGGGCCACCGCACAGGCCACGGGATGGCCCGATGTGGTGAACCCATGCTGAAAGGCGCCGCCCTGATCCAGCACCAGATCGGCAATAGGATCTGCGACCACCGCCGCCGCCAGAGGCATATAGCCCGAAGTCAGGCCCTTTGCCAGAGTCATGAAATCGGCTTCAAAGCCATAATGATTTTGGGCAAACCAATGGCCGGTGCGGCCAAATCCGGTCACCACCTCATCGGCGATCAGCAAAATGCCTTCTTCCTTGCAGATGGCGGAAATCTCCGGCCAATAGCTCGATGGCGGCATGATCACGCCCGATGTCACCTGTATAGGCTCGGCAATGAAGGCGGCAACCTGATCGCGCCCCAATTCCATGATTTTAGCCTTCAAAGCGGCGGCGGCTTTGCGGCCATAGGCTTCAGGATCAAGATCACCCCCCAAACGATACCAATAAGGGGCTTCGATATGGCTGATGCCGGGCATGGGCAGGCCGAAAGCCTGATGCATCACCGGCAGGCCATTCAGGCTGGTGGTGAGCATGGTGGAGCCATGATAGGCGTAATCCCGGGCGATGATATGCTGACGCTCTGGTGCGCCTTTAAGCCGCCAATAGGCGCGCACACATTTCAGGATGGTTTCATTGGCTTCCGAACCGGAATTGGCAAAAAACACCCGATTGAGCGATCCCGGCGCCAGTTCGGCGATCCGTGCCGACAAGGCCGCGGCATGGGGATTGGTGACCGCCTGAAAGCTGTGATAATAGGCCAGATCGCGCATCGCCGCGCTGGCTGCTTGTGCCAGTTCCGGGCGGCCATAGCCCACATTTACGCAGGCCAAACCCGCCATTGCATCCAGAAGTGCCAGATCCCCTTCACCATAAAGGGTGGAGCCTGATGCCCGTTCGGCGATGAACGCCCCCGATTGGGCCAGCGCCTGATGATCGGTAAAGGGGTGAATATGATGCCGCCGATCCCCCTCACGCAGAATCTGGCGCTGCTGCGCGCGCTGTTCGGGGCTTGGTGCTGTGGGCACGGCTGATGTTTTATGCTGAGAGGCCATGACGATCCTTTTTCACAGGAATATCATACCCCTGATACGATGGTCATGGCTAAGAAAGCCTTAAGATCGCGCTATCCGCCCTTGATCCACAGGAAAACAGAAGCCCGTCAACCTGTGCAGATATAGCTTTTGAGCGATTGGGCTTCCATCTCCGCCTCGGCAATGCGGATTTTGACGATATCGCCAATGGAAACAAGGCCCAAAAGCCGATCATTGTGCACCACTGGCACATGGCGAAAGCGGCCCTTCGTCATCACCGCCATGAGCGACGCAATGGTTTCATCGGGGGATGCGGTCACCACATGGCGGGTCATGACCTCATGCACGAAACGATCTAAAAGCGCAGGGCCCTGGATGGCCAATTCCCGCACCACATCGCGTTCCGACAGCATCCCTGCAATGCTCCCTTCATCATCGAGCACCAGAACGGCACCGATTTTTTTCTCGGCAAGCATAGCCACTGCGTCGCGCAGGCTGGCGCTTTCCATAATAGTGGTAACAGCCGAGCCTTTTTCTTTCAAAATCGAAGCTACAGTCATAGAACTCTCCCCTTATTATCCTCTGTACTGGCGAATATGGCTTTGACTGGCTATGCTGTAAAAACTGCGAAATGAGGTTAAGAATACCATAACCATAGGGTGTATGACCATGGCTTTCAGACAACAGGCGCGAAACTGGCGTTTCTTATCCGCCGGGCTTTTATTGCTCTCGCTGCTCGCCCTTTTCCTGATGATCGCCCCCGGCCCCGGCGTGCGGATCGAGCTTTGGTCGTTCGGGATGGCAATCAGCATGATGCGCTGGGCTTTTTACATTGCCGCCTTCACCGGCGTGGTCAGCATTCTGGCTTTATTGATCGCCGCAGCGGGTGGCCATAATGCCATCAGCGGGCGGCTGGCCTTATCGATCCTTTTAAGCGGTGCCGTTGTCACCACGCTTTATCTTTTGCGCAGCGATGCCACCGCCGCCGTGCCGATCCATGATGTCACCACCGATCTTGCCGATCCGCCGCGCTTTCAAAGCCTGAGCCCGCGTGATGGCAGCCCGATGATCGTGCCGGATCGCGGGCGCAGCGATCTGACTGATCTGGCCCCCGAAACGCGCTGGCTGGTGTATCACCGGGAAGCTTATGGCGATCTTGGCCCCTTAATGCTCGATCTGCCCCTTGATGAGGTGCACAAGCTGGCACTGGCCGCTGCCAAGGATCTGGGGTGGGAGATCGCCGCCGCCGAAATCGAGGATAAAAGCATTTCCGATAGCGACCTGCCCGAAAGCGCTCTGATCGAGGCCACAGACACCACATTCTGGTATGGTTTCAAAGATGATATCGTGGTGCGCCTGCGCTATGAGGATGATCAAACCCGGGTGGATGTGCGCTCTGTTTCCCGCATTGGGATCAGCGATCTGGGGGCCAATGCCAAACGCATCCGCGCCTTCCTTGAAACCATGTCAGAAAAGGCCATATCCCGCTCATGAAAACAGTGTTCACAGTTGTCATCCTGGGTGCCCTGCTTTTGGCCACCGCCATCACATCCTATATCGTGATGCAGGAAATCACGGATATACCCCTTAGTCTCCATGGCATGATCGCCATGGGATTGGGGATTGTCTTTACCATTGGCATCGGTGTAGGGCTGATGTGGCTGGTTTTTTATTCGGCTCGTTCGGGCCATGATCAATCCGCCTATGGCGATGAACATGAATAATCGCATCTTTGCGGGTTTTTAAAGCCCTTCATCACATCCCGGCTTTAATAGCCCCAAAATCAGCGGACCCCGTTTATGACTATCGCATCCTTTCAGGATTTTTGGGATCTTGTCGTCGATGTTTGGCAGCATGGGGTTTTTGGCATCCATATAGCCGACAGCCTGATCGCTTTGGGGATTTTCCTCCTCTTCATCATGCTGCGCAATCTGCTCACCCGCTTTATTTTATCGGCCTTGAAACGGGCGGCCACGCGCACAAAAACAGATATCGATGATCAGGTGCTCGAGGTCATCCGGGCCCCTGTTCGCTTCATTCCCATTGTTATGGGGATCTTTTTTGCCACCAGCGTTTTAAGCGTTGGCGAGGATGTGGAAGCGTTCTTCAACCATATTAACCGCTCCCTCGTCACCTTTACTTTGTTTTGGACCTTGCATCGGATCGTTTCCCCCATCGGCGGCATCTTGATGCACAGCCGGGGGATTTTAACCCCGGCGATGGTGGATTGGATCATCAAATCGGCCAAGGTTGCCTTCATTTTGCTGGGCTCTGCGGCCATACTTGAAATCTGGGGCATTGCTGTTGCCCCGATCATCGCGGGGCTTGGGCTTTTTGGCGTGGCGGTGGCTTTGGGGGCGCAGGATCTGTTCAAAAATCTGATTTCGGGGCTTTTCGTGATTGGCGAACGCCGCTTTCATCCCGGCGATTGGATTTCTGTTGATGGCGTTGTGGAAGGTGATGTGGAGGAAATCGGCTTTCGCACCACCAAAATCCGCCGTTTCGACAAGGCCCCGGTTTATGTGCCCAATTCCAAATTATCGGATAATGCGGTCACCAATTTCCAGAGAATGACCTATCGCCGCATCAAATGGATCATCGGGCTGGAATATCGCACAACCGGCGACCAGCTTCGCCGCATCCGTGATGGGATCGAGGCTTATATTCTGGAAAGTGATGATTTTGCCAAACCCGAAATGGCCAGCACCTTTGTGCGCATCGATGCCTTTTCAGCCAGTTCCATCGATATTTTGCTCTATTGCTTTACCCGCACCACAAAATGGGGCGAATGGCTTGAGGTGAAAGAGCGGTTGGCCTTCAAAATCAAGGACATCGTTGAAGAAGCAGGAGCCGGATTTGCGTTCCCCAGTCGCTCGCTTTATGTGGAAACCATGCCCGATGCCGCTGAAACCTTCCCCCAATCTGCCAATAAGGCCGATGCGGCGGCCCAATCCTTGACAGCAACCAACGAAATCGTTCAAAAAAATTCTTAACAATACGACGCTGTGTTTTCAGTGTCCCCAACAGAGACCCTCCCCATGACCATAAAACGCGATCCGATCATTCGCACGGCTCCGCGCCTTGCTGATCTCAATCTGAATGGCCATATTTTCGGCGGCTGGCTGCTGTCGCAAATGGATGTGGCGGGTGGCATCACCGCCAGCAAACGGGCCAAGGGCGCGGTGGCTACCGTAGCCATCGAGGGTATGAAATTTCACCGCCCGGTGCATGTGGGGGATTTGATCAGCTGCTATGCCGATATCAAATCTGTGGGCCGCACATCCATGCATATCAGCGTTGAGGTTTGTGTAACCCGCCGAGGCATTGAGGAAGAATTTACCGTCACCGAAGGCACCTTCATCTTTGTGGCAGTGGATAGCGAAGGCCGCCCGCGCCCCGTGGATCAGCCGGATTGATCCATCCGCCCTTATCAAGATTTTCAGGATCGCGCCAAAAGGACCAATAAGCGTTCTGCGGCCTTGGTGAAATCCTCATCTGTTTGCACCATCGGCAGATTGGGAAAACCACGCGCAAAATAGCCCCCATCGGCCCTGTGGAATTGCGCCTGCCTGAAAGCCCCGGCATCGCAAGATGAGACCACCGTTTCTGATCCCGCCATCCATGCCTTCATCGCATCAGCATTGGGGGAAACCACCACGGCCTTCATGGAAGGATAGCGCGCCTGCGCCCGGGCCAGAATATCCATATCCGCTGGCACCACCACATCAAGACCGGCATCCATCCAGCTTTCGATCTCGCGTCCGATGCCATAGAGTGTCGAGCCATCGCCCCAATGCAGGGCAAAAAAGCCCTGGTTCACATAATCATGAAAAACATCGCGGGGCAGATAATGCGCATCTTCAGTCTGCGATCGCGCCTCCCTTTTGCTGGCGATATCAGAGGCCAGCGCAAGATAGCGCCGCGGGAAAATCACCCGGCCCCGGCCCAGATGATGCGCGCGGGCTTGATGCACCAGCCGGCGCATACCGCCACCCGGAGGCCCGATCAAAAACACCAGCCGCCCGGCTAAGTTGATCTGTTGATGATCCGGGGTCGTTTCACCCACAATCTTTCCAAGAAACACGGCGCTCTCGCTATCAGGTCAATTCATTAAATAATGCACCTCCTGCGTTTAAGCCGCGTGACATTGAAATGAGAGAATTGTGACAAAAGCAGGGATCAGGCCGGACTCGGGCGGGACTCAGGCCAGACTGGGGCGGGACTCAGGCCGGACTCAGGCCGGACTCAGGCGGCTTGGCACTGCTGGCACAAACCGTGCACCTCAACGGTTTGGCGGCGGATCAGGAAGCCATGCTGATCGGCCTCTGCACGCACCAGCCTTGCGATGTCCTGGCCTAAAAGCTCGGTCACCACCGCACAATTTTCGCAGATCAAAAACTGGCTGACATGAGATTCGCCGGGCGATGGGCAACCAACATAGGCATTGAGCGATTCAATCCGGTGGATCAGCCTGTTTTCCAGCAAAAATTCCAGCGCCCGATAAACCGTGGGAGGGCGCACCGCGCGATCAGGGGCAGACAGCATCTCGAGCAGATCATAAGCCTTGACCGCCGAATGGCCATTCCAGATGAGTTCCAGAACCCGCTGGCGCATCTCGGTCAAACGCGTGCCCCGGCGGGCGCAGATCAGCCGCGCGGCATCAAGCGCTTCAGACTGACATTGTTCATGATCATGGGACCGATGATTGGATATAATCGCTGGATCGGTTTGATTTTGCACCATGGCCTCCCTCTCATCTCACCAGCTTAGCGCGATCACGACATGCATTTCTACCTGATTTGGCGCTTTTCGGATTTAACGTTTCAAACAGGATATTAGGACTTGACGATAATGAGATAATATAACATTACAGACCTCAAGAAACAAATACCCATAAACACAGATTGAGGACCGATCACCATGGCGCGGGAAAAAGCTTATCGTCTCTTTATCATCAGCCTTGCCAGCGGCACGGCCCTTCATGGGATGGCCAATGCCCAGATGGCCACTGATCAAGGCCATCCCGGACATGATCGTGGCGGCATTGAAGAAATCGTCGTCTCGGCGCATCCCGGCGGACGATCCCGCTTTGAAATCCTGCAGGGCACATCGGTTTTAGCGGGTGAAGAATTAGCCCGCACCCTGCGCAGCACCATTGGCGATAGCCTTGATGGCCTGCCCGGTCTATCGCAAACATCCTTTGGCCAGGGGGCCAGCCGCCCGATCATTCGCGGTTTGGGAGGGGATCGCCTGCGCATCCTGATCAATGATCTGGGGACCTTTGATGCCTCGACCACCAGCCCCGATCATGCCCCGGCGGTGGATCTGGCAACGGCCCGCAAGGTTGAGGTGATCCGTGGCCCTGCCACCTTGATGTATGGGGCCAATGCGATTGCCGGGGTGGTGAATGTGATCGACGATCGCGTGCCCCGTGCCTTGCCCGAAAACGGCCGGGTGGATGGGCAATTTCGCACCAGCTATGGCACCAATGGCGATGAAGTGCTCAATAGCGGCGCGCTCAATGCCAATATCATTGGGGGCCTGATGGCCCATGTGGATGGCTTTTATCGTGATGCCGGTGATTTCAAGGCTCCGGGCTTTTTACGATCGGATCGCGAGCGGGCCGCCAATCCACTGGCCTCCGGGGAAAGCGAGCCTTTTGGCCGGGCCGAGAATTCCGATCTGGAAAATTGGGGGATCACGGGCGGCTTATCTTATGTTGGGCGGCATGGCTTTCTGGGCGCCTCTGTCACCCGGCTCGATAATAATTATGGCATCCCTGTAGAGCTTGAGGAAGAAGAGGAAGAAGGCGGTAGTACAGACAGTGAAGCGGGCGGCGAAGAAGGCGTGCGGATCGATATCGAACAGACGCGCTATGATCTGATCGGGGAATGGACCAGCGATTTTCTGGTCTTTGATCAGGCCCGCTTTCGCTTTGGCTATGCCGATTATGATCAGGCTGAGCTCGAAGGCGGCGAGATTGGTACCCTGTTTTTGAATGATGAGTGGGAAGGCCGGATCGATCTGGATCAGATCGCACATGAAGGCTGGACCGGCACCAGCGGCCTGCATCTGCGCAGCCGCGATTTTGAAGCCATTGGGGCTGAAGCCTTCGTTCCCCCCAATGAAACGTTTCAATGGGGATTATACAGCTTCCAAAGCTATGAAATCGGACCCTGGCATTTTGATGCGGGGGCCCGGCTTGATCGTCAGGATGTGCAATCCGATAATTTAGGGGTCGAGCGCAATTTTACCGGCATCAGCCTCTCTGCCGGGGCCTCTTATGCTCTGAGAGATGGTTATCTGATCGGGATCAACAGCTTTCGCACTGAACGCGCCCCCAATGCCGACGAGCTTTTCTCGAATGGCCCGCATCTGGCCACCTTCACCTTTGAATTGGGCGATGTGGATCTGGGCGAAGAAACGGTGAAAGGCCTTGAACTCAATCTGAAAAAGGCCGGCGGTCCTTTTGAATTCCTGATCAATGGCTTTTATTATGATTATAGTGATTTCATTTTCGAGCGCTTTACCGGCGAGGAAGAAGATGGCCTGCCCGTGGCCCAATTCACAGCCACCAATGCCCGCTTTTATGGCCTTGAGCTTGAAGCAGATTATGAGCTTTGGCGGGCGGGCGAACAGGCCTTCTCCATTAATGCGCAATTGGATTTTGTGAATGCCAAGGAAACGGCCAGTGATACCCCCCTGTCCCGCATTCCGCCTTTGTCATTCACCCTTGGCAGCGATTATGAAAGCCATTATTTTGATGTGCATATCGCCGCGGAATATGCCGCAAGCCAAAAAGATATTGGCGAATTTGAACTGCCAACGGATGATTATGTGAACCTTACGGCCAGTCTTGTCGTTCATCCCTTTGAAGAGCGGGATATTTCACTGATCATTGAGGGCCGCAATCTGGCTGATAGCGATATTCGCTTTCACACCAGCTTCCTCAAAGATCTGGTGCCTGCGCCGGGCCGCACCGTGCGGTTCATCCTTCGTGCCGGTTTTTAGGGAATTGAGGTTTACCCGCGCATGATCAAAGGGCCCCATCGGCGCCTTTTGGTAATCTGCCTGAACCGGAGGTCAAAAAACACCAAACCAAGGAGATGCCATGATTGATCTTTATACATGGGCCACCCCCAATGGGCACAAGGCCTCGATCATGCTTGAGGAATGTGCGCTGGATTATACTGTTTTTCCCACCGATATCGGCAAGGGATTGCAAAAACGCGCTGAATTCCTGGCCATCAACCCGAATGGAAAAATCCCTGCACTGGTCGATCATGATGGCCCATCGGGCGATATCACGATTTTCGAATCAGTTTCCATCCTGCTTTATCTGGCCGAGAAAACCGGGAAATTCCTGCCTGAGAAGAGCGAAGATCGCTATCGGGTGATGAATTGGTTGATCTGGCAAGCGGCCAATCTGGGCCCGATGATGGGGCAGGCTTTTCATTTCTATCATTATGCGCCCCATCGCGTGCCTTATGCTATCGAACGCTATCGCGATGAATCGAGCCGCCTGCTTTCGGTGATGGATAACCAGCTTTCCAAAAGCGCCTATCTGGCCGGAGACGACTATAGCATCGCCGATATCGCCAGCTTTTCATGGACCAAATTCGGCTTGAAATTCCTGCAGGAAGAAACGCAGGGCAAACTTCCCGATATGCTCCATATCCAAAGATGGCTGACTGAAATCTCAAAGCGTCCGGCCGTGCAAAAGGGTGTCTGCGTCCCCGATGTCTAGAGCGATTTCGAGCGGAGTAGAATCACGACGCGGTCAAACAAATATTTAGAGCATTTGATCCGATCCACTTTGATCGGAAAATGCTCTAAGCGGCGTGCCTGATCCCCTTAATCGCTTTCCACCGCCAACCCAAAGGCTTCAAGCCCATCAGCCAGATAGATAGCGAGCAAGGGGGTGGAAAGCAGATACTCAGCGGTTGTGTGGGTGGCCTCGCGTCGGGCTTCTGCCCTGATTTGGGGCAGTTCATCGACGCTGAAGGTGCCCCGCCCCACCCACATCAGGGTCACCAGATCGATGCGTTCATCCTCATTCAAATCATCGATGAATTCTGCCAGCGCATTGAAATCGGCTTCGGCGCCTCGGCGCTCCGTCACATCCACATCCCCGTCCCCTTCATGATCATGGGGCAGATCGCCATAGGCTTCCTGCACCCGTTCGATGATATGGGAAACGGTGTCTACCGTGATATTAAGCGGGCTGTCATCGTCGTCTATCTGCTCTTGCGGCGGCTTTCCGGGAATCATGGTTCTTCCTCCCTCCAACACTGCAAAGAAAAGCATGACCCCGGATCGGCCCCTTGGTCAATCCATCATCGGATCACAAATGATCAAAATGAAGGCTTAGCCACATCAAAAGCCCCACCCCAAATCCTATTCGCCGCCAAACAGATCAAGGGCTGCATGGGTCATCGCCTCCACCCCGGTTTTGATCGTGGGTTCGGGTAAGGGCGCAAAAAATGGCGAATGAAGGGATGGCAGGCTGATCTCTCCGCGCGCTGCCGCTTCCACTTTTTCAGGCTCCACCGCACCCAGCCAGAAAATCACACTGGGAATGCCTTCGCGGCCATAGCGGCCAAAATCCTCACCCCCCATCACCGGCTGGGTTTCCAACACATTCTCTGCCCCCAAAGGCCCGCTGAGGGCTGCAACCAATCGCGCAGTGAGATCGGGATCATTATAGGTGGAGGGGGTGAATTCATCCTTCACCACCACTTCGGGCAAGCGATCTGACGGCAGGCCAAAAGCCAGCGCGGTATTTTTGGTGATCCGCTCGATAGCTGCCAAAACGCGATTGCGGGTGGCATCGGAATAGCTGCGCACGGTCAGTTGCAGATCGACCCGATCACCGATGATATTGTGCTTGGTGCCGCCATGGATCGATCCCACCGTCACCACCACCGGATCTTGCGGGTCCACCTCGCGGCTGGCGATGGTTTGCAGGCCCATCACGATCTGGCTGGCCAGCACCACCGGATCTTTGGTGGCATGGGGATAGGCGCCATGCCCGCCAATGCCGTGCACAGCAATATCCACCGAATCCACATTGGCAAGGGCATAGCCCGAAACATAAGCCAGCTTGCCCGCCGCCAAAGATGAGCTGACATGCAGCGCGATGTTATAATCGGGACGAGGAAAGCGCTCGAACAAACCATCAGAAATCATCGCTTTGGCCCCGGCTCCGCGTTCTTCCGCCGGCTGGCCTATCATCACCAAAGTGCCCGACCATTGATCGCGCAAAGCCACCAGCCGCCGCGCCGTGCCAACAAAAACGGTCATATGCACATCATGACCGCAGGCATGCATCACATGCACATCCTGGCCATTCTGTTCCACCGCCGTTACCGTTGAGGCATAGGGCTTTCCGGTCATTTCCTTCACCGGCAGGGCATCCATATCGGCGCGGATCAAAAGCGTGGGGCCGGGGCCGTTTTTAAAAACCCCCACAAGCCCATGGCCGCCCACATCGGGGGTGACATCAAAACCCAATTCCCCAAGCTCGCTGGCCATACGGGCTGCGGTCTCGGCTTCTTGAAACGACAATTCAGGATGGGCATGAAGATGGGTATAAAGCTTTTCAAGATAAGCATAATCGCTTTCAATGCCGCTTTCGATGGCGGCATCATCTGCGGGCGATTGCGAGCCAGACACCTGCGCCCAACCGAGGCCGGGCGCAAAGAAGGCCGCCATCAGCGCGAAAGCCCCCAGATGATGACGGCCCCGCCGCCATGACCTCGGCCCCGAAATTTTTGGCAAACACATCATCTTGATCCCCTTTGTCATTTTTAGTGGCACTCTCACATTATAAGATGCAAGCATGATGCGAAATAAAGGAGAGAGCCATGACTTTTGTGAAAAAAATTCTGCCCTGGTTGCTGACCGTGTTCATTGCCTTTGTTTTTGTGCAATCCTTGGCTTTCAAATTTACCGGAGCACCCGAGCCGGTCTATATTTTCAAAACCATTGAGGGCTGGGCCCAAAGCAGCCTTGGCCTTTCCGGGCTTTTTGCCCCCGGCGGCATTTTCAGCCAACAGATCGTGGGGGTGGCGGAATTGATCGCCAGCCTGCTTTTGCTTGCGGGGGCGGCCCTGGGCGGCCTGAAGGGGCAAGGCCGGGCCGCAAAAACCCATGCCGTGGGCGCGCTCTTGGCCCTTGGGGTGATCAGCGGCGCGATCTTCTTCCATCTGTTCACCCCTCTTGGCATTGTGGTGGGCAGCGAAGCCGATCAAATCGCCAGCGATGGCGGCAGCCTGTTCATCATGGCGCTGCTGGTGTGGATTTCCAGCGCAGCTCTGCTCTTTTTCCATCGCGACATGATCAAAAGCCGGTAAACCAGTAAACTCGGCCAAAGTCCCCGGATTCCCTTCATGCATAGAGATCATCACAGCCACAGCCATGGCGCCCTCCACAGCCATAGCGGTGGGCATGATCATCTGAACGAGCGCCGCACATTCTTTGCGATGCTTTTGATCGGCGGCTTCATGCTGATCGAAGTGGCGGGGGGGATTTTATCCGGCTCCCTCGCCCTTTTGGCGGATGCCGGGCATATGCTGACCGATGCGGCGGCGCTGGCGCTCGCCTTTTCCGCCTTTCGCATCTCTCGCCGCCCCCATGATAGGGGCAAAAGCTTTGGCTATTACCGATTCGAGGTGATCGCCGCTTTCATCAATGGATTGGCGCTTTTAGTTTTGACGATCTGGATCGTGATCGAGGCGTTAAAGCGCATCGCCTCCCCGCCCGAGGTGATGGCCGGACCGATGCTGGCGGTGGCGATCGTCGGGCTTCTGGTCAATCTCGTCGCTTTTCGTCTGATCCACGGGGCGGATCGAAACAATCTCAATATCCGCGCGGCTTTATGGCATGTGATTGGCGATATTCTGGGCTCAATCGCCGCGATCATCGCCGCCATCGTCATTCTTTATACGGGCTGGACCCCCATCGACCCGCTGCTGTCCTTGCTGGTGGCGGGGCTTTTGATCCGCGCCGGTTGGTCGATCACCCGGCGAACCCTGCATATCCTGATGGAAGGTGCGCCCGATCATATCGATCCCGAAACTCTGGCGCGTGAACTTTCAAACGAAATCGTGCAAATTTGCGATGTGCACCATCTGCATGTCTGGCTTTTAACCGCCGAACGCCCGCTTTTGACCATGCATATCACCATCCGGCCCGAAGATCGCGCCGATGATGTGTTACTGCGCGTAAAAGATTTCCTTGCCAAACGCTATGGCATCACCCACAGCACCATTCAGATCGAATCTGATGGCTGCGCCGATCATCCGCCAAGATGATTCCACTGGGATTTATTTGCGCTCCCAATCGATATGATAAAGATCAAAGCGCCGGTCCTTCAGATTGGTCACCGTGCCGGAATTGCGCGCCCGCACCAGATCATCAAGATGCAGATCGGCAAAAGCCACGGTTTCGGCATTGGGGGTGGTATCGGCGGCGATTCCATCCCGGGCAAAGGGAAAATCGCAAGGGGTGAGGATGCAGCTTTGGGCATATTGAATGTCCATATTCTCGACATTCGGCAGATTGCCGACATTCCCCGCCATCACCACATAGCTTTGATTTTCCACCGCCCGCGCCTGGGCACAATAGCGCACCCGCAAATAGCTTTGCCGTTCATCGGTGCAAAAAGGCACGAACAGGATCAGGGCGCCCTGATCCACCAATCGGCGGGCGAGTTCGGGAAATTCGCTGTCATAGCAGATCAAAACCCCGATCATGCCGCAATCGGTGGGGATCGCCGCCACCTCTGTTCCCCCCTTGATATTCCACCAGAAACGCTCATTGGGGGTGGGGTGGATTTTATCCTGGGCATGAACCGCCCCATCGCGCAGGAATACATAGGTGATGTTTTTCACATCCCCCCCCTCCATGCGCACCGGGGTTGAGCCGCCAATGATATTGATATTATAGCGCATCGCCAGATCGCGCATGGTTTCGCGAAATTGTTCGGCATAGCGGGTCAGCGCCTCAATCCCTTCCTGAGGGGTCAGCTTTTTCGGCTCGGCAGAGAGTAATTGCAGGGTAAAGAGTTCAGGGAACACCACGAAATCAGAGCGATAATCGCTTGCGACCTCGGTGAA
The DNA here is from genome assembly GCA_000710935.1 of Iodidimonas nitroreducens. Taxonomy (GTDB): domain Bacteria; phylum Pseudomonadota; class Alphaproteobacteria; order Sphingomonadales; family Rhodothalassiaceae; genus Iodidimonas; species Iodidimonas nitroreducens. The sequence goes on along the minus strand of BAYV01000004.1, from coordinate 28,116 downwards.
ATAGGCCACATTCTTGATGAATTCCTCAAAGGAATCCACCGCCCGCATTTCCATCTGAACGGTGGCCACCCGCACCGGACGCCCGCTGACCCGGCTGCGATGAATGCCTTTGGTTTCTTCGGTATTGGCAATATCGGGATTATGCCACTGCATCAAAACAGCGCAGCCAAAGCTTTCTTTGTCGCTGGGCAGATAATCGTGCAAAATCTGCACCGGCTCGAAATTATTGCGCAATTGAAAGCCGATCACGCTATCGCGCACCCGGCGATCCTGGGCCGCTTCCAGATAGGCTTCAGGCGTTGGAAAGCGCCGCCGCCGCCGCCCATAGCCGGGCATCCGGCCCGCAAAAACAATGCCCTTCAAGCCCTGCTCGCGGGCCAGTTTTTTCCGCGCATCATAAAGTCTTTGGCCGATTTTCAAGCCGCGCACATCGGGATCGACCGCAACCTCCATGCCATAGAGCACGGATCCATCGGGATCATGGCGCGAGGCAAAGCCATTGCCGGTAATCTCGGCCCAGCTATGGGGCTTTAAGGCAATGGATTGAGAAATTCGAAAGGTGAGGCACACCCCGATGATGGCCTCATCCAAAATGGCGACAAACTGGCCTTCGGGATAGCGGCTGAGGGGCCCGCGAAGATTTTCCGGAGCCATGGTGGGCATGGTGGGATAGGCTTTTTTCAAAAGCGCCACCACATCATCAATATCGGAAAACTGGAATTGCCTGATATATAAACTGCGCTTTTTGGTTTGATCGGCCATCCGGTCTTCTTCCTTTTCCTGCAAAAGCGCATGAGCCTGTTGCAACACGCATTGCCCTCTCATCTCGCCTTTTGCTAGTCTTCTACAGATATGCTGCGAAATAGCAAATTGGTTAAAGCTGCCCAAAAAATAAAAGGGATCGTTTCATGCGGGTCGTGCATTTACTGTCAATTTTTCTGATCACATCCTTCATGGCCCACATGGCCGATGCCCATCCGGTGGCACAAACCAAAGCGGGCCATCATGATGCCTTCCGGCAATTGGAAGAACAATGGCCGGGCCCCAACAGCATCAGGGCGGCATCCGGCGCGCCGGGGCATGAATATTGGCAGCAATATGTGCATTATAAAATCGATGTGCGCCTTGATGATGCAAATAAGCGGATCGAAGGACGGAATGAGATGCGCTATGAAAACCGCTCGCCTGATCGTCTTTCCTATTTGTGGCTACAGCTTGATCAAAACCGCTTCAAGCCTCATTCCACATCGCAGGAAAGCCTGAGCGATCCCTTGGCCGGTCGCCTGTCCTATGCCCGTTTGCGCGAAATGCGGTTGATCGAAAGCGGCGATTTTGGCTATCAGATCAAAGCCGTTACCGATCAGAATGGCAAAGCCCTGCCCACAATGATCACCGATAGCATGATGCGCGTGGATCTGCCCCAGCCTTTGGCACCGGGGGCCAGCACCAGCCTGATTATCGATTATCAGTATAATATCTTATCGGCGAAAGAGCTGTCGAACCGGACAGCCTATGAAATTTTGCAAGATGGCAGCCCGAATTATTTCATCTCGATGTGGTATCCGCGTTTGGCCGCTTATACCGATTATGGCGGCTGGATCACCAAGGCCTTTCTGTATGGCGAACCCGCCATTGATTTTGCCGATTTTGATGTCTCGATCACCGTGCCCGAAACCTTCACCCTCGCTGCCACCGGGGTTTTGCAAAATCCCGATAAGGTTTTGAGCCGCACCCAACGCCAGCGGTTGGAACAGGCGGAAACCGCCCAAAAGCCACTGTTCATCATCACCCCTGATGAAGCGGCGGAAAATGCCGTGCGCCAAGCCGATAGCGAGGTAATCTGGCATTATAAGGCTGAAAATGTGCGCGATTTTGCCTTTGCCGCCGCCCCCGGCTTTATTTGGGATGCGCAGGGTTATGAAACTGCTGATGGCCGCATGGTGATGGCCCAATCCCTTTATCCGGCGGAAGGCGAACCTTTATGGAGCCGCTATTCCACCCCGGCGATCATCCAAACCTTTGAAACCTATGGCCGGATGGCGATGGATTATCCCTGGCCCCATGCCACATCGATCAATGCGCCCATCCGCTCGGGTATGGAATATCCCATGCTGGCAGCCAATGCCCCGCGCCCGGAAAAAGATGGCACCTATTCCCGACGCACCAAATATGGGTTGATCGGGGTGGTGATCCATGAGGTGGGCCATAATTGGTTCCCGATGATCGTCAATTCCGATGAACGCCACTGGCTGTGGATGGATGAAGGGCTCAATTCCTTCCTCGATGAACTGGCGCTTGCCGAATTTGATCCCGATGCCCCCCTGCGGAGCGAACCGCGTGACCTGGCTGAAAGAATGACCCGACCCAATCAGGTGCCGATCATGACCCAGTCGGACGCCTATATCAATCGCGGTATCACCGGCTATGCCAAGGTTTCTGCCGCTCTCACTATCCTGCGCGAAACGGTGATGGGGCGCGAGGCTTTTGATTTCGCTTTCCGGGAATATGTCCGGCGCTGGGCCTTTAAACGGCCCCAGCCCGCCGATTTTTTCCGCACCATGGAAGATGCCAGCGGCATCGATCTCGATTGGTTCTTGCGGGGCTGGTTTTATTCCACCGATCATGTGGATATCAGCCTTGATCAGATCACATTGGCGACCATCGATACCAAAAATCCCGATGTGGAGGCCGAATGGAAACGCGCCCAAAAAGCTGAGGCCCCCCGTTCCATCACCCTGCAGCGCGACGAAGGGATGGAACGCCGCACCGACCGCGAACCCCATCTGCGCGATTTTTATAATGCGCATGATGAATTCACGGTCGCCCCATCTGATCGCAAGGCCTCAGAAAAGCTGATCGCAAAGCTGGAGCCATGGGAACAAGAGCTTCTGGCGCTTGGCTCCAATCTTTATTTCCTTGATTTCAGCAATAAAGGCGGGCTGGTCATGCCCATTCTTTTGGAAATCACCTATGAAGATGGCAGCACAGAAAAGCGCCCGATCCCGGCAGAAATCTGGCGCAGCAATCAATCCCATGTCACCAAGCTGATCATCACCGATCAAACCATCCAATCGATCAGCATTGATCCCAATCTGGAAACCGCCGATGCCGATATGACCAATAATCATTGGCCAAGAAAGCCGGTGGAAACGCGGCTGGAGCTGTTCAAACGCGCGCCGCAAAAAAACCTGATGCAAAAGCTTGAGGGCGGCGCGGATGATGAAGCCAAAAGCAATGGGGGATGAGGCAGGCCATGAGCGGAGTTCTTTTCGGCAAGCCTTTGCGATTCCCGCTGCGGGTTCTCTTGGCAGTTTGGCGTAAATCGCCTAAAAGGATCAAACGAAGGCAAGCGGCAGCACGCTTTCCTTAAAACAACTTTGAAGTGCAAATTGCGTGATCAAAAGAGCGATCTAGCTCCCCATGCCCAAAAGGCTGGAGATGGACAAATGCGAGGAAAGACCGATGCTTCGATTTAATCACTCCTGGCTCTTGATGATCGGCATCTGTGCCGGGCTTTCCGGGTCGATTTTGGCCTTGCCTGCCAAGGCGCAGGGCATGGGTCCGCAACAAGGACCGGATAAATCCTATCTCATTATACTGGCGCAAAAGCTGGGGCGCACCGCTGGCAATGCCGAATTTTGCGGCTATGATGGCGATGACATCGAAGAATTCATTGCCAAATCTATGGCTCGGTTGGCGAAAGAAAGCGAAGACCGGGTCTTGCTGGCGGGGGGACGGGTAGAGTTCAATGCCCATGCCGCTTTCGGTCGTGCCGAAGGCCCTGAGAAGGGCTGCCAAAGCTTCGGCCTTGCCTATGCCGAAGCCAAAAGCACCCTGCTTTATTGAAGGAACCTATCGATTGAAGGAAAGGGGGACTTTCCTGAGAAATCCGCACGCTTTTATCCTTCATCTTTAGCGGGCGGCTGACACATCCGCCGGATCGGGCATGATGAAAATCGGCCCTTCGATCTCCTCCGATTTCTGGGGCCAGGCTTTTTCCAGCGCCTGTTCCACAAAAAGCGCCAGAACCGGTGCCAAACGATAGTCCGCTTCATATCTGGAAAAGATAAAGCCCTGTTGCGCAGGGCCTGTGCGCATCAGCCTATCCGCTTCCAATGTTACGGTCATTTTATCCTCGATAATTTTCTCGCCCGCGCGCGTGCGCATTTCGATCTTGCCCACCACAAAGCTGCTGGACGCCCGCAAATAAGGCTCGCTATGATCATCAAGCTTGATCCGATCAATCTTCAAACGGATGCTGCCATTAAAACCGGGCTGGGCCTTGGCAATATTATGCTCCACCATAGCGATGAGCAGATTTTCCACCGAAAAGGCATGCAAATCAGGGATCAGCGCCGCCCCGGCCCAAGGCAATCGGGGGGCGGTGGGCTTTTCGCTCCCCTGAACATCGGCACCCCCATCGTTTAAGGATAAGCTGCGGCGAAAGCGTTCTTCCTGAATACGCTCAATGCGGTTGATGGCGCGCATATGGCGCTTGAGCTTTCCGGAAAATTCAATCGTCAATTCATAAGGATGCAATGCTGCCCCTGTCTCAACAGTCGTCTTTGTGGCCTTATTTTCAGCCAAAGCCGTGGTGGGCGGCAAAACAAGCCCGAAAGCCAACGCCAACCCAACCCCTATCCTGATCGCTGCCGCCAAAAACCCGGCCTTGCGCATCCTCATCCCCCGGTCGCCTGATATGCTTTTAATTATTGAATATAATCGATTCATTGGGGCCGCTCAGGCGGATGATCACCGGCCCGTTGATCTTATCATCCTGCTCAGGCCATAGGGATTCAAGAGCCTTTTCAACAAAATAGGCAAGGGTGGGCCCCACACGATCCGCTTCATCCGTTTCGATGAAGGCATATTTGGGCCCATCATAGTTCAGATCAACACTGGGATCGATCACCAGATTGGCGGTCACATCCTGTGATTTTACAAGATGACCTTCAGAATCGAGCCATTCCACCTTGCCCATAACATAGGAATTGGATGCATTGAGAAAGGCGATGGGATGAGACGAAACCTTCAAACGATCAATGGTCAGGCGCAGAGTTCCTTTGAAATCAGGAAGCGCGCGATTGAGATTATCGGCCGCCAAAGCGGCGATGAGATTGCCCATGGTATAATTTTCGGCATCAGGGATCAGTGTTTCCCCCGCCCATTGGGTGCCTATCGTGCGGCTTTTGGGAAAGCGGTGGATAGCACTGCGCTGGGATGTACTGTCATCGGTACCGGTTTTGCGGAAGCGTTTTTCAAATGTTCGCTCCAGATCATCAATCGATTTCATTCGGTTGTTCAAGGTTTTACTGAACACCGTTTCGATCTGATAGCCATCCATTTGGGGAGCAATCGCAGAGGATGTGGGTGAAGTTTGGGCCAGCACCGGGATTGCGAACAATGCGCATAAAGCCAATGCCGCACTTGGTGGATAAACAATGCGAGCCATTGTGGTTTTGATCGCATCTGCGCTTTTCATGCTAACCTCCTGCACTCTGCTTTTGATAGTCTGCTATAAAGGGACTGAACATCTGCTGAACATCCCTCTCTCATAATCCCATTTGGGCGCGATGGGACTACCCCAAAAGGACCGGAAACCATGCAGCCTGATCGCTTCCATCCAGCCGCTCTCGCCTCTTATTCCATCCATAAATGGCCTGCCACCCCATCTGTTACAAGAACTCGGCCTGCTGGGATCCGCCTGGCCTTAGCCTTCATCCTCACCTTTACCGTGCTGGTCCTGCTATCCGGTTGCACAAAAATCGAGCAGGGCATCGCGGTGTTGAGCCATGATGTCACAACCCGCTTGAGCAAAGCCCCCGCCGGGATTTATCGCGCCGATCCCGATCATGTCTCGGTGCAATTTAGCCTGAACCATTTGGGCTATAGCCAGTTTACCGGGCGTTTTGACACCATCGACATCAGCCTTGATTTAAAGCCTGATGATCCACTGCAAAGCAAGATGGATGTGCGTATCCCCCTGCAATCAGTGAATAGCGGCAGTTCAACGATTGATGACATCCTGCGCACGGATCTATTTGATCTGGCCCGCTATCCAGAGATCCATTTTACTGCCGAAAGCATCCGCAGCCAGAATGGGGTGGATGGCACCATCGAAGGCCAATTGGAAATGAATGGCCGCCGCCGCCCCATCCGCCTTGAGGTCACCTTTAATGGCTATGCCAAAAATCCTCTGACCGGGGCCCCCACTTTGGGATTTTCCGCCCGCACCCATCTGGATCGCTCAGCCTTTGGCCTTGGCAAATGGTCTCCCGCCGTGGGGCATGAGGTGGCGATCATGATCGAGGCGGAATTGATCCATCAGCCATAAAAAATCCCCCTGGAAAAAGGCCATAAACACAAAAAAGGGCCACCCGAAAGCAGCCCTTTTCATCTCTTCGCCCCATTGTGCCTGTGGCACTGAAAGATCAGGGCCTCATAAATTATTCATCCAACGGGATGGGGATGAAATAATAATTACCGGCACGATAAACCCTGAGCAGGGCCGCCGTGCGCCCTTCTTCGCGGATGGATTTAATCGCCGCACTCACATCCTCGGGTGAGGACACGGCCTTGCGATTCACCTCGACGATCACATCGCCGGGGGCAATCCGCTGGCGCAGATCAGGGGCCACCTGAAGAACGATGGCGCCATTCACATCATCGGGCACATCATATTGCTGGCGCAGCAGCACCGTCAAACCTGACAAATTCATGCCCAGTTCTTCGGTCACCGAAGGCTGAGCAGGGGTTGTGGGATCTTCGGGCCTTGGCCGTTCGCCTGTCACCACCGAAAGATTGACCCGCTTGCCATCGCGCAAAACCGTCAGGGTCGCTTCTTCCTCAACACCCAAAGCGCTGACGACCTTCACCAAAGCCGTGCTGTCTTCCACCACTTCGCCATTGAATTCGACGATGATATCGCCTTCCCGGATCCCGGCTTTGGCCGCCGGGCTATCGGGGGTCACGGAATTGACCAAGGCACCCTTCGCCTTTTCAAGGCCCAGGGCTTCCGCTGTCATCTTATCCACGGCCTGGATCTGCACACCCAAAAAGCCCCGGCGCACATAGCCATGTTCTTCGATCTGCGAAATCACCCGCTGGGCCTGATCCGATGGAATGGAAAAAGCAATGCCCACATTCCCGCCCGTGGGGCTGAAAATGGCGGTATTCACGCCGATCACTTCACCATCAAGATTAAACAAAGGCCCACCCGAATTGCCCCGATTGATCGAGGCATCGGTTTGGATGAAATCGTCAAATGGACCACCGCTGATCTGGCGATGATGGGCGGAAATGATCCCCGCCGTCACCGAACCCCCAAGGCCGAAAGGATTGCCGATGCTCAAAACCCAATCGCCAACCCGGGCTTTTTTGCTCGATCCCCATTTCACAAAAGGAAAATCCTGATCCGATTTGATCCGCAAAAGGGCCAGATCACCCTCCTGATCGCGCCCGATGACCTCAGCCTGATATTCTTCGCCATCCACTGTGCGCACGGTCACTTCATCGGCTTTTTCGATGACATGGTTATTGGTCACCACCAGCCCTTTGGGATCAATGATGAAGCCAGACCCTAAGCTTTGCAGCTTGCGCGTAGGGGCTTGCCCATCCCCCCCCTGCCCGGGCTGACGGCGATCAAAAAATTCATCAAAAAAATCTTCAAAAGGCGAGCCCGGCGGAAAAGGGGAGCGCTGAGCCGTGGCTTCGACATTTTGCACGCTGGAAATATTGACAACCGCCGGAGACAGCTTTTCCACCAGATCCGCAAAGCTTTCCGGCATTTGCCGGGCCTGCGATAGAGAGGCTGTGGCAAGGAAAATCACCGCCGCAAGCAACCCCACCCACAAGAAAAGATGCTTGATCCGATTTTCACGGCTGGCATCAGTTCTGGGATCAGTTCTGGCGCTCAATCCATCACCGGCTTTTGTTATCGCTATCGCTGTCGCATTTTTATGGCGCATAACACCTCCTTTTATACAAATTCACCTGCTCATATCCCCTCATTTTCCCTGATCGTCTCTTGCTCAGTTTATGGGCGGACTTATGGCCGGGCTTGTGGGCGGATCAAAAACGCCCCACCCAAATCATCACAAAGCCAAAGAGCAGGCCGCCAATGCCCGCAAGGCGCAGCTTTTCATTCTCCGAGCTCAGCACCAAAGCATGTAAGCGGCGCATCTGATCCGGCATCAAAATATAGGCCACACCTTCCAGAACAAAAGCCAGCCCCAAAGCCACGACAAAATCAGTCCATAGAAAGCTCATGGGGCTAGCCTCAGTTTATTTTTTCGCGTTCTGATTACCAAGATACTCAAGAAAAGGGCTATCCGGTGACAAAACAATGGTGGTGGATTGATTACCCAATGCGTTGCGATAGGCTTCCATAGAGCGGTAGAATTCAAAGAAATCCACATCCTTGCCAAAAGCCTCGGCAAAAATCTTGGCCGCAGCCCCATCGCCTTCACCCCGCAGCTTTTGCGCTTCACGGCCGGCTTCAGCCAGCAAAACAGTGCGTTCGCGATCAGCCTGCGCCCTGATCCGCGCCGCCAATTCACGGCCTTCCGCCCGGGCTTCTTCAGCTTCACGCTCACGCTCGGTCCGCATCCGATCAAAAATGGTCTGCGAATTGGCATCCGGCAAATCCACTCGGCGCAAGCGCATATCAACCACTTCGACACCAAAGCGATCAGCATTGAGATTAACCTGTTCGCGGATTCTTTCCATCAGTTTGGCGCGTTCACCAGACACGATGTTGCGCAAAGGTTCAGAGGCCAGAACCTGCCGCAGATTAGATGCCACGATGGTATCGATGCGGCTTTTCGCCCCTAATTCATTCCGCACAGTTTGGTAGGTGAGCAAAGGATCGGTAATCCGAAAGCGGGTAAAAGCATCTACCTGCAAGCGCTTTTGATCCGAGGCAATCACTTCTTGCGTGTCGATATCAAGATTGAGAATGCGGGAATCAAAATAATTCGCCTGTTGTAAAAAGGGTAGTTTCCAATGCAGCCCCGGCTCCTTGACCACCCTTCGGGGATCGCCGAATTGCATCACGATAACCTGTTCGGTTTCCCGCACGGTGAACAAGCCGGTACTGGCAATGGCAATCACCACGCCCAGCACAATCAGCAAAAATATCGAGCGTGCGTTCATTATCTGTCTCCGCCTGATGTTTTGTCATTGCGGCCCTTGATTGCAGGCAGCGCCATATAGGGCACAACACCCGAACCGGCATTCTGATCCATGATCACCTTATCCATATCGGTAAAGATATTTTCCATGGTTTCCAGATAGATGCGGGTGCGCGTCACATCTTTGGCCTGAGCATATTCCTCATAAACCGATAAGAAACGCGCCACATCCCCCTGAGCACCGGCAATCACCTGTTCCTTATAGGCTTCGGCTTCCTGAAGGATCTGATTGGCACGCCCGCGAGCTTCGGGAATGATCTGATTGGCATAGCGATCCGCTTCATTGCGAAAACGCTGACGATCCGCTTCAGCGGCCTGCACATCGCGGAAAGCATCGATCACCTGCATGGGGGGATCAACCTTTTCAAGCTTCACGCCTCCAACCAAAATCCCCGCTTCATAGGTATCCAAGGATTGCTGGATCAGGGTTTGGGCTTCTGTTTCGATCGCACCGCGCCCCTCGGTCAAAACCTGCTGGATGTTGGTGCGCCCAACGATTTCCCGCATCACACTTTCCGCAACCGATTTAACGGTTCCTTCCTGTGGGCTTTGGATATTGAACAGATATTTGGTGGCATCCTTGATCTGCCAAAAAACCGTGAAAGATACATCCACGATATTTTCATCACCGGTAAGCATCAGGCTTTCATCAAGCAAAGCTGCCGGACGATTGCCCTGCCCCATGCCCTGACGAAAGCCGATATCAACCCGATTAACAACCGTAACCGCTGGGGTAAGAGCGGTTTCAATCGGCCATGGCAAATGCCAATGCAGGCCGGGAAGCGTCGGCTGCTCGGCCGCCGCGCCAAAGCGCAAGACCACGCCCTGCTCATCGGCATTCACCCGATAAATCCCGGTCGCCGCCCAAAGAATGAGCCCTAAAATGATCAAAAGGGTGATCCCGCTTTTACCGCCTGCGCCCTGGGGCAGCATTTGTTTCAAGCGCTGCTGGCCTTTTCTGATCATCTCATCCAGATCGGGCTGAGGCCCTTGGGGTCGTCTTGGCCCCTGAGGCCCCTGAGGCCCTTGCGGCCCGCCACCCCATGGGCCATTTCCGCCACCGCCGCCGGTATTTTGCCAGGGCATAAATTTTCTCTCCCCTTGATTTAAAAACAGAGCGCTTCAAACACTGCGATTCAAAACAGCGCTTTTGCAAAGAATTCCTGTAACGCTATATATGAAAGACGGGGACCTGTCGCAATGTCAGCTTTCCATTCTATGACACAAAGTCACGATAAATATCCATTTGACTAAAGATAAAGGCCCAATATGACCGTCGATAAACAACAAATTCTCGATGCCTTGAAAACCGTCATCGACTCCGAAAGCGGGCAGGATATCCTGTCATTGGGCTATGTAACAGGGCTGGTGATAAAAAATGGCCATATCGGTTTCTCGCTTGAGCTTCCCGATGCCGAAAAGGCCAGCCGATCCGAGCCTTTGCGCGCCCGGGCCGAACAGGTGGTGAAGGCCATTCCCGGCGTTTTATCAAGCACGGTGGTGCTCACCGCCGAACGCCCGCAGGGCTCCACACCCGCCGCGGCTCGTCCCGCTCTCCCCCCTCAGATGCCGGGAAAACAGGGTCCAAAGCCCGCGCCTCCCCTGGAAGGGATCAAGGATGTAAAGGCGATCATCGCCATCGCCAGCGGCAAGGGGGGGGTTGGGAAATCAACCACCGCCGTTAATCTCGCCCTTGCTTTAGCGCGTCGGGGCCTCAATGTCGGGCTTTTGGATGCCGATATCTATGGCCCCTCGGTGCCCCGGCTTGTGGGGGCGCAAGGCAAGCCAGATGTGGCGGGAAAAATTATCGAGCCGATCATCGCCCATGGGATCAAAACCATGTCGATCGGTTATCTGGTGGATCAGGAAAAAGCCATGGTCTGGCGCGGCCCCATGGTGGGATCGGCCGTCACCCAGCTTTTGGGCGATGTGCATTGGGGGGATCTGGATATATTGGTGGTGGATATGCCCCCCGGCACCGGCGATGCGCAGCTCACTTTATCCCAAAAAGTGCCTTTGGCGGGGGCGGTAATCGTCTCCACACCTCAGGATATTGCCCTTATCGATGCCCGTAAGGGATTGGCGATGTTTCGGCAGGTGGATGTGCCGATTTTCGGCATCATCGAGAATATGAGCTATTTCCTTTGCCCCAGTTGCGGGGATCGCGCCGATATTTTTGGAACCGGTGGGGCGCGCGAAACCGCTGCCGCTTTGGGTGCCGATTTCTTAGGCGAAATTCCCCTGCATATGGATATCCGCGAAACATCCGATCAAGGCACCCCGGTGGTCTCGGTATCGCCCGATGGTCCGCAGGCCCGTGCCTATCTTGATATTGCCGAAAAAATCGCGGCTCGCCTCTCTGCCAAATAACGCTGAGGGCTGGTCACTGACCAGCGCTTGTTCGACAAAGAGGGGCTGGTCACTGACCAGCGCGTATTCGATAAAGGGGGCTGGTCACTGACCAGCCCAGCGCCGCAGCAGATTGGCGCGGCTTTTGGCGATGAGATCAAAGCTTTCCGATTTGCCTTCGTGCTGATGGAGCTGTTCCATAACGCGCCCCAGATCGAATAAAACCTCCCGCGCGCCCGCATCCCGCACAAGGCTTTCCACCCATGTGGCTGCCACAAAGCGCAAGCCGGAACGCACCGGCTCAACCCAATGAAGGCTGGTGGAAGGATAAAGCACAAGGCTGCCAGCAGGAAGCTTGAAGGCTTCCTCGCCACCCAAGCCCGCCAGCACCAGTTCCCCCCCTTCATAGCTTTCGGGATCATTCAGAAAAACCGTGCAGGATAAATCAGTACGCAGCAAGGCTGGCCCCATCAGGGCATCATCCACATGGCGGCCATAGCCCTCCCCCGGCGCCGTCCGGCTGATCAGGGGATCAGCAATCCGCGCAGGCAACGCCACGGCCTTGAACAGGGGATGCTCCAGCAAAGCCTGTTTGATCCGCCTTTGGCAATGGCTGCGCGCGGCAGACGATTTGGCCTGCCAGTTTGATTTCACCGCGCGTGCATGCCAGCCCGCCGTTTTCGCCCCCGGCTCATACTCAAGCTCGGGCAGCATCTTTTGTAAACTTGACAGATCATCAGAATTCAAGGCATCACTAATGAGAATGAACATGATTTGCAATCCTAGATTCAGGACAAGACAATGACACCATGGCGTCGTCGCAGACTTTGGACAAGCCTTGGCGCAGCCGCGCTGATCACCCCGGGCCTTGCGACAGGGGGGATGGCCATGGCTGATAAACCTCTATCAGAGCCGGGGCTATCCACGGCCGCCAACCAAGACGCTGTGGAGCACGCTCATAACCCACGCGGAGACGATCTGACCAGAACGGCTTATGCCAGCGTGGTCCAACAGGGCGGAGAGGGCGGTGGCGAAGGCGGCGAAGGCGGTGAAGGCGGCGGCGAAGGGGGTGAAAGCGGGGTCGATCCTGTTGCCGCCCAGCATGATCCGGTGGTCTATCTCACCGCTCTCGATGTGATCAGGGCGCATTATCTGGCCGGTCTGGCCGCTTATCGCGCTGAAGATCATCAGGCCGGGGCGGAAATGTTCGTTCACCCCATTTCAGAAGTTTATTATGATCTGGAAGCGGCCTTCAAAGCCCAAGGGGTCGATCCCTTCGTGGAGGCCATGTTCAAGGCTGGTGATCTGGCTTTCGCCGGTAAACCCACCCAAAAGGTGGAAGCGGCGGTCAAAACGGTGCTGGCCGCCACTGATGCCGCAGCGAAAAAAGCCCCCCGAGCCAACCACAGCACCGCCGCCATCGAAGCGGCAGTGATCGCCGATATGGTGGATCGCGCTGCTTTGCAATATCGCCTCGTGGCTGCCGGGGATAATAAGGATGCCTGGCTTGATGGCTATGGCTATCTGAAAGCCGCCCAAAGGCGCGCCGATTTGATCCGCGAGCAACTCGATCCCCGTTTTCGCGATGCCCTTGATGAAACTCTGGCGCTTTTTTCATCAGCCTATCCCGAAAGCCTGAAGCCCGCCGACAAAGCCCTTGATCCGGGGCTTTTGCTGGCCAAAGCGGGGCGGGTCTCGCTTCTGGCATCGGGCCTGCAATAAACACCCGATCAGAGCCAGCCCCTCGAAACAAGGGGGCTGCACTATAAAAAAGAGCGGCCCCTGATGATGGAACCGCTCTTTCTTTTCATTCAAATATGGATCAACAGGCCCTGCTTAATTGGGCAAAAGGACCTGATCGATCACATGAATAACGCCATTCGAGGCGGCGATATCGGCTGTTGTCACCGTTGCATCATTAACCGAAACCCCCGATGTGGCATCGATGGCAAGAGTGCCGCCCTCAACCGTTTTGGCGTCGATCGTTTTCCCGGCCAGATCTGCCGACATCACCTTGCCCGACACCACATGATAGGTGAGGATATCAACAAGCTTTTGCTTGTTTTCCGGCTTCAGCAGGCTTTCAACCGTGCCTGCGGGCAATGCGGCAAAAGCGGCATTGGTGGGGGCAAAAACCGTAAAGGGCCCTTTGCCCGACAAAGTTTCCGCCAGGCCCGCCGCCTTCACGGCTGCGACAAGGGTTGAAAAATCGTCATTGCTTGCGGCAATCTCAACAATCGTTTTCCCGGATTTATGATCATCGGCAGCCACCGGGGCCACCATGAAGAGGGCCAAAAGGGCAGACAGAACCAAACGAAATTTCATCGTCTTCGCCTCCTATGCGCTGATAAAGCTTGTCTGTGCGCTGATTATTCAGCAGGCACTGTCGATCTTTACGCATCATTAAGGATGGCGGTTTTGATTATGGCAAAATAAGGCATGTTTTGGTGACCATTTGAAAAAGGCACCGAAAATCAGACCCAAAAAATGAAAAAGGGAAAATCAATCAAACAGGCTTGAAACCGATGTTTCATGGCTGATGCGGTTCATCGCTTCGGCAATCAAGGGCGCAATGGTGATGCGCCGCACCTTCGTAGACAGGCGCACCGCTTCCGTGGCCAAAATCGAATCGGTGATCACCAGTTCCTTCAGGGATGAAGCCCCGATGCGCGCCACCGCCCCGCCCGATAAAACACCATGGCTGACATAGGCCGAAACCGCCTTTGCCCCCGCCTGCATCAGGGCATCGGCGGCATTGCACAAGGTGCCCGCCGAATCGACGATATCATCCACCAGCACACACACCTTGCCATTCACATCGCCGATGATGTTCATCACTTCTGAAACACCGGCCTGCTCCCGGCGCTTATCAACAATGGCCAAAGGTGCGCCCACCCGCTTGGCATAGGCCCGGGCCCGCACCACGCCGCCCACATCGGGTGATACGATCATCAGATCATCCTGGCTGTAATGATCGCGCAGATCGCGGCCCAAAACCGGCAGGGCATAAAGATTATCCGTGGGAATATCGAAAAAGCCCTGAATCTGACCGGCATGAAGATCCATGGTCAAAACCCGATCCGCACCTGCCGTGGTGATCAGATCGGCCACCAGCTTGGCTGAAATCGGCGTGCGCGGCCCCGGTTTGCGATCCTGGCGGGCATAGCCATAATATGGCAGAACAGCGGTGATTCGTCGGGCCGAAGCCCGCTTTAAAGCATCGATACACACCAGCAATTCCATCAGATGATCATTGGCCGGAAAACTGGTGGATTGCGCCACGAAAACATCCTCACCGCGCACATTTTCATGGATTTCCACGAAAATTTCCTGATCGGAAAAGCGCTTTACGCTGGCTTTGGTAAGGGGAATATTGAGATAGGCGGCAATGGCTTCGGCCAGTGGCGGATTGGAATTACCGGTCAGGATTTTCATACTCTGCTCCGTATGCGTCTTTTGCGTCCATCACCGCATCGGCTGCGGCCATGGCTGGCCATGCCCATCACAAGCCCGGTGGTCAGGTCGCCCAACCGTTCTGCGACAATCTTGCAGCGCTCTTAGCAAGCGCCGCCCCTGCTGTAAACAGACCATCCTCAGGAAAGAACGCCTCATAAGAAAACAGCCTATGGAATGCCCCAAAGCGGGGGCCAAACTTCATGGCTTTAACCCAATCACCGAAAGCTGACGGCCATAATCGGGCTCATCAAGGTGGGTGGCCCGGCGGTAGCTGTAAAACCGATCCGCAAGGCGATAGGTATCAAGGCCCAGGGGATCAACCGCCCTCACCCCGGCACGAGCCAGAAGGGCCGCCACGATCCCCTCCAGATCGCATTGAAAGGCTTCTGGCCGCCCACCCTCGACAAAGAAAGCCGCAAAAGCGGGGTCCTGATCCAAAAAAGCCTGCCGCACCTCGGCCCCCACCTCATAAGAGGCCTGTGCAATCATCGGGCCGATGGCCGCGCTCATGCGATCGGGCCGCGCGCCATAAGCGATCATCATCTCAATCGTAGCATCGATCACCCCGGATGCCGCACCGCGCCAGCCCGCATGGCAGGCTGCCAACACTCCGGCTTTGGGATCGGCCAATAAAACCGGGGCGCAATCGGCGGTCACAATGCCTAAAAGCAGGCCGGGCTGATCGCTGATCAAAGCATCGCAGCGTGGCGGATCATCCGCATCATATAAAGCATCGCCCTCCGCGCCCCGATCTTTTGAAGCGACTTTGATCCCCCAGATCGGGCGGGCCAGATTGCTATGGATCTGATAGGGGGTGACCAGCGTCAGACCGCCCATGGCCCCTTCGATCCGGCGGCGATTCTCGGCCACCGCAGCCGCCTTATCCGATGAACCACGCCCGGCATTGAGGCTGGAATAAAGGCCGGTTGAAACACCGCCCGACCGGCTGAAAAATCCATGAACCACGCCCGGCATCTGCCCCAGTAATGCGGACGGAATGGGGTGAGGCGCATCCGACTGAAGAGACGGACCCCTTGCCGAAGACGTGGGTTCATTCGGTGTCACTATGGGCTGCCCTTCTAAATCCGGGAAGAAGATGCCGCTCGGGCACAATGGCCATCGCCTTGAAAAGATCGCCCATCAAATCGGGGGCCGTCAAGCGCCGCACCGCTGCCTTGATCTCTTTTTGCTGTTTTTCCCCGGCGCGTGAACATAAAAGAGCCGCCCGCACATCGATGCCCAAAGCCTTGAGAAAATCCCCCTGGGTGATCGGCCCCGCCACCGCCGCGCCATGTTGTCTGGCGGTTATCGCCAATTGCTGGAAATCCACATGGGCGGTAAGATCGGTTTGCCCGGGGCGGTGGAAAATATCCACCCTTTGATGGCGGCGCACGGCCTGCAGGGTTTCCCCCACTCCGGAAACACAATGGCCATAATCGATGATCAGGGCCGCCCCATCAAAAGCCAGAATCCGGCGGCTGATATCCTCGCACACAGCCAATCCCGCCGGGCAGATTTCCACGATGCTGCCAATGGGGGCAGACCGCAGGGCTTCAGGCACCAGATCGACCAGATCGATCTGATCCTGATCAGCAGGATACAAACAAAAGGAAAAAGTCTGGCCATCGCTGATGATGGCCCGTTCGCCCCAGCCTTTTTCAGTTTTCACCAGTTGATGGATCGGCAAGGCATCGAAAAATTCATTGGCAATCAACAGGATCGGGCCATCGGGCACATCATCGAAATGATCATGCCACTGTGGCTTGGCGATCCCCATGCGGCCCAATCGCTGGGCTTGCGCCTTGATCAGGGCTTCATTGGCTTCCACGAAATGCACCGTCACCGCTTCTTTCAAGCCGGGAACGACAGAGAGCGCGCGCAGGGCATCAGCCATCAGGGTGCCCCGCCCGGGGCCCAGCTCAACCAGCCGCACCCGCCGTGGCTGGCCCATGGCTTCCCAGCGATCCGCCAACCAAAGACCTATTAATTCGCCAAAAATCTGGGATATTTCCGGGGCCGTAATGAAATCGCCCGCGCCCCCCAAAGGATCATTCTTGCGATAATAGCCATGATCGGGATGCATCAGCGCTTCGCTCATATAGCGATGCACGGTCATGGGGCCATCGGTCGCGATCCTCTCGTGTAAAAGCCGGGCAAGGGGCGTGGTGCTCACCGCTGCCCCCGCTCATTTTTGGATGCCGAACGCTCTGAGGCCTGCCCGGCTCCACGCATTTGGGCACTCTTGCGCGATTGGGCCGCAGAAATGGGATCGAGCCAGCGGGGGAAATGGCCCGTGGCGGCGCTCCAGATCACCCAGAGGCCGAAAAAAATCATCGGCAGGCTGAGGATCTGGCCCATCGAGATGAAATCGGCAAACAGCCCCAGATGCTGATCGGGCTGGCGGGCAAATTCCACCAGATAGCGCGCCAAACCATAGCCGATAAAAAACAGCCCCACGATCAGCCCCGGCAATTTTCGCGCTTTATGCGTCCAATAAATGAGGGCGTTCAACACAATGAAAAGAAGCAGCCCTTCCAGCAGGGCTTCATAAAGCTGGCTGGGATGGCGCGGCACCTGCACGGGATCGGTGGGGAAAATCATCGCCCAGGGCACCGTGCTGGGGCGGCCCCATAATTCGCTATTGATGAAATTGGCCAGCCGCCCGAAAAGCAGGCCAATGGGTACAGCGGCGGCGATCATATCGGCAAAACCCAGCAAGGGCAGCTTTTGCGCCCGGGCATAAAAGATGATCGCCAGCGTCACCCCCAAAAGCCCGCCATGAAACGACATCCCCCCATCCCAAAGGCGCAGAATAGCCATGGGATTATCAAGATAGGCAGCGGGTTTGTAAAACAGCACATAGCCCAAACGACCACCCAGAATCACCCCCAAGGTGGCCCATGTCAGAAAATCATCGATCTGGCGGCGGGTGATCGGCACGGCCAAAGCCACGGCAACCTTGCGCACCCAAAGCCAGCCCCCCAAAAGGCCGACCAGATAGGCAAGGGAATACCAGCGGATGGGAAATCCGAAAATGCTGACCAGAACAGGATCGATCTGGGGATAAGCCAACACCCCATTGGCCAGCAAAAAGGCAGGCCCACTGGCCATGGGCTGCAGCCCCATATCAATAAATTCCAGCATGGTCGCCTGTGCCCTTCCGTTTATCTCGGCCCCTTCGTGGGGGCACATCATCCGCGCCACAAGCACGAAGTCAAGTTTGATGGGGGCACGCTTTGCAGAAAGCCGGCAGGGATCGCCGGAGAACCAAAGCTGTCAGGCGGGCGAAAAAACAGTCTTTGCAAAAAGCCGGCTATCCCCCCATATTCGGAGGGTGATTCTAAACGCTTGAAAGACTGAACCAACATGCAGACCGATAACCGATTTTTCGATGATCTGGCAAAGCTTGCTACCGGCGCCGCAGGGGCGCTGACATCCGTTCGCTCCGAAGCGGAAGGGGCCGTGCGCGCTTTTCTCGATCGTCGATTGGGCGAGCTTGACCTTGTGACCCGCGAAGAGTTTGACGCGGTGAAGGAAATGGCGGCCAAAGCCCGGGCGGAAAATGATCGCCTGAACGACAGGCTCAAGGCCCTTGAAGACCGGCTAGCTGAGATGAGCGCCCAAAGCGGTCCCAAAAAGCCAGCCACCACTGCTGGCAAGGCCGCCGATAAGCCCGTTCAAGCCAAACCGGCCACAGGCAAAACAAGCGCCAATAAAACCGCGGGCACTCGATCAACAGGCCCCAAAACCGATTGAATACTAGGTCTGGTAAGTTGTAACGAAAATTTAACCAGATCTTGCAGTTATCCACAAGATATTGAGGCGGCTTCCCCAGAGTTCCCTTGCACAGTGCCTGGCAAGCTGGCACCATTGCTCTCGTGTCAAATGTCACAGAGCGGCCAGTTCATTGGCCAAAAACCAGTGGCCTGGCAGATGTTGGTGTTTTGGCAAGATCGACAAGACTGTCTTGACGAGACCAGCCGGTGGCCCGCATAGCCCCGGTGGCTTCTACAGGGAAGCAGCCAAAGGAGTGACAGCGCATGACAACGCTCATTGCCGACGACAGCATCGCCACAGAATCCAATCCCCTTGATCTGGTTGAAGATTTGGCCAATGCCAATGATTGGGTTTATGATCGACAAGACGATGAATTGACCGCTGCGGTGACCGGCGGCTATTGCGAATATCAGCTTCGTTTTTTCTGGCGCGAAGAAGAACGTGTTTTGCAGGTTGCCTGTGTTTTTGATGGCCGGGTTCCCGAAGCCAAACGCGCCGCTGTTTATGAAACATTGGGCCTGATCAATGAGCGGCTGTGGCTGGGGCATTTTGAAATGTGGTGCGATGAAGGGCTTTTGATGTATCGCCATGCCACCATCGCCGATGAAGAGGGCTGCGGCCTATCCGGCCATCATCTGGCCGTGATGGTGGAAACGGCCTTGAGCGAATGCGAACGCTTTTACCCGGTTTTTCAATTCGTGGTTTGGGCCGGTAAAACCCCGCGCGAAGCCCTTGATGCCGCCATGCTGGAAACCATGGGCGAAGCCTGAACCGTAAGCAGAAGCCTGATTTTTAAGACGGAAGCTAGCCATCGCCAAAGAGCGAATATTGCAGCCTGTCGCCCGCATCCCCCCCATTTGAACCCCGGTCCCCCTTGGCACTGGCTTTGGGGG
This sequence comes from Iodidimonas nitroreducens, assembly GCA_000710935.1. Taxonomy (GTDB): domain Bacteria; phylum Pseudomonadota; class Alphaproteobacteria; order Sphingomonadales; family Rhodothalassiaceae; genus Iodidimonas; species Iodidimonas nitroreducens. Next base: position 8,450 of record BAYV01000004.1, on the reverse strand, counting down.
GCGGGGTAAACAGGCTGCAATCGAGCTTTCTGATCTCCCGATTATACCCGATTTTGGTGATGGCCAGCCGCAGCCGGGCGGTGACCATCTCGGCATAGGCCCCTTCGCCACGCATCCGATGGCCAAAGCGCGCATCATTGAGCCGCCCACCGCGCATATCACGCACCAGATTCAGGACGCGCGATGCCCGATCCGGGCGTTCTTCTTGCAACCATTCCGCAAATAAATCCTTGATTTCATGGGGAAGCCGCAGCATCACCCAGCCTGCCTCGCGGGCCCCGGCTGCATAGGCGGCGGCGAGGATTTTCTCGCCTTCATGATCAGTCAGGGCCGGGATTACCGGGGCCACCATCACCCCTACCGGCACCCCGGCTTCGGCCAGCGCCTTCATAGCCTCGATGCGGCGACCCGGTGTGCTGGCGCGTGGCTCCATCCGGCGGGCCAGCCGATGATCAAGGGTGGTGACAGACAGCGCGACTTTGACCAGATTGCGCTGGGCCAAAGATGATAAAAGTTCAATATCCCGCAAAATCAGGGCCGATTTGGTAACGATGGTCACCGGATGAGATGTTTCATCCAATATTTCGAGAATCGACCGCATGAGTTTTTGATCACGCTCGATCGGTTGATAGGGATCGGTATTGGTGCCAATGGCAATCGGCGCGCAGCGATAGCGGGGATGGGCAAGCTCTGCCCTTAACAGATTGGCCGCATCGGGCTTTGCAAAGAGCCGGGTTTCAAAATCCAGCCCCGGCGACAGCCCCATATTGGCGTGGCTGGGCCGGGCATAGCAATAGATGCAGCCATGTTCGCACCCCCGATAGGGATTGATCGAACGATCAAAAGGAATATCGGGCGAGCTGTTTTTGGTGATGATCCTGCGCGCTTTTTCCAAAGTGATATGGGTAGCAAGGGGCGCCAGATCCGCCTCATCCTCGGCCCACCCATCCTCAACGGCCTGACGCGATAAAGGCTCATGCCGCCCCGATGCATTGGAAACCGCCCCCCGGCCCCGCCGCAGGGACGCCCGCACAGGATTGGCAGAACCCATAGGGCTGATGAAACCCATGGGGCTCGTGGCAAAGCTTTCATCATCGCCCCCATACCCATCCGCATAGGCTGCCGATGGGAATGGGTCTTCATCTATGGGCGGGCAATCCTGCATAATGCCTGATGATAAGGGACAGAACAGAACATATCAAGAACATTTTATCCGGCGTTTTCATAGTCCGCCGCCAATTTATCCACAAGGTCCTGAACCGAGGGGCAATCGCTGATACCGCCCACGCCCTGGCCCGCGCTCCAGATCGATTTCCAGGCCTTGCCTTTTTTCTTCTCGCCGGTTTCGCGCATGGATAAATCCATATCCACCGATTTAGCGACTGCCCCCGGGGTGGGATCAACCCCCGCCGCCGCAAGGCTGGGGGCCAGAAAATTGCCCATGATCCCAGACACCTGATCGGTATAGACGATATCGCTGATATCCGATTGCACGATCATTTCTTTATAGGCCTGATCGGCCATGCTTTCGCGGGTGGCGATGAAGCGCGTACCCAGATAGGCAAAATCCGCGCCCAGAATTTCGGCGGCCCGCACCCCCTTTCCATCGGACATGCTGCCCGCCAGAATGATCGCCCCATCAAACTGTTCGCGCAGCTTGGGGATGAAAGCAAAGGGGCTAAGCTGCCCGGCATGGCCACCGGCCCCGGCGCACACGGCGATGATGCCATCCACCCCGGCTTCGATGGCCTTTTGGGCATGGCGCATATTGATCACATCATGAAAAACCAGCCCGCCATAAGCATGAACCTGGGCCACAATATCGCCCGGATGTCCCACCGATGTAATCACGATGGGCACCTGATGCGCCACCACAAGGGCTGTATCTTCGGCCAAACGGCTATTGGATCGATGAACGATAAGATTGACCCCGAAAGGCGCGGCATCAGGGGTTCGGCGCTTTTCCATATCCTGAAGCCAGCCATCAAGCTGTTCGATGGGCCGGGCATTGAGGCTGGGAAAAGTGCCGATCACCCCGGCATTGCAGCAGGCAATCACCAGTTCCGGGCCGGAAACGAGAAACATCGGCGCGGCGATCACCGGCAGGCGCAAGCGCCCCTTAAGGGCAGCGGGCATGGTCATGGGGCAGGTCTCCTTTTGCACAATCCGATAGGCTTCACCCACTGTGCCGGGAAAAAAGCGGGCTGTCATCGCCTCGTTTCAGGGAGGTCAAAGCGCAGCGCTCCGCTCGCGCGCACATCATTTCGGCAAAGCTTTCGATAGCCGTCTGGTCAAAGCCAGGGCGGGCCAACCCGGCCGCAACATCGCCTGTTCGCGCGATCACGCTTTGGCTGATCTCTTTGATCCTCCGGCGGATCAAGGGGAGGCCCAGCCCCGCGTCCGCCGCAAAGGCTGCCCAGCTCTTTGCATCCAATTCGGCTAGCGTGGCGCGCTTCCCGATCTTCATGGCGAATTTCAGCGAGAGATCAGGATAGGCAAGGGTTGCCAGCAGATCATAGAGCGGGGCGAGGCGCGGGCCTTTGGCATCATAAAGGATCGAGAAATTCTTGCCATGCGCATCGGCATTCCCGGCGATCACATTGAAAATCACCGCATCCAAAAGCTTCAGCACATCGACAGCGGGCCTTGCGGCGATGCGGCGGAGCAGCGCGAAGCCATCCTTGAAGGTCGGGCCGCCCTCACTGGCATATTTGGTTTCCGTCGGCACGCCGAGCGCCTGACAGAAATCCTCCTGATGGATCCGGCGCACCATGCCACCGGGGCCGAAGGCACGGTCATAGCGCTTGATCAGCAGAAACGTTCGACCCTCTATGATACGCGCTTCGACCGGCGCAACATCGAGACCGATTGCGGCCGCAAGGCGCATCACGAAGGCCTCGTTCTCGGTCGTGGCTTTGAGGCGCGATATCGGGGGCTTGAGAATATGCGTCGTGGGTTGGCCGGGGGCAGGCAAGGCCACTGCGCCATCCACCAGAACCACCGGCAGCTTCGATTGCGCCCCCGCGAGAGAGAGGCGCAGCCCGTCTTCGCCTGCGAGCAGCGGGCGGCGGGGAAGCGCATCCAACACCCGGATCAGGCCCGCATCGTCAAGCGGAATTGGCGGCTGTTCGGAGGCAAGACGAGCCGGATTTTCGCCGGGTGGCAGGAGTTGGAGCGCGCCCGCGACATCGCCGCCAAGACGATCAAGAAGGGCAAAATCATTGGCGCGCGACACGCCAAGTGCCTGAGCCGCCGCATCGCGCTGGCTTTCTTCCGGCAGCAACCCGCCAAAGAACGGGCGGCATTCGCGGCGCGTAAACGACTCTGCCCGCTTGGGCAGCGAAGCGGACAAGGGCTGCGCATCCTCGTCGTCGAGCCACGCCTGCGCATAGGCGAAGCCGAGTTCGCCATGCTGGTTTTGCGTCAACTGGCCCACCAGGCGCCCGTTCCACCAGATATCAAGGGTGCGTATCATGGCGTCTGAGGGCCTTTGGGTCGAACTCCTTTGGTGTTGGGCGGCGGTATGATATCGAGCGAGCATCCCAGCGCCGCCAGGACCAGAAGCGCCTTACCGATTTGCGCGGTCGGCTTGCCTGCTTCAAGATCGACGATGAAGCGCAGGCCGACGCCAGCCGCGCCCGCAAGCTCATCCTGCCGCAGGCCAGCGGCCTTGCGAGTGGTTCGGACGATGTCGCCGATATCAGCGGTGGTAAGGTTGCGTCTTGTCATGATCTTTACCGAACGGGAAAGTATCATGGATTCCTGAAGGCTGTCTATAAAAATATCCCGAACGGGAAAATTTCTATCTTGAAGTGGCTCACAGGTCTGAAATAGTCCCGAGCGGGAAAATAATCCGTTTTTTCGTCATTTCGACCCCTCAGCCGATAGCAGCGCGCACGGCATCAAGGCTTGAGGGCACGATTTCAAAGCGTTCCGGCGCATCATAAACCCGGGCCAAAGGCTCGGGCACGGGCGGCGCAAAACCAAGGGCCTGCTCCACCGCATCGGGAAATTTTGCCGGATGGGCAGTGGAAACCGACAGAACAGCACAGCCCGCCGCCCCTTTTGCGCGATGGGCCGCCGCCACCGCTACCGCCGTATGGGGATCGATGATCCGGTCGGTTCCGGCAAAGGTTTCGCGGATAGTTTGCAGAATTTCAGCATCATCCACCGCATGGGCTTCAAGGCTGAAGGGCAGATCATCGGCCCAGTTTTGCGGCAAGGCAAGATGCCCGCTTTCCGCCATATCCGCCATTTGCGCGGCGGTTTTCGTTGCATCGCAGCCATTGAGCAGGAACAACAGGCGTTCGAGATTGCTGGGAATTTGAATATCCATCGCCGGGCTGAGGGTTTGGCGCACCGGCCCACGGGTTGTTTTGCCTTCGGTAAAAATCCGGCTCAAGGCATCATTGGCATTGGTGGCCACGATCAGATGACGGATCGGCACCCCCATTTTTGCGGCAATCAAGGCCGATAAGGCATTGCCGAAATTGCCACTTGGCACCGCCACGGCAAAGGCCCGGCCTGCCCGCGCCATCTGCGCACCGATATACACATAATAGGCGGTTTGGAATAAAAGCCGCCCCCAATTGATGGAATTGACCGACAACACCGCCTCGTCAGTGCGTTCGGCACGCTCGGCCAGAAGCGCTTTGGCAAAGCGCTGGCAATCATCAAAGCTGCCTTCCACCGCCAGATTGAGAACATTGGCATCATCCACCGTTGTCATCTGCCGTCTTTGCACCTCTGATACCCGGCCATGGGGATGCAGGATCACAATCCGCGCCCCCGGCTGCCCCCGGAAAGCGGCAATCGCCGCCGAGCCGGTATCCCCCGATGTGGCCCCCAGAATAAACAGCTTGCGCGCCTTATGCGCCGATAAAGCCGCCAGCAATTGCGACAGGGGCTGAAGGCCATAATCCTTAAAAGATAAAGTGGGGCCGTGAAACAGCTCCAAAAGCCAATGATCAGCACCAAGCTGATTGAGGGGGGCAATGGCAGAATGGCGAAATCCGGCCAAAGCTTTATGGGCAATTTCCTGCCAGGCTGCAGCGGAAAGCGCGCCGCCATCAAACAGCCCCCCCACAAAAGCCAAGGCTTGGGCATAGCTGCCCGCCCCCAGCCGCTCCAGTTCGGCTTGATCGATATGGGGCCAGCTTTGGGGCAGATAAAGCCCGCCGCCGGGCGCTAGGCCACTGGCCACCACCGTTGCAAAATCAATATCCAAATCCGCCCGGGTGCTGGTATAGCGCATCAGAAAAGCCCTTTTCCGGCTGTTGTCATGTCGTAGAAAAGATCCATGCGGGTGGCAAATTCCTCGGGGTCTTTTTCCTTCACCAGCGCATCATTTTGTGGATGCAGGCGATCATAAAGCCGCGTGAGGGTAAAGCGCACCGCAGCGCCTAAGCATAATAAAGGCAGGGCCACCCGCTCATCCGCCGAAAGGCCACGCCGTGCGCTATAGCCCGCGATCATCGCTTCGGCGCGGCGCGGCACAAAGCGATTTTGCGCATCAAAACACCATGAGGCCAAGGCCACCGCCAGATCATAGGCGCGCAATTCATCGCAGGAAAAATAAAAATCGATCACCCCGCTGAAGCGGCCATCGCTGAAAAAAACATTATCGGGGAAAAAATCCGTGTGACACGATCCCATCGGCAGATGATAGGGCCAACTATCGGTGAGCCGATCAAGGGCGCGCAAGATGGATGGCAGCCGCCTTTTGGCCGCGCGGTCTGCTGCCTGTTCGCAGCTTTCAGCCAATGGCCCCCAGCTTGAAAGCCCAAATGGATTGGGACGAAAGCCGCCATAACCCTCAGCCCCATGATGCAGCCGGGCCAGCCCGCCGCCCGCCTCGCGGCAGGCATCAACCCCCGGATCGAGCAGGGATTTGCCTTCCAGAAAACTGACGATCAAAGCCGGGCGTTGGCACAGGGATTTGAGCGCCCGGCCTTCCCGATCGGCAATGGGCCGGGGCACCGGCACCGCCCGGGCATCGAGCTGCAGCATCAGATCCACCACATAAGGCAAGGCATCCGCAGGGGTGCGCCGCTCGAACAAGGTCAGCACATAAAGGCCGGTGCTGGTCAAAAGCTTGTAATTGGTATTTTCCACACCTTCGGCAATGGGCGTCAGAGTCACCGCCTCGCCCAGATCATAATCGGCAAGGAAGTGCGCAAGGTCGCTTTCGGAAACTGTGGTAAATACGGCCATAGGTGCCCGGATATAGACTCTTTGGGCGGCATAATGGACATAAAATTATGCCTTGCCGCAAGGCCAGAGATGAAAGCAGGGATAAAAACTGATCAATGATTAGAATTTATGCGCGCGGAAATGCAAAAAAATCAAACATAATATCCTTTGAATTGCCTGCTCTTACAATTTTTCCTTAACGGGTCTCTGGCATAAGAAGGCTAGGAATGATTTCAGGGCGGTCAGTATGTACGACGGGTTGGATCAGGCAGAAGAATTCGCACAAAGCGCCCTTGCGCTGATGAAACAGCATAAAATTCCGCCTACACCACAAAATTACCAGATCTGGTATAGCTATGCCACGGGCCGCAATCAGAGTCTGAAAACGACCATCGATGTGCTGATCAGCAATAGTTGCGATTTCAACGAAGACCGCAATGCCGAGATCGCGGAACAATATTTTGGCTCGGGACGCGGCAGCCGGGAAGTTCATGAAGCCACCGAACGCCTTGAAACCATCGCCAAAACGATTCTGACCCATGTGCAGGATACCAAAGCGGGCAGCCAGAAATTTGGCAAGCGCGTGGCCAGCCTGTCAACGGAAGCTGGCAATCTGGCCAGCGGTGATGAAATCAAAAGGCTGGCTTTGGGCCTGTTGAAAGAAGCGCGGGCGATCACTGAAATCAGCAGCAGCCTTGAAAAAAACCTCAGCGTCACGGGCTGTGAAATCACTGAATTACGCTCGTCGCTGGTTCAGATGCGCAAGGACGCTACCACCGATCCTCTGACGGGGCTTGCCAATCGGCGTGAGTTCCTCAATGTCTTGAAAGCAAGCGCCATGGATGCGGCGGAAAGCGGCGAGACTTTGTCTCTCATCATGATGGATATTGATCATTTCAAAGAATTCAATGATCGCTATGGCCATAAAATCGGCGATGAAGTTCTCAAGATCGTTGCCGCGAAATTGAAGCTGACCCTGAAAGGCAAAGACCTGCCCGTGCGCTATGGCGGCGAGGAATTCATCGCCATCCTCCCCCAAACCTCAACCGAAAGCGCTATGACTGTGGCGGAACATATTCGCCAATCCATTTCCGCAAGCGCCCTTAAAAACCGGCTGACATCAGAAAGCTATGGCAAAATCACCGCCTCTTTCGGCGTGGCGAGCTTCATCCATGGCGAACGGCTGGATGATTTCATTCAACGGGCCGATGAAGCCCTTTATCGCGCCAAACGCGATGGCCGAAATCGAATCGAAATGGCCCTGGATTCGCAATTACAACAATTCGGTTAGGCCTGATGACAATAAAACTGTCCATTCGTTCAATTTCAAGTTATTGTTTTTATGTATTTAGGCTTTGAAAAATTGTGCATAAATAAAGAATTTGTCATATAGCTGTCATGAAGTTATCATTTCCCCGTAACAAAGATTTGCGGGAGAGATGATATGCGTACAACAAAAATTTCTGGGCTTCTTGCACGGCCTGTCATCTTAGGGCTGTCGATAGCCTCTTTAGCGGCCTGCGCAACGGTATCGGATGCGCCGGATTATCATGCCTCGCGCAATGCGGCGCTCATCGAGCCCGCAACTGCCGATCATTATGCCATGAAGGATATTTTGCTTGGTGATTTCAATCAGGCAGAACAACGCCTGCGCAATACCGAGGCCTATGATGAAAACGATCCTTACCGGCTGATCAATCTGGCGCTGGTTTTGCAAAAAACCGGCCGCATGGAAGAAGCCGCAGCGCTTTATCGGCGTGTGCTTGAGTTGGAACAAAATCCCCGCGCGGGGCTGGCTTCCGGCTATGGCCAATCGGTGAAAGATATCGCGGGCAAGGCGCTCGCTTCAATTGATCCCGAAAGCAATGAGCCGAAATGAGGCTCTGATCCGCCTCTAACCACCAGCAGGCCCTGATTCTTTCCGTTGCCCCCCTTCTTTCGTCATCCCGGGCCACAACTTGCCTCATCCCGGGGCACAGCTTGCGTCATCCCGGGCCACAAATATCGTAATCCCGGGCTTGACCCGGGATCCATCTTTGCCACGCACGAGCCCGTCACGAGGTGGACCCCGGCTCGGGGGCCGGGTTGACGCGGGCAAAGGGAATGGCAGCGTCTGCCAGCGCCCGCCGCAGGCAGCTATCATAAGAACCGGTGGCCTCGAAAAGCACCAGCAGGTCCTGATCTTTCCAGCGTTCGATCAGGGGTGCCAAAGCGGAGGCTTCGTTGGCGATCCGTTCGACTTTGCCGATCCGTTCATC
>BAYV01000005.1 GCA_000710935.1 Iodidimonas nitroreducens | reverse complement strand
AGCCGTTCTGCTTCAAACCTCGAAGGCGTGCTTAATGGGTCCTGACCCTAAAGCCCAATGTCTTCGGGAGAGAATTCATAATGGCGATTGCAGAACTGGCAATTGGCGGTGATCCGGCCTTCCTCCACCATATCGGCGAGATCGCTGGCGGGAAAGCTTTGCAACACCGATAACAGGCGTTCACGCGAACAGCGGCAGCGATGATCGATATCCGTGGGTTCAAAAACCCGCACCCCATCCTCGTGATAAAGCCGGTATAAAAGCTGATCGAGATCAAGCTGCGGATCGAGCAGTTCGCGGCTTTTCACGCTTTGCATAAGGATCGAGGCCCGCCGCCAGTTTTCCTGCTCATCGCGATCCAGAAGGCGCGGCCCGCCCTCTTCGCCATGGGCCAGATGCTGCACCATGATGCCGCCAGCCCGCCAATGGCCAGAGACCGGATCAAGCCCGCAGGCCAGCCGCAGGGCCGTGGGGGTTTGTTCGGAATTGAGGAAATAGGTGATGGCGCAATCGCTTAAATTATCGCCATCCAGATCGACAATCCCCTGATAACGCTCCATATCCGCGCCCTGATCGATGGTCATGGCCATATAGCCGCCCGATCCGATCAGGCTGCGAAAGGATGCATCGGATCCCAGATCGGCCAAAGCCGCCGCTTTATAATCGGCATAGCCGCGCACATGCCCCGGCGTTTCAAAATCGGCGACCAGAAAATTCACCGCCGCCTGATCCCGGGCTTTCGCCTGAATGGTGACCTTGCCCTCATATTTCAGGATCGATCCCAGCAAACCCGACAGCACCACCAGTTCCCCCACCAGAATGGCCAAAGGCTGGGGATAATCATGGGCGGTGATGATATCATGCACAGCGGTGCCCAGCCGGATGGCTCGGCCCCGTACATTCATGCCCTCGATCTGAAAGGGCTTTACGAGATTATCCAATGAGCCGGATTCAGGCAGGATGATTGGCCGGTTATTCGGCCTTGGTGTCGTTTCGCGCATCAGTTTTCCTGTTCAGCAGCTTGGGGCTGCGGCGATTATCCTCTGGCCAAACACCATGCCAGAATGGCCTTTTGGGCATGCAGCCGGTTTTCCGCCTGGGCCCAAACTACCGATTGCGGGCCATCAATCACCGCATCGGTTACCTCCTCGCCGCGATGGGCGGGCAGGCAATGCATGAAGATGGCATCAGGTGCAGCTTTCGCCAGCAGTTCGCTGGTCACCCGATAAGGCTCGAACGGTGCCAGTTCCTCGGGCGCGCGTTCCTGGCCCATCGAACTCCAGGTATCGGTATAAAGCGCACTGGCGCCCGCTACCGCCTCAATGGGATCATCGCACAGCCCCACATCCGCGCCTTCGGCCAGTGCCGCCTCGATCACCGCAGGATTGGGCTGATGCCCCGGCGGGCAGGCGAGGCGCAGGCGAAAGCCAAAGCGCTGGGCGGCATGGATCAGCGATGATGCCACATTATTGCCATCGCCCAGCCAGGCAACGCTTTGCCCCCGGATTGGGCCTTTCGCTTCTTCGATGGTCAGCATATCGGCCATCAATTGGCAGGGATGGGAATGATCGGTCAGGGCATTGATCACCGGGATCGTCGCATGTTGAGCCATTTCGGTGAGATTGCTGTGCTGATCGGTGCGCAGCACGATGGCATCCCCATAAGCCGATAGCACATGCGCGGTATCGGCAATGCTTTCGCCCCGGCCAAGCTGCAGGCGGCTGCCATCCAGATCGCTGGCCGCCCCGCCAAGCTGGCGCATCGCCACCTCAAAGGAAATACGGGTGCGGGTTGAGGATTTTTGGAAAATCATCAGCAGAATATCCCCCGAAAGGGGGGCATCGCGATCCACGGCCCCGCGCGGCATCCCCCCGCGCCGGGCTTTCATCTGCCGGGCATGATCAAGGATCTGGCGCAGAGTTTGGCTGCCCATCCGATCAAGATCGAGAAAATGCCGCAGTCCGGCGGGGGTAGCAGACGCTGTCATTCTGTATCTCCGTTCTTATCCATCATCATCCGGCCTTTTGGGCCCGGTCGCCAATCATTGCTGAGAGGGTTGTTTCCAGCAATCCGATGGCTTCATCCACCTGCGCCTTTTCAATGATCAAGGGCGGCAAAAGGCGGATCACATTATCGCCCGCCGGGGCCACCAACAGGCCATTTGCAAGGGCTGTGGCCACAGTTTCCCGGGGATCGAGCCCCCGCAGCTTCAGGCCCAGCATCAGCCCCCGGCCCCGAACCAGTTCAACGCTGTTATGGTTTTGTGCGGCAAAATGATCGAGCTGTTCCTTAAGATAGGTACCGATCTCGTTGACATGATCAAGAAAGCCCGGAGCCAAAAGCAGATCAAGCACCGCATTGCCCACCGCCATGGCCAAAGGATTGCCGCCATAGGTGGTGCCATGGCTGCCCGGGGTCATGCCGCTAGCCGCTTTTTCGGTGGCAAGACAGGCCCCAAAGGGAAAGCCGCCGCCAATGCCTTTGGCTGCCGCCACGATATCGGGGGTGATGCCCGCCCATTCAAAGGCAAAAAGCTTGCCGGTGCGGCCCATGCCGCATTGGATTTCATCGCAGATCAGCAATAAATCATGCTGATCGCACAAAGCCCGTAAACCCTGCAAATAGCCATCCGACAAAGGCAGGACCCCGCCTTCGCCCAACACCGGCTCGACCAGAATGGCCGCAGTTTCCGGGCCGATGGCGTGGGCCATGGCCTCCAGATCATCGGGCCGCACCCGATCAAAACCGGGGAGAAGCGGGCCAAAGCCGGTGACCAGCTTTTCCTGACCGGCGGCGGAAATGGCCGCCATCGAACGGCCATGAAACGAGCCTTCAAGGGTGATGATCCGGTTTTTATCCGGCTGGCCCTGATCGTAAAAATATTTGCGCGCGGTTTTGATCGCACATTCGATGGCTTCAACACCGGAATTGACGAAAAAACACTTGTCGGCAAAGCTGTTGGCCACCAGCCGTTCCGCCAGCCGATCCTGATGCGGGATGCGATAAAGATTGGAGGTATGCCAAAGCTTGGCGGCCTGATCCTGCAAAGCCTTTACCAGATGGGGATGGGCGTGGCCAAAGCTCGACACCGCGATCCCGGCATTGAAATCGAGATAGCGTTTGGCATTCACATCATAGATATAAGCGCCTTCACCGCGCTCAAAAGCCACATCCGCCTGCCGATAACATGACATTAAAGCTGAAGTCATCCTGACCCCCTTTGATCGTTCATACACTTTAAGGCCGGGTCATTGGGCTGCGAGACCGGCTTGATCGCTTGTCGTTCATTGATCGTGATGAGATCTTCAAAACAACAGCGCGACCCCCCAAAGGATGGCCGCGCAATGCCGTTTTATCGATCATTCCGTCCTTAGTATCAATGGCCGGGCGGGCCCTGTCAATCGGTTGCCCTTATCCCAAGGGGGCCAGCCATCACATTTCAAACAGCTGCCTTCAGGATTTCAGCCGCCAGCCGGTTTGCAGAACCCGCCACACGATCAGCCACAGGAAAAGATTGATCACCCCCACCACCACCGCGCCGGTGAGAACCGAGCCATCCGCTTCGCCGATGAAGCCATAGCGAAAGCCATCAATGATATAGAAAAAGGGATTGACCGCCAGAAAAGGCTCCAGCCATTGGGCGCCATCGCCCATTTTATCGCGCAGGCGATCAATGGAATAAAAGGTGCCCGAAAGCAGGGTCAGCGGCCCGACGATGAAATTGGTGATCGTTGCCACATGATCGAATTTTTCCGCCCAGATGCCGGTGAGAATCCCCATCAAAGACAGCATGATCGATGCCATCACAGCAAAATAAAGAATCGCCCATGGATGGCTGAACATGATCGCCTTGATCGGCAAAAGGGCAAAACAGGCGATCAGCACCACCCCGATGACCAGCCCCCGCGTCACCCCGCCGGCCACAAAGCCCAAGCTCAGTTCCCCCGGCGACAAGGGGGGCATCAGCACATCCACGATGGTGCCCTGCACCTTGGCGATGATCAAAGATGATGAGGTATTGGCGAAAGAATTCTGCAACAGGGCCATGATGATCAGGCCCGGGGCCAGAAACTGGGTATAGGCAACCGAGGTGGTCACCCGATCAGAACCACCCAGCACCACTGCAAAAATGACAAAGAACAAGATCGCCTGCACCGCCGGGGCGCCGATGGTTTGCATCCACACCTTCAAAAAGCGCCGCACTTCCTTTTCATACAAGGTCCACAAGCCCAGCCCATTGATGCGGCCGATCTTCCGGCTTCCCATCTCTATGGCGGTGGGTTTGCTCTGGCTGCTCACGGGCTGTCTCCATCATGGATTGAAGGTCTCGTTCAAAGGAAAGCAGACATGATATCTGCCGCCCCATGGGGGTTTTTAGCGGATCGATCATCATCAAAAGCACGTTCTACCCACGCGCCCACACATATCCAGCCATGGCCCCCATAGCAAGGGGCCATCATGAGATTGAGAATGGGGAGGTGTGAAAATGGGGGGTGAGGCGGATCGTGGCTTATATGCGCCACTTCTGGCCTTGTGCTGGGGAATGGGGGCCCTATATTGTGCCCCGAAGAAAAGCTGCGACGAAAACCTGTGACGGATAGCATGAGGAAGACCCATGGCCTGGACCGACGAAAAAATCGATCTCTTGAAACGGTTATGGGAAAAAGGCCTGTCGGCCAGCCAGATCGCTGCGGAAATCGGCGATAATGTCACCCGTAATGCGGTGATCGGCAAAGCCCATCGGCTGGGGCTGAAATCACGGCCATCGCCGGTCAAAGCCGATTCGGCAAAAACCCGCAAAGGGGCCGGAAAAGCCGCCAAAAAGGAAAAAAAGAGCAAGATCACCCTGCTCGATCTCACCGAACGCATGTGCAAATGGCCCAGCGGCCATCCCGGTGACGCGGATTTCCAATTTTGCGGCAAGCCTTCGGTGCCCGCCATGCCTTATTGCGAAGCCCATTGCCGCGATGCCTATCAGGCCCAGCAGCCGCGCAAGGATCGCCGCACGCCCCGGGTCCGGCTCTAGGTCTGTTTTAGGGGCCCTCATCAGTCTTCCGCCAAAAGCATTGACAGGCTGTGTTCTCTCTCCCATTTAAAAGATGACAAATATGGTCTGGTTTGATAAGCAAGCCGGGTCGAATGGTTTTTAGATGGGTGCTGCACGATGATCAGATTAACCAATCTGGCCGATTATGCGGTCATTTTGATGGGCGCGCTGGCCCGCCGGGATGGCCGGGTGAATGCCGCCGAACTGGCGGCTGAAACAGGCTTGCCGGTGCCTGCGGTCTCGAAAATTCTGGGCACATTGTCCCGCGCCGGGCTTGCTTTGTCGCATCGGGGGCTGAAGGGCGGGTTTTCCCTTGGCCGCCCGGCGCATGAGATCACCATGGCCGATATTATCGAGGCCGTGGATGGCCCCATTGCGCTGGTTCATTGCATTGAAAATGCCCCCGGCGATTGCGAATATGAGCCGATTTGTACCATGCGCCCCCATTGGCAGATGATCAACAACGCGGTTCGCGATGGGCTGAGCAAGGTGAGCCTTGGCGATATCGCCCATCATCCGATCCCGGCCAATGGTCATCTGCCTGCTGGCTCGCGCGCGCCTTTGCACCATAATCTGGCTTTGGAAGGCACCGACGCCTGAGCGCTTGAGTGCATGGTTTTTAAAGGCTTTTGCTCTTTTTTAGGATTTGAAACAGAAAGACTGCTCCATGGTTGCCACTGCTGAAACCAAAACCCAGATCGACGAACTGACCGGCACCTATAAGCATGGCTGGTCCAGCGATATCGAATCCGATTTCGCCCCCAAAGGGCTGAATGAAGAGGTGATCCGCTTTATTTCCGCGAAAAAGGACGAGCCGCAATGGATGCTGGATTGGCGGCTCAAAGCCTATGCCATGTGGCAAAAAATGGAAGAGCCCGATTGGGCGATGATCAGCCATCCGCCGATCGATTATCAGGACATCTATTTTTATGCCGCGCCCAAGCAAAAGGATGGTCCGAAATCTTTGGATGAGGTCGATCCCGAATTGCTGCGCACTTATGAAAAGCTGGGCATCCCGCTGGCGGAGCAAGAGGTTCTGGCGGGTGTGGAAGGCGCCCCGCGCATTGCGGTGGATGCCGTTTTCGATAGTGTTTCGGTGGCCACCACCTTTAGAAAAGAGCTGGAAAAAGCCGGGGTGATTTTCCTGTCGATTTCCGAAGCTCTGCGCACCTATCCCGAATTGGTGCGTAAATATCTTGGCTCGGTGGTGCCCCAGCGCGATAATTATTTTGCGACCCTGAATTGCGCGGTCTTTTCGGATGGCACCTTTGTTTATATCCCCAAAGGTGTGCGCTGCCCGATGGAGCTGTCCACTTATTTTCGGATCAATGCCGAGAATACCGGCCAATTTGAACGGACGCTGATCATTGCTGATGAAGGCTCTTATGTCAGCTATCTGGAGGGTTGCACCGCCCCCATGCGTGATGAAAATCAGCTTCATGCCGCCGTGGTGGAACTGGTCGCCCTTGATGATGCCGAGATCAAATATTCAACGGTGCAAAATTGGTATCCCGGCGATAAGAACGGCAAGGGCGGGATCTATAATTTCGTGACCAAGCGCGGGGCCTGCCGGGGTAAGCGCTCGAAGATTTCATGGACGCAGGTGGAAACCGGATCGGCGATCACCTGGAAATATCCGAGCTGCATCCTGGAAGGCGATCATTCGGTGGGGGAATTTTATTCGGTGGCGGTGACCAATAATCACCAGCAGGCCGATACCGGCACCAAAATGATCCATATCGGCAATCACACCCGCTCGAAAATCATTTCAAAGGGCATTTCCGCCGGGCAATCCAATAATACCTATCGCGGCCTTGTGCGGGTGATGGGCGGCGCCGAGGATGTGCGCAATTTCACCCAGTGCGATAGCCTGTTGCTGGGGGATCGCTGCGGCGCCCACACCGTTCCTTATATCGAGGTGAAAAATCCCACCGCCCAGATCGAGCATGAAGCCACCACATCGAAAATTTCCGATGATCAGATGTTTTACTGCATGGCCCGGGGCCTTGACGCGGAAGAAGCGGTGGCCATGGTGGTTAACGGTTTTGCCAAGGACGTGATGAAGGAACTGCCCATGGAATTTGCCGTTGAAGCGCAAAAGCTTTTAGGCATCAGCCTTGAAGGCAGCGTGGGTTAAAGCGGCTGATCCCCTCTTTCGGGATCGCCCCAATCGGATCAGACGACCCGGCCAGCGGATCGGGTCCATTAATAAGAGGCACGACGTGACGCATCTTTTGAATATCGAAAATCTGCATGTCGCCATCCAAGGCGAAGAGATACTGAAAGGGTTGAACCTCAAGATCAAAGCCGGTGAGGTTCATGCCATCATGGGCCCCAATGGGGCTGGGAAATCAACGCTCGCCTCAACATTGGCCGGGCGCGAAAGCTTCGAGGTTTTAGAAGGCACCGTGCGCTATCAGGATGAAGATCTGCTGGCGCTGGATGCCCATGAACGGGCGGCCAAAGGCATTTTTCTGGGCTTTCAATATCCCACCGAAATTCCCGGTGTTTCCAATCTCAATTTCCTGCGCACTGCCCTCAATGCCCAGCGTCGCCAGCGGGGCGAGGCGGAGATGGATGGCGGCACTTTCATGAAGCTTGCCCGGGAAAAGGCTCAAAATCTTGGCATTTCGATTGAAATGCTCAAGCGCTTTGTCAATGTCGGCTTTTCGGGCGGTGAGAAAAAGCGCAATGAAATGATGCAGATGGCGGTCCTCAATCCCACGCTGGCGATTTTGGATGAAACCGATTCGGGGCTTGATATCGATGCTCTGAAGGTTGTGTCGGATGGCATCAATGCCCTGCGCAGTGCGGATAAGGCGATCTTGCTCATCACCCATTATCAAAGGCTGCTTGATTATGTGACGCCCGATCATGTGCATGTGCTGGCGGATGGAAAGATCGTCCGCTCGGGCGGGCCGGAACTGGCGCATGAGCTTGAAGAAAAAGGCTATCAGGCGGTGGCATGATGACACAGCATAGTGAATCCCCAAGCGATGTGGCGGCCTTTCACGCCGCCTATGATCATCTGAAGCCGGCCCTGCCGGGTGCGGGCTGGCTGCGCGAATTGCGCCATGTGGCGATGACCCGCTTTCTCAGCCTTGGCCTGCCGGGGCGGCGCGCAGAACAATGGCGCTATGCCGATCTCGGCCCCTTGCGCAAGGGCAGCTTCAGCCCCGTAACCTTGGCGCAGGAAACCGAGCAGGCCCGGATCGATGCGGCGGCGGTGCCCGGCCTCGATGCGCCGCGATTGGTGTTCATCAATGGCCGCTTTCAGCGGGCTTTGAGCCGGATGGAGGGCCTGCCCGCCGATCTTGCGCCCCAAAGCCTGCGCGAGGTGCTGATCACCGGCGGCGGTTCTTTGCGCGATCTGATCACTGATCTGCGCGATGGCGATGCTTTTGATCAGCTCAATACCGCGATGATGAGCGAAGGCGTGGTGATCGATGTGCCCAAGGGATTGAAGGTCGAAACGCCTGTTGAAATCGTTTATCTGGTGGATGATGCCGATGATCGGGCCGCCCATTTACGGGTGGTGGTTCGGCTGGGCGAGGGCGCATCCCTCAAGCTTATTGAAAGCTTCAAGGGCGATGACAGCCGCTTTTTCACCAATCTCATCACCCAAACCACCATCGCCGACGATGCCCATCTCACCCTGATCCGTCGTCAGAATGAAGGGGCCGAAACCGTGCATATCTCGCGCATCTATGCCACTTTGGGGCGCGGGGCGCTGGCTGTGCATCATCTGGCCACCGGAGGGCAAAGCGCCCGCCATGAACTGCGTGCCGATTTCACCACCGAAGGCGGCGATGTGCGTTATCAGGGTATTCAGCTTGCCCGGCCGCATCAAACGCTCGATACCCTCACTTTTCTGGATCATGCGGTGCCTAATTGCACCAGCGATCAGGCCTATCGCGGGGTTTTGGCGGCCCAGGCCGTGGCGTCATTCCAGGGCAAGGTACTGGTGCGCCGGGATGCCCAGAAAACCGATGCCAAACAAAAATCCGATAGCCTGTTGCTGGATCGCTCCGCCACATCGAATGCCAAGCCCGAGCTTGAGATTTATGCCGATGATGTGCAATGCGCCCATGGCTCCACGGTTGGTGAATTGAGCACGGATCAGCTTTTCTATCTGATGGCCCGGGGCCTTTCACCCCTTGAGGCGAAAGCGATGCTGGTGGAAGCCTTCATCGCCGCTTTATGTGATGGCGTTCCTGATGAAGCCGCCCGCAATGCCTTTATAGAAACGGCCCGGGGCTGGCTGCAGAATCTCGATATCCATGATCTCGCACTAAAAGAGGCTTCATGATGGATGATCTCACGACCCCAACAATCGCCCAAAGTGCCGGATCGCAGGCCGCAAGGCCCTTTGATCTTGAGGCCATCCGTGCCGATTTCCCGATCCTGTCTGATCGGATGAATGGCAAGCCTTTGGTGTTTCTCGATAGCGCCGCTTCGGCCCAGAAACCGCAAGGGGTGATCGATGCCCTGCGCCATTTTTATGAACATGGCTATGCCAATGTCCATCGCGGTGTTTATCAACTGAGTCAGGATGCCACCGAAGCCTATGAGACCACGCGGGAAACCGTGCGCGCCTTCATCGGGGCCGAAAGCACGAAGGAAATCATCTTCACCCGGGGCGCCACCGAAGGCATCAATCTGGTGGCCCAAAGCTGGGGGCGGCACAATCTGAAGGTAGGGGATGAGATCATCCTCACCGAGATTGAGCATCATTCCAATATCGTACCATGGCAGATGCTGCGTGATGCCACCGGAATCATCATCAGGGTGGCCCCGGTGGATGAAAGCGGCGCGCTTGATTTCGAGGCCTATCAGGCTCTTTTGAGCGAACGCACGAAACTGGTGGCGATGGTCCATATCTCGAACGCCATCGGCACCGAATTGCCGGTCGCAAAGATGATCGCCGCCGCCCATGATGTGGGGGCTTTGGCGCTGGTGGATGGCTGTCAGGCGGCGCCGCATCGGCCCCTTGATATGCAGACGCTCGATGCCGATTTCTATGTGTTCTCAGGCCACAAGCTTTATGGCCCAACCGGCATTGGCGTGCTTTATGGCAAACGCGCCCTGCTCGAAGCGATGCCCCCCTGGCAGGGCGGCGGCGATATGATCTCGACCGTCAGCTTTGCCAAAACCACATGGAACGATCTGCCCTATAAATTCGAGGCGGGCACCCCCAATATCGCCGGGGGAATCGCTTTGAAAATGGCCATTGATTATGTCTCGGCCCTTGGCTTTGAGGCGATCATGGCTCATGAAGCCGATCTTCTGGCTTATGCCGAAGCGCAATTGGCGCAGTTGAACGATGTGCGGATTCTGGGCGGTGCGCCCCAGCGGGCGGGGATTTTGTCGCTGTTGATGGAGGGCTGCCACCCCCATGACATCGGCACCATTCTGGATCGCGAGGGCATCGCCGTTCGGGCGGGGCATCATTGCGCCCAGCCCGCCATGGATCGGTTCAATGTGCCGGGCACGGCGCGGGCCAGCTTCGGGCTTTATAACAATCGTGCCGATGTGGATGCGTTGATCCGCGGTCTTTTGAAGGTAAAGAGTATTTTCGGATGATGGATGACACTTTCAAACAGCATGAGGGGCCAAAGCCCCTTGATGACAAAGCGCTTGATGTTGATCCCGATAGCCCCGAAGGGGCGGCGGGCAAGGCCGAACGCCCGGTTTGGTCGCATAAGACCGAAGATGGCTATCTGGAGGATTTCCTGAAAGCGGACAGCAAAGCGGATGAGGAGGTGGACGCCCCGGCGACTGAATCTGCCCCCGCCCCGGCCAGCGCTGCAACCGAAGATGGCCTCAAGGAGCGGGTGATCGAGGCCTTGAAAACGATTTTTGATCCGGAAATCCCGGTCAATATTTATGAACTGGGCTTGATCTATGGCGTTGCGGTGGACACATCTCATAATGTGGAGATCACCATGACCCTTACCACGCCCCATTGCCCGGTGGCCGAATCGATGCCCCATGAAGTGGATCGCTGCGTGCGCTCGGTTGAAGGGGTGAATGATGTGGATGTGGATCTGGTCTGGAATCCGCCTTGGGAAATGTCGCGGATGTCGGATGAAGCCCGGCTGGAACTGGGCCTTTTGTGATCGGCCAAACCCGGAAATGACAAGGGACAGGACATGACCGCCCAAACCGCTGAATTTGAAATCACCGAAAAAGCCGCCGCCCATGTGAAGGCGCTGATGGCCCGCCGGGAAACCCCCGCTGCCGGGATCAGGCTTTATACCAAGGCGGCGGGCTGCTCGGGCCTGATGTATCAGGTTGATTATGTGGATGAACCCAATGCCGATGATGCCGTGATCGATGTGGCCGGCGTGCGCTTGTTCATCGATCAGCAATCCCTGCCTTATCTGAAGGGCGCGCGGATGGATTGGAAAGACGACCGCTTTGAAACCGGTTTTGTTTTTGAAAATCCCAATGCCAAAGCCATGTGCGGGTGCGGCGAAAGCTTTATGGTATAAGCGTGCCCAGCCCCGACAACAGGATTGAAATGGTTGAGGTGGGCGCGCGCGATGGCCTGCAAAATGAGCCGCGCATCTTGTCCACCGAACATAAAATCGCCCTGATCGAAAAGATGATCAAAGCCGGATCAAAGCGGATCGAGGTGGCGAGTTTCGTCCATCCCAGGCTGGTGCCGCAAATGGCCGATGCCGAAGCCGTGGTCGCGGGCCTGCCCCCGAAATCCGCCGTGGGGCAGGATGTCACCTATGTGGGGCTGGTGCTCAATAAACGCGGGCTTTTGCGGGCGCTTCAGTGCCGCAATGCCGGCCATGGCATCGATGAAGTGGGCTGCGTGGCGGTGGCCAGTGATGGCTTTGGCGAAAAGAATCAGGGCATGGGCTGGCGGGCTTCGGTGGAAAGCGTGCGCGATATCTGCCGGATGGCGCATCAGGAAAAAATCGGCGTGCAGGCGACCATTTCCGTGGCCTTTGGCGATCCTTTTGATGGCCGGGTGCCGATGGCGCGGGTGATTGAAATCGCCCAAGCCATTGCCGAAGAAAACCCCCGCGAAATTGCCCTGGGCGATACCATCGGCGTGGCCGTGCCCGCGCAGGTGACGGAGCTGTTTGAGCGCGTGGCCGAAGCGGTGCCGGGCATCCCCCTGCGCGCCCATTTTCACAATACCCGCAATACCGGCATTGCTAATGTGTGGGCGGCCATCGGGGCGGGGGTGCGGATCATTGATGCCTCATTGGGGGGATTGGGGGGCTGCCCCTTTGCCCCCCGGGCTACCGGCAATGTGGCGACCGAAGATGTGGTTTATCTTTTGCAGCAATCCGGGCTCGAGAGCGGCCTTGATCTTGATGAGCTGATCCATGCCGCCCATTGGCTGGAACAGATCATGGAAAAGCCGCTGCCCTCGATGCTGGCGCGGGCGGGCGGCTTTCCCCAAGCGCAAAGCGCCTGATCATGGCACCTATGACGCTGGCAGGCGTGGATCAATAGCGATCCACCTGATGGCCTTTGTCCTGCAACAGATCGATCACGCTTTGCGTGCCCACCAGATGGCCCGCCCCCACCGCCACGAGATGGGTGCCCGGCTGATCAAGCAAAGCTTCAATCGCGGGCAGCCAGTTGCGGTTTCTGGAATAGAGCAGCTTGTCTGCCAGTTCGGGGTTTTCTTCCAGCCCATCGGTCATCAGCGTGTTGAGGCTGTCCAGATCGGCGGTGAGCCAGGCGTCTTTCAAACGCTCGAAATAGCCTTCCAGATCATCGATCTGATCCAGCCCTTCACGGATGAAGGCGGCTTGGGCCTCATCCGATAAATCGGCAAACAGGCGCAATTGATCTTCGGGTTGTTCAAGGCCCACAATCTCGATCTCGCGCTGGGTGGCGATCTGCCCCAAAAGATGATCAACCCCGAATTGCGGCATGAAGCCCGCCTGCATGGCCGAAACCACGGTGATCTGCAACCCCGCCATCCAGGGCTTCAGGCGATCCATGGCTTGCGTTGGGATGCCGCGCTTTTGAAAGGCAGCGGCCAGCCGGGTATAGCTTTCTTCCGGCAGATGATTGGACAGCTGATCATCGGGGCCATAAAACCCCAAAGATTGCACAAGGCTTTGCATTTTGGGTGAGGCCATATCCTGGGGCGTCAGTTCAAGGGTCAGCGATGTGGCTTCATTGATGATATCGGTGATCGTCTCGCTTTGCCATGGGGTGTCGGCCTTCAAAAGATGAATGGTGCCCAGAAAATAGACCGTGCTGTCGTCATCGGCCATCGTCCAGATTGCCGGGGCGTGCGGCACCTGGTCTTGAGCCTGGGCTTGGGCTGTGGCCATAGACAAGGCGACAAAGGCCAGAACGCCGGTGGCGATGCGGGCAAGGCGCTTCAATGAATTTTGGGGTGAAAAGCCATCGGCCAAAGCCGAGAGCGACCGGATGATCTGCATGGGTATCTCCATAGGATCGGGGAAAATCCCTTTTAACGCGAAAACACCTTTGTTGCCTAGAGCGATTTCGAGCGGAGTGGAATCACGACGCGGCAAGGTTTTCGCGGTCAAACAAATATTAGATGTCGGGATGATCAGAGAAAATGAAAGCGCATCTCTTGCACTTTCGAGATACAGGCTGTATAGGCCGTGTCTTCGATATAAAGGATGGGTGGTCCGGCTTTGTGAGGGCATGCCGTGGCGACCCGAAAACAGCACAGGATGCGAGCCTTCGCATCACGTCTGAAAGGAGTGCAAAATGCCCAAGATGAAAACGAAGAGCGGCGCCAAAAAGCGCTTCAAACTCACCGCCAATGGCCATGTGAAAGCAGGCCAGGCCGGCAAGCGCCATGGGATGATCAAGCGCAGCAATAAGCAGATTCGCAATCTGCGCGGCACCGATACCTTGTCGGATGCCGATGCAAAGATCGTCAAGAAATTCATGCCCTACGCTGGTTAAGCGGACGAAGGAGAAGCATTATGGCTCGTGTCAAACGCGGCGTTACCACCCACGCCCGCCACAAAAAAGTTATCGATCAGGCAGCCGGTTTTCGCGGCCGCCGCAAAAATACTTTCCGCACGGCAACGCAGGCTGTGGAAAAATCGCTGCAATATGCCTATCGTGATCGCCGCACCAAAAAGCGCAATTTCCGCGCTTTGTGGATTCAGCGCATCAATGCGGGCGTGCGGGCCTATGGCCTCACCTATGGCCGCTTCATGCATGGCCTGAAGCTTGCCGGGATCGAGCTTGATCGCAAGGTTTTATCCGATCTTGCCATCCGCGAAGCCGATGCCTTTAAGGCTTTGGTCGATCAGGCCGAGGCAGCCCTTAAAAAGGCAGCGTGAACCGGTCTTAGGACCCGATCTTTTACGCCGTCATCAAGGGGCTTCCCGGCCGGGAAGCCCCTTTTGCCGTTTGCGCCTTTATGGCGTATAAGCGGTCGCGGGTTCCTTCAGCGCGAAAAGCCCCCTTTATCAAGCATCAAGCGAGCATCCTTATGAACGAGCAGTTGGAAAGCAGCCTTTTGGCCGAGATCGAAAGCGCCGCATCAAGCGATGCCCTTGAGGCCGTGCGGGTGAAGGCTTTGGGGAAAAAAGGCCTCATAACCCTTGAGATGAAAAAGCTGGGCACCATGTCGCCCGATGATCGGCGGGCAGCGGGACCGGCGCTCAATCATCTGAAAAACAAGATTGCCGATGCCATCGCTCTGCGCAAAACCGCCCTTGAGGAGGCCGCCATCAATCAAAGGCTGGCCGCCGAGGGATGGGATATGACCCTGCCCATCAGCCCCCGGGCACAGGGGCGGATTCATCCCATCACGCAGGTTCTTGATGAATTGTCGGAAGTCTTTGCCGATCTGGGCTTTGCCGTCGCCGAAGGCCCGCATATCGAGGATGATTTCCATAATTTTACGGCGCTCAATATCCCCGAGCATCACCCCGCCCGACAGATGCACGATACCTTTTACATGCGCCCTGATGACGCCGGTGTGCGCAAGGTGCTGCGAACCCACACGAGCCCGGTGCAGATTCGCACGATGCTGGAGCAAAAACCGCCCATCCGCATCATCGCCCCGGGCCGCACCTTTCGCTCGGATTCTGATGCCACCCACACCCCGATGTTTCATCAGGTGGAAGGCCTGGTGATCGACCGGGATATTCATATGGGCCATCTGAAGGGCTGCCTTGAAGCCTGGCTCAGTGCCTTTTTCGAGGTGGATCGCGTGATCATGCGCTTTCGCCCCAGCTATTTTCCCTTCACCGAACCTTCGGCGGAGGTGGATATCAATTGTGCCTGGCGCGATGGCGAATTGATTGTGGGCGAAGGGGATGATTGGCTCGAAGTTCTGGGCTGCGGCATGGTCAATGCCCGGGTGCTCAGCGCCTGCGGGCTTGATCCCACAGTGTATCAGGGCTTTGCCTTTGGGGCAGGGCTTGATCGGCTGGCCATGCTGAAATATGGGATGACCGATCTTCGGCCCTTTTTCGAGGGCGATAGCCGCTGGCTCGATCATTATGGCTTCGCGCCGCTGGACGTGCCGACCCTTGCCGGTGGACTTTCAAAAGGGCTTGCAAAATGAAATTTACTTATTCGTGGCTGAAGCAGCATCTGGACACCGATGCCAGCCTGGAAACCATCGCCGACACCCTCACCCGCATCGGGCTGGAGGTTGAATCCATCGATGATCCCCGGGTGGCGCTGGCCCCTTTCAAAGTGGCCCATGTGATTTCGGCCGAACCCCATCCCGATGCTGACCGCCTGCGTGTGTGCAAGGTGGATACCGGTGCCGGGATCATTCAGGTGGTCTGTGGTGCGCCCAATGCCAAAGCCGGGATGAAAGGTGTTTTTGCGCCGCCGGGCTCTTATGTGCCGGGGATCGATCTGACCTTGAAGCCCACGAAAATCCGTGGCGTGGAAAGCGCGGGCATGCTGTGTTCGGAACGGGAAATGATGCTGTCCGATGAGCATGACGGGATCATCGAACTGGCCTCCGATGCCCCCATCGGTGCGTCTTTTGCGGAAATCGCCGGGCTCGATGATCCGGTGATCGAAATCGCCATCACCCCCAATCGCCCCGATGCTTTGGGGGTTGCAGGGATCGCCCGCGATCTGGCAGCGGCCGGTTTGGGGCGGGTGATCACCCCCGCCATCGACGTGATCGAGGGCGATTATCCCTGCCCCATCGCCATCGAGATCGATGCGGTGGAGGCCTGCCCGGTCTTTGCCGGGCGGCTGATCCGGGGCGTGCGCAATGGCCAAAGCCCGCAATGGCTGCAAAACAGGCTAAAGGCCATCGGCTTGCGGCCGATTTCGGTGCTTGTTGATATCACCAATTATATCACATTTGATCGCGCCCGGCCCCTTCATGTTTATGATGCGGCGAAAATCGGCGCGCCCGTGCGCGTTCGTTTGGCTCAACCCGGCGAAAACGTGGCAGCCCTTGATGGCCAAAGCTATGAAACGCAGGGCGGCGAGTGCCTCATCGCTGATGAGAATGGCCCCTTGGGCTTTGGCGGGGTGATCGGCGGATCGGCATCGGGCGTTTCGGATGAAACTGTTGATGTGCTGGTTGAAGCTGCATGGTTCGAGCCGGTTGGGATCGCCCGCACCGGGCGGTTGCATGGCCTTGAATCGGATGCCCGCTATCGCTTTGAACGCGGGGTTGATCCCACATCAGTGCGCTGGGGCCTTGATCTTGCGACCAGAATGATCCTCGATCTGGCAGGCGGCAGCCCAAGCACGGTGGTGATGGCGGGTCATCCTCCCGCAGCCCATAAAGCCGTGTGCTTTGATCCCCAACGGGTGGCTTCTTTGGGGGGATTGGATGTGCCCAGAACGCGATCGCGCGAGATTTTGGACCGGCTTGGTTTTAGCTGGCGCGATGAAACGGATGGCGTGGTCATCGATGTGCCGGAATGGCGCCCCGATATCGATGGCGAAGCCGATCTGGTGGAAGAAATTTTGCGCATCGAAGGCTATGACAAGGTCCCCTCCACAAGCCTGCCACGCCTGGTCGATGTAGCGCGACCAACCCTCAATCTTGCGCAGACACGGGCGGGGGCGGTCAAGCGCCGTTTGGCCCATGAAGGGCTGTTTGAAGCGGTTACATGGTCGTTCATGGAAAGCCGGATCGGGCGGATTTTTGGTGGGTCGGATCGGCTTTTGCTGGAAAATCCGATCTCGTCCGAGCTTGATATGATGCGCCCGTCCATTCTTCCTAATCTGATGCAGGCGGCAGCGAAAAACCGCGATCGCGGGGTTGAGCAGATCGCTTTGTTTGAGGTTGGCCCCGATTATCAGGGCTTGGAGCCAAAGGATCAGCGGCTGGTGGCCGCCAGCCTGCGGGCGGGCCAAAGCGGGCCGCGCCATTGGCGCACCAAGGCGGGCCCGGTGGATGCCTATGATGCCAAGGCCGATGCCCTGGCCGCTCTGGAAGCGGCGGGGGCCCCGGTGGATAATCTGCAGGTTTTTGGCGAGGCGCCGGATTGGTATCATCCCGGCCGTTCGGGCACCTTGCGTTTGGGGCCAAAGCGGATATTGGCGGCTTTTGGCGAGGTTCATCCCCGCATTCTTTTAGCGCTCGATCTGAAAGGCCCGATGGTGGGCATGGAAGTGTTTCTGGATGAAATCCCGCAGCCCAAGGCCAAATCGGGCCGCGCCCGTCCGGCTTTGCAGCGCTCGAACCTGCCTGTTGTCTCCCGCGATTTCGCTTTCCTGCTCCCACGTGAAATGCCTGTGGCCAATCTTGTGCGGGCGGCGCGCACCGCCGATAAGGTCCATATCACCGGCATTGATGTTTTCGATATTTATGAGGGCAAGGGGATCGAGCCCGATCAGAAATCGGTGGCCATCGCTGCCCGGTTGCAACCCCTTGAAAAAACCTTCACAGACGCGGATATTGAAATCATCGCTGGCAAGATCATCATGGCCGTGGAAAAAGCAACCGGGGGCATCCTTCGTCGCTAAGAAAGTCCTAACTATTTTCCATGATGATAGTGGGTATAATGCTGTCACGCCCAAGGACAGGCAGATGTAGCAATCAGAACGGGAAAGCGGCAGGTTCTTATTCAAAATGGCGACAGCCGGGCAAAACAAGGCGGTACGATCCGTGCCGTTCAAAATATGGCTGAAAGCTTGGTGGGAAGGTTATGATCCTGTCGAGTTCGCAAACTATCTGGATAAAAAGCGCGCCGCTGCTGCCCCGTCGCCACCCGCGCCTGCGGCAGAAGCCGAGCCCAAATCCCCCCCCCGGGACGCGCCATCCGATGTCACTCCCGATGATCTGGAGCTTCCCTTTGATCCCTGGGATGCCAATCGGGTCGAGATAGCCCAATATATCTGGGGCGAAGGCTATTGCGGGCCGGGTGGCCCCGAACATATCATTTCCATGTGCAAGCTTTTGGCGCTTTCGCCGGAAATGAGCCTGCTTGAAATCGGGGCCAATCTGGGCGGTCCGGCGCGCACGCTGGCCGATAAATATGGCACCTGGGTCACGGGCTATGAAACATCCGAGCGGCTGGTGAAGCTGGCCAATGAAAAATCACTGATGGCGGGTCTCGCCAAAAAAGCCGATGTCAGACATTATTCAACTGGTTCCACGGAAGGGTTCGGCCGCCATTTCGATCGGGCTTTGGCCAAGGAAAGCCTGTTTACCATCGAAAACAAAGCCAATATTCTGGGTCTTGTGGAAGAACATCTCAAACCATCGGGCCTGTTTTTGATCACCGATTTCGTGCTGGGGTCCGATCAGGTCTCGGGCAAGGAAAGCTTCCGCACCTGGCGCGACAAAGAATCGGAAAAACGCCGCCCCTATATGGTGACAGCGCAGGAACTGGCAGGGCTGGTGAAAAAGGCGCGGTTCAATGTGCGGGTGAATGAAGATGTATCGGCCACCTATATCGATCTGATCAATCGGGCATGGGCAGGTGCCGATAAGGTGGCGGCGCAATTAGCCCGAAAAGAAGATAGCGAAGATCTGTTGAAGGCGCTTTTGAAGGAAGCCGAATTCTGGTCGAACCGCGCCCGGATGCTGGAAAGCGGCGATCTGCGGCTGTGGCGCATTCTGGCCAGCAAGCGATCTGAAAAGCCATCGATGCTATCGGATTGGTGACATCGCACAAATCGTCTCCCTGATGATGATCGCACCTTGGCGCGGCAGGCGATGGGCGCTATATCACGCTTCATGACAAAACTTCAAAATATCCGAAATTTCGCCATCATCGCCCATATCGATCATGGAAAATCCACCCTTGCTGATCGCTTGATTCAGGAATGCGGGGGATTGACGAGCCGCGAAATGAAAGAACAGGTGCTCGATTCCATGGATATCGAGCGCGAACGTGGGATCACCATCAAGGCGCAGACCGTGCGTTTGGAATATCGCGCCCGGGATGGCGAAACCTATATCCTCAATCTGATGGATACGCCCGGCCATGTGGATTTCGCTTATGAAGTCTCGCGCTCCTTGAAAGCCTGCGAAGGATCGCTTCTGGTGGTGGATGCAAGCCAGGGCGTGGAAGCGCAAACTCTGGCCAATGTTTATCAGGCCATCGAGGTGGATCATGAAGTGGTCCCGGTTTTGAACAAGATCGATCTGCCTGCGGCTGAGCCCGAACGGGTGCGCAGCCAGATCGAGGATGTGATCGGCATCGATGCCTCGGAGGCGATTTCCGTTTCCGCAAAAACCGGTGAGGGGGTGGTGGATGTACTGGAAGCGCTGGTGCATCGCCTGCCCGCCCCCAAAGGGGATATAGCAAAGCCCCTGAAAGCGCTTTTGGTGGATAGCTGGTATGATCCCTATCTTGGGGTTGTGGTGCTGGTCCGGGTCATCGATGGCCAGATGAAAAAAGGCATGATGATGCAGATGATGGCCACCGGGGCCGAGCATCCGGTGGATCGCGTGGGGATTTTCAGCCCAAAGAAAACTCCGGTGGAAAGCTTAGGCCCGGGCGAGATCGGCTTTATCACGGCCGGCATCAAGGAAGTGGCCGATACCAATGTGGGCGACACCATAACGGAAGCGAAACGGCCGTGCGAAAAGGCACTCCCCGGCTTTAAGCCATCACAATCTGTGGTTTTTTGCGGGCTTTTTCCTGCCGATGCTGCCGATTTCGAGCATCTGCGCGAGAGCCTTCATAAATTGCGCTTGAATGATGCCAGCTTTGAATTCGAGGCGGAAAGCTCGGCCGCTTTGGGCTTTGGTTTTCGCTGCGGATTTCTGGGGATGCTGCATCTGGAAATCATTCAGGAACGGCTTTATCGCGAATTCAATCTCGATCTCATCACCACCAGCCCCTCGGTGGTTTACAAGATCCATAAAACCGATGGCAGCCTGATCGAATTGCATAATCCCGCCGATATGCCCGAGGCCGTCCGAGTCGATCATATCGAGGAACCCTGGATTGAAGCCACCATCATGCTTCCTGATGAGCATTTAGGGGCGGTTTTGAAATTATGTGAAGATCGCCGGGGCATCCAGAAACAGCTCACCTATGCCGGGGCTCGCGCCATGCTGATCTATGAATTGCCCCTTAATGAAGTGGTTTATGATTTCTATGATCGGCTGAAATCCGTGAGCCGTGGCTATGCCAGCTTTGATTATCATATGAAGGAATATCGCCGCAGCGATCTGGTGAAGCTGTCGATTCTTGTTAATGCCGAGCCGGTGGATGCACTCGCTATGCTGGTCCATCGCAGTCAGGCGGAAAGCCGGGGGCGGGGCCTGTGCGAACGGTTGAAGGATCTGATCCCCCGGCAGATGTTCAAGATTCCCATTCAGGCGGCCATTGGCGGCAAGGTGGTGGCGCGGGAAACCATTTCCGCCCTGCGCAAGGATGTTACGGCGAAATGTTATGGGGGCGATGTTTCGCGCAAGCGCAAGTTGCTGGAAAAACAAAAGGCCGGAAAAAAGCGCATGCGCACCTATGGCAAGGTGGAAATCCCCCACGATGCCTTTATTGCCGCTCTCAAGATGGGCGATTCCTGATCCTGGCCGTTTTTCCCAGTCTTTATGCTCAAAGCTGATTTCGATTGTTTAGTGTTCTTTAATATCAATTTGGCATTCTTTGGGCAGAATTGATGGACACGGCAGGCATGCGCCCACCAAGGGTCGTGTTTGCGGGATAATGGCAATTGGGGTCAACTGAATGTTTTCTGGGTTGAAGTGGAATCGGGAGCAGATATCTGCTTCTCTCACAAAAATACTGACTATCCGTAATTCCTTGCTGGCAATCGTTGGTCTTTTGGTCATCATCTTGGTTTTCGATGGCGTCATGACCGCCATGGATGCCATGAAAAATCAGCGGGAAGCATCGCTTCAGGTGGATGTAGGGGAAACCGTTGATCAGATCACCACAGCCAAGCTGGCTTTGGCGGTCGAGCGGGGGGCATCGGGCACGGCCCTTGCCTTTGAAAGCGTCCCGGATCGCCGTTTTCGCGAGATGATCACCGAAGAACGGGCCCGCTTTGATCAGGCTTATGGCATTTTCCGCCAAAAACTCCAGGATTTGCCAGCCTATGAAGGCAAGGATGCCCAGATATCGGCAATGCAGGATGCCTATTCAGCCTATATGGCTGTTCGCCCCGCTGCGGATGCGGCCATGGCACAGATCGCGCAATCCCGCGAAAGCCGCATCGATCGCACCGTGGGCAACGCCATCACTGATCTGATTGATCGGTTGCGCGATGTCCGGCTTTCGGTCACCTATAGTTTTCCCCCCAGCGAGCCTGCGGTTCAGGCCAGCGGGCAGCTGAAATATCTGCTCTGGCGGATGCAGGAATATGCCTCGCGCGATTGGGCAACCATTGGCGAATCCATGGCTTCGGGCCAGCCCTTGTCCAGCCTGATGCTACAGATCGTCACCGGCTATACCGGGCAGGTGGAAGCGGCCTGGCAGGATATCCAAAGCCTTGTCGATAGCTCTCTCGTCTCAAATACGCTGGAATCGCGTCTTGATGATGTGCGCGATGCGTTTTTCGATCAATTCGCCATGGATCGCGATGAGGTTTATGCCGCTGCGGAATTGGGCGAACCTGTTCCCTTTACGGCACTTTTGTGGATTGAAAAAGCGACCAATGCCGTGGCGCCGGTGCAAACTTTGGCTCAGGAAGCCGGCAAGCTTGCCCAGACAGAACTCGAAGAAAATGAATCCCAGGCCTCAGCAGAATTCTGGAACTCTATGTTCTTGCTGTTCTTCACTTTGGGTCTTGGTGTTGTTTCCTTCTGGCTGGTGGTCCAGCGTGTGGTGGGGCCGATCGTGGGTCTGTCGCGGATCATGAAAACGCTGTCTACCGGCAATCTGGATGTGGATGTGCGCGGCACGGAACGTAATGACGAAGTTGGCGAAATGGCTAAAAGCGTGCAGGTGTTCAAGGACAATGCCATCGACAAGATCCGCTTGGAAAAAGAGCAGCATGAAGCCGAAGAGCGTCAGCGCATCAAAAATGAAGAAGCCGAGCGGGTGGCCCGTGAACGCGAAGAAAAGCAGCGTAAGCGGGAACTGGAACTGGAAGAAGAACAAAGAAAAGCGCGTCAGGCTGAGATGCTGGAACTGGCCGATAGCTTTGAAGCTTCAGTGATGAAGCTGGTGGATAATCTGAGCCAGGCAGCAGGTGAGATGGAAGGCGCCGCACTGGGCCTGACGGAAACCGCAGAGGACAATGCCGGCCGTGCCAAGGTGGTCTCAACCACCGCGGACCATGCCACGAATAGCCTGCAGATGGTGGCCAGTGCCGCCGAGCAGCTTTCGGCAAGTGTTCGTGAAATCGCTTCGCAAACCAACCAATCCAGCACATCGGCGCGGGATGCCGTGCAGCGCACCGAACGGGCCTCGGGCGATATTCGCGAACTCGTCGATGCCGCTCAGCGCATCGGGGATGTGGTCAATCTGATCAATGATATTGCCGATCAAACCAATTTGCTGGCGCTGAATGCGACCATCGAAGCCGCCCGTGCCGGGGAAGCCGGTAAAGGCTTTGCGGTGGTGGCGAGCGAAGTGAAATCCCTTGCCACCCAAACGGCCAAAGCCACCAATGACATTTCGGAACAGATCTCGGGCATGCAGGATGCCACCAAGAAAACCGTCGATGCTATCGAGGCGATTCGCCTGATCATTTCGGAGATCGATACAACGGCGGTGTCGATTGCCTCGGCTGTTGAGGAGCAGGATGCCTCAACCCAGGAAATTGCCCGCAATGTGGCCGAGGTTTCCGCTGGGGCGCAGGATATTTCCCGCGATATGGCCAGTCTGAATGAGGGGGCGGCCAGCAACGGGGCGGCCGCCAATCAGGTTCTGGGCTCGGCCAAATCCTTGAGCCGCGAATCCGGCGAATTGCGCAGCCAGGTGGAACGGTTCCTCGAATCCATCCGCGCGAGCTGATCATAGAATTGAGGCGTGGGGGCAGCCATTCCCCACGGCCCCGCCCTCAATTCAATATGACCCAATATCCACCAGACCCCAGATTAGCCCCGGATGGCGGGAAAAGGCGTGGCCGGGATCGTCAGCAGACCGGGATATTTAAGCATTCCGAAATGATTTTCATGCGAACCTAAGGTGGTGAGCATGATTATTTGCGGGATCATATATTTTTGTGGCAATTTTGGCCGTTGGCTATCGGCATCCAATGAACGGGGTTCGGCCCGGCATGATCAAAGGCTTTAGCAAGGGCATTTTGGGCCTCCTTTTATTGCTTGGCGGCCTTTTGAATTGGCCGCTGCAAAAGACATGGGCGCAGCCTGCTGTGCAATCGGAAACCATTGCCGCGTTTGTCACCCAAAGCCCGGAATTGCTCGACCCCGCATCGGCCTCATCCTTATTGGCGGCAGCGGTCACTCTGCGTGATAGCAATCCGCTTTTATCTCTTGATTATGCCGAAAAGGCTTTGGCTCTTTTGTCTGCCACATCTGAAGATGAAGGGGGCCAACTATCGTCCCTCCAGGTCAGGGCGATGGCTCTGATGGCCCGGGCTTATACCCGCATGGGCCGCTTCATCGATGCGCGTGATTATGGCTTGAAAGCCTCTGATCTGGCCTTGCTCGAAGGGGTGGAGGGGCCCGATCTGGCAATGGCTCAGGATTCTTTGGGTACGGCCTATACGCGTCTTGGCGAGATGGATATGGCGGTGATCAGCCTGCG
Organism: Iodidimonas nitroreducens; assembly: GCA_000710935.1. Lineage (GTDB taxonomy): Bacteria > Pseudomonadota > Alphaproteobacteria > Sphingomonadales > Rhodothalassiaceae > Iodidimonas > Iodidimonas nitroreducens. The sequence goes on along the minus strand of BAYV01000005.1, from coordinate 53,602 downwards.
TCGCGCCCTTGATATCCGGCGCAAGCTTGGTCAGGAATCGGGGATTATTGAATCCCTGACCAATCTCGCCACCGTTCATGCCCTGGCCGAAGATCTGGAGGAAGCGCGAACAGGTTTGGTTGAAGCTTTGGAAAGGGCGCGAGTCTATGGCGATCTGCTGCTCATGGCGCGGCTTTTTGTCAATTTATCCTATGTAATGTTGGAATCCGGGGATGCCGATGAGGCTCTTGTGCTTTTGCAAGAAGGACGCCGTGTGGCCCTGACTGCGGAAAGCCCGCTTTATATCGCCCACAGCTTTCATAATACCGGCGAAGCTTTGGTTGATCTGGGCCGCATTGACGAGGCGATCCCTTATCTTGAAAAAAGCCTCGAAGTCTCTAAAAGTCTCAATCTTTTATCGATTTCAAGCGATAATTACTTCTTCCTTTCGCGCATTGCCCTTGATCAGGGGGATCTGGAAAAGGCGCAGAGCCTTGCAGAAAAGGCTTTGGCTATTGCCCTTGAAAGCGCTGATAATAAGCGATTGCGCGATATTCATCTTTTGCTTAGCGATATTGATCGCCGCGCCGGGCGCCTGCAATTGGCGCTGGATCATCTGGATGATCATCTGGCTTTGAAGGATCAGATTTTCAATCGTGAAAGTGATTATCGCCTGTCCTTGTTGCAAACGGAATATGATCTGGCGGATCGCGAGCAGGCCATTGCCGATCTGAATCGTGAACAGCGGATCAGGATGGATCAACTCGAGCGGGAGCAAGTCATTCGGCAGATGGCAGGGATCGGCGTGATCCTTCTTTTGCTGATATCGGCGGGCCTTGGCATCAGCCTGCGATCATCGATCCGGGCGCGGCGCGAAGCGGCCCAAAAGGCGATGGAACTGGAGCAGGCGAAAGAAGCGCTGGCCAAAGCCAATAAGGCGAAAAGTGATCTGCTGGCGGTGACATCCCATGAACTGCGAACGCCCTTGAATGGCATTTTGGGGGGCGCGCAGATTTTGTTGAAAGCCGATCTGGATGACGCCCATAAAAAACATCTGGCCGCGATGTATCGTTCAGGCTCGGCGCTTTTATCGATTTTGAACGATCTGCTCGATAGCACGAAAATCGAGGCCGGGCGGATCGAACTCAAGGTGGAAAAAGTCGATATTCGGGCGCTTTGCGATGAATTTCAGGATTTCTGGGCCCCCAATGCCCGGGAAAAGGGGCTGTCCTTCTCGATCAGTACGGCATCCGATGTGCCCACCCATCTGATGATCGATCCCGTACGGATTCAGCAGGTGCTTTATAATCTGATTTCCAACGCTTTGAAATTCACCGAAAGCGGGGGAATCGATATAGAGGTCGATCTTGTTGATGCCAAACGCCAAAATGATTCCAAAAGCGGGAAAAAGCATTTACGCCTGATGGTCCAGGATAGCGGCCCGGGCATTTCACCTGCCATGCGTGATCATCTGTTCGAGCAGTATAATCATGGGGAATTGGGGACCGCCGGGGGATTGCGGGGCACCGGGCTTGGTTTGCATATCTGTTTCCAATTGGTTTCCAGAATGGGCGGCGAAATCGGCTTTGACAGCGAAGAAGGCGTGGGCAGCCGCTTCTGGTTCACTTTGCCATTTGATTGCGCGGATCAGGATCAAGAGTGCGCGTCTGATGATCGCAAAAAAAGCGCACCCGTATCCGCTAACGCCCCCTCAGCCGAATCGGCATCTAAAGCTTTTTGTGATGGTGCCCAGAAGGCATCCGCAGTGAAGCCCGCGCCGGTTTTATCTGATCGCATCCGGGTGCTGGTGGCGGATGATAATCAGCTCAATCAAAATTTGATGGCGGCCATTCTGGAAGGCTGGAATGTCGATTTTGAAGTGGTGGCCGATGGCGCGGAAGCCCTGGATCGGGTGAAATGCGGGCCTTGGGATATTATCCTGATGGATGCCAATATGCCCAATATGGATGGGGTGGAAGCGGCTCGGGCCATTCGGGCTCTGGATAACGGGCGGGCCGAAATTCCGATCATCGCCCTCACCGCCAATGCCATGGAACAGGATAAAGAACGCTATGTGGAGGCCGGAATGAATGGCTATGTGGAAAAGCCGGTCAATCTTTCGGTTCTGGCGCAAGAAATCGTCCGCTTGACCGGGGCAACCCTTGATGTTTGAATCGGGCATTGGGTCGTGCCTGAATTTTATGCGAAGCCGCACTTATAAGTTGACAGCATTTTTCAGATGGTCATATGGTTTGACTGTGAAAAACTTGGAAACATATCCGCCCATGGGGGCATGTCTGCGCAGGGGGCAAAGGCTTTTGCTGGCCGCCCTGCTTTTGCGCGCCCTGATCCCTGTGGGCTATATGCTCAATTATTCTTCTCTCATAACGGGTGAAAGCCTGATCGTTTTGTGCCCCACCGGGCTTGAGGGTTTGGTCGAGGGCACGGCTTTCGAATCGGTTTTGAGCGATCATGGCCATCATGGGGCCAATGATGGCGAAGGCGTGGTTCACCGTGATGCGGCTCCTTGTGTGTTTGCCGCTTTGGCAGCGCTGTTGCTCATCCTTTCGGTCCTGTGCTTTATCCTCGGCCTGTGGCCCGCCCTCCGCGCATGGGTGGCGCCTCAGTCTGTTTTGGGTCGGCGCGCCCTTATCAATCCCCGGCATCCCGCCCGGGCCCCGCCCGCTTTTGCATGAACCTCTTGTTTTAGGGGGTGTCTGCGCGCCTGTGGCGGCGGATGCTTTAATGCAAAAAAGGATCATTCAGCAGCCTTTTGGGCTGTCAGGATCCGTGCGGGATAATGACGATGGACCAGTGCTATTTTAAGACGCTGCGGCAAGATGCCAGCGTTCAAGAAACTTTCGTGCGAAAAACGCGGCGTGCGCCCTTTTACGGGCTATTGGCAAGCCTTGTGCTCCACGGCCAGATGGCGAGAGCGGAAACCGAAACCTCGTCCTTAACGGATGCGGCTGGCGAAGATGACAAGAGCCGCTCGATCGTTGAAGAAATCATCGTTACCGGCGGTCGCTCCGGCTCGATGACAGCGCCCTCATTGGAAGAGGCGCGGCGGGCGATGGCGCGAATCCCCGGATCGGTGGATCTGGTGGCTGAAGAATCCTTCGATAATCAATATGTGGAGCATCTGGGGGATATGCTCAGAATGACCCCGGGTGTGGTGGCCCAGGAGCGCTATTCGGAAGAAATCCGCCTGTCGATCCGGGGTTCGGGCCTGAGCCTGAACAATCATCTGCGCGGGGTGGAGCTTTTGCTGGATGGCACCCCGATCAATTTCGGTGATGGCTTTGGCGATTTTCAGGAAATTGATAGTCGGCTGGTGCGTTATCTTGAAGTGTTCAAGGGTGGCAATGGCCTGAAATATGGATCGGCCACCTTGGGCGGGGCGATCAATATCGTTACCCCCACCGGCCGCACGGCGCGCTCTGCCAATAGTCTGACCCTTGAGGGCGGCAGTTTTGAGACGGCGCGCTTAACCGGAACCTTGGCCCGGGCGGGCGAAAATTATGATGTTTTCGTCGGTGCGTCCGGGGTGCATTCCAATCAGTTTCGCGATCACAGCACACAGGTGACCGGCCGCTTCACCACCAATGTGGGGATCAAACTTTCGGAAGGGGTGGAAACCCGATTTTATCTGATCGCCAATCATATCAATCAGGAAATCCCCGGTTCGCGAACCGCTGAGGAGTCTTTGACGAATAGAAAAGGCGCGGTCCCCAATAATATTGCCAATGATTGGGCGCGGGATATTCGCTCTTTGCGGCTCATCAATAAAACCAGTGTCCAGATTGGGGCTGCGGGCCAGCTTGATTTCGGTGCCTGGGGCACCTTGCGTGATCTGGATCACCCGATTTTCGTGTTCATCGATGATGAAACCACGGATGTGGGGCTTTTTGGCCGCTATAGCGATAGCCGTTTATTTGGCGGCCTGCGCCATGATCTGAGCATGGGCATGACCGTGCGGCGCAGCAACACCGATGATGATTGGTTTGTCAATCTGGCGGGAAAGCGTGGCCCGCAGATTCAATCCACCGAAAGAAAAGCCGGGCATCTTCAGGCCTATGTGGCGGATCAGATTTACCTCACCCCCAGCATAGCCCTGGATCTGGGGGTGCAGGCCTTTGTCACCACGCGGGATTTCACGGATAATTTTGTTGCCAATAATGATGACAAAATCACCTATTCCGCCGTTAATCCCAAAATCGGTGTGCTGTGGGATGTGATGGAAAGCGGCCAGATCTGGGCCAATGTCACCCGCAGCGCTGAACCGCCCAGCTTTTCAGAATTGATCCAAAGCCCCATTCTGCGTTTTGTGCCTTTGGAAAAACAAACCGGCTGGACCGGCGAGATCGGCAGCCGTGGGGCGCTGGGGGCTGTGGCCTGGGACCTCACCTTCTTTCGCGCCTGGCTCAAGAATGAAATGCTGAAATTTGCTGTGGATGGCAATATTCCGGCCAATACCTTCAATGCCGATGATACGGTGCATCAAGGGATCGAAGCCGGATTGCATTGGACGGCGCTGAGCGGTTTATTTGCCCGCGAAGCCAGCCGGATCATCATTGAGGGTGCCTATACCTTCAGCGATTTCTTTTTTGATGATGATGCGCAATTTGGGGATAATCAGCTTCCCGTTACGGCTCGCCATTTGTTCAATGGGGAAATCCGGCTGGAAGAACCCGATCGCTATCATATCGCCCTCAGCCTTGAATGGGCACCGAAAGCGCCCTTCGTCGATTTTGCCAATAGCTTAAGGGCCAGCGATTATGCCGTTTTTGGGGTAAAGGGCGGGGTCACTTTAAGGCCCGGTCTCGAATTCTATGCCGATATTCAAAATATCACCGATAAACGCTATCTGGCGACCTTCTCGACAGTGATCGATGCGCAGGCCCCCGGAACGGCGCTCAATGTCTTCACACCCGGAGACGGCATTGGGGTTTTTGCAGGCATTAAAGCAAGGTTCTGATCATGAAGGCATTCAGTTTCAAATGGCATCATCGCATCACCTGGATAGCCGGGGTGGCGGCCATTTTGTGGGGTTTGTCGGGTTTATCGCATCCCATCATGGTTTGGATCTCGCCAAAGCCTGCGGCTTTCGCCCCGCCCGTTTGGCCATTGGATCTGACAGGGGCGCTCAGCCCCGCCCAGATCATGGAAAAGGCCGGTGTTGAGACTGTCTTTGAACTGCGTGCCGTCGCTCTTCGTGATCAAAGTTATTATCTGCTGAGGGAAACAGCAGATAAGCCTCGGCGGCTATTTGATCCGCGCAGTGGCGCCGAGGACAATAGGGCGGACCGGGCCAGGGCGATTGCTCTGGCCCGGCACTATAGCTCAGATCAGCAAAGCCCTGTGAAAAGCAGCGCCTATCTGGCTGATTTCACTGCTGGTTATACCGAAAATAATCGTTTGTTGCCGGTTTGGAAAATTGCCTTTGATCGCTCAGATGATCTGGTGGTTTATGTGGATAGCGGCAGCGGCAATCTGGCCACCATCGATCATAAGCACCGGCGGCGTTTGTCAGCCTTTTTCACCAATGTGCATCTTTTGGCCTTTTTGCCCTCTGATGCGGAATGGGTGCGGCTGTTGCTGATCGGGGCCCTGGTGGGCAGCTTGTTTTTTGCCTCGGCGCTGGGGCTTTCGCTGATTTTTTTCATCCGCCGCAAAGCCGGTTTAAGCCGGGCGCGATCCTTGCACCATCTGTTGGCTTATGGCGCGGCGATCCCGGCTTTGATGTTTTCGGCCAGCGGATTTTATCATCTGATCCAGTCTTCATCCCTTTTGGATGCGCAAGACCCCTCTATGCCGCCTGTGATGCTGAGCCGGGCAGACATGGCAGGCACCGATCCGCGCCATTTGATGGCCATTCCCCCAGAGCATGATGGCGGGGGGCAACAGGTGATGGGGGCCATGGCCGTTCGCGCGGAAGATGGCACGATTTTATGGCGTTTGGCCCTGAGCCCGGCGGGGATTGAGGGGGCTGCGGGCAAAGCGGGGTCCGCTGATATGCACGAACATGCCCATCATGATCATAGCGCGGCAACATCCGCGCCCCCAACACGGTCGGCCCTGTGGGTGCGCGGCGATGATGGCCAGCCCATCCTGGATGCGGGCGAGGCCATCGCCCGGATTTTGGCCAGCCGCGCTGTGGGCGTGGATCAGCAGAAGATCGACAGGGTTGAGCCCGTGGCTCGCTTTTCAGCCGATTATGGCTTTATCAATAAGCGCCTGCCGGTGTGGCGGGTTGCATTCGAGGATAGCGCTTTGCCCCGCATATTTGTGGATGCTGCCGATGGGGTGATCGCCGCGCGCAGCACGGCTGCCGATCGATTGGAAAGCCGGGTGTTCAGCTTCGTTCATAAATGGGGGTTTCTTAATTGGATGGGCCAGAAACCCCGCGATCTGGTGATCATGTTTTTTGTATCGCTGATTGTGCTGACGGCGATTTTTGGGTGGATTCTGCAGGTGCGCCGGTTGCAAAACAGGCGCAGATAAACGCCCGAAAAAGGGGGGCACCGCTGCTTTTTCCCGCAAAGCACTTGATTCCGATCAAAAGCAGGCGTTGAGTGGTGGCTATACTGCATGCATCAATCACTTTGCAAAAGGATGAGAGCATGGCCGATCAACCGCTTTATATCATTGGTGTCGATGGCAGCGCGTGCAGCAAAAGGGCTGTGGAATTCTGTGCCCGCCATGCGCAGCAGACCGGAGCCAAACTGCTTTTGGCAACCATTGTGCATTGGTCGGGTTTTGCCCCCCTTTCGGTGGAAGAAGCCATGCGCCGCCCTATCGATAAGCAACAGGAAGAACGGGTCGCCCGGGAAACGGTGCTGGAACCCCTGGTCAAGCTGGCCAATGATTTGGGGGTGGAGCCGGTGGAAACCTATTATAGCTGGGGGCACCCCGCCCATAGCCTTGCGCACTTGGCAAAAGAGCGCAAAGCCGAGATGATTTTTGTCGGGCGCAGGGGCCATTCCGCCTTGAGCGATCTGCTCTTGGGGTCGGTCGCTAATTCGCTTGCCCATATATCGGATGTACCGGTTGTTCTGGTACCGTAACAAATAGATCAAGGATGAAATTTCATGCATGATGCCGTGATCGTTTCCACCGCCCGAACCGCTATCGGAAAAGCCTATCGCGGGGCCTTGAACAATACGCCGTCCCCCACCCTTGCGGGGCATGTGATCAAGGCTGCGGTGGAGCGGGCGGGGGTGGATCCGGCAGAGATCGAGGATGTGATTTTGGGGGCCGCCCTGCAACAAGGCGTGCAAACCCCCAATATCGGCCGATTGGCGGCTTTGCGGGCGGGCTTGCCGGTGGGGGTGCCGGGAATGTCGATTGATCGCCAATGCGCTTCCGGCTTGATGGCAATCAGTGTGGCGGCCAAGCAGGTTCTGTTTGACGGACAGGCAATCGCCATCGGTGGCGGTGTCGAATCCATTTCGATGGTGCAAACCGAAAAATTCCGTGTCGAGCCTGATCTGTCTTTGGTCGAGATGCATCCGGCGGCCTATATGCCGATGATCGATACCGCCGAGATTGTTGCCCGCCGCTATGGGATCAGCCGTGAAGCGCAGGATGCTTATGCGCTGGAATCCCAGCAGCGCACGGCCGCCGCCCAAAAGGCGGGGCGCTTTGATGCGGAAATCGTCCCCTATACCGCCAATATGCTGGTCAAAAACAAGGAAAGCGGTGAAATTTCGGCGCAAAGCGTGATCTTGCAAAAAGACGAAGGCAATCGCCCGGAAACAACCTATGAAGGGCTGCAAAGTCTGGCAGCGGTGCGGGGGCCCGATCATTTCATCACCGCGGGCAATGCCAGCCAGCTTTCCGATGGGGCCAGCGCCAGCCTGATCATGGATAGCCGCGAGGCAGAGCGCCGGGGCCTTTCGCCTTTGGGCATTTATCGGGGCATGGCCGTGGCGGGCACCGAGCCTGATGAAATGGGCATTGGCCCGGTTTATGCCATTCCCAAACTTTTGAAGGCCCATGATCTCAAGATCGATGATATCGGCTTGTGGGAACTGAACGAAGCCTTTGCGGTGCAGGCGCTTTATTGTCGGGATCGTTTGGGTATCGATCCCGATCTGTTCAATGTCAATGGCGGGGCGATCTCCATCGGCCATCCTTATGGTATGTCGGGTGCGCGGATGACCGGCCATGCCCTGATCGAGGGCAAAAGGCGGGGGGCGAAATTCGTGGTGGTAACCATGTGCATCGGCGGTGGTCAGGGGGCGGCGGGCCTGTTTGAGGTGGTGTGAAGGCGGCTGCCCGTTCAGTTTGGCCGGTCGCGCCTGTTGCCATCCTTGTCGCGCGGGCGATCCCGATCACGGCCCCGATCACGGCCTTGGCTGTCATGCTCGATGATGACCGGATAGTCACCTAAATAGCCGCCAGAATAGCCGCCCAAAGCGCCGCCGGGCGCATAATCAGCGCCAAATTCGGCCCCGGATTCAGCACCTGGCAGGCTGCATTGGGGCTGCATGAGCGAGCAATTCCACCGCCAGCGGGCGGGCAGGCCGCGCGCCGGTTCGGCATTGGCATAGCCACATTCACAAACCCGATTGGCCTGACAGCTCAGCGCTCCTTCATATTGGGCGGTGCATAAAGGAATGCTTTGGGCGGGTGGCGGATCATCCTGAGCTGCAGCCAGTGGGTGGCCCAGCATCATCAGCAGCATGAAAAGGACAGTGGATTTGAACATATTCGGTCACTCCGCAGATCGATCAGATCCTTATTCTATGGAATGATAACATTTAAGGTCTTAAATTCTGGTTTTGATTATGGCATAGCAAGGCTAGGTTGACAGATGGATTGTAAGCGCTGATGCCTTGGATCAAAACCATTGCGCCTGTTGATGCGAGCGGTGATCTTGTATCGATCTATGAATCCGTGGCGGATCATGGGCGCGTGGATGGCATTCTCATTGCGCAATCCCTGAAGCCCGAAACGATCAAGGGGCATGTGGCCCTTTATCAGGCCATTTTTGATGAACGCACCAGCCATCTGCCTTTGTGGATGCTGCAGATGGTGGGGGTTTATACCAGCCTTGTGAATGGCTGCCCTTATTGTATCGAACAATCCTTTGGCGATTTGTGCCTTGCTTTGCATGATGATTGCCAGGCCCGTGATATTCGGGCGGCATTGGAAGCAGGCTTGCCGCAAACCGCCCTTGAGGGCAAGGCTCTGGCGGCGGCGCATTATGCTGAAAAGCTGGCCCGCAGCCCGCGCGCCATGAAACGATCCGATGTTGAAGCCCTGCGCGACGCTGGCTTTGAAGATGCTGAAATTCTCGAAATCAATCAGGCGGTGGCTTATTTTTCCTATGCCAATCGCACTATTTTGGGTTTGGGGCTTTCCGATGATGATTTGTCCCCCACGCCCTTGCCGCAATCAGCCGCTGCCGGGCTGCGCGATGCGCCGGTCTAGGTCATTGACGCGCGGGCACTCTCAGCCTTTGCCCCTAGCCCTTTTTTCATCGCCCCGGGCTTGGTTCGGGGTCCATCTGGTCAAGGGCTGAGGGTGGGAAAAAGTGAACCCCGGCTCGGGGGCCGGGGTAACGATATTTGCGTGGTGCGATTGCACGCGAGATCAAAAAGATCAATAGCGATATTGATCGGATTTAAACGGACCTTCGCGGCTCACACCCAGATAGGTGGCCTGATCCTCGCTGAGTTTCGACAGCGAGACATTCAGCTTTTCCAGATGCAGCGCGGCCACTTTTTCATCGAGATGCTTGGGCAGCACATAAACCTTCTTTTCATATTGCCCGGTATTGTTCCACAATTCGATCTGCGCCAGCACCTGATTGGTGAAGGATGCGCTCATCACAAAGCTGGGATGGCCGGTGGCGCAACCCAGATTCACCAGCCGCCCTTCAGCGAGCAGGATGATGCTTTTGCCATCGGGAAACTCGATCTCATCCACCTGCGGCTTGATATTGTTCCATTTCATATTGCGTAGGGAAGCCACCTGAATTTCATTGTCGAAATGGCCGATATTGCACACGATGGCGCGGTGCTTCATGGCCCGCATATGATCCAAAGTGATGATATCCTTATTACCGGTGGCGGTGACGAAAATATCCCCCGCAGGCGCCATCTGCTCCATGGTGCGGACCTCATAGCCCTCCATGGCGGCTTGCAAGGCGCAGATGGGATCGATTTCGGTCACCACAACCCGCGCGCCCTGACTGCGCAAAGCTTCTGCCGAGCCTTTGCCCACATCGCCAAAGCCAGCCACCACGCAGGTTTTGCCCGCCAGCATGATATCGGTGGCGCGCTTGATGCCATCGGTCAGGCTTTCGCGGCAGCCATACATATTATCAAATTTCGACTTGGTGACGCTGTCATTCACATTGATGGCGGGGGCCTTGAGGGTGCCCGCTTTCTGCATGTCATAAAGGCGCAGAACGCCGGTCGTGGTTTCCTCGGTGATGCCTTTGATATCGGCCATCAAATGCGGATAATCCTTGTGCATGATGGTGGTCAGATCGCCGCCATCATCCAAAATCATATTGGGCTGCCAGCCTTTTTTGCCCTCGATAGTCTGGCGGATGCACCAGTCATATTCTTCTTCGGTTTCGCCCTTCCAGGCAAAAACGGCAACCCCGGTGGCAGCAATGGCCGCCGCCGCCTGATCCTGCGTGGAGAAGATATTGCAAGACGACCAGCGGACCTCGGCCCCCAAAGCGGTGAGCGTTTCAATCAGCACGGCTGTTTGAATGGTCATGTGCAGGCAGCCAAGAATGCGCGCCCCCTTCAAGGGCTTTTGCGCGCCATATTCCTCACGCAGGGCCACAAGACCCGGCATTTCGGTCTCGGCCAGGGAAATTTCCTTTCGCCCCCATGCTGCAAGAGACATGTCCTTGACTTTGAAATCTTCACCGCTGCTCATCTGCTGCTCCTTCAAGCGAATTGTTCGTCATGTTTACAGGCCTGCCTTATAGCAATGCCCATGCCATGGGCACAAGATAAAGATATCTTTATATGAGAAATTTGGCAGGTGTGGCAGCTGCGGCGGCGATCCGGTGGGCTTAATCGGCTTCCTGAAAGCGATCCGCCACCAGGGCTTCCAAAGCATCGAGGGCCGCCGCCGCATCCCCGCCCCGGGCCCGCAGCATGATCTTATCACCGCACGCCGCAGCCAGCAGCATCAGCCCCATGATCGAGGTGCCACACACGCTGACATGATCTTTTTCCACGGTGATTTCAGCGGAAAAGCTTTCGGCCATCTTGACGAATTTGGCAGAGGCCCGGGCATGAAGCCCCCGGCTATTGATCAGAATAAGCTGTTTTTCCAGCCAGACATCGGGCTCGCTTGTGCTCATGATGAACGGCTGGCCGGATCGTTTGATGTGCCCGCCAGAACCCGGCTGGCGATATTGATATAGCGGCGGCCTGCTTCCTGAGCCGAGGCCACCACATCATCCAAACTGCCGGTGGCGCGCACGCTGGCCAATTTGATCAGCATCGGCAGGTTGATCCCGGCGATCACCTCGACCGATCCCTTGCCCAGAAGGGAAATAGCCAGATTGGAGGGCGTGCCGCCAAACATATCGGTGAGCAGGATCACCCCGTCGCCACTGTTCACCTCTTCGGCGGCGGTGGCAATTTCGGCGCGGCGTTCTTCCATGTCGTCATCGGGTCCGATGGCAATCGCCCGCACCTGTTCTTGTGGGCCCACCACATGTTCCATGGCCGATACAAATTCTTCGGCGAGGCGACCATGGGTCACCAATACAAGGCCGATCATCGACAGTTCCCCCCCATAGTGAAGTTTATTATGCGCATGTCATTCCTCAACAGGTCCATAAGTGGCATCGCGATGGATGATGTTGACCTGATAACCATCGTCTTCCAAGACCCTTCCAAGCTTTTGTGCAACGAAAACCGATCTGTGCCGTCCGCCGGTGCAGCCACAGGCGATGGTGACATAGCTTTTGCCCTCATCACGGTAGAGCGGCAGCAGAAAAGACACCATATCCGACAAGGAGGTAAAGAAAGGGTCAAAGCTTTTATCCCGCGCGATATAATCCGCCACCGCCTGTTCTCGTCCGGTGAGATTTTTCAAAGCCGGTTCATAATTGGGATTGCGCAAGAAGCGCACATCAAACACCAAATCCGAATCGCGGGGCAGGCCACGGGAAAAGCCGAATGACATCACATTGACCAGAAGCCCGGGGGTTTTTTCCAGAGAATAGCGGGTGGCGAGTCGCCGCTTGAGATCATGAACGGTCTGATTGCCGGTGTCATAGATGAAATCGGCGCGGGCTTTCACCGGGGCCATGATTTCCCGTTCCCGAACGATGCCATCCTTCACCGGGCGATCATGGGCCAAAGGATGCCGCCTGCGGGTTTCGGAATAGCGCTGCACCAATACATCATCATCGCAATCGAAAAACAGCAAGGACACCGAAAAATCCGGGCGATTGACAAGGGAAGCAACCTGATGAAGAAATTCAGGTGCCATGAAGGCCCGGGTGCGGCTATCCACCCCCACGGCAATGGGCCTTTGCGCATCCATCTTTTCATTTTCATGGTCTTTTTCATGGCCGGTTTTCAAAAGCCGGGTGAGCAGCGAAAGCGGCAGATTATCCACCGCTTCATAGCCCAGATCCTCGAAAATTTTGAGCGCCGTGCTTTTCCCTGCACCATTCATGCCGGTGACGATGATGATCTTCTGGCAGGGATCAGAGGCTGTGGCGGGCATGGGATAAATCCGTTGAGGCAAGGCATCGGGCAAAGGCAAGGCGAACTTTGGCCGCCGCCGAAGGCTCGAAAGCATAAAGGGCAAAAAGCGGCAATTGAAGCCCCATCAGCGTTTCATAAGAGGGTTCGGGCATCCGCTCCATCCGATCTTCGGGCACCAGATCCACCAGCAGGCGCAGGGGGGCCTGATCCAATGTGGCCATCGGCACCAGACCAAGGCCGCGCACTTCCATCAGGCCTTTGATCTTTTCAGGCGCGCGGGCGATCAACGCCCCCCCATCAAGATGCAGGTCCACATAATCATCAGCCACCAAAAGCCCGCCGCCATCGATGAGGCGCAGGCCCAGATCGGATTTGCCCGCGCCGGATGGCCCCCGCAGCAAAACCGCACCTTCAGCAAAAGCGATACATGTGGCGTGAAAAACAGTCATGAAGCGCAGGGTTGGGGAAGTACGCCCCAAGGTCAACAGCCAAGTGCATCGATGATCCGATTTTATAACAAATTATTTCAAAGCCGGGGCAGGCTGACGCAAAAACGCGCCCCGGATGGGGGGGTATCCGTGTCGCCATCAGGGCTGGCGGCCCGATTGCTGGCGCTGATCTGCCCCTTATGGGCTTCAACGATTTGTTTCGAGATCGAAAGACCAAGCCCGGAATGGGTGCCAAAGGCTTCGGGCTCTGGTCGTTCGGAATAAAAGCGTTCAAAAATCCGCTGGGCCGCCCCTTCGGGTAAGCCCGGCCCTTCATCCTCGACCAAAAGTTCGAGCCTCGCGCCTTTGCGGCTGAGAGAGAGCCGGATGGTGCCGCCATCGGGGCTGAAGGAAATGGCATTTTCCAAAAGATTGGCGATCACCTGAGCCAATCGGCTTTCCAGCCCGCGCACCATCATCGTGCCCGGCTTTGGTTCCTGAAACAGGATGGTTTTTTGGCCGCAATCCTCGCGGGTCCGATTGGCATCCACCAGCATCGCCACCAAAAGCCCCAGATCCAACGGCTCCATCCGCGAACGGGTGAGATCGGCATCAAGGCGCGAGGCATCGGAAATATCGGTGATCAGGCGATCAAGGCGGCGCACATCTTCGGCAATGATCGCCAATAAACGCTCGCGGATGTCCGGCTTGTCGGTCCGGCTCAGGGATTCCGCCGCCGAGCGCAGCGAGGACAAGGGGTTTTTCAGTTCATGGGCCACATCGGCGGCAAAGGAATCAATGGCATCGATCTGCCGATAAAGGGCTTCGGTCATATCTGAAAGGGCCAGAGACAGATCACCGATTTCATCATTGCGATCAAAGCGCGGCAGCCGTTTTTCACGACCGATTCCATTGCGTACCCGTTCGGCGGCCCGCGCAAGCTGGCGCACCGGGCGGGCGATGGTCGAGGCCAGAAAGATCGACAATAAAAGCGTGGCGGCCAAAGAGGCGGCGGATACCTTGAGGATCATGATCTGTTCCGACCGCACGATGCTTTCGATATCGCTGGTATCGGCCGAGACCATCAAGGCCCCCAGAACCCGGCGAAACCGCTGCACCGGAAATGCGGCAGACAACAGCAAGGGGCCGCCCTCTAAAGCCCGGATCTGGCGATCCGGTTCCCCGGACAGGGCTGAAAGCACCTCGATATAATCCCCGGCCTGTTGGGTGGGGGATTCATGATAAAGGGGCACCATCGGGCGATCCGCCACCAGATCCAGCAGATCATTGAGTTGATCGAGCATTTTTTCACGCAAGGATTTCTCGCGGCCCAAAGGGGGAAGAATTTCTGCCACCACGGATTGGCTGCCCGCCAGAAAGCGGCTGTCGACCATCAATTGCCCCTCGATCCCGAACAGGCGAGCGCGGATTTCCGATGGCCCCACAAGCCGGGCGATGATCAGCCGGGCATCGGGTTCATTGATGCTGCTCGATTCCGGCCCGGCGGTGGCGGCTTCGCCGATGGCCCCGGCCAGAATTTCCGCCTGCACACGCAATTGATCCATGCGGCGATCAATCAGATTCTGGCGAAATTCGGTGAGATAGAAAATGCCGCCCACAATGCTCATCAGGGCGATCAGATTGACCGCCATGATCCGCAGCATCAAGGGCGATATGGGCCGCCGCCAGCGCCGCCTCCGCCGCTTTGGGACAAGGGGTGGCTGGTCATCAGACGATGGATCGTCTTTCTGTGCTGCCTGTGCTGCTGTTTTGCGCCTGCCGCCCTCACCCATTCTAGAGGCTGCATCCTTTTTTGGGGTTATCGCCAGCCAAACCTTATTTCAGGCTCAGTTCTCCCGATAGCGATAGCCAACACCATAAAGGGTTTCAATGGATTTGAAATCCTTGTCAACAAGGCGGAATTTCTTGCGCAGGCGCTTGATATGGCTATCGATGGTGCGATCATCCACATACACATCATCGGAATAGGCGGCATCCATCAATTGATCCCGGCTTTTCACATGGCCGGGGCGCTGGGCCAGGGTTTCCAAAATCATGAATTCCGTGACGGTCAGGGTCACATCCTTGCCATCCCAGCTCACCGAATGGCGCAGGGAATCCAGAACCAGCTTCCCCCGCACCACAGTTTGATCATCTTCGCCGGGGGCGGGCGGAGCGCCATGAGCGCGCTGCTTCATGGCCTTGGCCCGGCGCAAAACGGTATGAATCCGCGCAATCAGCAGGCGCTGGGAAAAGGGCTTTCCCACATAATCATCGGCCCCCATTTTGAGGCCCAGCAGTTCATCGATCTCATCATCTTTCGAGGTGAGAAAAATCACCGGCATATCGGTTACTTCACGCAGGCGGCGCAATAATTCCATCCCATCCATGCGCGGCATTTTGATATCCAGAACCGCCAGATCAGCCGGATTATCGCTGAGCGCGGACAGGGCCTTGTCGCCATCGGGATAGCTGCGCACGCGAAAGCCTTCGGCTTCAAGGGCCACAGTCACTGAGGTGAGAATATTTCGGTCGTCGTCTACCAGAGCGATGGTCGATGTCATAAGAAGCTCCTGTGATCGCATGATCATTCTGGTTATCGAAAGATTGCGACATAAGCATGGCCTAAAAAGGTCGCTGATGATCATGCCTCTAATGGCTTTGAAAGGCACGGAGAAAAACGCTGCAAAGGCTTTAAGGGTTGGCTGTTACACCCGAATATCGATGAACTGGCCCAGCCGTTCAAAGGCCGGGCGGGGCGATGGCCGCCCCAAAGCCTCGCGCCCGAATTGGGCCAAAGTCCGGGCCAGCTCCTGGCGGGCTTCATCGATATCGGCCCTTGATTGCGGCTGGCTTGAGCGGGATCGGGCCGTTGCCCGGCTGCGGTCATCGGGGGGGCTTGGCTCGGAATTCTGGGGGCCTGAGCGCGATCCCGGCGTTATCGGCTCCACCGGATCAAGGGGCCGGGCGCGCGATTGGGCTTGCGACGAAGGGGCGAGGGGCACCAGCGCTCGGGAAATGGATGGGGGGCTGTCCACGACACTCTCTCCTGTTCGCCATGGCAGAACCGGATGCTTCCTCGGTCTTCTTGGCCCTTATGCTGATCAGCGATCATTGGGCCTATGGGACAAGAGCGAAGGAAGGCTCGGCTATTGTGGCGTCAAAGTTTTCAGGTGACGGTCGATTTCTTCGAGGCGATCAGCAGGGGCAATCGCCCGCGCCCGATCCAGCGCCATCCTTGCGCTCTCCTCATCTCCTCTTACCATATACGCATTGGCGAGCCGAAGCCAGCCCTCAAAATCATCGGGGTTTTCATTTAATCGTGCGGCCAGCCGGGCCACCATCTGATCGATCATCGCCGTTTGTTCATCCGCGCTCATCCCGGCGGCAGATGATAAGGTTTCTTCTGATAGCACAGGCATCCCCGGGGCCGCCCCGCTGACCCGCCCGGCCAGCGCTTTTTGCTGGGCGATGGCGTTTTCGAGGCGATCGATGCGGGCCGCCAGATCCTTGCGCCAAGGGGCATCGGGGGGGGTGTTGGCAAAAAGGCTGGTCCAGCGGCTCAGGGCATCTTCCGGGCGATCATTTTGCAAAAGCCCCAAGCCCACATAATAAAGCGCCGTGGGGTGCGCAGGCTGAAGCATAAGGGCGCGGGCAAAGGCCAGATCGGCGGCAGGGGTCACCCGCCCTTCGGCTATAGCCACCAGAGCCTCGCCCAGGCGCGCCGCCATATCGGGATCATCGGGGGCAAGGTTGCTGGCCTTTTGATAGGCCCGGGCAGCCCGGGGATATTGCCCGGCATTATAGGCCGTGCGCCCCAAAATCACCCAGCCATCTAAACGCTGAGGGGTTTGGGCAAGGCGCTGTTCCAATTCATCGAGCAGGGCATCAATATCGGGGCTATCCTTGCCGCTGGCTTTGGTGCCTATTGCTTCATCCTTGGGCGCATCTGCCCCGGCAAGGCTGGCGGATTGGGGCGAGCCAAGCTCAAGATAAAGCGGGTAGGCGCCCACCAGAACCACGAGGCTGATCACAAGGATCAATCCGGCTTTTCCTTGGTCGGCGGCGGGGTCGGCGGCGGGGGCTTCCATCTCGGCTTCATCAAGGCGCAGGATGCGGCGATCAATCTCGATCCGGGCGGCGCGGGCTTCTTCCGCATCGATCAGGCCCCGCTGGCGATCCTCATCAATCTCGGCCCGCTGTTTTTGATAAAGCTGCAAATCGGCATCGCGGCGGCTGGCCGTTGTGGGTTTGCGGATCGCCGCCCAAAGGGGGAAGGCGAAGGCCACCAGCCCCATAATGGCAAAGATCATCCAGATCATCGGTTCTGTTCTCCCCGGTCGGCATCCCGATCAGATGTCGCGCCGCTTAAGATCGCATCGAGCCGGGCTTGTTCTGAAGCATCAAGGGGCCGGGGCCGTGCCTGCGGAGTTTGACGGCTGCGGTACCATAAAAACACCAAAGCCCCCAGCAAAAGGCCGGGGGGAAACAGCCATAAAATAAGGGTGCGCGGATTAAAGGGGGGCGACATCAAAACCCAATCCCCATAGCGCGAGACCAGAAAAGCCTCGATTTCTTCGCGATTTTTCCCTGCGGCCACCTGTTGGCGCACAAGAACGCGCAGATCCCGGGCCAAAGGCGCATTGGAATCCTCGATCGATTGATTTTGGCAAACCAGACAGCGGATGCCCGCCATGATCAGCCGGGCGCGGGCTTCCTGTGCCGCATCGGGCAAGGGGCGATCATCCACGGCAACGGCGCTGGCCGGAAGGGGGGCAAGGCAGAACAAACCCACAATCAGGATCGCCAAGCCTTTCTTTATGGCCAGCCCTTTTTTTATGACCTGCCAGCCTCGCATCATTCGCTCGCCTTTTCATTCGCCGGGCTTTCCTGCGCGGCCTTTTTGATGGCTTGGCGCAATTGATCCTGATTTTGCGGCAGAATGGGGCCGATATGCTTATAGGCGATCTGGCCCTGACCATTGATCACATAGGTTTCAGGCACCCCATAAACCCCGAAATCAATGCCCACCCGGCCATCGCGATCTGCCCCGATCCGGCGATAGGGATTGCCCAATTCCCCTAAAAAAGCGAGGGCATCCTCGGGCTTGTCTTTATAATTCAGACCATAAAGGGGAATGCCTTCATCGGCCAGTTCCATCAGGAAAGGATGCTCGATCCGGCAGGGTGCACACCATGAGGCAAAAACATTCAAAAGCACCGCCTCGCCTTTTGCCAGATCGCTGCTTTGAAGCCCTTCACCGCTCATCCATAAAGGCGGCAGGTCAAAAGCGGGCACCGGCTGGGCGATCATCGCCGAGGGGATTTCGCGCGGCTTTAAAAACAGGCCGATGGTCAATGCCATGACCAGCGCGGCAAATAACAGCAAAGGCACCCAGAGGATGGGGCGCATGGATGGGCTCCTTTTCTTATTCTGCCGGCAGGGCCTGGGGGCCGGGCCGGGTGGTGATGGCGGCCCGCTTGGGAGCCCCCACCCGCAAACGCCGATCCGAAAGAGAGAGGCCGCCGCCTATAACCATCAGACCCACCCCCATCCAGATCCATGAAATCAGGGGCTTCCAATAAAGCCGGGCCGACCAGCCGCCCTTGCCATCGGGATCGCCCACCACGGCATAAAGATCGCCCATGATCAGGGGATAGATCGCGGCTTCCGTGGTTTCCATCGGTGGGGCGCTATAGGCGCGCTGTTCGGGATAAAGCTCGGCCACATGATGGCTGCCTTTCATCACCGTGAAATGCCCGCGAACGGCGGTATAGTTCGGCCCGCCCACAGGCTCAACGCCCTGAAAAATCATGGTATAATCGGCCACTTCGGTGGCATCGCCGGGATGGAGCAGCACCAGCTTTTCGGTCATCCAGCTTTCGGATGCGGTGATCCCCAATACCAGCACAGCCATCCCCATATGCGCCGACCACATGCCCCAAATACCGCGCGGCACACGGCGCAAACGCCCCAAAGCCGCCATGGGCGCAAAGGGCCGTTGGGTGATTTTGGCCTTGTGCCCCATATCGGTGAGGATCGATCCCAAAAGCCAGAAAGCCAGCGCAAAGCCCAAAAAGGCCATCACCGGCCCCGGTCCCCAGATGAGATAGGCGCCCCCCGCCCCCAAAAAAGCGGCAAGGCCCGCCAGCCGCAGCATCCCCAAAGCCCGGCCGATGTCCCCGCGTTTCCAAGCCAGCAAGGGGCCAAAGCCCAAGGCGATGAGCAGCAAAACCATCAAAGGCACGAAGCTGATTTCAAAAAAGGGCGGCCCCACCGTGACCTTCGCCCCGCTCACCGCATCGAGAAAAAGGGGATAAAGCGTTCCCACCAGAACAATGGCGGCAGAAATGCTCAGGAGAACATTATTGGCAACCAAAGCCCCTTCGCGGCTCAGGGGGGCGAAAAGTCCCCCCGCTTCCAGCGATCCGGCGCGAAAA
The DNA here is from genome assembly GCA_000710935.1 of Iodidimonas nitroreducens. GTDB lineage: Bacteria > Pseudomonadota > Alphaproteobacteria > Sphingomonadales > Rhodothalassiaceae > Iodidimonas > Iodidimonas nitroreducens. Next base: position 34,054 of record BAYV01000005.1, on the reverse strand, counting down.
GCATAAAGGGCCAAGGAGCCACCAATGGCCAGCGCGAGCAGGATCAGGATAAACAGCCCCCGTTCGGGATCAACGGCAAAAGCATGCACCGATGTCAGCACCCCGGATCGCACCAGAAACGTGCCCAGAAGGCTCATGGAAAAGCCAAGAATGGCGAGCAGCAGGGTCCAGCGCTTCAAGGCATCGCGTTTTTCCATTACAATGGTGGAATGCAGAAGGGCCGTAGCGATGAGCCAGGGGATGAAGCTGGCATTTTCCACCGGATCCCAAAACCACCAGCCGCCCCAGCCCAATTCATAATAAGCCCACCATGAGCCAAGGGCGATGCCCGCTGTAAGCGCCATCCAGGCAAGCAAAACCCAAGGCCGCACCCAGCGCGCCCATAAAGGCCCCAATCGGCCCTCGATCAAGGCGGCAACAGCAAAGGAAAAAGCCACCGAAAGCCCCACATAGCCCAGATAGAGCAAGGGCGGATGAAAAGCGAGGCCGGGATCTTGCAACAGGGGATTGAGGCCGCGCCCCTCGATAGCCGCCGGGATCACCCGCTCGAACGGATTGGAGGTGATGAGCATGAACAGCAGAAAAGCGCTGGTGATCAGCGCTTGAATGGCCAGCACCCGGGCCCGGAAGCTGAGCGGCAGGGCCCGCCCGAACAGGCCAACCAATGATCCGAACAGGCTGAGGATCAAAACCCACAAAACCAGCGAGCCTTCATGATTGCCCCACACGCCCGAAATTTTATAGAGCAACGGCTTTAAGCTGTGGGAATTGGCCACCACATTCAAAACGGAAAAATCGGATACCAGATATGCCTGCATCAAAGCGGCAAAGGCGATCAGGATGAACAGGAACTGCCCCACCATCAAAGGCACGGCAAGGCTCATCAGCCGCTGATCATTGCGGCTCGCCCCATAGAGGGGGGCAATCGCCGCGAGGCTGGCCATCAGCAGAGCAAGGATCAGCGAAAAATGGCCGATTTCGGGGATCATGCGCCCTCCTCATCGCTATAGGATACGCCCATGGGATGGCCGCGCTCCTGCAGGCCTTCATAGACCTCTTTGGGCATATAGTTTTCATCATGCTTGGCCAGCACCTGATCGGCGATGAACCAGCCCTGATCATCCAGTCGGCCATCGGCGATGATGCCTTGTCCTTCGCGAAAGAGATCGGGCAAAATGCCGCTATAGATCACCGGCAGGGTCGTGGTTCCATCCGTCACCATGAAGGTTACGCTGGTGCCGTCATCGCGCTTTTTGAGCGAACCGCTTTCCACCAGCCCGCCCAAACGAAAGGCCTGGCCCGCCGTTAGATTCTGTTCGATCACATCGCTGGGCAGGCGGAAATAAAGGAGGGCATCATCCATCGCCCGCAGAATTAGAAAGGCTGCCAAAGCCAGAACTGTCAGGCACAGGATCACCAGCCAGAATCGCCGGCGCTTTCTGTTCCAGGCTTTGTGCCCACCTAAAGAGCGATGCGGGGCGTTCGTACTCATGAGGGTGTTTCCAGACGATCTTTTTCGGCATGATCGCTCCGGCGGCGGCTGCGCGCGGCTTTCAGCATTTCGGCCCGCAGGCCATTGATTTTCTGTTCGCGCCAGCTCAGCCATGCCAAAGCGATCAGCACCAGAAAAACAAGACCATAAGCAGCCCAGATATAGCCGCCATAGCCGCCCATATGAAAAAATTCATGGCCCATGGCTAGAGGGCCTCCTCTGTCCGGGTGGCCAGATTCTGTTCATGGTGCTGGTCATGGCGCTGTTCATGGTTCTGTTTTGGGCTTGGCATGGCCCCCAAAGCCTGCAACTTCAGCGCGGCCAATCCCGCTTTCATCCGCCACAGGAAAATCACGACGAAATAGGTCTGAAAGGCGGCCAGCATCAGATAAAGCGGCGGCCGCATCGAGGGATCGATGCGCGGCCCATCGGCCCGAAACAGGCTGGCGGGCTGATGCAGGGTGGTCCACCAATCAACGGAAAATTTGATGATCGGCAGATTGATCACCCCTACCAGCGCTAGAATGGCGGCAGCGCGGGCGGCTTTGCTGCGATCATCGAAAGCGCCCCAGATCGCCAGATAGCCCAGATAGAGGAAAAACAGCACGAGAACCGAGGTCAGCCGGGCATCCCACACCCACCAAGCCCCCCACATCGGCTTGCCCCACAAAGACCCGGTGGCCAAAGCCAACCCGGTGAAAGCCAGCCCGATGGGGGCCACGGCTTTGCCCGCCACATCGGCCAAAGGATGCCGCCAGACAAGGGTGGAAAAACCGGCAGCAGCCATCACCAGATAACAGAACATGGCCATATAGGCGCTGGGCACATGCACATACATGATCCGAACGCTCGACCCCTGCTGATAATCGGCGGGGGATAAGATCAGCGCCCAATAAAGCCCGGTAGCAAAAAGCCCAAAACACAAAAGCATGGCCACGGGCAGAATTCTATCTGCCAGACGAACAAAACGCGCGGGATTTGCGAACCAATGCATGAACAAGATTTAACCCTTCATCCCATGACAGGCAAGCCAATGCGCAATCCATCAGCCACCCTGCGGCATGATGGCGCTATTCCATGGCCAGCCGCAAGGCTCCGGCCGTGGCCAGCGGCCCCAAAACTGCAAACATTAGGCTGAGCCCGCCAAGAAAATTGAGATTGGCCGAAACCGATGCCAGCCCATCCACCGCATCCACCGCCCCTACGCCAAAGATCAATGTGGGGATATAAAGGGGTAAAACCAGCAGGGCGATCAGCGCTCCCCCCCGGCGGACTGCAACCGTCAGCCCGGCGGCCACCGCCCCCAAAAGGCTGAGCGCCGGGGTGCCGATCAGCAGCGCCAGAAATAAAGTGGGAAGGGCTTGGGCTTCGAGATGCAGCATCAGGCCAAACAACGGTGACAAAATCACCAGCGGCAGCAGCATCGCCAGCCAATGGGCCAAAGCCTTTGCCAGCACCACAAGGGGCAGGGGCAAAGGCCCCAGAGCCAGGGCATCGAGGGTGCCATCCTCATAATCGGCCTGAAACAGGCGATCGAGTGACAGCAAAGCCGAGAGCAGCGCCGCAATCCATAAAACGCCCCCGGCAATCCGCGCCAGAATCGCAGAATCAGGGCCAACCCCAAAAGGAAACAGGCTGATCGCCACGGCATAAAAAGCGATCACCAGCCCGGCGGCACCGCCCTGCTTGTAGCTCAGCCCGATATCGCGCATCATCAAAATGAAAAAAGCCCGCAGCATCGGCCTATCCATCCTCGAACAGGGGGCTTTGGAATGCAGGCGCGTCAAAGGCGGGGGCATAGCCATCGAGATCAAGGCGCGGACCGGGCAGATCAAGGCTTTGATGGGTGGCGAGGACCGCCAGCCCCCCCTGTGCCAGATGATCGCCCAAAAGGTCGATCAGCCGCGCCTGATGATCGCGATCAAGGGCGGTGGTGGGTTCATCGAGCAGCCAAAGCGGCCGGGGCGCCAGTAAAAGCCGCGCCAGCGACACCCGCTTGCGCTGCCCCGATGACAAGGCATGAAGGGGGATGGCCAGCAGATCCTCAAGGCCCAGCCGGTTTATGGCCGCTTCCATCAGGGCTTTTTGATCATGGCCGCCATCGCCTAAAAAACGTGACCAGAATTGCAGATTTTCATAAACGCTCAGGGCTTCTTTCAAGGCAAGGCTGAAGCCTGCAAACATCACCTGTTCGCGCAATAGCGCCGGTGTGCGGGACAGGGCTTCCCCATTCCAGCGGATTTCACCGGAAAAAGGCGGCGACAAGCCCGCGAGCAGGCGCAAAAGGCTGGTTTTCCCACTGCCATTGGGGCCATAGAGGCACAAAGCCTCGCCGGGCTCGAGTGTAAAATTCAGCCCGTGAAAAACCAGCTGATCGCCCCGGCGGCAGGCCAGATCATGGCCGGCCAAAACCGCATGGGGAAAAGGCTGTGTGGCATGGGGAGCGGCCCCGTTGGCGGGCTTTGGCATTGTCATGAAACCAGCATAAGCGATGGATCGATCCGCGCCTAGTGACTTGTCCGCGCCGCCACCAAACTTCGTCACCCCGGCCCCCGAGCCGGGGTCCATCTGGTGAAGGGCTCGTGCATGCAAAAGAGTGGGTCCCGGGTCAAAGCCTTGGACAATGCGGGAGAGGAGCCAAATCAGGCCGGAGAGGGGATTTCGATCACGAACACCGTGCCCTCATCGCTCGTGCGTTCAAGGCTGACCTTGCCGCCATTGGCCTCCACCAGTTCCGCGACGATGGCCAGACCCAATCCGGTTCCCCGGGCATTGGCCGATCCCTTGAAGGGGATAAACAGATTTTCTAACGCTTTTTTCGGCAGGCCCGGGCCGCTATCGGCCACCCGCACAAAATCACAATTATTTTTGCGCATGGCGGTGACGAGAATTTCGCCGCCTGTAGATTCCATAGCATTGGCGGCATTCCGCGCCAAATTCATTAAAACGCGAAAGAAATGATCCTGATCGGCATGAAGCTGAAAATCCTGCGGCACCAGATTTCTGAACTGAAGGGCGGATTCCGATCCTGTTGATTGTGCTTTTTGATCAAGGCCCAAAGTGGTCTGGACTTCTTCCACCAGCCGATGCAGGGGAAATGTTCGCTTATCAGGCGGGGGTTCATCCGCCCGGCCATATTTCAAGGTGCGTTCACATAAGCCGATGGCCCGATCAATGGCGGAAATCATCCTTTGCGACATATCCCGCACTTTGGGATCATCAAACATCAGCAAGCGATCAGAGGATAATTGCGCGGTGGCCAGAATATTGCGCAGATCATGATTGACCTTGCTCACCGCGGCCCCCACCGCCGCCAGCCTTTTCCGCTGATTGAGGGCAAAGCGCAATTCTTCCTGCATCCGGGCCAGTTCGCGTTCCGCCACACCCAATTCATCACTGCGCGACGAGGGGATCAAAGCCCGTTCGGGATCATCGGGGCGCTGGCGAAACAAGACCATAGAGCGGGTGAGACGCCGCAAAGGCCGCACCATCAGCAAATGCAGGGAGAGAAAAACCAGCCCCGCCGTGAAAAAAGAAATGATCACCGACAAAACCATCACATTGCGGGAATAAAGCGCCATGGCGCTGAACAGGGCCCGCTCTTCCATGATGATAGAGATTTCATCCCCCAATCGGGGCAAGGGCGTATCGGTGATGAGGATTGTACCCTCGCCGCCGCGCAAAAGCGTTGCAAACGCATCGAGCACATAATCGAAGGCCGCCGCATGGCGCATGTCATAGCGCCCCGCGATCCGTTCGGGCGCATCGCCATCCAGCATCAAATGGCGACGATCATCCAATTGCAGGGAAATCGCCTTGATCCCCGCCGTCCGCAATAAGGATGTTTCAAGCTCTTTGCTGATGGCATTGCCCGGGGCTTCCACCAGCGAAAGCGCAGCAATCTGGGCGGCGGCAAAGCGTTCTTCAAGAAAGCTGCGTCTGAACTGGGCGATAGAGGGCACATAAACAAACACCTCCACCACCATCACGAAGCTGATGGTCAATAACAGCAGCCGCGAGGACAGGCTGCTGCGCAATGACTCGACCCCATGTTCCATTCCGGCTGCCGTCTACCCCAATTTCTGGATGAATCTGACGATCTTCTTCATTCTATCGCTGAACAATCTATCCGTAAAATAGGCGCCTGCCACTCTTTTATTGATTTCACCCAAAGTGGGATAGGGGGCAATCATGCCCGCAACCGCCGAAACCTTCAATTTCTGCGAAATCGCCAGGGCCCAGATCTGGATCAATTCCCCGGCCGCCACCCCCACCATGCTGGCGCCTATGGGCCTGCCATCCTTCACCATCAGCTTCACCCGCCCTGCGGTGATGCCCTCGGTCCGCGCCCGATCATTATCCTTATAATCGGCGGTCAAAATCTGCACGGCATCGCCATGGCGTTCCCGCGCTTCAGCCTCGGTCAGCCCCACTTGCGCCAATTCAGGATCGGTGTAGGTGACCCAGGGCACCGCCGTATAATCGGCTTTGGATGGCAGGCGAAACAAGGCATTGCGGATCACGATCCCGGCCTCATAGCCCGCCACATGGGTGAATTGCAAACCGCCCCGCACATCGCCAATGGCAAAGATGCGCTTGTTCGAGGTGCGCAGGCGGGCATCGGTGGGAATCCCTTTTTCACTATGCTCCACACCGGCGGCCGCCAGATCAAGCCCGCCCACATTCGGCGCCCGGCCCGCCGCGATCAGCAAATGGCTGCCTCGGATCGTGAGATCCTGACCATCTTTTTGCGCTTTGATCTCCACGCCGCCATCTGCGGCCCGCACCTGTTTGATATCGATATCCGAACGGATATCGATCCCTTCGGCGCTGAGCTGATCAAGGGCGACCGCCGCCAGGTCCGGGTCATCCTTGGGCAGGGGTTTGAACCGTTCCAGAACCGTGACATCCGAGCCGAGACGCCGGAAAGCCTGAGCCATTTCCAGCCCGATCGGGCCTGCGCCGATGATCAGCAGATGATCGGGCCGGGTTTCGAGATCAAAGATCGTTTCGTTTGTGTAATAATGGATTTGATCAAGGCCATCAATCGGGGGCACCCGGGCCGAAGAACCGGTGGCGATGATGATTCGTTTGGCGCGGATGGTTTTGCCATCGGCCATGACCTCGCGCGGGCCGGTAAAACGGGCCGCGCCCTTGATCACGGTAACGCCCAGCTTTTCAAAGCGCTCCACCGAATCATGCGGGGCGATGGAGGCAATCACCTGATGCACATGATCATGGGCTTTTTTGAAATCCACCGAAAAGCCATCGATCTGTGCCCCCATCTGCCCGGGATGAGACAGATGGCGCGCGGCCTTGGCCGCAGCAAGCAGGGATTTGGATGGGATGCAGCCATAATTCAGACAATCGCCGCCCATCCTGCCTTTTTCGATCAGCACCACCCGGGCGCCCATCTGCACCGCGCCCGCCGCCACCGACAGGCCGCCGGAACCGGCTCCAATCACTAAAAGATCGGTTGTGATCACATCAGACATAGACATTCCTTATCCGCCATCATGCGGCGTTTGCCATCAACAGGATCGATGGCATTTTATGAATTTGAAGGCTTATCGATGGGCCGACCGCGCAGCTTGCGCACCACCACCGGGATCAGAGATAACAGTGCCAATCCGGCCAATGGGCCGATCACATGGGGCTGAAACAGCAATTCGGTGGCATCCACCTTGCCCCCCAAACGAACGGTTTCCGCCGCCCCCTTGCCAACCCAGACGAAAACGAACGTGCCGGGGATGATCCCAAGGGCCGTGGCCATCACATAATTTCTGAGCCGCATGCCCAGCAAAGCCGGGGCTATATTGAGTACCCAGAAAGGAAACACCGGGACGAGGCGCAGGGCCAGAAGATAATTGAATTCGTCTTTTTGAAAGCCGCGCTCGAACTTACCAAGCCAGGGACGGACCTTCACCCGCAAAGGATCGCCTAGGGATGTGCGCACCACGCTGAAAATCAGCGTTGCCCCAAGAGTGGCCCCTAAAAGCACCCCCAGCAAACCAAGCCACAAGCCGAAAATAACCCCCGAGGCGATGGTAACGACCGACATTGCAGGCAGGGAAACCGCTGTACCCAATGCATAAAAGGCTACCAGCGCCAGCAGAGCCAGCACCGTGTTCCGGGCTACGAACGTCTGCAAAAGCTCAAGATTTTCCCGCAGAGCCGTGAAAGACAGATAATCCCCCACGCCCGAGACATAAACGACTCCAATCAACAGAACGAAGATGGCCAGCGGAAGAAGCCGCTTCATGGAAAACCCCTTGCGATCTTCAGCTTTTGGGGGTGATCGGTCTTCGTTCGTCATTATTCTTCCTTTTCCACTCAAGATTGGCTTTCACACAAGGCCGGGTCGTTTTTACGACGCTTTCCGCTTGATCTCCAGCCAAAGATCATCTTTCCTCTTTGTCGCTACACATAATAAGGAAGTGTGTCTTGCGCATTCCAGTCTGCACACAAGGCTGTGATAGGCCAATGAAGAGACGTGATCACCTCAAAGGATTGCATATCGCTTCCCATTAAGGCCTTGGGCTTGGGTTTTGGAGCGGGAATGTTGTTGACAAGACCCGAAAGGGAAAGCTAAGAAGCGCCCCTTGAGTTTTGCGCTGCAAGAATGCTTTGCGCATGCCTTTTTGGCCAGATAACGCTCGTTTGGCCAGATGATGCTTGGGTGCATTTTTCAGCTATCAGTGATTGACGGAGTACGAAGACGTGAAAAGGACATATCAGCCCAGTAATCTCGTGCGGAAGCGCCGTCATGGTTTCCGTTCGCGTATGGCCACCGTGGGCGGCCGCAATGTGATCCGCGCCCGTCGGTCCAAAGGCCGCAAGCGCCTTTCTGCCTGAAACGACAAGCCTAGGATTTCAAGCCTGGGATTTCAAGCCTGGGATTGCTGGCCAAAGATTGGCTGCTGAACTGGCATGATCGGGCTTTATCATGCAGGATTGATGGTGGCCCGGAACTGGTGGCGATCATGATCGATAAAAGACCGATCGCTTGTCTTTGCGGTCGGTTTTTTTATTGGCAGCAAATGATCAGGGCAAGGATGACGTGAACAGCGCGGCACAAAACGCACCCCAAAGAGCCATGCTGACGACCTTGCGCCAGCGTCGTGAATTTTTGCGGCTGGCCAGTCAGGGGCGCAAGGTGGCCATGCCCGGGTTGGTTTTGCAAGCGGCCCCCACCCTCGCGCAGAAAAAAACGGGCCTGCAGCCATCCGGCCAACACAACACGCCCCAACAAAACGCGCCCCAGATTCGTGTCGGTTTTACCGCCAGCAAAAAGGTTGGCAATGCCGTGGCGCGCAATCGGGCCAAGCGCAGATTGCGGGCGCTGGCAGCCGATATTATTGGCAGGCACGGCCAGAAGGGCACTGATTATGTGCTGATCGCGCGTGCCCAAACCAATGAGCGCAAGCTTGCGGATTTACAAAAAGATTTGTGCATGGCCCTTTCAAAGCTATCTTTATGGAGGGATGAATGAGCCTGCTCAGCCATTTTCTGATCTTTTTGGTCCGCGCCTATCAGCTTGTTTTGTCGCCCTTTTTGGGGCCATCCTGCCGCTATCAGCCTACTTGTTCTTCTTATGCCCGGGATGCCATCCATCGATATGGTGGACTGAAGGGGGGATGGATGGCTATAAGGCGCATCAGCCGTTGTCATCCCTTGGGTGGCTATGGATATGATCCGGTTCCCGATGTGCCCTGTGGCCATGATCATCAAAAGGGTGCGCATCAACCCGACGATGCCAATCTGCCTGTTGCCTGCCCGGAAAAGACCGGGCCGCAGGCTGTGAAACGCCAGTGAGAGTTTTATGAAAGAACAGAAAAACCTGCTCATCGCGATGGGCCTGACCCTGCTGGTGCTGTTGGCATTCGATTATTTCTACGCCACGCCAGCCCGCGATGCGGCCCCCCTTTCCACGGCGGAGCAAAGCCCGCAAACAGATCCGCAATCCGCCGGGACCAATGCGCAGGAAAGCGATCTTTTGCCGCAAACCCCCACTATTCAGGGCGGCGCTGGTCAGGGAAACACTGGCAATCCGGGCGTTTCCGGCCTTGCTGGCAATGGGATGAGCCGGGCGGATGCTTTGGCGCAATCAAAGCGGCTGTATCTGGAAACGCCAAGGCTCAAAGGCTCGATCGCGCTCACCGGCGGCTTTATCGATGATCTGACCTTGAAGGATTATGATACGGATGTGGGGAAAAAGGGCAGTCCGATTGTTCTGCTCAATCCCCTTAAAAGCAGTGATGCCTATTATGCGTCCTTTGGCTGGACAGCGCGCCCCGGCCTTGGGATCGATGTGCCCGATGCGAAGACCGTCTGGTCTACCAAGGAAACGATGCTCAGCCCCGATAATCCGGTCACGCTGCGCTGGACCAATGAACAGGGGCTGGAATTCAGCCGCCGCATTTCGGTGGACAAGGATTTCATGTTCACCATCGAGCAGACCGTGCGCAATCCCAATGAAACCCCGGTGATGATGGCGCCTTATGGCCTGATCAGCCGACGTGGCGCACAGATGGGTTCAAAATATTTCGTCATCCATGAAGGCCCCTTGGGGGTTCTGGATGGCTCTTTGCGTGAGATCGATTATGAGTCGCTGCGTGAGGATGGCCCATCTTTGTACGACAGCGTGGGCGGTTGGCTGGGGCTGACCGATAAATATTGGCTCACGGCCATCGTTCCCGAACAAAGCGTGCCCTTCAAAGGCCGCTTCATCCACAGCGCCACCGGATCGGGCCGCTATCAGGCGGATTATCTGGAAGAAGAAGTGGTGATCCCCTCCACGGGCGAGAAAACCGTGACCGTGCGGTTTTTTGCCGGGGCCAAAGAGGTGGATCTCATCGAACGCTATGAAAGCGCCTATGATATCAAGCTGTTTGATCGGGCCATTGATTGGGGCTGGTTCATTTTCCTGACCAAGCCGATTTTTTATCTGCTTGATTTTCTCAATGGCCTGTTTGGCAGCTTTGCGGTGTCGATTCTGGTGCTCACCGTGATCGTTAAGGGCCTGTTTTTGCCCCTTGCCAATAAATCCTATGTTTCGATGAGCAAGATGAAGGCGGTGCAGCCAAAAATGAAGGCGCTGCAACAGCGCTACAAGGATGACAAACCGCGCCTGCAACAGGAAATGATGGAGCTTTACAAGAAGGAAAAGATCAATCCGCTGTCTGGCTGCCTGCCTATGCTGGCCCAGATTCCGGTCTTTTTCGCGCTTTATAAAGTTTTGTTCGTGACCATTGAAATGCGCCATGAGCCGGGCTTTTTCTGGATCAAGGATCTGTCCGTTGCCGATCCTGTTCTGATCACCAATCTTTTTGGATTGATCCCATGGGAGCCAACAGGCTTTCTGGCGGTGGGGATCTGGCCGGTGATCATGGGCTTTGCGATGTTCTTCCAGATGCGGCTCAATCCCGCAGCCGGCGATCCCATCCAGCAGCGGGTGATGATGGCCATGCCCTTTGTTTTCGTGTTCATCATGGCCGCTTTCCCGGCTGGCCTTGTGATCTATTGGACATGGAACACCCTTTTGTCGGCGGCACAGCAATGGATGATCATGCGTCGGCACGGGGTGGCCAATCCTGCATCATGACCGATCAGCCAGAACAGATCATCGAGGGCGAAAAACCAACGGATGAAGCATTGGAAAAAGGGCGGCTGTTATTCGCCGGGCCGTGCCAGTTTCTTCTGGGGGTTCCCGATATGGCGCATTTGCCTGCCCCCGGACATCCCGAACTGGCCTTTGCCGGGCGCTCCAATGTCGGCAAATCCTCGCTGATCAATGCTTTGACCGGGCGCAATACCCTTGCCCGCACATCCAATACCCCGGGGCGGACGCAGGAATTGAATTTCTTTCGGCTCGGCGTGGATCCCCGTCCGCTTATTCTGGTCGATCTGCCCGGCTATGGATATGCCAAGGTCACGCGTTCCAAGGTCAAGGCCTGGACAGGCACCATCCGCGATTATCTGCGGGGCCGCCAAACCCTGAAGCGGGTGATGGTGCTGATCGATTCGCGGCATGGCATCAAGGACAATGACCGCGAGATCATGAAAATGCTGGATGAGGCTGCGGTTTCCTATCAGATCGTGCTGACCAAGCTTGATAAGCTGAGCCGCACCGATCAGTCACTGATCATCGACAAGGTCAATCAACAGGCGCGCGTTTTTGTAGCCTGCCATCCCCATATTCACGCCACATCCGCTGAAAAAGGGACGGGGATCGCCGAATTGCGCGCTGATATTGCCCGCTTTTGCGAAGGCTGAGCACAGCTTGCCCTCGCCATCTGCCTGACAGGAGCTTTCATGAACGATCAGGATTTCAGCCAGATGCTGCAAGATAAAGCCGCCATCTTGTCGGAAGCTTTGCCTTATATGCGCCGCTATGCGGGGAAAACTTTTGTGGTCAAATATGGCGGCCATGCCATGGGCGATGCGCAGATCGCCCAAAGTTTTGCGCAGGATATGGTGTTGCTGCGGCAGGTGGGCATCAATATCGTGGTGGTGCATGGGGGCGGGCCACAGATCGGGGCCATGCTCGACCGCCTGAAAATCCAAAGCCGCTTTGTCGATGGCTTGCGCGTGACCGATGCCGCTACGGTGGAGGTGGTGGAAATGGTGCTTTCAGGCAGCATCAACAAAGGGTTGGTGGCCGCCATCAGCCATGCAGGGGGCATGGCGGTCGGGCTTTCGGGGAAGGATGGGGGCTTTGTCAGGGCGCGCGCGGTGCGCCGCAAAACGCGCCTGCCCGGCAGCGCTATCGAAGAGGTGCTTGATCTGGGATTCGTGGGCGAGCCCGAACAGGTGGATGGGGCCATTCTCAGCCGGTTTATCGCCTCGGGCCTTATTCCGGTGATCGCCCCTATCGGCCTTGGCGAAAAGGGCGAAACCTTTAATATCAATGCCGATACCATGGCGGGCGCGGTGGCGCAGGCTTTGGGGGCGGAGCGTTTTTTGCTGCTCACTGATGTGCAGGGCATATTGGATGCCCAGCAGCAGCATATCCCTGAAATTTCCCATGATGATGCCCGCGCTTTGATTGCCTCGGGCACCATCAGCGGCGGCATGATCCCCAAAGTTGAAACCTGCCTTTCGGCGGTGGAAAACGGGGTGGCGGCAGCGGTCATCATGAATGGCCGGGTGCCCCATGCGTCCTTGCTGGAAATTTTCACGGAACGCGGCGTTGGCACCCTGATCAGAGCACCGAAGACTAACGAATCTCGTGTCAGTTGAGCGCACGCACTGATCGCGCATTGGTGATTGGAGCCTGCTTGTTGCATGTGCTTATAGTCGGCTCATGTTGAAATACTGGATTGCATCACTGTTTTTGTTTCTGGCTCTGCCTGTCCATGCCCAAGAGGGGCAGACGGCGGACCGTTTGACTGTTGTTGAGCTGTTTTCCAGCCAAGGCTGCCCTAATTGCCCCCCTGCCTATAAGCTTTTATCCGATATCAGCAAAGAAGATGGCATTCTTGCCCTGAATTGGCCTGTTGATTATTGGGATTATCTGGGCTGGAGAGATGATCATGCCCGCCGGGCCTATTCCGATCATCAGCGGGCCTATAATCAGCGCTTGGGTGAGCCGGGTGTTTACACGCCGCAAATGGTGATCGATGGCCGCCTTGAAACGGTTGGATCGCGGCGGAAAGCGGTGGTCCAGAAAATCGGTCAGGCGCGGGATCTCGCCCGTCAGAATATCGATGTCACCTTGCAGGAATCCGAAGAAGCCTGCTTCATCACCTTGCCGGATCTGGAAAACGATGAGCGCAAAATTTTCGTGCGCGCGGTTTTCTATCGCACGGAAACCATTGCTGCCATCAGCCGCGGCGATAATGAAGGCAAAACCCTCAATCTGACCAATCTGGTGCGGGCTTCGCTGGATTTGGGCCCTTGGTCGGGGGATAAAGAAATTCTGAGCGTGCCCATGATCAAAGCCACCGAATCGGGTGCCGATCATATGGCGGTCATTTTGCATGCCGATGATGAAAATGGCCCGATCATAGGGGCGGCCCGCATCCGCCTCTCCAGCGCAGGCGTTTAATCCGCTCTTTTTAGGGTCAGAATGTCTGTCATTCTCGGCCTTTAGCCTTTTTCGGCTCCAGAATTTATCAGCCCCTATTGTTTGCTGGTATTTTACAGTTTGGGATGCTAGACCCGGCAATCGTTACTTTATAACGTTTTGTGCGGAGACTGCCGATCATGGCGCCTTTCCCATCTGCCTTGCTTTTCAGCCTGATCGCCGCCTTTGGCAGCCTGTGCGGCCTGGCTGTAATCCGCCATTATGAGAATTGGGGCCAGAAAAACAGTGTGCTTTTCGCCGCCTTTGCTGCGGGCATTTTGCTAAGCGCGGCTTTTTTGCAGATGATCCCCCATGCGATGTTTGCCGCCCCCCGGCTTGCCCCGATCGCCCTGATGCTCGGCTATCTGGCTTTATATGTCATTGGGCTTGCGACCAGCCGCAAAGATCATGCAAGCCATATGGACAAGCGCGCCATAGCCCTGATCCCCGTGATTGGCATTGCCATTCATTCCTTTGTTGATGGTCTGGCTTATTCGGTCTCTTTTTCCATTGATCAGCATACCGGCATGATGGCGGTGATGGGGCTGATCTTGCATGAATTTCCTGAAAGCATCATGGCGTTCGTCCTGCTTTTGCGCGGTGGCTTTCCTGTGCAACGGGCCCTTTTTCTTGCTTTTCTGGCCTCAACCCTCACCACGCCTTTGGGGATGCTGATCAGCTTTCCTTTCGTCTCCATGCTGGATGGCCCGCTTTTGGGGGCGCTTTTGGCTGCTACGGCGGGGGCTTTGATCTTTGTGGCCGCCTCGCATCTGGTGCCCAATATCGAACATGATCGCCGCCAGAAAACCGGGATCTTTTTTTTCGCGGGGATTTTATTCACCGCTATTCTACAACTCACGCATCTCATTTGATTGACAGTCTATATATATCCATGTGATATAAAAACTGACAGTGACAAACGGGCAAAGACCCGGCGCATCGATATAAAAAAACGATGACGCAGCGAGGAGCGCGAGACATGCGGAAATTTTTGATCGTCATGACGCCGATTTTGATTATCGGCGCGGCCATAGCCGGTTTTGCAATTTTGCAAGCCACCCAGCCTCTGCCTGAGAAGGCGGATGAACCGGAAATGCGTCCCACCAGCCTTCATGTCGTGCCGGTGGAGCAGAAAACCATCACCTTGATGGTCGAAACACAGGGGACTGTGGCATCAAAAACCGAGATCGATCTGGTCGCCCAGGTTGGCGGCAAGATCATCGCGGTGTCGCCGGCCTTTGCCGGGGGTGGCATTTTCAAGGCGGGCGAAACCCTTTTGCAGATCGAGCCGGCGGATTATGAATATGCGGTGATCCAGGCCAAAGCCCGGATTGCCGATCAGGCTCTTATTCTGGCGCAGGAAGAAGCCCGGGCCGAAGTGGCGCGCAAGCAGTGGAATTGGGATGAAGTGACCGATAAGCCCACCGCCCTTGCTTTGAAAGAGCCGAATGTGGCCCAGGCCCGGGCCAATCTGGCATCGGCACAGGCGCAGCTTGATCGCGCCGAGCTTGATCTGGCACGGACAAAGATTTCCGCCCCCTTCAATGGCCGGGTGCGGACAAAAAATGCCGATCTGGGGCAATATATCAGCCCCGGCAGCACTTTGGGTCAGGTCTTTTCCACCGATATGGTCGAGGTTCGCCTGCCCCTCACCGATCGGCAGATGGCCGAGCTTGATCTGCCCATCGCCTATGAAGCCAGAAGCTATGAAACCGCCCCGATGGTGATGCTGAGCGCAGTTCTGGCGGGAAAAAGCCATCAATGGACCGGGCGGCTGATGCGGACCGATGCCGCCATCGAGCAATCAACCCGCCTGTTTCATGCCATCGCCCAGGTACGCGATCCTTATGGGGCGGGCAGTTCCGATGGCGTGCCTTTGCCGGTGGGTTTGTTCGTTGATGCCAAAATCGAAGGCAGCACCCTTAAAGATGGTCTCAGTATTCCCCGGGCCGCCTTGCGCAATGCGGATGAGGTTTATGTTGTCACGGAAAACAACAGCTTATCGATCCGGCAGGTTGAGGTTATCTCGGCAGATAGCACGCGCGTGGTGATCGGCAAGGGCCTCGCAGCCGGAGAGCAGGTGGTGATTTCACCCGTGCAGGCCGTGCGAGAGGGCATGCCGGTTAATCCTTTGACATCATCTTCGGTTGAAACCATCGCCGTCGCGGCGGAATGAACAAGAGATCATCATGAACGCTTTGATAGCCTGGTGGGCAAGAAACACCGTTGCGGCCAATCTTTTGATGATGGGGATTTTGATTGCCGGGATTATGTCTTTCATCAGCATGGAACGCGAAGTCTGGCCGACATTCCGGGTGAATTGGGTCGAGATCACCGTGAGCTGGCCCGGTGCCGCCCCCCAAGAGGTTGAAGAACAAATTATTTTACACATCGAGGAATCGCTGGCCGATCTCGACAATGTGGATCGGGTGCGCTCCACCGCCTATGAGGGATTAGCGACCCTTTATATCGAGGCGGATCGCAGCATCAATATGGATCGCTTCATCAATGATGTGAAATTGCGGGTGGATGGAATTGCATCTTTGCCCCGGGATATCGAGCCGCCCCGGGTGCGGGAATTGCTGACCCGTAATGAATTGATCAGAATTGGCGTCAGCGGCGATGTTGATGAGCGTATTCTGACCAGAACCGCCGAAAAAGTGCGCGATGAGGTGGCCCTGCTGCCCGGCGTTTCGATTGTCACGCTGTTTGGCCAGCGCTCGGAAGAAGTTTCGATCGAATTGTCGGAAAATGCCTTGCGCCGCTATGGCCTGAGCTTTGATGAAGTGACCAGCGCCATCCGCGCCAGTTCGATCAATCTATCGGCAGGAAGCGTGCGCACCAGCACCGGCGATGTGCAGCTTCGCGCCCGCAATCTGGCCGATGACCAGACCGATTTCAACAAGATCATCATCCGGCAAACCCCCGATGGGGGCACCATTAGGCTGGGGGATGTGGCGCGCGTGATCGATGGCTTTGAAGATGTTAATCTGCAGGCCAGCCTGAATGGTGAACGCGCCATTCTGGTGCAGGTGATGACCGCCGAAGAAATGAATGTGGTGGTTACCTCGCAATCTGTCAGGAAATATCTGGAAACCGCACAGGAACGCATGCCCGAAGGGGTGTCGCTCATCCTCTATGCTGATGAATCCAAAGCCTATTATGATCGCATGGAAACCATTTCAAAATCCGCCTTCTATGGGCTTTTATTGGTTTTTGCGGTTTTGATCCTGAGTTTGCGGCCCAAGGTTGCTTTGTGGGTCACGATGGGGATCGCCACGGCCTATGCCGGCGCCTTCATCTTTTTGCCGGCCAATGATGTATCCCTCAATTTCCTGTCGCTCTTTGCTTTTCTGCTGGTCATCGGGGTGGTGGTGGATGATGCCATCGTGGTGGGCGAAAATATCCATGAAGAAACCGAACGCACCGGCGGCGGTGTGGATGCGGCCATTCTGGGTACTCAATTGGTCGCCAAGCCGGTGATCTATGCCGTAGCCACCACCATGATCGTTTTTGCGCCCTGGTTGTTTCTGTCTGGTTTGGAGGTTGAATTTACCCGGCATATCTCGATCATCGTGATTGCCGCTTTGAGCTTTTCCCTGATCGAAGCCCTGTTCATTCTGCCCGCCCATCTCAGCCATCTGAAGGCGCAGAAAACGGAAGGGCGCTTTGGCCGGTTCCAGAAAAAAATCGCCCAATCCATCACTCGCTTTGCCCAAGGCACTTATCGACGCTGGCTGTTTGCGGCGGTGCGCCGCCGCGGCGTCACGGCCAGCATCTTTCTGGCTCTGTTCATTCTGGCCATTGGCGTTTCATCCACATCATGGCTGAAATTCAGCTTCAATCCCGATGTTGAATCCGAACAAATCTCGGTTGATGTGACCTTGCCTGAAGGCACGCCGTTCAATCGGGCATTGGAAATTCTGGGGCAATTGCAAAAAGCTGAAAAAGCTCTGGAAGCCGAAGCCAATGAACGCATGGATGGCGCGGGCAAGCTGATTGAAAACTGGTACACCCGCGCCCGGCAGAATTCGGTTCTCGCCCTTGTGCGTCTGGCTCCCGCCGAGCAGCGCGATCTATCTGCCAAAGAGGCGGCTGATCGGTTGCGCGAATTGATCGGCGAGATCCCGGATGCTGAAAATCTTGAGATCAACTATACCCTTAATCAAAACCAGCCGGAAATCGAACTGGCGATCAATCATCCCGATATGGATGTTCTGCGCGCGGCGGTGGCGGATTTGAAAGCCCATCTCAGCACCTATGATACGGTGTTCAATATTCGCGATTCTCTGCAAACTGCGATGGAAGAGCTGCGCTTCAGCTTGAAGCCCGGCGCCCGCGAGCTTGGATTTTCTCTGGCCGAAGTGGCGCGGCAGGTGCGCCAGGCCTATTATGGCGAAGAAGTGCAGCGCCTGCCTCGGGAAGGCTCGGATGTCCGGGTTTTTGTTCGCTATCCAAAGGATGAACGGCAATCTCTTGAAAGCCTGTCGGATTTCCGCCTGCGCAATGCCGAAGGGCTGGAGGTTCCGCTTTTGAGCGTGGCGGATCTGCATTATCAGCCGGGGATCAAGCGCATTGATCGCCGCGAACGCCAAAGATCGGCGGTGATCAGTGCTGAATTGTCATCGGATATGCGCGAGCAGATCTATGGCGAACTGCGCAAGGATTTTTATCCGGCATGGGAAAAGCGCTATCCCGGGGTCAGCCGTGGGGAGATCGGTTCGGCTGAAGGTCAGGCAAAATTCATGGCCGAGATTCTCAGCCTTGAAGGCATTGCACTTTTTGCCATGTATGCCCTGATTGCTGTGGCTTTTCGCTCTTATTTCCTGCCCCTTCTGGTGATGACCGCCATCCCCTTTGGCTTTGTGGGGGCGGTTTTGGGGCATCTGCTGTTTGATATGCCGATCACCTTATTTTCCTATTTCGGGCTGGCCGCCGCCGCTGGGGTGGTGGTCAATGATAATCTGGTGCTGGTGGATTATATCGGTCGCCTGCGCGAAAAGGGAATGGGGGCGATGGATGCTTTGGTTGAAGCCGGGGTGGCCCGCTTCCGCCCCATTCTGCTCACCTCGATTACCACCTTTGTCGGTCTTATCCCGATGATGGCGGAACGCTCAACGCAGGCTCAATTCCTGAAGCCCACGGTGGTTGCCCTGTCTTTTGGGGTGCTGGTGGCGACCTTTGTGACCCTGTTTCTGGTCCCCGCCCTTTATGGCTTAGGTGAAGATATGAAACGCTTTATGAAAGGGCTGTGGACCGGGCGCAAACAGGCCCCCCTTGGCAGCCAAAGCCAATCCGAGCCGAGTGCGGCGGAATAAACGATGCGAACCCACCGCGGGGCCATGCCAGTCTCTTGGCCTGCCTCGCGGTGCAGACTATTGGAAATTATAGCCCAAACTGACGGTATAGAAGGTATCGAGCTTTTCATTGCCTAAAACCGGGCGATTATCATATTGATTGCGCAGCCCGATTTTGACGCTCCAGGCTTTATTATCGGTGACCGGGATATCGAGGGCGGCATCGCTTTGCACGCGGAAATCATTCACCGGATCAGACAGGCTGGGCAGATAAGTGAAATTATGGGTGAATAATAAACGGCCATTCAACTGGATCTTGTAATCATAGCCCAGGGATAAAATTGCTTCTTCCTCGGTGGGCGATGTTTGGAAGGCTTCAAGCTGATAACCCAAACCAAGGCGGGCTTTCAGTTCATGATCATTTTCTTGAATGAAAAAATAACCGGAGCCCAAAGTCACCACCGAGCGCAGATCGAGATCCTCGAATTCATCCTGTTCCAGCATGATTGAGCCAAAAGCAAACCAGCGTTTGGAAAAATCGCGCTCCAGACGGGCATCGCCAATCACTTCATTTTCGGTTTCCTGCCCATTTTCGCGGGCAAAGCGCCAGCCCAGAGATAGATCGAGGCGATCAAAGCTGGTTTCCCGCCGGGCCGTGGCTTTGCCATTCAAAGCGGCGCGATCGGTATTGCCGCTGGCCCCGGAAAGACCAAGCTGGGTGCGCCCGCTCCAGGCTTTATCGGGGGTCACCAGCGCTTCGGCCAGGGCCTTTTGTTCTTCTTCATGCTGCTTTTGGGCCTCCGCCAGATTATGCCGCTCGCGCTCCTCGATCTCCTGGATCACCAGGCGTTCCGGGGTGGGCTGGTCTTCGGGCCAAATGGCACTCACTTTGTCCAGATCAAGGGGCAAATTCCCCAAAGTCTCGCTCAATAAACGCTGGCCGGTTTGCGGATCATAGGCCAGCCGCCCCATGATGCGATCACCGCTGGCAAGGGAGATCATCAAAAATCCATCGCTGTTCAGCCCGGCGATCTGATCCTGAGCGATGCTGATCGTTCCGGCAAAAGCGGTTTCAACAGCCAAAGCTTTTTCATGCAGACGCTGCAATTCTCCCTCGATCCGGCTGCCATCTTCAAGATGGACCCGATCCGCCAAAGCCGAAGGGGATGATAGGACCATGAGGGCGGCCACGGAAAAGGGGGCCAGAGGAAAACAGGATCGGATCATCTCAACGCTCATTTTAAACGGGTGAACAGGGGCAAGCAGGCCAGATCGAATGGCGAGCACCCTAATCAAAGCTGGTTCCGGGCGCAATTCATGCCTTGGGTTATCTAAAAAAATAAGACAAGCCTTAAACGGAAAAGAGCGCTCCATCTCTGAAGCGCTCTTTCATCCTCAGGCGATCAATGCAAATCAGGCCGCCGTTGCCAACCGCCGCAGAACATAATGCAGGATACCGCCATTTTCATAATAGCTCACTTCATCCGCCGTATCGATCCGGCATAAAAGCGTGATGTCTTTGCTGCTGCCATCCTCATAATGAATGGTGCAGGCCACATCCTGACGCGGCTTGATTCCCTTGCCGATGCCGGTGATGTCAAAGCGTTCCTTGCCGGTCAGCTTCAGGGATTGCGCGGTCATGCCATCCTTGAACTGCAAGGGCAGAACCCCCATTCCCACCAGATTGGAGCGATGAATACGTTCAAAGGATTCCACGATCACCGCCCGCACGCCCAAAAGCCGGGTGCCCTTGGCCGCCCAATCCCGGCTGGAACCGGTGCCATATTCCTTGCCCGCCACCACCACGAGGGGGGTATCCTCGGCGGTATATTGCATTGCTGCATCATAGATCGACGTTTCTTCGCCCGAAGGATAATGCACGGTCACCCCGCCTTCGGTGCCCGGTGCCATCAGATTGCGCAGGCGGATATTGGCGAAGGTGCCGCGCATCATCACTTCATGATTGCCGCGACGCGAGCCATAGGAATTGAATTCTGCCCGTTCCACGCCATTATCGGTCAGATAGCGTCCTGCCGGGCTATCGGGCTTGATCGAACCCGCCGGGGAAATATGATCGGTGGTCACCGAATCGCCTAAAAGCGCCAGCATCCGCGCCCCTTTGATATTGCTCGTGGCTTCCGGCTCGGCTTTCATGCCCTCGAAATAAGGCGGATTTTGCACATAGGTGCTGTCATCATTCCATTCATAGGTCAGCCCCTTGGTGACCTTGATCGCCTGCCATTGCTCATCCCCGGCAAAAACATCGGCATAGCGTTTGCTGAATTGTTCGGGCGTCACGGCTTCGCGTACCACCTGTTCGATCTCGGCGCTCGATGGCCAGATATCGCGGAAATAAACGTCCTTACCATCCTGATCCGTGCCGAGCGGATCATTCATCAGATCCACCTTCATCGATCCGGCAAGGGCATAGGCCACCACCAGCGGCGGCGAGGCCAGATAATTCGCTTTCACATCGGGATTGACCCGGCCTTCAAAATTGCGATTGCCCGAAAGCACCGAGCAGGCCACCACATCATGGCTGTTCACGGCTTTTGAAATGGCTTCGGGCAGGGGGCCGGAATTGCCGATGCAGGTGGTGCAGCCATAGCCCACCAGATTGAAACCCAAAGCATCCAGATCATCCTGCAGCCCGGCTTTCAGAAGATAATCGGTCACCACCTGACTGCCCGGCGCCAGTGAGGTTTTCACCCATGGCTTCACCGAAAGTCCGCGCGCCAGAGCATTGCGCGCCACCAGCCCGGCGGCCAGCATCACGCTGGGATTGGAGGTATTGGTGCAGCTTGTGATCGCGGCAATCACCACATCGCCATGGCCGATATCGAAATCCTCGCCATCAACCTTGAAGCGCTCATCCGGGGCCTCGCCCTTTTTGAAGCTATCACGCAATTCAGTGGCAAAGGCGCTGGCCGCATCGGTAAGCAGAACACGATCCTGCGGCCGCTTGGGCCCGGCGATCGAGGGCACCACATCAGCCAGATCAAGCTCAAGCTGATCGGTGAATGCGGGATCGGGGGCGGATGGATCATGCCACATGCCCTGCGCCTTGGCATAGGCTTCGACCAAAGCCACAGTATCATCGCCCCGGCCCGAGAATTCCAGATAATCAAGGGTGGCCTGATCGATCGGGAAAAAGCCGCAGGTGGCCCCATATTCCGGAGCCATATTGGAAATGGTCGCTTTATCGGCCACCGACATATGGGCCAGACCATCGCCAAAAAATTCAACGAATTTGCCCACCACACCCTTTTTGCGGAGCATCTGGGTTACCGTCAGCACCAGATCGGTGGCGGTGGCCCCTTCGGGCAGGCGGCCCTTGATCTTGAAGCCGATCACTTCGGGAATGAGCATGGAAACCGGCTGGCCCAGCATGGCCGCTTCGGCTTCGATGCCGCCCACGCCCCAGCCCAGAACGGCCAGCGCATTGATCATCGTGGTGTGGCTATCGGTGCCCACCACGGTATCGGGATAGGCATAAAGGGTGCCATCAATCTCATTGGTCCACACTGTGCGGCCCAGATATTCCAGATTCACCTGATGGCAGATGCCGGTGCCCGGGGGCACAGCGCGGAAATTATCAAAGGCCTGCTGGCCCCAGCGCAGAAATTCATAGCGCTCTTTATTGCGCTTCATTTCCAGATCGACATTTTGTTTAAAGGCAGTTTCGCTGCCGAATTTATCGACCATCACCGAATGATCGATCACCAGATCCACGGGGGCGAGCGGATTGATCTTTTGCGGATCGCCGCCCAGCGCCTTCATCGCGCCGCGCATCGCCGCCAGATCGACCACGGCGGGCACGCCGGTGAAATCCTGCATCAAAACCCGCGCCGGGCGATAGGCGATTTCCCGATCCGAGCGCCGATCTTTCAGCCAATCCGCCACGGCCTGCACATCATCACTGGTCACGGTCTGGCCGTCTTCACAGCGCAGCATATTTTCCAGCAAAACCTTCAGGGAAAAGGGCAGGCGCGAGACATCGCCAATTTTTTCCGCCGCTTTTTTCAAGGAGAAATAGGCATATTCTTTGCCGTTGGCGGTAAGGGTATCGCGGGTTTTAAGGGTATCTTGGCCTACGGTGGACATGCTGCCTCCTGAAATTGCGTTTGATCCAAATGGCAAATGGACGGCTCTGCCAAAGCAGAGCCAAACACCATCGAAATCAGAACGAGACTGTTTGCTGTGCTGTTAATGCAAAATATCAGGACTTATCTCAAGATGAATCGCACCAAGTTCACAAAGCCTCAACCAAAAGTGCAGTGACCGTGACCCATAAGATCGCCATATTATAGATGCGGATCAACATATTTTGGTCCCGTTCCGGCCATGATGGCCTGCTTGGCTATGAAATCGGAACAACAGTGTCAGGCCTATCAGCCATCGGCAGCATTTGAAATTCTATTATGGCGTGCCGATCCACGATGTGCCTTGATGAGAGGAGGCTTAGATGATGGTTTTTCAGCGCAATCGACTGACAACGGCCAGCCGCTTTCTGGCTCTCATCTGGTTTGTCGCCTATAGCGGCCTTGTGGCTGCCCTCATCCTGATCGCCCTCTAAGGTCCGCCAGAAGGCCCATCAGAACCGCGCACGAGCCCGGCCCTTTTTGTCTGTCGTCTTACCGGTCTTGCCTGTCTCGGACCTGATCCGGGAACCCGGGTCTATCTGGTGAAGGGCTTGTGCGTGTGAAAGATGGATCCCGGCTCGGGGGCCGGGATGACGATATTTGGTGGTGGAGCCCCAGAGAGTCTATCATCCGAGGCGATCAGCATTTTGATAAAATGGTGGAGCCGAGGGGAATCGAACCCCTGACCTCAGCAGTGCGATTGCTGCGCTCTCCCAACTGAGCTACGGCCCCTAAAGGATTGCCCGGCCCTAGCAGAGCCAAGCGGTGCGGACCATAAGCATCTGCCGCGCCCCGCGCAAGAGATATTCTGTGCCCATAGGCATCAGGGGAGGGTCATGGCTCTCTCATGTTTGAGGGAAGGGGGATGATAATGGGGGGCAATCACCGGCCGCCCCGGTCCATGAGGCTGCAAAAGCGCCACATCCATGCCCCACACATCCCGAATGTTCGCGCGGGTCAGCACCTTTTCGGGTCGTCCTTGGGCGATCAGGCGGCCGCTTTCTAAAATGGCCAGATGATCGGCAAAGGCGCTCGCCTGATTGAGATCATGGAGAATGGCAAAAACGCCATAGCCCTGGGCTGCAAAGTCTTTTGCCACGCTGAGCAGGGCAATCTGCTGGCCGGGATCAAGGGCGCTGGTGGGTTCATCGAGCAAAAGATAGCTGGGGCTATTCTTTGCTTGCGGCGGGCTTTCGGGCCAGATCTGGGCCAGCACCCGGGCCAACTGCACCCGCTGGCGTTCGCCGCCGGATAAGGTGGGAAAGGGTCGGTCGGCCAGATGGCTGACCCGGGTGCGCGCCAACGCCTGCCAGATGATGCGCTGGGCATGAGGAGAGGCGGGGCGTTCGCCATGGGGCAGCCGCCCCAGAGCCGCAATATCGAAGACGGTGAAATTGAAGCTGATATCAGAGCTTTGAGGCAGGATGGCGCGGCATTGAGACAGCGCGCGGCTGTTCCAGGCCGATAGCGGCCTGCCGCCCAGACTGACGCTGCCCCTATGTGGTGCGATCTCCCCTGCCAGCAAGCGCAGGGCGGTGGATTTGCCCGCCCCATTCGGGCCGATGAGAACGGTGAGCCTGCCCGGCACGATCTGGAGCGAGACGCGATCCAGAATAGGGGCATCGCCCCGGCTGAAGGAGACATCATCAAGCATCAGCATGATCAGAACCTTCCTGAATGATAGCGGAATAAAAGCCACAGAAATGCAGGCCCGCCCAAAGCGCTGGTCACAAGGCCGATGGGCAGTTCGGCGGGGCTGATGAGGGTGCGGGCCAAAAGATCGGCCATCAGCATCAAAAAGGCCCCCAGCAAAGCCGAGGCGGGGAGAACAGTGCGATGATCAGGGCCGATGATCGTGCGCACCAGATGCGGCACCACCAGCCCCACAAAGCTGATGATGCCCGAGACGGCGACCGCCGCCCCAACCATGAGCGCCGTTGCCACGATCATCACACGGGCAAGGCTTTGGGTCTTGATGCCCAGATGCCCCGCCTCGGCACTGCCAAGAAGATAGGCATCGAGCGCCATGGCGCGGCTGAGGATGGTGATGCCCCCGATGGTGATCAGAACAAGGGCCGGGAGGGTCGCCGTCCAGCTTGCATGACCAAGCCCCCCCATCAGCCAAAAGCTGAGTAGGCGCAATTGGGTATCATCGCTGGCATATTGAAAGATGCCGATCCCGGCACCCGCCACCGCATTGATTGCGATGCCAACCAGCAGCATGGTGGCAACCGGATCGCCGGGAAGGCGGCGGGCC
The DNA here is from genome assembly GCA_000710935.1 of Iodidimonas nitroreducens. GTDB lineage: Bacteria > Pseudomonadota > Alphaproteobacteria > Sphingomonadales > Rhodothalassiaceae > Iodidimonas > Iodidimonas nitroreducens. The sequence continues at coordinate 8,799 of BAYV01000005.1, read as the reverse complement.
AGACCATGAATCAGAGCCGTGGCCAAAAGCCCGCCACCAAAGGCGGCCAGCGGCAGGGCATAAGGGGTAAGATCAAATGAGGCGATATAGAAAGATCCCCCGCCCAGAACGATCATCGCTACCGCAGCTAGGGCTGCCCCCGCTGAAACGCCCACCAGACCGGGTTCAGCCAGTGGATTGCGAAATAATCCCTGTAAGGCCGCACCCGCCAGCGCCAATCCTGCTCCCACCCCCAATCCCGTGAAAACGCGGGGCAGCCGGATTGCCAGCACAATCGCTTCATCCTGCGCACTGAAGCTGCCGGGCAGATCAAGCCCTATTTGCGCGCCAAGGATGGCGAGCAATCGCAGGGGCGGAATCCCATAGCTGCCGATGCCGATATTGGCGATGATGGCGATCACCAGCGCCATCACCAGAAAGGCCAGCAAGCGGTGCTTTTGCATCCGTTTTTGGGTGATCTTGTCCATCAGTTCTCTTGCGGGGATGGGGGTCATGGCGCTGCAGGCTGATGACGGGCCCCGTGCAGTCGATCCATGAGGGTGGTGATGGCATCGGGGGTGCGCGGCCCGAACCCAAGCAGCAAAAGCCCATCCATGGCAATCAACTGGCCATTGCGCCCGGCAGGGGTAAAGCGGATAGATGGTAGAGTCAGGATGGTGTCTTTGCCGCCCGCTTCTGTCACGGCATGGCTCATCATCAAAAGGGCACCAGGGACGGCGGCGGCAGTGGCTTCGGGCGAAAGCGGTTTATAGCCTTCAAAGGAAACGGCATTGTCTGCGCCCGCCATGCGGATGATCTCATCGGCATGGGTGTTTCGGCCTGCCGCCACCGGGGCCCCCGCTGCAACCGATAGCAGGAATAAAACCCGGGGTTTTGTACCGATGGCGGCGTGGGATTTCTGGATGGCGACAAACCGGGCATCCAGATGATCGGCAAGGATGCGCCCGGCGTCTTCGCGCTTTAAGGCTTTGGCAATATCGCGGACCCGTGCGCCGATCGAAGCGGCCCCTTTGGCTTCGGCGATCCTTTTGATACAGACACCCGTGCTTTCCACCTGCTGTAAAACAACGGGCGGGCCAGCCCCGGGATCGGCAAGGATCAGATCGGGGGCTAAAGATAACAACCCTTCGGCCCCAAGCTGCCGATAATAGCCGACATCGGGCAATTTGGTGGCAGCTTGTGGATAGCGCGAGGTGCTATCCACAGCCACGAGGCGATCCCCCGCACCAAGGGCATAAACGATTTCGGTGACCGCGCCCCCCAAAGCGATCACCCTTTGGCCTTCACTGTTGCAGGCCAAGGCCGGTGGGGCGAGAAGGGCCATGGAGGCCATCAAATGAAGGGCGATGCCAAAACCAAAGCGCGCTTTTTTCATTGTGCCCCACCTCATTCAATGAGCGCCGCGCATAGATCGGTCCAGCCTGATCGCTCCTGTTCGCCGGGTTTGCGTTCGCCAAACATCGAGAGAATCGGCTGATCCTTCGCATCGAACAGCTCAAGCGAGGTGACGATGCCATCACGGGTGGGTTTTCTGACCACCCAGGCGCGGGCGATGGCATCTTCCCGCACATGGAGATTAAAGCCGGGATCGAGAATATTGAGCCAGCCTTGGTGATCGACGATCCGGGTGATCGGCCCGCTATGAATCTGGATGCAGCCTTTATTGCCGACGAAAATCATGATCGGCAATTGGCTGGCCGCAGAGCTTTTTAGGGCCGTGCGAAAGGCATCCGCCCCAAGGGGAAAGGCGAGATCGGGGCCAACCAATCGAAAGGCCTGCTGTCGACGAACTCCGAAATCGCGCAGGAGATCAATGAAATCATGGGTATCTTGCAAAGCCAGCCAATGCTGGCGCAGCCTTTGGGCCTTGATCTGCCGGTCGGGGATTTCCGGGGGCATCGGCGCGGGCGAGGCCGTTTCAATGGTGGTGCGCTGATCTTCGGCAGAAAAGCGGGCAACCAGATCGTCATAGGCCCTTTGATCGCTCGTATCACCCAGATAGATTTTGTGTACCGATGTGCCCGCCAGATCAAAGAATTGCAAGCTGCGGCGCGGCCCTTTTCTGGTGGTTTCGGTGACGGCAAAGCCATGGTGCCAATGGCTGAAGAAAATCCGCAGATCGATGGCCCGATTGACGACCAGTGCATGGCCCGGGCTGATCGATATCTTGCCAAAACGGCCGGTTTTTTCATGCACCGCATGATCATTGCGGGTGATGCATAAAATATCGCCCAATGCGGGCAGGGATTTGATCAGTTGGCCCCAGTCTCCGGCCAGCCGGATCGCGCTTTCACCCACTGCGGTTGCCAGCAGTTCCGCTTCGCTTGCCCCAAGTTCCCGGGCGGCCTGACGAATGCGGATATTGGGATGCGTGCTTTGGAATATTTGCCAGCGCATCTTGAGATGGGTTGCGGCTTCAAGTGGCAGACTTTTGGATGCTGTGGCCATCAGATTTTGTCCTTGGCATAAGGGGGGGGTATGAACAGTTTGGCGGCGGCTTTATTTGGTCAGGATCAGCTTTTCCTGTGCCGTTAGCCGCAGATGATATTCGCTGTTGTTGTGGATGATGATGATCTCGCGCCCGCCGCGCAAAAGCGTGTCGCTGGCAATGCGCGGTGGCGGTTGATCCGGCTGATCCTTGCGGGCGGGTTTTGAGGTCATGTGTGGCTCCTTATTATTAAGGGTCTTGATCAGAACTGCCGGGAGAGGGTAAGGCGCACGCTGCGGCCCGGTTGGCGAATGACCGTGGGATGGATCGAGAAGGTTTCATCAAACAGATTATCGATCCCGATGGTCATCACGGTGCCTTCCAGCATAGCGGGCAAAACGCCCCTCTGCGGCGACCAGTTGGCAAAAAGATCAACCGTTTCATAGCTTTCGGTGGTCACACTGCCGTCTGGCACATCATTTTGCGCAGCGGCGATGCTGGCCCGGCCCCCCACCTGCCAGCCATATCGGGGGAGCTTGGCCTTCAGGCTGAAGGTGAGGCTATCCTGGGGGATCGACCCAAGCCCTGAGCCCGTATCGCGGTTATCGCCATCAACGGTAAAGCCGCTGACCGAGGCAGAAAAAATGGGGCTGTCATAGGTTATTTCGCCTTCAAATCCACTGAGCCGCGCCCGGATATTGACATTGGTGGTAGAGCCAAAAAAGGTGATCGGCCCCAAAGGTGGCGTGAAAACCGGCGGTTTTGCGGGATCGATGAAGGTAACCACGGTATCGACGAAATTATCGATATCGGATGAGAAATAATTGCCGCTGATCTCGAAGCTGTCTTTGGCCATGAAAAGCCCCCGCTGCCTGATCCGCGCCCCGGCTTCAAAACTTTCAGCATCTTCGGGGTCCAGCAGGGGGGTTGGGCGGAATTCATTGATGACTAAAGTATTGGGCCCCAGCCCATTGGGGATGGTGAAATGAACGCCATCATTGAACAGCTCGCTTAAAGATGGCGCGCGAAAAGCCTGCGCCCAGCCGCCCCACAGATAAAGCCATTCGGTGGGTTTGATGCCGATGGAAAAGCGCGGCGAGGCATCGGTTTCCGTGCGTTTGGCAAAATTGCCTTCGGGGCGCATTTCAAAACTGTCGATGCGGATGCCGGGCACAAGGGAAAGGATGCCATCAAACAGATCGATTTCAGCCTGAGCATAGCCTGCGATGAAGCTGCGTTCGGCATCGGGAAATTCGATCCGGGCGGCACCATTGCGGGTGCCCGATTGGCTGTCTTCGAAAAATTCAAAGCCATAAGTGAGGGCGATTTTCGTATTTCGAGCCGGGATGAGGCGGGTGCTATTGTGCAGATCGATGCCGAAGCTTTCAAATTCGGATTGATCGAGCCGCCCGTCGATGAAGCGATCTTCCGTGATGTCGATGCTTTGATAATAGGCGCTGGCCCCGAAATCGAGCCAGGGATGATCCGGGTCGGCGTAGCTGTATTGGCTGCGCAGGGCATATTCGGTGCTATCGCGATCCACCACGGTGGAAGGGCTTGAAATATCGTCGGCCGCCGTGGGGTTATTGCCATCATTGTCAAAAACCTCGGCAGTGATTTCGATGCGGTGATGCTCGGCAGGGGTGATGCCAAGCTTTAAAAGCCCATTCAGCAGACGATCACGGCTATCGAGGATGGTTTCGCCACTGCCATCTTCCAGATCGTCGAAAACCTCGCGATAGATGATATTGGCGAAGGCATCGATCTTGCCAGACCGGCCAAAAAGCCCGCCTGATGCGAGAAATTCATTGCCATTCCCCTGATAACCCAGCTTGGCCCGGCCCCCCAGATCATCGCCGGCGGCAAGCAGATCATCCGCGCCCTTGGTTTCAAGGGAGATCACGCCGCCGAGGGCCCCGCTGCCATAAAGGGCCGAGGCACTGCCGCGCACCACTTCGATGCGCTGCACGAGATCGGGATCGACAAAAAACCGGCCCCGATGGGCCAGATCGAAATTCTGCCGTGCTCCATCGATGCGCAGTACCAGTTGCTGATCGGAAAAGCCGCGAATCGAGGGTTCTTCGGCAATCCGCCGGGCACCGCCCTGAATGGCAAGACCGGGGGTGCCTTCAAACACATCGGCATAGCTGAAGGGCTGAAACAGCTGGATGTCACTGCCATCAATCACCGAAACCGAAAATGGGGTGGTAAAGATCGGCCGTTCTGTGCGGGTGGCCGTGACGGTGATTTCCTCGATGCCTTCATGGGCGGCCATGCTGGTCAGCCGGGCGGTCCTTTGGCTCTCGTCAGTTCCTGACGTTTCATCTGCCATGGCCTCATTGATGAGCAAGCAGGTGCCCAAAGCCACGCACGCGCCAGCCGGCCTTAATTGTTTTGATAGATGCCTGATCCCCATAGCCCGTTCTCCCTTCCAAGCCCGCTCTTGAGCAGCGGTTCAAAACTGTTGAGGCTTGGCTGGCAGACCATCGAGCAGACCATCGCGGCGGCTGGCTGAGCATGATGCCGGGCGGCTTTGATCAACGCACCCGGCGATCTGCTTTTAATAATGCGAACGATTCTTATTTGCAATGAAAATCTGTGATGAAATGAGGCCGCATGGTCTGCGCGCAGGCGCCTACAAGGCCAGGAAGGGGCGCGGTGTGCGCAGGGCACTTTTCAATATGACGGCAGAAAACCGACTACGGGCTATAGGTCAGGATTGTATTTTTGCCCAATTTTGAAAACACTTGTCCCGAATTGTTCGGTCTGATTCTGGCAGGGCAGCTAGAGCGATTTCGAGCGGAGTGGGGTCACGACGCGGCCAGGAAATCGCGTTCAAACAGATATTTAGAGCATTTGATCCGATCCACTTTGATCGGAAAATGCTCTAAGGACTTCATTGGGCCTCGGGCTTCTTTCTGAGGACGAGTTCACCAATGACTTTATCCAACATTTCGACTGACAGAGGCCCTTGAAGGGTTTTTCCTGTCAGTTCACCATCGAATTTCAGTGGCAAGCCGGACGTATTAAGCTGAAAGATGACGGATGGCGGATTGAAAACGACATTCGTGATGGGTGTAGACTGACCATCGCCTTCACTGACGATGTGCGCCTCATAGGCACCCGTGTCATTGACCTCAAATTCAATGTTTATATCGAGCGCGTTGCCGCCTAGGCGCATTTCTCCACCCCAAATGCCTGCTAACCCGTTTGGCTGGTGATCTTCTTGCTGGGCATTGCTAGTAAAGGCGTAAATTGAAAGAAGCGCCGAACAAAACAGAACTTTAAATGCTTCACGCATTAGCTATTCCTTTTTTGATGTTATCATTCGTTAATATTTAAAGTTTTTAAAACAGAGATATTTGATATAATTGTATATATAACAGAAAATACTGAAATGCAGGATATTATTACAATTAAATAAGATGTCATAAAATGTGTAATACTTATATCTACGCTATCAATACGTTCATTTAACCAGTTAGCGTTCCATGCATAGGCGGCAAAACTTCCCAGTGTACATGCCAACAAAATATTATAAATATATTTTCTTATAATAAATAAAGTAACAGAAAAAACATCTGCACCCATAAGACGCCTGATGCATATTTCCTTAATGGATTTAATCATTGACCGATAAATCATTGAAAATAATCCTGTTACTGCAACGAGCATGAACATCACTGTGGAAATTATGACAATTTCTATATTGTTCTTTTTTTCGCTTTGCATTTGGTTATAATGAAATTTCAGCGTATTGATGCTTATTTCTTCAATATCCTTAAATGACGGCAAGCGCTGTATGACAGTATTTTTAAATTCAGGTATATCCAAAGAATGATCGGTTTTAATATAGTAAGATTTATTTTTAAATTTATCGGGCATCACGAAAAAATAGAATCTCTCCGCATTTAAATCCCCAAAATAGAGATTATCCACGACACCGATGATACGCAGGGGCGTGAGTCCCGAAGCAATATCGAAAAACGTTATGATTTCTCCCAGTGCCTTTTCAGGGGTTTCGAGCCCAAGTTTTTCGACCGTCGAGCGGGTAATGACAACAGATCGGATTGCGCCGGACTGATCATCAGTCTTGTAGAAATCAAGCGATCGTTCAGCGGAAAACCATCTTCCGGCGATAACATCAATGTCAAAAACTGTGTCAAAATGCTCTGCGACCGAAATTTCGGAGGCATTGAACATCAGATCTTCAAACGTCTTGATATGCCCAAGTCCGATTGGTGTCGCTGACTCCAGCTTTCCGGGAATGGACGGAGAAGAACTGGTCAGATACAGGCCCGATTGATTGACAACCGCGTTGCGCAATATATCCTCCGAGACGGTTTCTTTAGTGTTGAAATCGATACGGAATATTTGTGACGTATCAAAACCACGATCAAATTTTAGTATTCTGATGTAATCATTATAATGTATGATCGATGTGATCGTGATAAAGAAAATAACAACGAATTGTATGAATAATAAAATTTGATTATTAAATATATTTTTTTTAAAGACGCCTATTTTGTATTTTTGACCAATATAAATGGTTTTCAGCGCCCCATAAATTGACAATATGATTGAGTATATAGTTATGAATGATGTCGTCATTAAAAATATAAAAACATATTTTGTATTTATTTCTCCTAATTTTATTAGGGTTAATTTTTCCAGGAATGGAACCGAAAAATATATAAACGCTGCTGCTATTGTCGATATGATGATCATCAAAGCAAAAATTTCAGTAAAGATATTTATAAAAATATCTGAAAATTTAGCACCATAGATCTTATGGATATAGAAGCTTTTTTCTCGACTTCCAATTTTGGAAATTTCAATATTCGTCATATTGAATAAACAGATAAAAATAAGCATAACAGATATATACAGGAAGGATTTCACCAGATCACCGTTCCCATAGTCCTTCATTCCATCTGGTGCAATACGGCCGGATTCCGGATGCAAATGAAGGCTGTTAACAGGAAGGACACGAACCCGAGGATAGTTTGAATCTCCCGGCCCGCCAAATTTTGCAAGTGGACTTAGGCGCTTCAGGATCTCGGCTGTTTCCTGTTCGAGAGATGCTTTTGAATGCCTGCCATGGGTTTCCACATAAGTCAGAGCATTATTTGTCAACCAGTTGTCGTCGCCTGTCCCTGCAAATCCGGATAGTGGCGAGGTTATGGGTAACAGCAGGCCCCGAAACCGGAAATGCGTATTTGTTGGCAGGTCTGCCAGAACGGCGCCCACAGTGAGAACCACGCCGTTATCCACTTCGATGGTCCGCCCGACGACATCGGTGGATCCAAAAACGCGCAACGCCTCGTCTTGTGTCATGATGGCACGCATTGGGTCTGCCAGCGCCTCTTGCGCGGACCCCGCGATCACGGGAAATGGAAACACCTCGAAAAAGGTCTCGTCCAAAAACTGTGCGGTTACGGTGATGTCTTCATTTGGCGGAGCGTAATGAAGGTTTTTCGGGAGGGAAACCAATCTGGTAACGTGCCGCACGCCTCTAATGTTGGATTGAAGTGCGTTTGCTAAAGCCGGCGGCGATGTTGGGAGAATAATATCCTCCCCGCCCCCATTAAGGTTCGTTAAATCAATCTCCACCCGAAAAATGCGATCAGGATTTTCCAGCCAATCCTCATAACCGGTTTCATGACTATAAAGCAAAAGGGACAGACCGAGCGCGAACACGCCGATGAGAAGCCCGCCAAGACCGATTGTCCGGCTGATATCGAACTGTTTCAGTTGGCGAAATGTCTGGCGGAGGATCAGGCTGTTAAGCACCATTTCAATCTTGGCCTTTATCTGGGGCCGCAGGCGCCAAAAGCACCCGCAGCTTTTATTTTACAGTATGACTAAAGGTCAAGAACTGCGGAGTTGCAAATCGTTGTTGTGCCATCCGACGCGCAGATAACAATAATTACATCCGTGCCAATTTCTACGACAGCATTTGCCTGATTTGCCAGACCGAGACTTCCAGCACCAAAGTTAAAAGCGCTTGTAAGGAGAGTTTTGAGCGTTCTCATGCTAATTTATTTTATTTTTGAAGTTTGTGTTCATGGCCACGCACCATCTTAATGGCTGCAAAACTGTCGACATATTCGTTTTAATCTACTCCCAACGCCCGTCAACGCCGTCAGCGCACGCTTCACATCTATTTGATCATGAATATGTGGAGACTATTTTTGGATGCCAGATACAGGTTCTGGACATTATTCAGCTTGGCAATAAAAGATATGTTTGACGTATCGAGTATTTTCGATTCACGCCTAGACAGAGCGTTGCTCTCCTGAGGCATCATGCGCGCATACGAAAGAAGCTTGTGCGGGGGTAATCCCCCCTGTAATTAAGGGGGTTTAAAA
>BAYV01000006.1 GCA_000710935.1 Iodidimonas nitroreducens | reverse complement strand
GCGAGATGACTGTGATAGGTCGACGGGGCAATTGGCAGAACTTTGCAAATCGGCTCGACCCCATAGTCTTCACGGTTATCATCGATAAACGCGATCATTTGCGAAACGGGCGGTCGAGCTCCGCCTGAGCAAAATATGCTGATGCCTTACGAAGTATCTCGTTGGCTTGACGAAGCTCCCGGTTCTCACGTTCCAAGGCTTTCAACTTGTCGGCCATCTCCGTTGGAACACCGGCGCGCTGACCACTGTCGACCTCTGCACGCTTTACCCATTCATGCAGTGTCGGCGGTGAACAGCCGATCTTTTCTGAAATGGACACCACCGCAGCCCAGCGCGATGGATAATCCTGTCTGTGATCCAGCACCATGCGGGTAGCACGGGCGCGAATCTCTGGTGAAAACTTGTTTGTGGTCTTGCTCATAAGGGCTCCTTCTACTCAAAAGTTGGAGCCTCCGGCAATCCCGGGGCGGTTCAGAGTGGATGCGCGTACCTGAAAAATCCGAGTTTAGAGCCTACATTGATCGGGTGCGACTCAGTGATCAAGACTTTAACACAGATGTGTTCAAGCCAGGAACCGCTGGCGAGGCAACCCTCTTCAGTGCGCTTAAGCAGTCACTCACCCCTGACAGGCCGCTCCAAAGTGAGCTCTTGGACACGAAGACACCGGAGGAATAGTCTTGGCTATGCATTTCAACCGCTGCGTCTTGCCCCGGTAATCCCCCCATTTTTAACGGGGAGCATGCTAAAACTTATACGGCCATTTTATCGCCTCGCGCCCGCTTTGGGAGCCATTTCATGGCGGGTTTTGTGCCGCCAATGCCCATGCTGGGGCGGTCGCTATTATAAGTCCATAGCCATCTCCTTCTTATCCGTCCATCATGAAGCGGATGCGTTGGATTATGGGGGTGACTGATGAGAGGTGGAGACAATTTGCGGGCGGGGCGGCAATATGCCCGCCCGATCTACATTGACCGGCTTGATGAGACCGGCACCGCCCGCGCCCTTGAGCCCGTGGCATTGGATCGGGGCGATATTCGGCCTGATGAAGCATGGCTGCAAAAGCTGATTTTCCGCTTTCCTCAGATTTTACCGGTGCAGGAGATCGAACCCGGCTTTGCCCGCATCGTTCCGGTTTGCCTCGAACTGCCAACGCCCGCAGGCTATGCCGATAATCTGTTCGTTACGGAAGGCGGCGATCTGATCATTGCTGAATGCAAGCTGTGGCGAAATCCGCAGGCGCGCCGGGAAGTCGTTGCCCAGATCATCGATTATGCCCACGCCATGGCGGCATGGGATTATGAGGATCTGCAAAAAGCGGTCCTGAAAGCCGTGATGCCAGAGGGTTCACCGCCGCTTTCCTCTCTTTATGATCTGATCGATGGGGAGACGGCTATCGGTGAAGCCGATTTTGCCGACGCCATTTCCCGTAATTTGCGGCTGGGCAGGATGTTGCTGCTGATCGTGGGCGATGGGGTGCGCGAAGGCGTGGAAAGTCTTTCGGGTTACTTACAAAAACACGCGGGGTTTCATTTTACCCTGGGCATAATTGAAATGCCGATTTTCCACGGGGCAGAGGATGGGTTCTATATCCAGCCGCGCATTCTGGCCCGCACGGTGAATATCGAGCGCGGCATTGTCAGGATCATTGATGGCCGAGTGGCTATGGAGGCACCGCAGGCAACACAAGACCTGCGCGCTTCGGGTCGGCGCACCTTGATTTCTCAGGATCGTATGCTGGAAATCCTTGAAAAGGCCGAGCCCGGTTTGCCTGCGGCCCTTCAGGCATTTCTTGATCGTGCTGCCGATCAGGCTGTGACACTGGAATCGGCCTCGAAATCGCTGCAACTGCGTGTGCGCGGGCCGGGGGATGATCTCTATGCCCTTGGCGGGATCAATGAAAAGGGGGAATGGGTCTCCCACAATGTTAACTGGTATGCTGATAGTTTGGGCCGTATCGATCTTGCCCATGATTATCTGGAGATGATCGCCGGGATCATTGGCGGCGAGGTGCGAAAAACCCCTAATCCAAGGAATTGGTATGTGGTGGAAAAGGGCACTTTAAATCAGCCCCGGGCGATGGCGCTGCTCGCGCATCCTGAAGCCTGGCTCGCTGCTATCGAGGCTTATGCCGAAAGGCTGATGGCGGCTTGCGTTGATGTGGATTAAGCCGAGTGGAGGCAAAGGGAATCCGGAGCCCATCCCCACAGTCCTCCCGGCCCAACATTGAACGTCATCTCGGCCTTGCCATAATCGTCATCCCGGGCGGAGACCCGGGGGCCACTCTTTCCCATCCTCATCGCTTTACGAGATGGATTCCGGCTCGGGGGCCGGAATGACGTAGTTGATTATTTAATAAAAATAACACTTTTTAGTTGAAATTTAGCAATTCATGAAGTTGCGGAGAATTTTTTAGCGATTGACGATTTCGCGTACAGTGCGTAAAAATATTTTAAATTCTTATAATAAGGAATGTTCAGTTGCCTATAATGCACCGTTTTTATGGCAAATGTCTGTTGGCATCTTGCCTTGTATTTGGTTTGGCGGCTTGCGATGGCGGAGGGGCTTCATCAGGCGATGTTGCTGGGCTGCCCATTGGTGCGGCCGATGTGGCCGGGCAATGGACGATGGAAATCGATACCAGCGAGGCGGCGCGCAGCGAATATGCCTCGACAGCAGGTTTAACGGTCTCTGTGATGCCGTCTGCATCGAGCGATCCCACTGCCCCTGTCGATGAAGATAAAATGATTTATGAGATGGATTTTGAATTCTCGGATGACAATTTAACCCGCTGCACGGCCAAAGATGTGGCGGAAGGCATGAATTATGTCACGGTGCAATGTCATCTGGAAAACAATGTTCTTGTGGTTCGGCTTGGATCGGCAGAGCAAGGGGGAACGGTTATTTCCAGCCTTGTTCGTCAAAGCCTTGATGGCCCCATCTCAGGCAAAACGGTTATGTCTGCCAGCGGATTGCCGATGGATGTGGTGATGGGGAAAGCCACCCTGCTGCGATAGGGCAGGGCATTTCTGTTCTTTCAGTTTCATATAAAGCAAATGGGTCAGATGCTGGCGTGATCAGCCAATCTTTGCGGAAAAGGTGCAGGGCCTGTGATGAAAATAACCAAAAGAAAAATAATCGTTGCATTGGTTATTCTGGTTCCTGTTGCCCTTTATTTTTATCTGTGTTCCAGCGATGCGCCCAGATATGAATATGATTTTGTGACCACAGGCGCTGTTTCGGCGAGCATTGCCACGTCGGGAACCTTAAAGCCGGGTTTGATGGTATCGGTTGGTGCGGAAGTTTCGGGCAAATTGCTTGAGGTGACTGTCGATTTCAATGATCGGGTCAAGCTGGGGCAGCGTCTTGCCGTTATCGATCCTTCCGATGTTGAAGCGCAGATCGGCTCTTTGGAAGCCCAACGCGAACGCTCTGAAGCCGAGCGATTGCAGGCGGAAGCAGATCTGATCACAGCGAAAGCCGAGCTTTTGAATGCCGAGCAGGGGCTTCAACGCAGCATGCAGCTTCAGGGGGGCGGATATGCCTCCAATCAAACGCTGGATGAAGCCAGAATGCGCAAGACCCAGGCCGAAGCGGCCGTTTTGCGCGCGGAATCGAGCCTGAAGATCGCGGCCGCAAATATTCGCAGTGCCGAGGCTTCTTTGGCGCGCGCCAAGGTTGATCTGAAACGCACGATCATCATTTCGCCGGTTGATGGCTCGGTGATCAATCGGGCTGTTGAGCCGGGCCAGACATTGACATCCGGCTTTCAAACGCCCCTTTTGTTTGAAATCGCATCGGATGCTGAAGCTTTGGTGCTCGAAGCGCGGATCGATGAGGCCGATATCGGCGGCGTTGCCGCGGATCAACCCGTCAGTTTTACGGTGGATGCCTACCCCGATATCAGTTTTACAGGTCGGGTTAAAATGGTCCGGCGGTCGCCGGTGGTGAATGATGGCATTACCACCTATCCGGTTATCATTGATGTGAGCGAGATGGATGATCGGCTTTATCCGGGGATGACGGCGATGGTCAGCATCACTGCCAAAAGCCGGGATGATGTGCTTCGGGTGCCCAATCGTGCCCTCAATTTTGATCCCATGCCTGCGAAAGATGAGGATGGCGGAAAGATTGCCGTGCGGTTCGTCAATCCAGAAGAAGCCGAGCGGATCAAGCGATCATCTGCCATGCGCGATCAGATCCGGAAAGGCAAGGGCGATGGCGGCAATATCTTGTGGGTGCAGCGGGGGACTTCGGCTGAAGAATTGACCCCGATCACGGTTAAAACCGGCCTGCGGGGGGATCAGTTTACCGAAATTCTGGACTCTGACATCAGGCCGGGGGATCGCATTGCCATTGGCTTTCTTGGGCAGAAATGAGATTGCCTCGATGAGGTGCAGGATATGAATATTGAAAGCCACCAACAGCCCCCTGATAGAGCTCCGCTTTTAAAGGTGGAGGATCTGCACAAGATTTTCAGGGTGGGCGATCAGGATATTCATGCAGTGCGGGGGGTTAGTTTTTCAATCCATGCGGGCGAGTTCATCGCCATCAAGGGGGCATCCGGCTCGGGCAAATCCACCTTGCTCGGCCTGATTGGCGGGCTTGATCGCCCCAGCGATGGGCGGATCATGATTAATGGGCGCGAAATGTCGACCATGTCGGCGGCGGAGCTTGCGCAATTCAGAAATGCCCGCCTTGGGTTCATCTTTCAGCAATTCAATCTGCTTGCGGGGATGACGGCCTTGGAAAATGTTGAATTGCCCCTGCTTTATGCGCGTGTGCCGCTTTTGGAGCGGCGGCAACAGGCCATGGCGGTGCTGGATCGTGTGGGATTGGCAGATCGTGCAGCCCACCGCCCCGCGCAATTATCGGGCGGACAGCAGCAAAGGGTGGCGGTGGCCCGGTCGCTGGTCAATAAGCCATCGCTGATCATCGCCGATGAGCCCACAGGCGCCTTGGATAGCCAAACAGCAAGCGCCCTGATGGCCCTGCTGACCGATCTGAATGACGAGGGGATGACCATCATTATCGTCACCCATGATGATGCCGTTGCTGCCACGGCGCATCGGCAGATCTTTGTCAAAGATGGGCAGATCATATCGGATCATGTGCATGAGCAGAGCTGATTTCAATCGCAGTGTGCTGGAATTTCTGGCGCGATTGGGCGAGGTTTTCTCCGCTCCCCATCTGGCGATGAATATATCGATCGCCTATATCGCCATTCAATTGCAGGTTTTACGTTCCACATTGACAACCCTTGGCGTGATTGTGGGTGTGTCCTCGATGATCCTGATCGCCACCATCGGGGAAGGCGCGAAATGGAAGATCGAGCAATCGGTCAATATGATGGGCAGCAATATGGTGATCTTGTCGGCAGCGCCTGATGGCAATCCCGCAGGCGGTGCCGCAGGTCGCCTCACGGTGCGTGATGTGGATCAGATCGCCACAAAACTCCCCGGCATTCTCCATGCCGCACCACAAATTATGGTTTATTCCTCGTTGGTTGCGGGCAATGCCAATAGCCGTACGAATGTGGTTGGCATCACCGATGATTATTTTGCGATCACCAAAGCCGAGGTGGCCCGGGGCAGGCTCTTGTCTGATGCCGATCAAAGGCTGAAAGCCCGGTCCATCGTGGTGGGAGCCACCGTGGCGCGCCGCTTGTTCGGATCGGATGATCCTGTGGGCAGATCGGTTCGGGTTAATGGGGTTCCCTTTGAAATCGTCGGCCTTTTAGCGGGCAAGGGCAAAAGCCTGTCATCTGATCCCGATGATACCGCCCTTATTCCTTTGTCAACGGCGATGCAGCGGATGCGCGCTGCGGGCGCCCGTGCCCATGATGCAATTGATCTTGCCTTCATTCAGTTTGGGCAAGAGGCCGCCATTGAAAAAGGCGAAGAAGCGATCCTAAGTCTTTTGCGGGAAAAATATCGGGTGGGGGAGAATGATATCGATCCCTTCACCCTCACATCAACCAAAGAATTCGTGGCGCAATCCTTGTCGATCATCACGGCGATCCAGCTTGGGCTGGTTGCCATTGCCTCGATCAGCCTGCTTGTGGGCAGTATCGGGATCACCAATATCATGCTGGTCTCGGTCAGCGAACGCACCCGCGAGATTGGCCTGCGGATGGCTTTGGGGGCGCGGCCGGTTGATATTCGCAATCAGTTTGTCGTGGAAGCCGCCTTGCTCTGCCTGATTGGCGGCGTGTTGGGGATCGTTTTCGGCAGCCTTTTTGCCATTTTGGTTTCTAATGCTCTCGAATGGCCTTTTTCTGTCGATTTTCCGATCCTTGTCATTTCGCTTGTCACGTCTGTTGCGGTTGGTGTTCTGGCCGGGGCCTATCCTGCCATCCGGGCATCGCGCCTCACCCCGGTCGAGGCTTTGCGCCATGATTGAGGGATCAGGGTAGAGAAAAATTTTGCAACTAAAATGAGAACTCAATTTATAAGTGAAATTTTAGCCAATAATTAATTAATTACGCCCTA
This sequence comes from Iodidimonas nitroreducens, assembly GCA_000710935.1. Classification (GTDB taxonomy): domain Bacteria; phylum Pseudomonadota; class Alphaproteobacteria; order Sphingomonadales; family Rhodothalassiaceae; genus Iodidimonas; species Iodidimonas nitroreducens. Next base: position 96,289 of record BAYV01000006.1, on the reverse strand, counting down.
AATCGATTATAGGGCTTCATTTTATTTCCTTCCATTGCGCGCTGCTAAGGACGTGCGGTCCGATTTTATACAGGGTGGTATAATGCAATTATTAAAGCTGAATCTGGGCGGAAAGTTGGCTTTGATCTTTCTGCCGTTGGCTGTTGTCATCATCGTGCTTGGCCTGATGGCTGGCTGGATGCTGGATAAGCAATCCGATGAAATGAAAATCATTGGCAATGGGTCTGAGGAGGTCGGCACCGGCGTCGTGCCCTTGATCCGCGCATTGGCCGATATTCGGCAATCCGTTATTCAGGTTCAGCAGTTTCTGACCGATATTTCAGCAACGCGCGGGCAAGATGGGCTTGATAGCGGCTTTGATGAGGCCGCCCAGAATGCAGCGGCCTTTGCCAAGGCAGTAGAGACGGCGAAGACCACGGCCAAAAGCTTGGGGCTTATTAGCTTGCAGGATCGCCTCGATGATGTGAGCGAACGCTTCCCGCCCTATTATCAGATGGGCCAGACCATGGCGCGTCTTTATATTGATGAAGGCACATCGGCAGGGAACGCGGTGATGGGCCAGTTCGATGCCACAGCCATCAGCCTTAATGAGGCGGTCGAAGTCCTGCTTGAAGAGGGCAATACTTTGGCGAATGACAAGATTGCCGATCTTTTGGCGGTTGTGTCTGCAGCACAGGCTGATGCAGCATCCTTCAAGACCCAGTCGCAACTGGTTTCCGCTATTGGTATCCTCATTGCCATTCTGGCGGCGATATTCTTGATGATGACCATCGCCAGGCCCATTGCGGTGATTGGCAGAACCTTGACCGCGATCATGTCGGGGGCTGCGGATAGCGCGATACCCTATCAATCCCGCGGCGATGAAGTGGGGGCAATGGCGCGGGCTTTATCGCAATATCAAATCGTTCTGGCCGAACAGGCTGAAAGCCGGGAAGCCCAAATGCGCGCAGATCAGGAACGCCAGGCGCAGGAGGTTAAACGCGAACGCGAGAAACGCCTTGAGGATGATCAAAAACGTGAGGAACAGGCACGCCTAGAGGCTGATGCGCGCGCTCGCCAGCGTGAAACACTGCAAGCCTTAGCGCGGGAATTTGAAAACACGGTGAAGCTGGTTGCCGAGCAGGTAGCCAGTTCATCTGAACAGGTGCGCTCTGCGGCCGCCAATATGCTCAATAATGCCGAAGCCGTTAATCAATCCGTCACGTCGGCAGATCGGGCTACCGAGACCGCGAGTTCGAATGTGACCGTTGTTGCCGCCGCCGCCGAAGAATTGAGCTATTCAATCAACACGATTGTCGAGCGGGTAAGGGAATCGTCGCGTCTTGCCAGCGAAAGCGCGCGGAAATCTGATAATGCCAATGGGCGGATTGCGCATCTGGCCGATACGGCGGAAAAAATCGGCAAGGTTATCCATCTGATCAATGATATTGCCGAACAAACCAATCTTTTGGCGCTGAATGCCACCATTGAAGCCGCCCGCGCTGGTGAAGCCGGCAAAGGCTTTGCCGTTGTGGCCAGCGAGGTAAAAAATCTGGCCGCCCAAACCGCCAAGGCAACGGAAGAAATTTCCACTCAAATCACATCGATCCAGGATGTTTCAAAAGAAGCGGTCGGCTTGATTGCTGAGGTGACCAAAGCCATCGGTGATGTCAATGATATTTCGGGTGCCATATCCGAAGCGGTCGATCAACAAAGTGCAGCCACCGCCGATATTTCAAAAAGCACGCAGCAGGCAGCAGCGGGCACGGCCGAAGTGCGCAATGATATTTTGGAGGTCAGCCGGGTTGCAGGGGAAACCGGATCGCAGGCGCGCGAGGTGCTCGGGGCGGCGGAATCTTTGGTTTCCGAAGCCGGGCGTTTGCGCAGAGATGTTGATCAATTCCTGAAGCATGTGATGTCCTGATCGCGCAAGAAATCCGATGATGAACCAGAATAAAGTGCTCTTTTGGTCAGCCATGGCCGCTTTTTTTGTGCCTTTCGGGATGGCTTTGGCCGAAGAAGAGGCGAAATCTGAACCTGCATTTTTATTGGAGACAGTTTACACAGGTGAAATCTGGTCTTTGGCGCGTGGGGGGCTGAATAAGGGTGTCAGCTATTTGCATAATGTCGATCTGATGCTTACAGCGGATATGGAAAAAGCTGTGGGCTGGGACGGAGGAATGCTATTTTTATACGGCCTTCACACCAATCAATCGAGTTTTAGCGATAAACGGGTCGGTGATTTTCAGGTCGTCTCGAATATCGATAGCGGCAGCGTTTTTCGCCTTTTTGAAGCATGGTATGAACAAAGTCTGGCTGATGGAGCCTTGTCGCTCAAGGCCGGGCTTTATGATCTCAATACGGAATTTGATGTCACCGAAACTGGCGGCTTATTCATCAACAGTTCCCATGGGATTGGTCCTGATTTTTCTCAGGCCGGAGAAAATGGCCCATCGATTTTTCCGTCCACATCATTAGCCTTTCGTTTGCAATATCAGCCTGCCGAAAATTGGCTGATCCGTGCTGCCGTGCTCGATGGGGTTCCCAATAATTCGGATCGGCCAAAACGTCAGGCCATCAGATTTGGTGCGGGCGAAGGCATCTTACTGGTGGGTGAGATCGAATATCGGCCTGATGATCGGACGCGGATGTTGGCGGGCCATTGGTTGTTCACTGATGATTTTGAGGTCATCGAGACGGGTTTGATGGCCGATGGCGATAGCGGCAGCTATGGTTTGATCGAGCGCCAGCTTTATCGCGAGGCGGCGGATTCCGCGCAGGGGCTTTCGGCCTGGATACGCGCCGGGGCTGCTGATGGACGCTTTAATGATGCTTCGGGTTTTGTGGGGGCGGGGCTGGCTTATACCGGGCTTTTTGCCAGGCGTGATCATGATCAGCTGGGGGCCGCCGTGGCCATAGCTTTGCCAGGCGATGGCTTTTCCAATATTTTGGCTGAAAAATCGGCGCGCGAGGTCAATATCGAGCTGACATGGCGGGCGGAAATCATCCCCGGAATTGTGGTGCAACCCGATCTGCAACTCATCAGAAATCCGGGAATGATCGAAAGTCGGCGCGATGCCATAGCCCTTGGTTTGCGTCTTGAAATTGGCTGGGGCGGTGGCTTCTAAAAGGCTCTGATCCTCGTTCTGATGCTGTTTTCTCTGTCGTTTAGGCGCGGATATGTTAAGAAGCGATCCCATCACAGATTGCGGAAAGACGATCCATGCGCGAAATCAGGTCTTTTGGGGTGCTGTTGTCGGCCATGATCGCTGTTCTGGCTCTTTTTTCCACAGCACGGGCCGAACCCTGGATCGAGGCGGGCGATGCCCGGATGCGTGGTGATATTGAATTGCTGGCGGCCTATGGCCTCATCGATGGGCCGATCACCATGTGGCCTTTGCCTTGGGCGCAGGTCACCCGCAGCCTGGCTTCCATGCCGGATCGCAGCTTTCCCTTTCATGTGGAAGCGGCCTTGGCCCGGGTGCGGGCGAAAGTGCCCACCACATCGGATTATCGCTCTTTGGGGATTGAAACCCATGTGGGGGCCACCAGCCGCGAAAAGCTGGTGCGCGGCTTTGATGGCGGCGTGCGGGAAAATGCCGAGGCCAGTGTTTCTTTGGAAAAGCATTGGGGATCAAGCTATGCCAAGCTCAGCATTGGCGGCCGCGATGGCCAACCGGGAAGCGATGTCAGCTTTGATAACAGCTATTTCGCCCAGGCCTTTGGCAATTGGGTGGCTTATGCCGGAACCCTGGATCAATGGTGGGGTGGCGGCTGGGATGGCGGGATGATTTTATCCAATAATGCCCGACCTTTCCCCCGCATCGGTTTCCAGCGTCTCGATCCCAAACCTTTTGATACCAAATGGCTAAGCTGGCTGGGCAATTGGAATGTCAATTTCACCTTGGGCCAATTGGATAGTGGTGCCACCCGCACCGATTTCAACAATATCATGATGGCCCATATCCGGGTTACTTTTCAGCCCTTTGATCGGTTGGATATCGGCTTTAATCGCGCCATCCAAACCTGCGGCAGCGGGCGGGATTGCGGCTTTTCAAATTGGGTGGATGCCCTGATTGGCTTTGGTGATCTCGATAATACCGGCACGCCCGATGAGCCGGGAAATCAGATTGCGGGGGCGGATATTCGCTATAGCGATGTGATCGGTGATTTCAGCTATGGGCTTTATGCCGAAACCATTGCCGAAGATGAAAACCAGCCCATCGTTGATAAATACAGTCTGCTTTTGGGGGCCACCCTTGGCGGCTATTGGGAAGGTCAGCAGCTTCAATGGCGGCTGCGGGTTGAAGCCAGCGATACCATTGCTGGAAATATTTTCGGTCTGGGGCGGGATGTGCGGCCCAATGTGACCTTCAGCAATTTTATCTTCACCGATGGCTTTGAATTTCTTGATCGCACCATTGGTCATAATCTCAGCACCGATAGCCAATTATACACGCTGGAAACCAGCTTTGTGGATCGCCATGATCGCAGCTATTGGCTGCGCTATCGCCGGGCGAAGATCAATGCATTTGATGGCCCGCGCAATGAGGTAAGCGCCAATCGCGAGGTGATCAATCTGGTTGAGATAGGGGCCGAGGGCGGTTTTGGCCGGGGTTTTGGGCGGCTGGAAATGCGGATCATGGATGATCGCGCCAATACCCCCGGGCGCAATGATTTCGATGCCCAGATCGAAGCCAGCCTGAACTGGCGTTTTTAGCACCGTGTTTGAACGGATGCACCCTTATTCAAGGCGCATCAGCCGGGCAGGGATGGTGAGGCTGATGCGCGTGCCTTCATTGGGCTTGGATTTTATATCAAGTCTGATGGATTGCAGATCACACAAAGCCTTGGATAAGGTGAGCCCGAGCCCGGAGCCGGATTGATCCACTGATTTTTTCGATGCAATTTGGCCAAAGGGTCGCAGGGCATCGGCCAGATGATCCGGGCTCATGCCGATGCCATTATCCTTTACACAAAGCGCATAGGCACCATCGCTGCGTTCTTCGCAATAAACGAAAACCGAACCGCCCGGCAAAGTGAATTTGATGGCATTACCGATCAGATTGAGCAAAATCTGGCGCAGGCGCGCGCGATCAGCATAAAGGGATAAAGGCACATCCGGGGGCATGATGCTTAAAACGATGCCTTTGTCACGGGCCAATTGGATGGTGATGCTGTTGCATTCTTCAAACAGGCTATGGATGGCAACCCAATCGGGGGTGATGGGCATTTCCCCGGCTTCGATCCTTGAAAGATCGAGAATATCATTGATCACCACCAGAAGATGTTCGCCGCTATGGTGAATATCATCGATATAGCCGGCATAGCGCGCCGGCTTGATTTCGCCGAAAAGCCCGCGTCTGATGATTTCTGAAAAACCGACGATGGCATTCAGGGGTGTGCGGATTTCATGGCTGAAATTGGCCAGAAAACGGGATTTCAGCTCATTGGCGGTTTCCGCGATCATGCGGGCTTTTCGCAATTCCGCTTCATAATGCATGCGCCCCGATATATCGCGAAGATGAACGATCCGCAGGGATTTTTCATCCTGCTCCATCCAGCCGGTGCTGATTTCTCCGGTGATGGCATGGCCATCGGCGGGCAGCAGGCCAATCACCATCCGATGATCGGGATCACCGTCTGTTGCTTCAAGCCTTATCGGTTCCAGATCATGGAGAGCCCCGCGCGATGGATCGATGAAATCTTCAAAAGAACGGTTCTGAAGGGCGCTGAGCGGACTTTTTAAAATGTCCGAAGCTTTGGGATTGGCATCGAGAATTTTACCGTTGGCATCATCAAGGATCAAAATACCATCGCTGGCATTTTCAAATAATCGGCGAAAGCGCTGTGCCGATTGCTGCAGGGCGCGCCGGGCCAGAGCCTTTTCGGTTAAACGCCGGTCGCGCACATAAAAGATCATCAAACCGGCGGCGAAAGTCAGCAGCGGCAATGGGATGAGATCGGCCATTTTCATCCCGCTTTGCTGCCAGCCGCCTTTGGGGATCGCCGCCAATTGCCATAATCCGGCGGGCAATTCTACCCGGGTCAGAACCGGTGCTTGATCAAGGATGTCGGAATTTCCATAAAAAAGCGCATTGCTCATATCCTCGCCCGAGGCAAGGATCGCCACATCAAGGGGCTGATCGGCGCGATCAAGGCCCGCCTGCGCATAAAGTTTCTGATGATCGATCACCGATGATAAAAACCGCCCCTCCTGCGGCAGGGCACCGGGTATGGGCATGCGGATGATGAACCGCTCCCCTCCGCCCTGAACCAGTGTCACCGGGCCGGTCAGCACCGGGGCGGAGGCTTTCAAGGCTTTTTCTATGCTGCTGAATTGTTCGGGGATATCGCGATAATCCATCCCCAAAGTGATTTCATTTCCCGCCAGCGGATAAACCGAGATGATCTGCATATCTTTGGCGGCGGAAAGATGGGTGATGGCGGTGGTTCCGCTCAAAAGAGCATCCACAAAGCGCCCATAATTTTCGGTCGTGATATCGGGATGGGTAGACAGTTCGACAGCCAGAGCTTTCGACAGGGCCATATCGCGGAGCAGCGCCCCTTCCAATCCGGCAGAGATCGCGCTCAGACGATTGAGGCTCGTGATGCGTTCCTGTTGATGGCGGCTTTTGGCGGCTTCGCGTTCCAATTGCCAACTGAACGCGAAAACGATCCCAACACATAAAAGGATCAGGAGCAAAGGCGCCAGCAAACGGGAGACGCTATTGTGGTCTGTCTCGATCTGGTTCACGAAGGGCTTTCATCCCGGTCATTCAAGCTCAGCACTGGATCCGCACGATTTTGTGATCATACGCAACTTTGATGAGCATTTCCTTAATATTCCTAAGGGAATGGATGACCGGGAGGGTGCTGTTTCCTTTATTTGCCCAGCTTATGCCGCCATTGATCAAGGGGCGGGCGGGCCTCGGAAACCCCCAGCTTTTGTTCAAGAGCCGCCCCCATGGTGAGAAGCTTCCGTTCTTCAAACAGCGGCCCCCAAAGGGTGATATTATGGGGAACCGAGACGATTTCGGGATTATCAGGCTTTGGCAAACCAAAGGCCGTGCGCGTGGGCATATCAGTAAAGCCTGCGCGCATAGTGAGGCACGGATGGCCGGTATAATTGGTGATGATCAACAGCCCGCCGGCGAAATTGGGGCTTAAAATCACATCCAGATCAGCAAAGCGTTCGGCCATCATGGCCATCACCCGCCGCCGGAACCGATCCACCTGAATAAGATCGACCGCCGATAAGAAATGCGCCCGCCGCCAGCTATTGGGCCAGGCTTCATCGGCCTGCCAAACCAGTTCATCATCGCGGTTGCCTAAGGTCAGTTCCTGAAAAGCGGCAGCGGCTTCGGCTTCAAGCTGAGGCAGCAGGGTTTGATAGGGCCAATCGGGCAGGGCGATTTCAACCATCTCTACCGGCAGGCTGCGGGCCACATCCAGCACTTTGCGGTCGATATCATGGCCATTTTGAAACCATGCCGGATCATAGCCCACCCGAAAGCCATCCACCTTGGCCGCCGCATCCCATTGAAAACCATGCTGAAGAGCCGAAGGGTCTCCCTGATCGGGGCCATTGATGGCTTCAAGCACCAGCGCCGTATCGGCAGCAGTGCGACAGATCGGGCCAAGCTTATCAAGGGACCAGCACAAGGCCATGGCACCGGTGCGCGGCACCCGGCCAAAGGTGGGGCGCAGGCCGGTGGTGCCGCAGCGCGCCGATGGGCTGACAATGGAGCCCAAAGTTTCAGTGCCGATGGAAAAGCCGCATAAACCCGCCGCCGTGGCCGAAGCCGATCCCGCCGATGAGCCCGACGATCCTTCACGCGGGTTCCACGGATTGCGGGTGACCCCGCCAAACCAGATATCGCCATAAGCAATGGCGCCATTGGTGGTTTTTCCCAGCAGAACCGCCCCGGCATTTTCCAGCATTTTAACAATGGTGGCATCGTTTTTGGCCACACGGTCGGCAAAGGGGGTGGCCCCCCATGTGGTGGGAATATTTTTGGTATCAATGATATCCTTCAGGCCATAAGGGATGCCGTGCAAAGGCCCCCGTCTTTGGCCATCGGCCAGCAACTGATCGGCGCGGGTGGCCTGTTCCAGGGCCAGATCATCGGTTACAGTCACGAAATTTTCCAGCATCGGGCGATAGCGGGCGATCCGTTCCAGATAGATTTCGGTGATCTCGCGCGATGTGATCTCGCCGCTTTCGATCCAGCGTGACAACAGCGTCACCGGGGCATAGGCCACATCCTCGGCACTGCCCGGAGCAGCGGCATTGCGGGCGATGGCATGGGTCACACCGCCCGATTGGGGGGCAAATTGGCTGCCGGGAAGGCGCGGATCAAAAACCAGAGCCGGGGCATCGGCATTATCGAAAGCCACCCCGCGCAAGGCCCGGATGCCTTCGAGCTGATCATCAAGGGTGGCCAGAATCTGGGCGCGTTCATCATCATCGAAGGCCAGATCGAGCATTTTTTCGCATTGGGCCACCACCCCCTGATCAAGGGGCGGGGTGTTTTTGCCGGCGCCGGGGCCGGCTTCCCGCGCCATCACGGCGCTCGCCCCAACACTGGCACCGGCAAGGCCGATGGCCGCTCCCCCCAGCAAAAGCGTGCGGCGGCTATGGGATATGGTGTCTTCCGGTTGTGCTTTGCCGGTTTGTTTATTAACGGGCTTGTCTTTAATGGCCATGCGATCCCCCTCTATGCGTTTCCACTATGATGTGGCATTGACTTTAAGACGCCATGGGGGCCGTGCCAAGGATTTGCTGTTTTAGGCGGCCAAGGGGCCGATATTGCTTCGGGGCTGGCAAGACATACCCATGAGCAGCATATTGATGCGCGATTGATCAGGAGACAGGGGCAGAGCCAGAGTTTCATGGATAAAAATATCGACCTGATCCATATGGCACTGGATCGGCCCAAACAAAACCGGGGCGCGTTCGTTTAAAACCGGATGGCAATAGCTTTCCAGCAGATGCAATAGGGGGTCTTGATGATGGGCGATCATCTGGCCGGTCAGATCCCGATCAAAACAATTCACAAGGCGGGTGCCCATCAACCGGATGCGCAGATCCTTGCGTCCCGCAGCCACATCCACCAACAACAGATGGCCCAAAATATCGCGGATATCCTTGGGGTTGATATCTTTGCGGGCCGGCGCAAAGCGGCCCCCGCGCACGCTGTTCCAATAAGCGAACAGCCTTTGCAATTCGGGGCTGCGAATCTGCTCAGCCGTGCTCACAGTGCGCCGATTGGAAAGCATGTCGATACTTGTCCTTTCGCACCCCGCAGGTCTGAACGCATTCACGCTTCTACTGATATTCATGTATATATGGTGTTCTTTATTTGAATTTCCACAAACAAAGGCCATGTGCAGTTTGATTAAAAGGTTAATAAATAATTAACTGCACTTGAAACCATAGATATAGAAGCATGAAAATATGTCTTGTTTTTGTCCAATCTGGGGCACCGGCGCATAAAATGCCGGGACCAACCCCCGAGGGTCAGAACCTCTTGGCTATCTGGCCTCACCTTTTATCAGCTAGGCTGAGGACCCATTCAGCAGGCGTGCGGCCCGGGGGGCAAAATAGCTGATAATGCCATCGGCCCCGGCGCGGCGGAAGGCAAGCAGGGCTTCGAGCATGGCGGCATCAAGATCAAGGGCCCCGGCTCTGGCTGCGGCTTGGAGCATGGCATATTCCCCTGAAACCTGATAGGCGAAGATCGGGATATTGAAGGATTGCCGCACCCGGCTGATGATATCAAGATAGGGCATCCCCGGCTTGATGATCACGCTATCGGCCCCTTCGGCGATATCGAGCGCCACCTCGCGCAAGGCTTCATCGCTATTGGCCGGATCCATCTGATAGGTTTTCTTGTCGCCTTTCAATAAGCCGCCCGAACCAACAGCATCGCGAAAGGGCCCATAATAAGCCGAGGCGTATTTTGCGCCATAGGCCATGATCTGCACCGATTGATGGCCGGCCTGATCAAGGGCTGCCCGAATGGCTTCCACCCGGCCATCCATCATATCGGATGGGGCGATGATATCGCAGCCCGCGTTTGCCTGCACCACGGCCTGCCGGATCAGAACATCGATGGTGGCATCATTCATGACCGTGCCATGGCGATCCACCAATCCATCCTGACCATGGCTGGTATAGGGATCAAGGGCCACATCCGCCATGATGCCGATCTCTGGCACGGCTTTCTTGATGCTGCGAATGGCTTGGCACACCAGATTTTTGGGGTTCAGCGCCTCGCCGCCATCATCGCTGCGCAATGCGGTGGGGGTATTGGGGAACAGGGCAATCACCGGGATTCCCAGATCGGCAGCCATTCTGGCCTGATCGGCGATGCTGGCCAAACAAAAGCGGCTGACATCGGGCATGCTTTCAATCGGCTGATCGGCATCGCCTGCGGTGATGAAAACCGGCCAGATCAGATCATTTGGGCCGAGCCGTGTTTCGGCCACAAGCCGCCGCGACCATTGGGTGGCGCGGGTGCGGCGCAGGCGGGTGGCGGGGAAACGACCGGAAAATGCAGCCATGTTGTTTGATCCTTTGCATCAAGATCGGGCGAGACGAGATTTCTTCGCTTCAAGTGATAGCCCAGTCGTGGCATCCTTGAAAAGCACCCTTGGGCGGAAATGGCTCAAGGATAAAAAACCAGAATTATTGGGGACTGATCATGACCGTTAACCACACCCATTTCATCAATGGCAAACATCGTCCAGGCACATCGGGTGCCTTTCATGATGTGTTTAATCCTTCTACCGGCGAGGTGCAGGGCAAAACACCGCTGGCGGATAGCGCTGAAATCAATGAAGCCGTGAAGGCCGCTGTCGATGCCTTTCCTAATTGGTCGCGTACATCGGTAGTGCGACGGGCCCGCATCCTGTTCAAATTTCTGGAATTGGCCACCGCCGATAAGGATAATCTGGCGCGGCTTTTATCGTCAGAACATGGCAAGGTTTTTGAAGATGCGCGCGGCGATGTGCAGCGCGGGCTGGAGGTGATCGAATTTGCCTGCGGTATTCCCCATTTCATGAAAGGGGAATATTCCAATGCGGTGTCGGATGGGATCGATGTTTATTCCATGCGCAAGCCCCTGGGCGCGGTAGCCTGCATCACACCTTTCAATTTCCCGGCCATGATCCCCATGTGGATGTTCGGCATGGCCATTGCGTGCGGCAATACGGTGGTTTTGAAGCCATCGGAAAAAGATCCCTCGGTACCTTTGCGTTTGGCCGAATTGATGTTGGAAGCCGGGGCGCCTCCGGGGGTTTTGAATGTTTTGCATGGCGATAAGGGGGCGGTGGATGGCCTGCTCGATCATGCCGGGATCAAGGCGGTGAGCTTTGTGGGCAGTACCCCCATTGCCCAATATGTTTATGCGCGCGGGGCCGCTGCGGGGAAAAGGGTGCAGGCCATGGGCGGCGCCAAAAACCATATGATCGTGATGCCCGATGCCGATATTGATCTGGTGGTGGATAGCCTCATCGGATCGGCCTATGGCTCGGCGGGTGAACGCTGCATGGCCAATCCGGTGGCCGTGGCGGTGGGCGATCAGGTGGCTGATGCGATCATCGAACGGCTGATTCCCCGTATTGGCGAATTGAAGATCGGTCCATCCCTTGATCCCGAGATGGAAATGGGGCCATTGGTCACCGCCGAACATCATGCCAAAGTGAAAAGCTATATCGATATGGGGGTGCGTGAAGGGGCGAAATTGCTGGTTGATGGCCGCGATTATCGCTGCGGCATTCAAGGCTATGAAAAGGGCTTTTTCATGGGGGCCAGCCTGTTTGATCAGGTGACACCGACCATGCAAAGCTATCGGGATGAAATTTTCGGCCCGGTTTTGCAGATCATGCGCAGCCCCAATTTTGAAGATGCCATGTCCCTGCCCACACAGCATCCTTACGGAAACGGAACATCCATTTTCACCCGCGATGGGGATGCCGCGCGGGATTATGCTGATCGTGTGGAGGTGGGCATGGTGGGCATCAATGTGCCGATCCCGGTGCCGGTGGCCTTTCACACATTCGGGGGATGGAAACAATCGTCATTTGGCGATACCAATCAGCATGGCACGGCCGGGGTGCATTTCTATACCAAGATCAAAACGGTCACCAGTCGCTGGCCGAAAGGGGTGCGTGCCGGTGCCGATTTCTTTATCCCAACGCTCAATGATTGATCGTTTCTGCTGAACCCACAGTCCTCGCCCTAGACTTTAGGGCCGGGACTATGGCACAGGGTTGGGGCACAGAGTTGGAGTACAGGACTGTGCCCCCCCGTTTAACGATGATTTCAGGTACAAGGCCCCATGAAAGATCAAACTCAGCCAGCTTTGCCCATCAGCTTTTCTGATATCGAGGCGGCGGCCCGTGTCATCAAGGATGCGGTTTTGAATACGCCTGCAGCCCGTTCTGAAACGCTTTCGGCGCTGACCGGGGCGGAGATCGTTCTCAAATTCGAGATTTTCCAGTTCACCGCCTCTTTCAAGGAGCGCGGGGCGCTCAATCGTCTGTCGGCTTTATCCGATGAAGAACGCAAGCGCGGCGTGGTGGCGATGTCGGCGGGCAATCATGCTCAGGGTGTAGCCTATCATGCCAACAGGCTGAATATTCCGACCACCATCTTCATGCCCGAAGGCACCCCCTTCACCAAGGTGCGCAATACCGAAAGGCTGGGGGCGACCGTTGTTTTGAGCGGCGAAACTTTGAGCGAATCTTCTGATGCTGCCCGCATATTCGAGGCCGAGACAGGCGCCGTTTTCATTCACCCCTTCGATGATCCTTTGGTGATGGCGGGGCAGGGCACTTTGGCGCTTGAATTTCTGGCAAGTTTTCCTGATCTTGATGTTTTGGTGGTGCCGATTGGTGGCGGGGGCCTGATTTCGGGCATTGCCGTGGCCGCCCGCCATATCAATCCCAAAATCAAAATCATCGGGGTGCAAACCGAAGCCTATCCGGCGATGAAAGCGGCTTTGGAAGGGCGTGAAATCAGGCCCACCAAGGTGACGATTGCCGAAGGGATCGCGGTGAAAATGCCGGGGCTTTTGACTCGCGAAGTGGTGCGGGCTTTGGTGGATGATATTCTGATCGTCAAGGAATCGATGATCGAAGATGCCATTGATGCCCTGATGGAGATCGAAAAAGTGGTGGTTGAAGGGGCAGGGGCTGCGGGCTTGGCGGCGGTTTTGCAATTTCCCGATCTGTTTCGCGGTAAAAAGGTGGGCCTGCCTTTATGCGGGGGGAATATCGATCCGCGCACCCTTTCTTTTTGCGTGATGCGCGGCATGGTGCGGGATGGGCGCATTTCCCGGCTGAAGGTCACGACCCTTGATCTGCCCGGCGCCTTGGCGCGGGTAACGGCCATCGTTGGCCGCATCGGGGCGAATATCGTGGAAGTGTATCACCAAAGGCAATTTGCCACGGCACCGGTCAAATATACCGAAATCGAACTGGTGGTGGAAACCAAGGATCGCCTGCATGGGGAGCGTTTGATCAAGGCTTTGGAAGAGGTTGGCCTTGAAGTGACCGATACATCCGGCGCCATGGCCATGCGCGGCTGAGGCTGTTCGCGATCCTGCTCGATCATATTAAAGGTCGCCATGTAATATCGGCAACCACCGGCAGATGATCGGATGCTTTGGCTGTGGCTGGCGTGCGCCAGACTTCGGCCGATTGAAAGGCGAGCTTTGGCGAAAGATAGATGCGATCAAGGGGCACGCGCGGGGCCCGGCTGTGGAATGTGGGCAGCGCGGTATAGTGCGGCAAAAGCTGGGATAGGGGGCGAAACATCGCCCCTGCCGGTTTCCAGCTATTGAAATCCCCCATCATGATGATGTTCTGATCGCCATGGTCGTGGATTTCCGCGATCAAACGCTTTAATTGCCGCGCCCGATCCCATGGGGTGAGCCCCAGATGCACATTGATGATGATCAGCGGTTCTGCGCCAAAGCGGGTTTGCGCAATCACACAACCGCGCGGAATATGCAGGGGCCAGGATAGATCAAGGGTGCGATAGGCATGCGCCGGTTCGCGCATCAGGATGGCATTGCCATAATGGGCACGCGCATGGGATTTGGTTGGCCCTTCGATGATATGATAGCCGGTCATCTCGCGGATGAAGGCGAATTGATCGAAATTGCGCCGCCCCCGATGATGCCAGCCCAATTCCTGCAGGGCAACGATATCGGCATCGATTTCGCGCAGGGCATCAACGATGCGTTCCGGCGCAAAATGACGATCCGTGCCGATGCAGCTATGCACATTATAGCTGGCGATCCGAAATTGGCTCACGCTGATCATCCTTTGTTGCAAAGCAATCTGATCATAAGGGGCGCTTAAAGGCTATGAACGTCACTTTAAAAAAGAAGGGCGGGAATGATCCCCGCCCCATAGTCTGGCTGTGATGAAAGGTCTTTCGAGCTTATTCCGCAGGGGAACCGGCCGCACCACTTAAGCCCCCATCTGAACCGGCAGCTTGGCGTTCGCGTTCCGCCTGCTGTTTTTGCAGGCGGGCCGCCTCATAACCCGGCGAGCGGGTATATTTTGCCAGCATGTCATAAAACACCGGAACCATGAACAAGGTGAGGATGGTTGATAAAGCCACCCCGGAAAAGATCACGACGCCAATAGTCAGGCGGCTCGCCGATCCCGGGCCGGTGGCAATGATCAGGGGCACAGCGCCCATCACCGTGGAAATGCTGGTCATCAGAATGGGCCGCAAGCGGATCATCGAGGCTTCAATGATCGCTTCGCGCACCTCTTTGCCTTCATCCCGAAGCTGATTGGCAAATTCAACGATCAGAATACCATTTTTGGCGGCCAGGCCGATCAGCATCACAAGCCCGATCTGGCTATAAATATTGAGGGAAGACCCTGCCAGATACAGCCCCAAAAGCCCCCCTGCCGCAGCCAAAGGCACGGTAAGCATGATCACAAAGGGATGGATAAAGCTTTCGAACTGGGCAGCGAGGATCAGGAAAACCACCAGAAAGGCCATGGCAAATGTGAAGAAAACAGCGCTGCCCGCTTCCTTCAATTCGCGACTTTCGCCCTTATAATCGATGGAGGAAACATCGGGCATATTGGTCCGCACAATATTTTCAAGATCGCTCAAGGCCTGATCAAGAGAATAACCATCTGCCAATTGCGCGGTCAGGGTCAGCGCCCGCACACGATTATAGCGATTGAGGGTGGCGCTGGCCGCCTGTTCTTCGATCTTGATCACCGAAGAAAGGGGGATCAATTCGCCGGACGTATCCGACCGCACATAGATATTGGTCAGATCCGAGGGCTGCCTGCGGTCGGCATCATCGGCCCGCAAGATCACATCATATTCCTCACCGCGTTCGATGAAGGTGGTGATCCGGCGTCCGCCCAGCATGGTTTCAAGAGTGCGACCCACGGTGGCGACGGAAACCCCCAGATCGGCGGCGCGATTGCGATCGATCGAGACCCGTAATTGCGGCTGGGTTTCGCGATAATCCGTATCCACCCCGATCAGGGGCAGCTTGGCAGCTTCTTCTTCAAGAATGTTGCGGTATTGCGCCAGATCCTCATAGGTATTGCCGCCAACAACGAAATTGACCGGATCACGTCCGCCGGTGGCGGAAATGCCCTGACGCATATTGATGAACACGCTCACCCCGGTCATGCTGGCAAGCTTGCCGCGCAATTCTTCGATGATTTCATCAGCCGAGCGATTGCGATTGGACCAGGGTTCGAGCACGACGATGGAAAAGCCGGTATTATCGCCATCGGCACGCACGATGATGACCCGGGCTTCCTTGGTTTCATTGACCAGATACATCGCCCGGTCTTCAACCTCTTTCATCTGTTCGCGCATATATTCAAAGCCGGCGCCTTCCGGTCCGCGGGCAATGATGAAAAATGCGCCCCGGTCTTCGCGCGGGGCCAATTCGGTGGGTATCGCCCGCATCAGGCCAAAGATCGAGGCGCTGACCGAGAGAAACAACAACAAGATGATAAATTTATGGGCAAAACAATAATCCAGAGCGCGGGCATAAGCGCTGCGGCCTTTTTGAAAGCCATCGTCAATCCTGGCTGTGGCCCAGTTTTTCGAGCCGGCGCGGCGTAAAAGCCGCGAGCACATCATGGGGGTCAGGGTAAGGGCCACAAGGCTTGAGAAGGCAACTGTGGTGGCCAGGGTGATGCCCAATTCAGAAAACAGTCGCCCCACATTGCCTTCGAGAAAGGCAATCGGCACAAACACACCGATCAGCACCAATGTGGTGGCAATCACCGCAAAGCCCACCTGGCGGGCTCCATTATAGGCGGCAAGCAGGCGCGGTTCGCCTTCTTCGATGCGGCGATAGATATTTTCCAAAACCACAATGGCATCATCAACCACAAGGCCAATGGCCAGAACCAGCGCCAAAAGCGTAAGCAGATTAAGGCTGACCCCTAAAATGCTCATCACCGTGAAGGCCGATACGATGCACACAGGCACGGTGACCGCAGGCACCAGAACCGTGCGCATGGATCCCAAAAAGGCATAGAGCACCAAAACCACCAGAACCATGGCGATGCCCAGGGTCATGTAGACTTCGTTGATGGCTTCGGCGATGAAGATCGATCCATCAAAGCTTTCATCCAGACTCATGCCTTCGGGCAGGGTCTCGCTGATGCGCTGGGCCTCGGCACGCACGGCATTGGCCACTTCCAGCGTATTGGCGGTGGATTGGCGAATTATGCCCAGCCCCACGCGGGGCAGGCCATTGCCACGATAAAAGCGCTGTTCATCTTCGGGGGCGCGTTCCACCCGGGCGATTTCACCCAAACGGATGAGATGGCCATCATCGCCCACACCCAAAACGAGATTGGCGAAATCGGCGGCGGTTTGATAGCCCCGCTCCACCCGCACAGTGAGATTCCGATCTGTGGATTCGATGCGCCCGGCAGGCAATTCCACATTTTCTGTCAAAAGCGCCTGTTCAACATCAACGGTCGTGAGATTGCGCGCCGCCATGGCAGCGGGATCTAGATAGATCCGCATGGATGGGCTTTGATCGCCGCCCACCCGGACATTGGCCACACCGGTTGCCACCGAAAGCCGATCAACGATATTACGTTCGGCATAATCGGTGAGCTGCATCACATCCATCACCGGGCTGGACAGCGAATACCACATGATGGCATCGGTATCGCTATCCACCTTCGAGATTTCAGGGGGATCAGCTTCATCAGGCAGATTATCCACAACCCGGCTGACCCGATCCCGTACATCATTGGCGGCCGCATCGATATCACGATCGAGGGTGAATTCGATGGTGATGCGCGAACTTCCGTCGCGGCTCGAGGAACTGATGGATTTGATGCCCTCGATCCCGGCAATCCGATCCTCGATGATCTGGGTGATCCGGGTTTCCACAACCGCCGCCGAGGCCCCGATATAATCGGTATCAATGCTGACAATGGGCGGATCGATGTCGGGCAATTCTCTCACCGGCAAAAGGGTGAAGCTGATGATCCCGAACGCCACCAGCAAAAGGCTGATGACAGCAGCAAAAACGGGCCGTTTGACGGACATGTCAGAGAGCAGCATGGTTGATATTCCTCAGGCCTGTGGGCGACTTGCGGGCGAGGCGGTTTCGTTGATTTTCACGGGCATCCCCGGCCGCAGCCGCATGGTGCCCGAAACCACCACCTTCTCGCCGGCTTTGACCCCGGACAAAACTTCGACCACACCGGGCCGCCGCAGGCCAATTTTGATCTCTCGGCGTTCGGCGATATTTTCATTATTGATCACATAAACAAACTGATCCTGCCCAAAGGGCACCACCGCCCCTTCGGGCACGGCCAGAGTTTCGCGCTCGCGGCTGATGACATCGATGGTCATCATCATGCCGGGGCGCAGGCGTTTGTCTTCATTGGGGATCTCCGCCCGAACGGTAACTGCGCGGGTGACCGGATCCACGCGGGAATTAACGGTGATCACCTTGCCGGCGAAATCTTCATCGGGGAATGCGGCGGCCCGGGCCACCACGGTCTGGCCGGCTTTCAAGCTGGCCAAAAAGCGTTCGGGAACAGCGAAATCCAGCTTGATCGGGGTCACATCATCCAATGTGGTGATGGGGGTGCCCGATGTGAGATAGGTGCCGGGGCTGACCTGGCGGAGCCCCAAAATGCCATCAAAGGGGGCGCGCACGATCCGATCAGCAATACGGGATTGAGCAGCATCCACCTGGGCTTTCGCAGTTTCCACGATCCTCACCCGTTCATCAAGAACCGCCCGCGAAGCATTGCCGCGTTCCACCAGATCGCGCGTGCGATCCAATTGCTGGCGGGCTTCATTCAAGGTGGATTGCGACACCGCCAACAGCGCTTCCTGTTCAGAGCGATTGAGGGTGACCAGAATATCGCCTTCCTCGACGATATCCCCATCATTGAAGTTGACGCTTTCCACGGTATCGGCCACCCGGGCATTGATCACCACGGATTCATTGGCCTGTGTGGTGCCAATCGCCTCGATACGATCAGCAAAGGGATGGGTGGAAACCGTTGCCACCCCCACCGCCACGGCGCGATCCCCAAAGCCCCGCCCATCAGCAGGGGTTTGTTCATAAAACATCAAAAAAGCCCCACCCCCCAGAATGGCAAGCGAGATCAGTGTCAGAAACACGGAAGCGAAACGTGTCATAAGTCAGCCCAATGCAGTTGATCAGTTTACGAAAACACTTACGCAGCCGACGATGAAAACGACCAAAAATAATTTATGGCAATCATTTGGACCGGCATTGAGACCTGATACGCGATCCAGCCGCCGATCCTGCGGTGCAGGTGATGATTATTTTTCAGATGAGACTATTTAACATTGTTTTCCCCCCTGTGCCAAGCGGCAGGCTGTGCCTGAGAGGGCTTTCAACGAGACGTGATTGCCGCGATGATAAAGCCTGATGCGCCTTAAAGGGGAGAAACCATGCTTGATCCATCAACACCGATCCTGATCAGCTGTGCCCAGCACACTGTGCGTGATGCTGCCCCCGATGCTTTGCTTTCGCCGCAGGATCTGCTGGCCCATGCGGCCCAAAAAGCTCTGATCGATGCAGGCGGCGGGGCGGGGGATACTCAGCGTAAGCTGAAGATCACGCAGAAGATCGATAGCCTTGCCGTGATCCGCAGCTTTGCCGATTCCGCGCCGCAATTTGCCTCGCCCCATGGGGGCTGTTCGCATTATCCGCTGGCCATTGCCCGGCGGATCGGAGCGAGCCCCGCCCGCTGTTTTTATCCCCATCTGGGGGGCAACAGCCCGCAGATGATGCTGAGCCTCTTGGCCGAAGACATCCGCGCCGGACGGTCGCGCATGGCGCTTTTGGTGGGGGGCGAGGCGATCCGCACTGCCAGCCTTGCCACAAAGGCGGGGCAGCGCCTTGATTGGTCGGAAGATCATGATGGCCCGCTGATCACCCCCGGCGATCCCCGCCCCGGCATATCGGCCCATGAACTGCGCCATGGTCTGGGCAATCCATCCGATTGCTATCCCCTGTTTGAAACGGCGTTGGCCCATCATTATCAGCGGCCCATGTCGCGCCATCGTGCCCATATTGCCGATCTTTTTTCACGGATGAGCGCGGTGGCGGCAGCCAATCCCCATGCCGCCACCCCGATCCATCATCGCCCCGAAACCATCATGGAGGCGAGCGACGATAATCGCATGATCGCCTGGCCCTATACCAAATTCATGAATGCCAATCTCTTTGTTGATCAGGCTGCCGCCCTTGTGCTCACCTCGGTTCATGAAGCCCGGGCCTGTGGTGTGCCCCCCGATCAATGGGTGTTTCTTGCCGGGGCTGCCGATCTTGATGATGCCTGGTTGATGAGCGAACGCCCCTCATTTCATCGCTCTGAGGCGATCCCCCGGGCGGCCCACGCCGCCATGGATCAGGCCGGGATTGGGGTGGATGATCTCGATTTCATCGATCTTTACAGTTGCTTTCCGGTGGCGGTTGAAATCGCCGCCGATGCCTTGGGGCTGGCCCATGATGATCCCCGTGGCTTAAGCATCACCGGCGGGTTGCCCTATTTTGGCGGGGCGGGCAATGCCTATTCGTTGTTTGCCATTGCCGAAATGGTGGCCCGCCTGCGGGGCCGGGATCGGGGCTTTGGGCTGGTCACTGCCAATGGCTGGTATCTGACCAAACACAGTATGGGGGTTTATAGCGCAGCACCCCCCCAAACCCCATGGCAAAAGCGCGATCGCCCCGATCTTCAGGCCGAAATTGATGCCATTGCGGCACCCCCCCTGATCATCGAACCCCAAGGCCGGGGCCGGATCGAGGCGGCCACCGTCCGCTTTTCCCGCAAAGGGCCCGAACAGGGGGTTTTATTTGGCCGCCTGCCATCGGGCGGGCGCTTTCTGGCCAATATGGCCGGGGACGATCAGGCGGCCCTTGATGCCCTGATGGGGGAGGATGCCATTGGCTTGGAGATTGATGTGCGCATGGATGAAAAAGGCCGTGGGCTGGCCCATTTGATCTGATGGTTTTTGGGGTAGCCTTAGAGCATTTTCCGATTAAAGGGGATCGGATCAAATGCTCTAAATATTTGGTTGACCGCGATTTCCTGGCCGCGTCGTGATTCCACTCCGCTCGAAATCGCTCTAGCCCGCGCGAAAGGCTGCGAGGAATTCATCGATGGCAGCCAAAGCTGCGGGTTCATCGAGCAGGGGGGCATGGCCGCGATCCGGGATGGTGACGCCCCGGCAATTTTGCTGGCTGCGGCACATGTTTTCCATCACCTCGGGCGCCAGAATATCGGAATGGCTGCCGCGAAGGATCAGAATGGGAATGCCATCCAGCCCCTGCCATAAGGGCCATAAATCGGGCGGCACGGCCTCGCCGCTTTGCATGGCATTGGCAATCGCAGGGTCATAATCGGGGATGATCCCAGTATCCGTTTCAACACACAGATTGCGGGTGAAGCGATCCCAGGCCGCCTCATCAAGGCCGGGCAGGGCATCGCCATTGATCGCCTGCATCTTTGCCCGGGCTTCATCCCAGTTTTTGGCCCAGCTTCCGGCAGGGGCACTGGCCCCCACATAGCCGCGAATGCGGTCGAGCCCCTTGGGGTCGATTTCCGGGCCGATATCATTGATGATGATGGCCTTGATGCGATCTTTGATCTGCGCCCCCATGATCATGCTCATCAGCCCCCCCATCGAGGTGCCGATCAGGATCACCTCATCAAGGCCCGCATCATCAAGCAGCATCAGGGTATCTTCGACATAGCTGCCGGGGTGATAATTTTGCGGATCGGGATCGCGGTCGGATCGCCCACGGCCCCGCACATCCATGGCCAGAACCCGGAAATCTGCACCCAGATGATCGGCCAGATCGCTGAAATCCAAAGAATTGCGGGTGAGACCATGCAGGCATAAAATCGCCGGTTTGCCGATGTTTTCGGGCTGATCGCGATAGGCGATCCTTAAGCCTTGAGCATTTTTGAACTGGCGAAGCGGCCACATGGTCTCATCCCCTTGTTTTTTTGGTTAAAATTTCATGCGGACTGTACCCGTGAAGGTCCGGGGATTGCCGAAAAAGGCGGTGAGGGTGCCTTCCAATCCCAATTCCGGCGCCAGGGTTTCATCGTTGACGAAATCAAAGCCCGAAACAATATATTCCTTGTCGGTCAGGTTCTTGCCATGCACGCCCACTTGCCAGCGATCATCATCCGATGTCCAGACAATGCTCATATCAAACAGCACATAGCCTTCCTGATCAAGTTGGTTGCTTGAAACCTCGAATTGATTGGTGGTGGAGCGATAAGAGGCAACAGGCAGGAACGACAAGCTGCCCGATGCGCCGAAAAGCTTGAGCGGTCGGCTGTAATCAAGGCGCACATTGGCGGTCCATTCCGGGGTATTTTGGAATGTGGCCTGATCGGCAATATCCTGGCCGAAAGCATTGATGAATTCCTGAAATTCGGCATCAATATAGCCAACCGCCGCCGTGGCATTCAGATGATCACCGCTGGCCATCAGATTTTCGGCCAGAATGGCATCAAATTCAAGCTCGATCCCCCGGATGCGGGCTTCACCGGCATTGGATGTGATGCCCACAAAGCTTTCGGCAACCCCATCATTATCGGCATCAACCCCCACCGAGCCGGGGATCTGGATATCGTCATAGGTGCTCCAGAAGGCGGCGATGGAGCTGCTCAGGCGTCCATTCAGCATGGTGCCTTTATGGCCGATTTCATAAGTGGTGATCTCTTCCGGGCTGAACATCAGGAATTCTTTGACGTCTTCGGGATCAGCAGCCCCGGCAATTCCATCGCCATCCAGATCGGGTGCTGCCGCCCCTGAACCCCGGGGATCGAAACCACCGCCCTTAAAGCCTTGGGAAAAGCTGAAATACAGCATGTGGTCGTTGGTTGGTTTCCAATTCAGGCTGGCCCGGGGGGTGAAATCATGGAAGGTTTCACTGCCGTTGAAATTGGTTGCCGTAGCAATGGGGTTGCGCTCAGGTCCGCCCAGCAGGGGGGAAAGTCCGCCCAGAAAAGTGGATCGGTTGATCCGTGCGGTGCGTTCATCGCTGGTAAAGCGCCCACCCACAGAGAGCGCCAAGTTTGTGGTGATATCATAAGTGAAATCGCCAAAGATCGACCAGGTTTCGGTATCCACATCGCCCAAGGTAAAGGCATTGAGCCCGGGCAGGCCAAGCAGAGCGCCGGTGGTGCCCAAAATCACATCGAAGGCATTGAATGCGGTCGCATCCATATAGAAAAAGCCGAGAACGCCATTCAATCGCTCGCTATTATAAAGCAGTTGCAATTCCTCGCTGAACTGGTCGTCGCGGGTGATCAGCGCCACATCGACATCTGCGGCGGGCAGGCTGTCGAAATCTTCAGGCAGGCTGGATTTATTATCCCGATAGGCGGTGATGCTTTTCAGCATCAGGCGATCATTGATGGTATATTCGATCAGCCCGGATACACCGCGATTAACCACATTGGCTTCAGGATCATTCAGCCCGGCGCGGGTATCGAACACATCATCGAGCACGGGGGCGCCCGATATCAGCCCCGGGGTCAGCCGCGCCCCTTGCCGGGGATCGGAATTATCATCGGTCCAATCGGCGGCCAGCCGGATATAAAGGTCGCTTGTCGGGGTCCATTCGGCGCTCAGACGGCCGCCCAGAATATCCTTGCTTCCATTTTCAAGCCCTTCCAGATTGAGATTGTCGCCAAAGCCATCGCGCTGAAAGCTGGCCACGGTGCCGCCCACCCGAAAGGTTTCAGTCACGGGCAGGGAAAATGTGCCCACGAAATCGATCTGGCGAAAGGAGCCGCCCGATGCCCGCACGCTGAATTCCGGCTCATCGGCGATCCTTTTGGTGACATATTTGATGGCCCCGCCAATCGTGTTGCGGCCATAAAGTGTGCCTTGCGGCCCGCGCAAAACCTCGACCCGTTCGATATCATAAAGATCGAGCACGGCCCCCTGAGGGCGATTGAGATAGACATCATCCACATAAAGCCCCACGCCCTGCTCGAAGCCCGCCACCGGATCCTGCTGCCCCACCCCGCGAATGAACGGGGTGAGGGTGGTATTGGTGCCGCGCGAAACTTCGATGGTGACATTGGGCACAAGCTGATTGAGGCCGGTGATATCGACGGTGCCAAGGCGGTCCAAAGCATCGCCGGTAAAGGCGCTGACCGCGATGGGCACATCGAGCAGGCTTTCAGCCCGGCGTCTGGCGGTGACGGAGATTTGTTCCAAAACGCGGGGCTGGGCCGATCGATCATCGGGGCGTTGCAGCATATTGGCATCATTGCCTGCATTGGCCTGGGCATAAAGCCGGCGATGATCATCCTCGGCGGCACCGATGGTGATGGCCTTGATCGAAATGGTGGTTTCATCCACCCGTTCGAATGTGAGCCCCGAATCCTTGAGCAGGGTTTTAAGGGCGACATCCTGTTCCAAACGCCCGGTGATTTCGTTTGAGCGCTGATCGCGGATCAGATCATCAGAGACCAGAACCGATACCCCTGCCTGCAGGCTGAAATCGATGAGGGCGCTATCAAGAGGCTGGGCCGGAATGTTGAAATGATGGGCTTCAGCCGCCATCGCGCTGGCCGGTGCCAGCAGGGGCAGCGCGGAAAGGCTGCCCAGGCTCGAAAGGCTTGTGATCGCGGTGGACAAGAGAAGGGTGCGGAGCTTTGGTGTTTGCCGAAGAACGTGGGCCATGATGATCTCCCAAATGGAACCTGCGCCGCTTTTTCATGCGGCTTGTGATCCCAAAGACGGTTCAGGCAGAAAACCCCTCAAGTTTTTTTTGGCTTGGCTTGTTCATAAAGCATCGTGGTGCCATTGGGCAGGGTGATCAGATCGATGGGCAGGGCGAGATCAAGGGCCTTCAGGATGGCCTCGCGGTCTTCGATGCGGATCACCGCCGTTACCCGCATGTCGTTCAAAGTGTCATCGCCAATCCGTACGGCATCCACCATGTAACGATTGAGATCTTTCACCACCTGCGCCAAAGGGGTGCCGCGATAGATCAGGCGTCCCTCTCGCCATGCGGTGATGCTGGCCACATCGATCTGGCTTTTGGCGCTGACATCGGCGCCCGAAACGCGCGCCCCTTCGCCGCCTTGTAATTGGGTGGGTGGGGTTGATGGGCGGCTTTGCGACGAGACCGCCACATGGCCATCCATCACCGCAATTTCGGTTGCCTCGTCGCGCAGATGAATATTGAAGCGGGTGCCCAGAACCCGCACGGTGCCCGCGCCAGCATTCACTACAAAGGGCCGGCCCGCATCAGGGCGCACATCAAACAGCGCCTCGCCCTGGATTAGCCGCACATGGCGATCTTTTTGGTTGAAATCGACGGCGATGCGGCTGCGGGTATTGAGATAAATCGTTGTGCCATCTTCCAATAACAAAGTGCGCTGCTCGCCCGCCGCTGTCTGATAATGCGTTGCACGCCAATCCTGGGGCCAGGGGATGACCCCGGTCTGGCTTAGGCCAAAAACGGAAAAACCGATGAGGAACAAAACCATGGCCGCGGCAAGCGGGCGGAAACGAAAAGCCCGGTGCGGGCCGAATTGGGGTGCAGGGGCTTCAAGGCGCGCATCCTTGTGCTCAGCATCCCGATCATTTTTTTGGCTTTCGGGGATGGCTTCCAAAGCATCCATGCTGGCCCACAGGGCTTGAATTTCCTCATAGGCACGGCGGTGCGCCAGATTTTCATCCCGCCATTGCGCAAAGGCTTTTTGCTCAATTTCGCTTATATCTGAATCGCGCAAGCGGGCAAACCAGCGGGTTGCCTCATCCAATGCCTTATTGCGCGTGTGTTTTATCATGGTTTTGATGCAGTCATCTTGATGCGGTTGAGCAAGGTTTAAGGGGCTGCCTTCATTTGTCCATAAAAGATGACGAACCAGAAAGCTTCAGCCTCAATCGGGAAGGCTGATCAGAGGATCTTTTTGCGGCAGGCGGTCAGGGCTTCGATGATATATTTCTCAACACTGCTTTTGGAAACATGCAATTCCAAAGCGATAGCGTCATAAGATAATCCATGAAAGCGGTGAAGAATAAAAGCCTGCCGACAACGGGGGGGAAGCGCATTGATCGCCTCGCTGATGGCATCGATCTGCTGTCTGGCGGCAAGGTTGCGTTCGGGATCATCTGAAGACGGCCCGGCCAGATCATTGATCTCACCGTCAAAAGATGGCGGCTCAATCTGTCTTTTGCGCTTTCGGGTGCGCAGCTTATCAATTGCCAGATTGCGCGCGCTTTTCCCGATGAAGGCGGCCAGATTGCTGATCGGGCCGGGATTTTGCATGCGCAAATAGCGAACATAGGCATCCTGCGCTGTATCCTGCGCATCCTGATGATGATTGAGCTTGCCCACCAAGGAGCGCACGAGACGCGCATTTCCTGTTCTGACAAGGCGATCAAGCTCGGCATTGCGCTGCCTGCTCATGTCTGGCGCTGCCTTATGTTATATATCCCCAAAGATGTGTGGATTAGATCGCGCCAATCTGCACATTGCAAGGGAATTATACGGGGGATTTCGCAGGAACCGGATTGAGCCGCCCGAAAATGCAGCCCCATGATCCCGCCTTTACGAAGGGTGCGGCATCAGGTCCGCTGGCGGAGATGCACGCGCCCTTGCGTATCGATGGGGGCGGGATTAGCTTGCAGGCATGAAAAGCATTACAACACATAGCGGTCAAGCGGGGAGCGGCCTGCGCAGTCGTTCAGCTCAGGAGCGCGCTTTGGGCCGCTGGCTTTTATGGGTTGCGGCCTTGGTCTTCCTTATGGTGGTGGTAGGGGGGATCACAAGGCTGACGGAATCCGGGCTTTCAATGGTCGATTGGCGGCCCGTTACGGGGATTTTGCCGCCCCTCAACGAACAGGAATGGCAGGCGGCTTTCGATCAGTATAAAGCCTCGCCGGAATATCGGATCAATAATCGCGGAATGAGCCTTGCGCAGTTCAAAGGCATTTTCTGGTGGGAATATGGCCATCGCTTATTGGGGCGGCTGATCGGCTTGGTCTATGCCCTGCCTTTGGCCATTTTCTGGCTCCGGGGCCGTGTCCCCGGCGCTTATAAGGGGCGGCTGCTGTTTCTTTTGCTGTTGGGCGGGGCGCAGGGATTTCTTGGCTGGTTCATGGTGAAATCGGGCCTGATCGATCATCCTGAAGTCAGCCATTATCGGCTGACCGCGCATCTCACCTTGGCTTTTGTGATCTTCTCCGCCCTTTTATGGACAGCGCTCGATCTGTTGTCGCGGGGGCGGCCTTATCGCGATGGGCATTTGCGCACTCTGGCGAAATGGCTGCTCGCCCTTGTCTTTTTGCAGATCATCATGGGTGGCCTGGTGGCGGGATTGAAGGCGGGCTATATTTTCAATAGCTGGCCCTTGATGGATGGCCGATTCGTTCCCGCTCAATTGGTGGATATGGCCCCCTTTTGGGTCAATCTGTTCGATAATAGCGCCACCGTGCAATTTGATCATCGCATGGGGGCTTATGCCCTGTTTATCTTTGGGATCATCCTGCTGGTGAAAACTTATCGGCGGCGGGTGCCCGTGCGCCTGAAAATGCTGGCGGGGCTTATATTTGCGGCTTTATGTGCGCAGATCGCGCTGGGGATTTTCACCTTGCTTCATCATGTGCCGGTGGCTTTGGGGGCTGCCCATCAGGGGGGGGCGCTGGTGGTTCTGGCATTGGCTGTGGGCTATCTGCATAGCGTGCGAAAAAGCGATGGGCCTTAATTGCGGTATAGAAATACCACAATTATAAACTGCTGCCAAATAAAGCGTTTTTTTCTTGACCTTCTTTGATTGCCGCTATAGATGGCGCAGGGAATGAGGTGTTTCAGGATCGGATGTCCATGAATTTTATCATGGGGTTTTGGGGCATTTCTTTTTAATTTCAATCCAAGCACAAAGGATCACCGGATATGAAAACCTATTCGGCCAAGCCGAGTGAGGTTGAGAAAAAATGGCTGATCATCGATGCGGAAGGGGTCGTCCTCGGCCGTCTTGCATCTTTGGTTGCCATGCGCCTCCGCGGTAAGCACAAGCCACTTTATACCCCGCATATCGATTGTGGTGATAATGTCATCATCATCAATGCCGATAAGATCAAGCTGACCGGCAATAAGCGCGATCAGAAGATTTATTATCGCCATACCGGTCATCCCGGTGGGATCAAGCAGGCTACCGCCCGCCAGATTCTGGAAGGGCGCTTTCCCGAGCGGGTTGTTGAAAAAGCAGTTGAACGCATGATTCCGCGCGGTCCGCTGGGCCGTCAGCAGATGCGCAATCTCAAAGTCTATGCCGGCACCGATCATCCTCATCAGGCCCAACAGCCTGAAGTGATCGATCTCGCCAGCATGAATCCCAAGAACGCGAGGTAACGGGCATGGCCACTGAAAAACAAAGCCTTCAGGATCTTAAGGAAATGACCCGGGCCGCTGTCACTGATGATGTGTCGGCTTCAGATGTTGTTGTTGAACGCAAGCAGGAAATCGATGCGCAGGGCCGGGCCTATGCCACCGGTCGGCGCAAGGATTCGGTTGCCCGCGTATGGGTGAAGCCGGGTTCGGGCAAGATCACGGTGAATGGCCGCGATCAGGCGCAATATTTTGCGCGCCCCACTCTGCGTCTCGTGGTCAATCAGCCCTTCGATGTTTCGGGCCGGAAAAACCAGTTCGATGTGGTGGCAACCGTTAAAGGCGGTGGCCTTTCGGGGCAGGCCGGTGCGGTGAAGCATGGCATTGCCCAGGCTTTGCAACGCTATGAGCCGGAATTGCGCGGTGCTTTGAAGGCCGCCGGTTTCCTGACCCGGGATGCGCGCATGGTGGAACGCAAGAAATACGGTCGGGCCAAGGCACGCCGCAGCTTCCAGTTCTCCAAGCGCTGATTTTACGTCTATCGCAAAAAAATGGGCCGTCCCTTATCGGGGCGGCCTTTTTTGGTTACTCCGGCTTTCTTTTTCGTCAAGCCGGGCTGTTTTTCTTTCGTCACCCCGTGCGCAGACCTCCACAATCGTCACCCCGGCCTCCGAGCCGGGGTCCACTCTTTGTTTGCTTCCGCGCGAGCCCTTCACGAGGTGGATCCCGGGTCTGCGCCCGGGATGACGAAAAAAGGGGTCCGGCCGGGGTGACCAAAGTCAAGAGAGGCCGGGGCAACGCCGAAGGACGTGGAGACGACCTCAGGCGAGTTTGGATTTCAGGCCTTCGTCGATCTTCTCGAAGAATTGCTCGGTGGTCAGCCAGCTTTGATCGGGGCCGATGAGCAGGGCCAGATCCTTGGTCATATAGCCCTGTTCCACGATTTCCACGCAGATCTCTTCCAGAGCTGTGGCAAAGTCTTCAACGGCTGGCGTGTCATCCATCTTCCCGCGATAGCTCAAGCCCCGCGACCAGGCAAAGATCGAGGCAATGGGATTGGTCGAGGTGGCCTTGCCCGCCTGATGCTGGCGATAATGGCGGGTAACGGTGCCATGGGCGGCTTCGGCTTCCACGGTATTGCCATCGGGGGTGAGCAGCACCGATGTCATCAGCCCCAATGAGCCAAAGCCCTGGGCCACGGTATCGGATTGCACATCGCCATCATAGTTTTTGCAGGCCCAGACAAAACCGCCCGACCATTTCATGGCGGCGGCCACCATGTCATCGATCAAACGATGTTCATAGGTCAGGCCCTTGGCATCGAACTGGCTCTTGAATTCAGCATCAAAGATCTCCTGAAACAGATCCTTGAACCGGCCATCATAGGCTTTCAGGATGGTGTTTTTGGTGCTGAGATAGACCGGGAAACCGCGTTGCAGGCCATAGTTGAACGAGGCCCGGGCGAAATCACGGATCGAATCATCAAGATTATACATGCCCATGGCCACACCGGCCGAGGGGAATTCAAACACTTCATATTCCACCGGCTCGCCGCCATCGGCGGGGGTGTAGGTCATGGTCAGCCGACCGGGGCCGGGCACCCGGAAATCGGTGGCGCGATACTGATCGCCAAAGGCATGGCGGCCAATCACCATCGGTTGGGTCCAGCCCGGAACAAGGCGCGGCACATTCTGGATGATGATCGGCTCACGGAAAACGGTGCCCCCCAGAATATTGCGGATGGTGCCATTGGGCGAGCGCCACATTTTCTTGAGGTCAAATTCTTCGACCCGGGCTTCATCGGGGGTGATGGTGGCGCATTTCACACCAACGCCGTATTTCTTGATGGCATTGGCGGCATCCACCGTGATCTGATCATCGGTTTCATCGCGCTTTTGCACAGACAGATCATAATAATGCAGATCAACATCCAGATAAGGCAGAATGAGCCGTTCGCGGATCCATTTCCAGATAATCCGGGTCATTTCGTCGCCATCGAGCTCGATGATAGGATTTTTGACTTTAATCTTGGCCATTCTCAGTCCTCGTCTTTTGTTGCTATCGATCTGTTTTATTCAGGTCTATTCAGGAGGGCAGTTTCGGGCGCAGAACATGCAGCCCATAAACCATGGTTGGAAACACGCGCCCACACCCTCCCCGGAAAATCGGGCGCACCCTAGCAGGTGTTCGCCAACCAGAAAAGGAGATTGATGATCAGGGCCCGATCGCTGGGGCCAATCAGAAAAGATCGGCCTTGGCAGGGGTTCTCGGTTCGTCCATTTCCTTCATTACTTCAAGGATATAATCAAGATCGGGCGCGGTGATAAATAAATCGAGATTGGATGGATTGGCAAAGCCTTCGGCCGTGACATGGCGCAGCAAAGCCAGCAATGGCTCCCAATAGCCTTTGTGATTGAGCAGGAAAATCGGCTTGTCGTGCAGATCAAGCTGCGACCAGGTGAGCACTTCGATAAACTCATCCAGCGTTCCCATGCCGCCGGGTAAAACGATGAACGCATCCGAGCGATCGAACATCATGCGTTTGCGGCTGTGCATATCCGTTACGATATGCAGTTCGCTCAATCCGGTTTGGGCAATTTCGGCCTGATCAAGATGTTCGGGGATGATCCCCACCACGGATCCGCCCTCTTTCATCGCGGCACGGGCCATCAGGCCCATCAAGCCCACCTGTCCGCCGCCATAAACCAGGGTGATGCCGGCTTCTGCCAGTATTTTCCCTGTATCTTCAGCAAGCTGGGCATAATCTTGATGAACGCCCGCCCGGGAACCGCAATAGACACAGACCGATTTTATCTTGGCCATAAGCACTCCTTTTGAGGATAAAAAAACATCATAGCGATGATTTTACCAATATTGTTTTTGATTTTTGGTGAACTGCGTCTTTAAGCAAGGCACATTGATGTGACAGAAGGCGTCTTGCCGTAGTATGATTTCCCGGATTGAACAGGATGGATCAACGATCCTGAAAGAGTGACGTTTTGAGCAAATCTCCCAAATCAGATGATTGGTCTGAAGACAATCCCCGTCTGAGCCGACCATGGCTATCGGCGGGCTTGATGGTGCTTGCCTTTGCGGCGATCATCGGGCTTGCCTATTTCAATTTTTCGGGGTCCGATCAAACCGAGACGTCGGCCGTGGGCTCAGATATTTCGGCCCAATCCAATGCGGATGTTTTGGCCGATGCGCCCATCAATCCGTCATTTGATGTGGTGCGCATTTCGCGCGGCGGCACGGGTGTTCTGGCGGGTCGGGCGGCCCCGGAAAGCCGGGTTGAATTGCGTCTTGATGATCAGGTGATTGCCGAAGTGCGGGCGGATCGCAATGGCGAATGGGTTTTGATCCTTGAAGAACCACTGGCGGCTGGAACCGTTGAATTATCCCTGCGCGCCATTGATGAGACGGGCGAGGTAAGAACATCGGATGATGTGGTGGTGGTATCGATCCCTGAGCCGATCCAGCCTGAGCGCTTTGTTGATCGGGAAGGCGAAGGAGTGGTCGCGGTTCTGACACCGAAAACCGGCGATGGCCCAAGCCGGGTGATGCAAAAGCCCGGGCTTGCCGCCCCCGGCGAGGTGGGGGATAGCCTTGCCGTGGATACGGTGGATTTTGGTGCCGAAGGGCAAACGATCTTGTCGGGCCGGGCCCTGCCGCGCAGCACCGTGCGGGTTTATATCGATAATGAATTGATCGAAGAAGTGCGCGCCGGTGATGAGGGACGGTGGATGGCAAGCCAAACCCAGCCCATTGCCGATGGCGATCATGTGATCCGGGTGGATCAGGTGCTAACCGAAGGCGAAGTGCAATTGCGGGTGGAGCAGCCCTTCAAAGCAGGCATGGCCCTTGATCCATCACAGGCGCAATCGCGGGTCGTGGTTCAGCCGGGCAATACCTTATGGACCATTGCCCGCAAGCTTTATGGCCGGGGCACCCGCTTCACGATGATCTTTCAGGAAAATTCCGAGCAGATCATCGATCCGGACCTGATTTATCCCGGCCAGCTTTTCCGGTTGCCGGGGGCGGATGAGTCTCAAAATGGCGAGCCTGCACCATCACCCGCACAAGAAGGCCAGGATGGAGAGGGCCAGCCCTAAAAACTAAAAGAGTGGGGCAAAAGATCGGCCATCTTGTAACGGCTGATCTTGCCCCCGGCCCCTTCCAGCAGGATTTGGGTTTCGGCATCGGCAAATTCCAGAATTTTTTGCCGACAGCCGCCGCAGGGCGTGCAGTCTTCAAGGCTATCGCCCGCATGGCCGCCCACGATGGCGATGATTTTGATCTGTTTCCGCCCTGCCGTGATCATCGAACCAATGGCATTGGCCTCGGCGCAGATGCCTTCGGGATAGGCGGCATTTTCAACATTGCAGCCGGCATGAATATCACCGGCCTCATCTAAAACAGCCGCCCCCACATGATAGTGAGAATAAGGAGCGTGAGCATGATGGCGGGCGGCTTTGGCGGCTGTCCACAAGGCATTTTCTTTGGTCATGTTCAAACCTTTTCTTTGTGTTATGGCTCAGCGCTTGACAGCGGTGGGAGTAGCGCGGGCCGATGCCTTATCAAGGGCTTTGAAAACCGACGCATGAGACGGGCGCTTGATATAGCGGCCAGCGCCTTTTTCAGTGCGCAATTCGCCCTCGCTCCACACCAGCTTGCCATTGGCAATGGTGTGGGATGGAAGACCCTTAACCTCCATCCCTTCGAAGATATTATAATCGATATTCTGATGATGGGTTTTGGCGGAAATGGTTTTGGTGGCTTCGGGGTCCCACACCACGATATCGGCATCGGCACCCACCTGCAGGCTGCCCTTGCGCGGATAGATATTGAAGATTTTCGCCGCATTGGTCGAGGTCACGGCGACAAATTCCTCCATCGTCAGCCGACCCTTGTTCACGCCATGGGTCCATAAAACGGCCATGCGATCTTCGATCCCGGCCGTGCCATTGGGGATTTTCGAGAAGTCATCCCGGCCCATGGCTTTCTGGTCGGCGCAAAAACAGCAATGATCGGTGGCGGTGGTTTGCAGATTGCCCGATTGCAGGCCGCGCCACAGGGCATCTTGATGCTCTTTGCTGCGGAAAGGCGGGCTCATCACATGGGCGGCGGCGCTGTTCCAATCCTTCAGCCGGTAAACACTGTCATCGATCATAAGATGCCCGGCCAGCACCTCGCCATAAACCCGCTGGCCCGCAGCCCGTGCCCGGCTGATTTCTTCCAGGGCATCAGAGGCCGAGACATGCACCACATAAAGCGGCACCCCCACCACCTTGGCAAAGCGAATGGCCCGCGCCGCCGCTTCGCCCTCCACCTCGGGCGGGCGGGAGAGGGGATGCCCTTCCGGCCCGGTGATGCCCATGGCCAGCAGCTTTTGTTGCAGTTGATAAACCATTTCACCATTTTCAGCGTGAACCGTGGTGATAGCCCCCAGTTCCAAAGCGCGGGAAAAGCTTGGATATAAAATATCATCGGTGGCCATGATGGCGTTTTTATAGGCCATGAAATGCTTGAAGCTGTTGATCCCTTCCTGCTCCACCAATTGGCCCATATCCCGAGAAACGCTTTCATCCCACCATGTAACGGCAACATGGAAGCTGTAATCGGCACAGGCTTTTTCCGCCCAGCCGCGCCATTGCTGATAGGCTTCCATCAGAGATTGCTGCGGATTGGGGATCACAAAATCGATGATCATTGTGGTGCCGCCCGCAAGCCCTGCGGCGGTGCCGGTGTAAAAATCTTCGGAGGCTACAGTGCCCATGAAAGGAAGCTGCATATGGGTATGGGGATCAATCCCGCCGGGCATCACATATTGGCCGCCTGCATCGATAATGGTGGCCCCCGATGGTGCTTCGATATTTTGGCCGACGGCCTTGATCACCCCGTCTTCGCAATAAATATCGGCCTTGGTGCTGTGTTCGGCGGTGACGATGGTTCCACCTTTGATCAGGACCGACATGATGCTTCTCCTTTGCTTTTTCGCGAAAAAATCCAGTAAACACCCCCCGCAACGCCCACACCCACAAACCAGGCATAGCTGTAGATGCTGTCAAAAATCGGGGGGACAGAGTTAAGGATGCGGGTGGCGTGCAGAAAACCCGGCAAAGAGGGCAGGGCGCCCAAAATCAGCGCCAAAAGGGCAATCTTGTTCCAGCCGCCATTACGGCTATAGCGGCCATTTTTTAAAAAGAGATCATCCACCACCAGATCGGTGCGGCGGATCAGAAAATAATCAACGATCAAGATACCCACAATGGGGCCGAGCAGGGCCGAATAGCCCACCAGCCAGGTAAACAGATAGGTGCCCGCGCTTTCCATCAGCTTCCATGGGAACATGGCAATGCCGATCCCGGCGGTGATATAGCCCCCCATCCGAAAGGAAATCCGCCCCGGTGCCAGATTGGAAAATCCATAGGCAGGGGCCACCACATTGGCGGCGAGATTGGTGGTGAGTGTGGCGATCACCAGCGCCCCCAATGCCACCACAACCCCCAAACCGCCCATGCGCCCTGCCAGCTTCACCGGATCCCAGATAGCTTCGCCATAAATGACCAGAGTGGCCGAGGTGACGGCCACCGAAATGAAGGCGAACAGGGCCATGGGAATGGGCAGGCCCAAAGCCTGACCGATGATCTGATGGCGCTGGCTTTTGGCAAAACGGGTGAAATCGGGGATATTGAGGGCCATGGTTGACCAGAAGCCCACCATCGCCGTGAGGCTGGCAAAAAAGACCGGCCAGAATTGCCCCTCGCGCGCGCCGCCGGGGGCAAATTGCGAGTCATTGGACAGCATGGCCCCAAGGCTGCCCACCTCGACCCAGGCCCAGATCAATAATGAAAATGAGGTGAGGATCAAAAAAGGCGCGGCCAGCATTTCAAGCCAGCGGATCGATTCCGTGCCATGGCGAACAAACCATACATGCAAGGCCCAGAAGGCGAGAAACGACAGGCTTTGCGCCGGATCGATCCCCAAAAAGGGCAAAGGCGCGCCCACCAGCGCCTGTCCGCTCAGGGTATTGAGAATGACATAAATGGCCGATCCGCCCACCCATGTATTGATCCCAAACCAGCCGCAGGCCACAAGCCCGCGCAGCAGGGCAGGCAGCCGCGCCCCCACGGTGCCAAAAGATGAGCGCAGCAAAACCGGGAAGGGCACCCCATGTTTCGCCCCGGCATGACCCACCAGCATCATGGGGATCAAAACGATCAGATTGCCCAAGAAGACGGTGAGAACCGCCTGCCACCAGTTCATCCCTTCGCTGACCAGACTGCCCGACAAAAGATAGGCCGGCACGCACACCACCATCGCCACCCATAAAGAGGCAAAGGCTTTCCAATCCCAGGTGCGTTCGGACAGGGGCGTGGGGGCAAGATCGGCATTCCATAAAGCCTGATCATGGCCCTGATCATTGGCCTGATCATGACTATGGGCGGCATCACCGGATTGTATTCCATCCTGTGGATGCGGCGCCTTTGATGTATCATGCATGCGTCATGCCCCCGGCTTTATTCAAAGGTCAGTTTTCATTCTTCAGCGACCAAGGGATAATAGGTTTCCGGGCGACGGTCACGGAAGAACTGCCACAGATTGCGCACCTCTTTCACCTTGTCCATATCCATATCGTGGATGATCAGTTCATCCTTGTCACGGCTGGCGATGGCTTCGATTTGGCCGCGCGGATTGACGAAATAGCTTTGGCCGTAAAATTCCCCGATATTCCACGGTGCTTCCGTGCCCACGCGATTGATCGCGCCGATATAGCAGCCATTGGCAGCGGCAGAGGCGGGCTGTTCCAGCTTCCACAGATATTCCGACAATCCGGCCACGGTGGCGGAAGGATTGACGATATATTCCGCCCCATTCAGCGCCAGTGCCCGCCAGCCTTCGGGGAAATGGCGATCATAGCAGATATAAACGCCCAACTTGCAATAGCGGGTCTGGAACACCGGCCAATCCGATGCGCCGGGTTTGAAGAAGAATTTTTCCCAAAAGCCCTGCACCTGCGGAATATGGGTTTTGCGATATTTGCCCAGATAGCTGCCATCGGCATCGATCACGGCCGCCGTATTGTAATAAACCCCGGTTACATCATCGGCTTCGTAGATCGGGACCACGATCACCATCTGATATTTTTTGGCATAATCCTGCATCAGCTTCGTGGTGGGGCCATCGGGGATGGCTTCGGCGGCATCATACCATTTGCTGTCCTGGCTCGGGCAGAAATAGGGCTGGGTGAATACTTCCTGAAAGCACAAAACCTGCACGCCCTTTTCGCCCGCTTCCTCGATCAGCGGGATATGCGCTTCGATCATGGCTTTGCGAATGGTTTCGGGGTCTTTATCGGTCGAGGCTTTCAGCCCCATCTGGATCAATCCGCCGCGCACTGTGGTCATGAAGCCTGCTCCTTTAATGAGATGAATGATCAGCCATTGCTGGGAAAGGTGAATTCCGCACCCGCCCGAATGCCCGTGGGCCAGCGTGCCGAAATCGTTTTGAGCCGGGTGTAGAAATGGATCGCTTCCGGGCCATAAATGCCATGGGCGCCAAAGATCGATTGTTTCCAGCCGCCGAAGCTGTGATAGCCCACCGGCACCGGGATGGGGACATTCACCCCGACCATGCCCACCTCGATGCGGCGGGCGAAATCGCGAGCGGCATCGCCATCGCGGGTGAAAATCGCGGTGCCATTGCCATATGGATGAGCATTGATCATGGCCACGGCCTGATCATAATGATCGGCGCGCACCACGCTCAGAACCGGGCCGAAAATTTCTTCGCGATAAACGGTCATTTGCGGGGTGACATGATCCATCAGGGTGCCACCCATCCAGAAGCCGCCTTCATAGCCCTGCAGGCTGTATCCCCGGCCATCCACCACCAGTTTCGCCCCTTCCGCTGCCCCTTTCGCAATGAGATCGGCCACCTTGTCGCGATGGGCTTTGGTGATCAGCGGCCCCATTTCCGCGTCCTTGTCGGTGCTGGGGCCGATCTTGAGAGCCTGTACCCGGGGCACCAGCTTTTCCACCAGGCGATCGGCAGTTCCCCGGCCCACCGGCACGGCCACCGAAATGGCCATACAGCGTTCCCCCGCCGAGCCAAAACCCGCCCCCATCAGGGCATCGGCAGCCTGATCGAGATCGGCATCGGGCATGATGACCATGTGATTCTTGGCGCCGCCCAATGCCTGCACCCGCTTTCCATTGTTGCAACCACGGCTGTAGATATAGTGGGCAATGGGGGTGGAGCCCACAAAGCTGATGGCCGAAATGCCGGGATGATCAAGGATCGCATCCACCGCTTCCTTATCGCCATGCACCACATTGAAAACCCCCGGCGGCAAACCGGCGTTTTCGAGCAATTCATGGATCAGATTGGCGCTTGAAGGATCGCGTTCCGATGGCTTCAGGATAAAGCTGTTGCCGCAGGCAAGCGCCATGGGGATCATCCACAAGGGCACCATGGCGGGGAAATTGAACGGGGTGATCCCGGCCACCACGCCCAGGGGCTGGCGTTCCGAGCTGGCATCCAGATCGCGGGCGACATGGCGGCTGAAATCGCCCTTCAAAAGATGCGGAATCCCGCAGGCAAATTCTACCACCTCCAAAGCGCGGGCCACTTCGCCCAGCGCATCATCATGGGTTTTGCCATGTTCAAGGCTGATGGTGCGGGCGATCTCGTCGCGGCGCTTCATCATGCCATCGCGCAAAGCAAACAGCACCTGCGCCCGGCGCGAAGGCGGGGTTTCCGACCAGCCGATAAAGGCTTTTTGCGCTGCTTTCACCGCCAGATCAACATCATCAGCCGTGGCCATGGCCACATGACGTGTGATCTCGCCCGTTGCGGGATTGGTTACGCCCTGGGTGCGCGGGCTTTTCGCCCCATAGGGCGCGCCATCGATCAGATGGGGGATGAGTGCGTTCATATCGGTCATTCGATTTCTTTCAGAACTGTGCGCAGGGTATCGAAGGCGAAATCGATCTGCGATTTTTCAATGATCAGGGGCGGCGACAAAGCGATGATATCCCCTGTGGTGCGGATCAAAAGCCCTTTATCATAAGCTTTCAAAAAGGCATTGAAGGCGCGCTTGGTGGGGGCATCCTTGATGCCTTCAAGCTCGATCGCCGCGATCAGCCCCATATTGCGCAGATCGGTCACATAGGGCGCGCCTTTAAGGGAATGTACCGCATCGGCCCAATAAGTGTCCAATTCCGCGGCCCGTGTGAACAGACCCTCTTCCTCATAGGTATCAAGGGTGGCAAGCGCGGTGGCGCAGGCCATGGGATTGGCGGAATA
Source organism: Iodidimonas nitroreducens (assembly GCA_000710935.1). Lineage (GTDB taxonomy): Bacteria > Pseudomonadota > Alphaproteobacteria > Sphingomonadales > Rhodothalassiaceae > Iodidimonas > Iodidimonas nitroreducens. The sequence goes on along the minus strand of BAYV01000006.1, from coordinate 58,103 downwards.
GGTATAACCGTGAAACAGCTCGATCATATTTTCAGGGCCGGTCATGAAGGCGTTGTATATCTGTCTGCTGGCAAAAACCGCGCCCATCGGCACCACGCCATTGGTCAACCCCTTGGCGGTGGTCACCAGATCGGGCTCTACCCCGAAATAATCCACGGCAAAGGGCGCGCCAAGGCGCCCAAATCCGGTGATCACCTCATCGAAAATCAGCAAAATGCCGTGTTTCGTACATATCTCGCGCAGGCGTTGCAGATAACCTTTGGGGGGCATGATCACCCCTGCCGATCCGGCAACGGGTTCCACGATCACCGCAGCGATGGTGGAGGGATCATGCAGCGCGCACAGGCGTTCCAGATCATCGGCCAGTTCAACCCCATGTTCGGGTTGGCCACGGCTATAGGCATTGCCCGGCACATAATGGGTGTGGCGGAGATGATCGACACCGGCGACGAGAGAGCCGAACATCTTGCGATTGGCAGGCATTCCCCCCACCGACATGCCGCCAAAATTCACCCCATGATAGCCCTTTTCCCGGCCAATCAGACGGGTGCGATGGCCTTCGCCTCGTGCGCGGTGATAGGCGAGGGCGATTTTCAGTGCCGTTTCCACGGATTCAGAGCCGGAATTGGTGAAAAACACATGATCAAGATCGCCGGGCATCAGCCGCGCCAGCCGATCAGCCAATTCGAAAGCCTTGTAATGGCCCATCTGGAAAGCCGGGGAATAATCCAGTTCTTCGACTTGTTTTTTCACGGCTTCGATGATGCGCGGGCGCTTATGCCCGGCATTGCAGCACCATAAACCGGCAATGCCGTCCAGAACATCGCGGCCATCGCTGGTTTTGAAATACATGCCATCGGCCCCCACAAAGATACGTGGATTGGCCTTGAACTGGCGATTGGCGGTAAAGGGCATCCAATAGGCATCGAGGGAATTATTGGCCCGGGAATTGGCGATGTCTTCGCTCATCATACTGACTCCGCAACGGCTTTATGGGCCGGATTTTTCGGATGGTCGGGCCAGGTCAGATGTGGCAGGCCATTGGCCACCGGCTCCATCTCGATGCACTGATCCACCGGGCACACATGCATGCACAGATTGCAGCCCACACAATCATCATCGATCACCACAAAGCGGCGCCCGCCATCGTCTTTGGCTTCGATCCGAATGGCCTGATGGGATGTATCCTCGCAAGCGATATGGCAGCGCCCGCATTCGATGCAGCTTTCTTCATCGATCCGTGCCTTCAGATCGAAATTCATATTCAGTTCGTTCCAATCAACGGTATTGGCCACCGCCCGGCCGCGAAAATCATCAAGCGTTTTATAGCCCTTTTCATCCATGAAGGCCGATAAACCGGCGATCATGTCTTCCACGATGCGAAAGCCATAAAGCATGGCGGCGGTGCATACCTGCACCCCCGATGCCCCAAGGGCGATGAATTCAGCAGCATCGCGCCATGTGTTGATCCCGCCAATCGCCGAAATTTCCAGATCGCGGGTGGCCGCATTGCGGGCGATTTCCGCCACCATATTGAGGGCGATGGGTTTGACCGCCGAGCCGCAATAGCCGCCATGGGTGCCTTTGCCATCGATCATCGGATCGGGGGCCATGGCATCAAGATCGACCGAGACGATGGAATTGACCGTATTGATCAGCGAGACGGCATGGGCACCGCCCGCAAGGGCCGCCTCGGCGGGGACCAGAATATCGGTTATATTGGGGGTGAGCTTGGTGAACACGGGAAGATCCACCACTTCGCGCACCCAGCGGGTGGTTTTTTCCACCATTTCGGGCACCTGCCCAATGGCCGAACCCATGCCCCGCTCGCACATGCCATGGGGGCAGCCCAGATTAAGCTCGATCCCATGCACGCCGGAATTGGCGATCCTGATGGCCAGTTCTTTCCAGGCCTGTTCATCCATTTCCGCCATCATCGAGCCGATGATCACCCGATCCGGCCATTCCCGGCGACATTCCTCGATTTCCCGCAGATTGACATCCAGCGGCCGATCAGAAATCAATTCGATATTATTGATCCCGATGGTGGCCCCCTTGAAATCCTTGTGCAGGCCATAACGGCTGGTGACATTGACCACCGGCGGATCAACCCCCAGGGTTTTCCACACCACGCCGCCCCAGCCTTTTTGAAAGGCGCGCACCACATTATATTTTTTATCGGTGGGCGGGGCTGAGGCCAGCCAAAAGGGATTGATGCTATCAATTCCCGCGATACGACATGAAAGATCCGCCATCATGCACCCCCTTTGCCGGAATGGGCCGCCACCGGTGGCTGCGCATCATTCCGTGTTAAAGCCTGATCGATTGCCAAGGCTGCCAGCTTGCCATCCTGCACCGCCTGCACGGTCAGATCATCACCTGATTGGATACAATCGCCGCCTGCATAAATGCCGGGCATCGATGTTTGATATTGGTCATCAACCACGATCCGGCCATTTTTGATCTGAAGATCACCAAGCCCCAAAGGCAGCATTTTCTGGCCAATAGCCTTTAAGATGAGATCGGCGGTCAGACGATATGTTTCGCCTGTGCCTTGCAGCCTGCCATCGATGATTTTCGTTCGCTCGAACATGATATGATCGGCTTTTTGATCGCCGCCGATGGAACTGGGGCGCGCCCATGTGCGGATCTGAACATCATTGAGCCGGGCCAGATCGCGCTCCCAGGCGGTCGCACTCATGCTGTCATCACCCCGGCGATAAACCAGCGTCACCGTTTCGGCCCCCAGCTTTTTGGATTGGATAGCTGCATCAATGGCGGTATTGCCGCCGCCGATCACCACCACATGACGCCCGCATTTGACGTGGGATTTCTGCTTGGCCTGACGCAAATGTTCAATGAAACTGAGGGCGGGCTCCACCCCATCGAGATCTTCACCGGGAATGCCCAAAGTGCCCGAGCCGCCTAGGCCGATGCCGATGAAAACTCCATCATATTGTTTCTTGAGATCGGAAAGGCTGAAATCCTCCCCCAGTTTTTTACCATATTTGATGCTGATACCCCCGATGCCGAGCAGGAAATCAATTTCCTTCTGGGCGAAATCATCAACCATCTTATAGGCGGCAAGGCCATATTCATTCAGCCCGCCGGGCTTGGGCCGGGCTTCATAGACCGTCACATCATGGCCCAGCATGGCAGCACGATGGGCAAAGGATAATCCCGCGGGCCCCGCGCCGATCACTGCCAGCCTGCGCCCGCTTTGGGGGGCGCGCTGAAAAGGATGGGTGCCATTTTTGGCGACCTTATCCATCAGATGATCCACACTGCGCCTTTGTAAAGCCCCGATGCGGATGGGTTTTTCATCGCCTTTGTTCAGCACGCAGGCCCCTTCGCACAGAATTTCGGTGGGGCAGGCGCGGGCGCAGGTGCCGCCCATGATATTGGCATCCAGAATGGTTCGGGCCGATCCATCCAGATTATCGGTGCGAATCTGATGGATGAAGGTGGGGATATCAATGGCCGTGGGGCAGGCATTGATGCAGGGCGCATCATAGCAATAAAGGCAGCGGCTGGCTTCGATAAAAGCTGCACCCGCATCGAGCGGGGGATGCAGATCGCTGAAGGCGCGTTCGATATCCATATCCCGCTTGTGGGTGGGCGATAGCTGTTTTTTGCGCATGGCGATTCTAGCTCCTTTATGCCGGCCCCAAGCTGTTTGGTGCAGTCTCTTATCCAAGCTTGTGACCATCTTTGGATCAAGCATCAGATATGTGGGCGCATTGATCAAGAAAATTTTGTCCGAATGATCAGAATATGACAATAATGTCATAAACTGATTGATCAATAAAATTTCAATATGAAGCATAAATGCAACATGTTTGAAAAATTATTTCGATCAAACTTTATCCTGTTGATAAAATATTGATAAAGCTTTTGTGAGCGTTTAGGACAAAAGACATGTCTGAATGTTGCGGCATTAACCATTGGTTAACGTTACGGCAGAATTTCGAAGCCATTTTTTCAGCGCCGCGCCATCATCATCAAGGGAGGAAATCACATGAAAACCTATTTAAACACAGGCGATCACGGCCCCATAGCGCGGCAAAAAGGATCATCGGCTCGCAAGGCATTGCTGGCATCCGTTGCCTTATCGGCGCTATTTGGTGGTTCTTCGGCCATGGCGCAAAATGCAGATAATGCCGATGGCCCCAAGGTTTTCTCTTTGGAAGAAATCGTGGTGACGGCACAGCGGCGTTCGGAAGGGGTGTATTCCACCCCCATGGCGATCACGGCGCTGTCTGGCGAAAATCTTCAGATGCGCGGCATTGATAGTTTGGCGGATATTGATCGGGCCGTGCCCAATCTGAATGTCACCCGCTTTGGGGTTGGCAATCCTGCCCATGCCGCCATTTTCATTCGCGGCATCGGCTTGCAGGATCATATCATCACCACCGATCCCGGCGTTGGGGTTTATGTGGATGGGGTCTATCTGGGGCGGCAGATGGGGGCCAATCTCGATCTGGTGAATATCGAACGCATCGAAGTGCTGCGCGGCCCCCAAGGCACCCTTTATGGTCGTAATACCCTGGGCGGCGCGGTCAATATCATCACTCAAAAACCGGGGGATGAGGATCATTTCGAATTTGGCCTGCAGGGCGGTACGCGAGCCCGCGTGGCAGCGAATTTCTATGGCAATTTCAAGCTGACCGAAGATATTTCCATGTCGGCTTCAGGCAACATCACCCGCCGCGATGGATTTGGTAAGGCGCTGAATGTGGTGGAGCCAACCCGGCAGGTGGGCGAATTGTTCCAGGCTTCGGGCCGTGTGGCCCTTGATTGGCAGGTGAATGATCGTTTCTCGCTTTTATGGACGGCTGATATGGTGGAAGGCGAAAATGGCCAATCGCCCATGACCGCAGAAATCATTCCCGGCCTTGATCAGCCCGGCGTATTTGCGGAAACCGGTTTGGGCTTTTTCACCGATCCCACTGGCCCGGCGGTTGATCTGGCCGGCGGTCCTTTGAAAGCCAGCGATATTGCGGCTGATCCCGATGATACCAATTCCGCTGAGGGCAATCTGCTCAATCAGTCCAATTCTGGATTCGGGACCTCGCTCACCGCCGATTATATCATCAATGACATGTTCAGCACCAAGGTTCTGGCGAGCTTCCGTCATTCATCCTATACGGGTGGCCTGGATGATGATGCGGCCTTCCAGGATTTTCAATCTTTCCCGGAAAGCGGCGAAGCGGATCAGGTTTCTATCGAAGCACAGTTGAATGGTGAAATCGGTCGTTTTGATTTTGTCAGCGCCCTTTATTATTTCCGTGAAGAAGGTGATACCTTTTCCGGCCCCAATACCTTCATCACGCCGGGCGATACCTTTGATATCAATCAAACAACCAACAGCTATGCGGCTTTTGCCCATGTGGGCTATCGGGTTACGGATCGCCTGAAGCTTTCGGGCGGGCTGCGCTATAGCTATGATAAAAAGAGCGCCGATGCGCTGTTCACCAATAATCCATGGTTTCTGGCACCGCCCGTTGGCTCGGGCAATGGCACACCAGGTTCCGCACAGCGGGTGTTCCGGTCTGAAGATTGGAATGAGATCACGTGGAATGCGTCCCTTACTTATGATCTGACCGAAAATCTCAATGTGTATTTTGCTGAATCCAAAGGCTATCAAAGCGGCGGTTTCCCCCCGCGTCCCTTTGGCGGGCCGAATACCTTCGTCAATTTCGATCCCACCACAGCCCGCAATCACGAGCTTGGTTTCAAGGGGCAGCCTTTTGATTTCATGCAATCGTCGGTCGCGTTCTTCTTTACTGAATATACCGATCTGGCCTTGCCCTTTTCCAGCCCTTCGGCGGCAGGTTTTGTGACCATTACCGCCAATGCCGGGAAATCAGAAGCTTTGGGTTTCGAGCTTGAAAACACCTTCCAGTTTGGTGGTTTTTCGCTCAATACTTCGGTTGGTTATCTGGATAGCGAAATCAAGCGGATTGATCCGGGCACTCAGGGCGTGGCTGTGGGCGATACCCCGGCGCTGACCCCTGACTGGACAGTCAATGTGGGCCCGCAATATCAGTTCGTGCTGCCAAATGGCGATATGATCACCATGCGGGCTGATTATTCTTATCGCAGCACCATGTTTGGGCAATCGGTCAATAATGAGCTCAATAAGCTCGATGCCCGCGATCTGCTCAATTTCTCGATCCGCTATGAAAATCTGGCCAATAACTGGTCGGCAACCCTTTATGGCGACAATGTCTGGAACGAGAAATATGATGTGGGCCGCCTTGATCAGGCCTTTTCCGGCTTTACCGAAGTGATCTTGAACAATGATCGCAGCGAATTCGGGCTGAAATTCAACAAGCGTTTCTGATCTGATCTCCATTCGCTTTTGCGTTACAAATACCCGGCCTCCCATCAAAAGGGGGCCGGGTTTTTTATGAGAGTTTTTTATGAGGGTTTTGATCGAGATTGATGAAAACAGGCTTATAGCCAAGCTGTCATATCAATGAAATATGGCTGTAACACCGCATGCTTATCTCTGGTTTGGTGAGTGCCTAATGGCCCTGAACCAGGATCAGGATGATCCCGGGCGCTCATTTAAATTTATGGGATAAGGGTTTGGGATTGTGCCGCTACGAAATCCAAAAGAGCAGATCCGTCGTGCCAATGAAGCGCATATTTTGCAGGCGGCGGAACAGGTCTTTGCCCAATATGGATATCGTGGGGCGACCATGGATGGTATCGCCGAAGCGGCGGGCGTGCCGAAAGCCAATGTGCATTATTATTTTGCCAATAAAAAGCGCCTTTATCAGCGGGTGATGGCCGGGGTTTTTGATGCGGTTATAGAGGCTTGTGCAGCTTTTGATCGCAATCCTGAACCGGCGGAAGCCCTGCGCGATTTCGTGGTCAGCCATATGGAATTGGCGCGTAACCGCCCGGATGCCCTGCGGGTGTGGGGGATGGCGGTCGCATCGCGGGGCCAGGATTTGCCCGATGATGTGATGGAGCCTTTAAAGGCGTGGCTGGCCGATCATTGCCAAAAGATCGAAGGCTGGATCACTGCGGCAAAGATGCCCATGCTCGATCCGGCCATTTTGTTCCATATGATCTGGGCGAGCACGCATTATCATGCGACCCATGATTGGCAGATTTCAAAGCTATCCCCAGAAGCATCAGAAACTCCGATGAGCGACCGCGCCTTTATCGAAGCCACCGAAGATCTGGTGCAGCTGGTTTTGCGCGGCACCGGCTTGCAAAGGCTGTAAATCTTAATGGCAAGCCGGTGCGGGGCGGTTCAGAAAAGATCAGGGCCCAAATTGCTGCTCATCAAGGCGCCAGATCATCGAGAGCAATGGTCATGCCCCGCACGGGATCGCCAGCCATATCGCGTAGATCAAAGCTGAGAATGCGCCGATCCCAATCCACTTCGATCATCCCAAAATTTTCCGGCCCATAAAGCTGCCCCATCTGATGCGGGCCGGTTTCGGTAACCGGGCCTTTGGCAAAGCTGAGATTAAGCGAGCTTGAGGTGATTTCATAAAGCGGAAAAGCGGCAATATCATCGCGCCGATAAAGCCCGCCCACATGGCGATCACCCGATAAAATGAGCAGGGATGAGACGCCGCTGTCGTTGATCAGATCATAAAGCCTTTGCCGTTCAAGAGGCAGGCTGTGCCAACCTTCCCAGCCATGGCCATCGGCCAGCACCTGAATGGACGATACCAATATCCGAAGATCGGCAGGCTTTTGGAGTTGCTGTTCCAGCCATGTCCATTGCGCTTCTCCCAGCATGGTTTTGGCAGGATCGGGATCGGGCAGATAGCGTTCTTTTCCCACCGCACCGCGTTCATCGGTGGGCCGCAGATCGGATCTGAACCAGCGTGTATCGAGAAAAATGATCTGAACCCTTTGCCCCACCGGCCCCATGATGCGGGCATGATAAAGCCCATCACGCTGGCGCACCGGTGCATCTTTTGGCACTCCAAAAAAATCGAGCATGATATTTTTGGAGCCTTCTTTTAAGGGGAATTCGGCACCGGCATCATTCAAGCCATAATCATGATCATCCCAGCCGGCTATGATGGGGACAGATCGGCGAAAATCCTTGAATTCGGGGATGGCGCCCAAAAGCGCATAGGCGTAGCTGATGGGTTCTAAAGCCGGTTCCCTGATCCATTCGCCTTTATATTGGTCGGCATAAACATTATCGCCTGTGAACAGAAACAGATCAGGATTTTGTGCCGCAATGCTGTTCCAAAAGGGCTGTGGCCGGGTTTCATCGGCACAAGAGCCAAAAGCGATTCGACTGATGGCGCTGCTTTCAGCAGGGAAGGGTGCGCGGTCCGATAAGCCATCCTCTGCCCTGAGTTGATGCGGGATCATGCCTGCCAGCATGAAGCAACTGATTGCAAATAGATGATTAATAGAAAATTTCACTGGTCTTCCTCCCGTTTTTCAGTGAATGGGCAGGCCTGTCTGGTCCCGGCCTCGTCCTTTTCGAGATTATAGACTCTGTGCGCGCGCATCTGTGTGAATTTTACAACACATCGTTTTAAACTTTTCAGAACATCCTTGATCAAATACTCAAAATATTTATTGCGCTGCAACAAGTCAGGCGCACAATTTGTTCCCAATGAAGGGGCGTTTGAAAACACAAGCTTATGTTTTCTCATAGAAATTTTTCAAGGTCCTCGCGAGATACGGATCGTCCTGCGCTGCTTTCGGCTGAAATATCATGCATCAAATTGTTTTTTAGTCCTTGCCCAGGTCCGAAAAAAGCGTTGTAAGCACACGACTTTGCAAGATAACTTGACCAAACGGTTATAAAAATAAAAGGCTGATCATAAAACCTGTGGGCTTTGTCATAGAATTGCAAAAGCTTCTGTGCATGGTCCGTCGAAGCCAAGGGCAAAGGCTGCGTCCGATTAACTGCCCATAAAATATGTAAAGCAGGAGGGAATGACACGATGAAGAGGTTCAGACAAAATTATCTAGGGGCTGCGAAAGCACTGCTTTTGCTGTCGGCATCCTTGCCCGCCATGATGGTGGCCCAGCAGGTTGAAGCACAGCAAACGACATCAGGCGTTCGGGGTGTTGTTACCGATCCATCGGGTCAGCCTTTGGCGAATGCGGCGATCAGCATCACCGATAGTCGTACGGGCAGAACGATCTCATCAGAAACATCGGCTCAGGGGCGCTTTTCCGCAACGGGTCTGGAAACCGGTGGTCCCTACACGGTGACGGTTGAGAGCAGCGGCTATCGTGCCGAGCGCATCGAGGGACTTTTCCTCAATATTTCGCAGATGGCAGATCTGTCGATTTCCCTCACTTCGGGTCAGATGGAAGAAATCGTCGTCACGGCAGCCCCCATTGTGATGAGCCAGCTGGCGATTGGTCCGGGCCGCTCTTTTGGTCTCGAAACGCTGGAATCCTTCCCGTCGATCAGCCGCGATTTCCGCGATATTATTCGGATCGATCCCCGCGTCAGCATCAATGAAGGCAATGACGATTCCATTTCCTGTTTGGGCGGGAATAATCGCTTCAACAGCGTGACCATCGATGGGGTGCGCGCTTCCGATGGCTTTGGTTTGAATGCGTCGGGTTTGCCCAGCCGCAATAACATGCCGATCCCCTTCGATGCGGTGCGTGAAACATCGGTGGAATTTGCGCCCTATAGCGTTGAATATGGCCAGTTTACCGGCTGTAATATCAACATCGTCACCAAATCCGGGACCAATGATTTCCATGGCTCGGCCTTTTTCGTTTTCAACAATGACGATCTGACCGGCGAGCGGATCGATGGCGAGCAGGCCATTACCGATCCTTTCACAGATAAAAACTGGGGTGCCGAGCTTGGTGGCCCGATCATCAAGGACAAGCTGTTCTTCTATGTCGCCTATGAAGAAGCCGATGATTCCGGCATTCAGGATAATGGCCCCATTGGTGGCGGTTTTGGCACCGAAGAAGGTCCGACCGTTGCCCAGGTGGAGCAGGTACAAGGCATTCTTGAAAATCAGTTCGGTATCGAAACATTAGGCATTGCGCGTAGCCTTGCGCGGGATAATCGCCGCATTCTTGGTCGTCTCGATTGGTTTATCAATGATGATCACCGTGTTGCCGGTACCTATACCCGCCTGCGTGAAACCTTTGAGCAGCAGGATGATTTCGGTTTCGGGAATGATTTTGCCTTCCGCAATAACTTTTTGGAAGAAGGCAGCGAAATTGAAACCTATTCCGTTCGCGTTTTCTCGCAATGGACCGATAAGCTTTCCACGGAATTCTGGGTTTCCCGCACTGATAATACCGATTCCCAGGATCCTGTTGGTGGCGGCGAAGCGCAGGATGCCAATCCTGTTCCGCGTATTTTTGTCGATACGCCGGGGGGCACATTGCTGTCAGGTCCGGGTGAATTCCGCTCTGCTAATGCCCTTGATACCCAGATCAACCAGCTTCGTTTGAATGCCGAATATCTGACCGGTGCGCATAAGATCACCGCCGGTTATGAACTCGATCAGATCGATGTATTCAATCTGTTTGTCACCGATGCCACCGGCACCATCACCTTCGATTCGATTGAAGATCTGCAGGCCGGTCGGGCATCAAGCATCGAGGGCAATGGCTCATTCACCGGCGATATCAATGATGCGGCGGCGAATTTCTCACGCTCCATTCATTCCCTTTATCTGCAGGATGAATGGCAAGCGACTGACGATCTCACTTTCCTGCTTGGCTTGCGCTATGATTTCTATACATCGTCGGATAATCCGCGGGTCAGCCAGCAATTTGTCGATCGCTTTGGTTTCGCCAATGATCAGGCTTTCGATGGCTTGGATATCTTCCTGCCACGCTTTGGCATCACCTATGAAGCGCCATGGGATTTCTATGGCCAAACCACTTTCCGGGCCGGCGCGGGCATCTTCTCGGGCGGTGATCCGACCGTGTGGTTCTCGAATGCCTTCTCGAACTTCGGTTCCGGAATTGGCTTTGGTTCGATCACCCCAACCAGCCAGGATTCGCCTTGCACCGCAGCCGATCTTCAGGTGATTGATGCCAATGGCAATTTCACGGGCACGCCTGCCTGTTTGGCTCAGGCACAGATCGCCCAAGCCACGGGCGCTGATGGACGTGTGGATGCGGTTGATCCCAATTTCAAGCTGCCGTCGGTGGTTCGCGGAAGCTGGGGCTTCACCCACTTCACCGATTTTAATGGCGCTGTGGGGGGTCTTCTGGATAATTGGCGGGTCGATTTCGACATCATCCATGATCGTCGTCGCAATTCAGCCGATTTCGTGGATCTGACCCTGACCCCGGTTGGTTTTGCCCCTGATGGCCGCTTGCTGTTCAATGCCGTTGATCCGCTGCTTCCGGGTTGCAATGCCTCCTTCCTTGGGCCGCGCATCGGCTTTTCGGGGAATACGGCGCAGGGCGGTCCTTGTGATGCCGGTGGCGATGATCAGGATATCCTTCTCACCAATACCAAAGGCAAAGAAGGCGGCACCACGTCGATCTCCTTGTTGCTCAATAATAGCTGGGATTATACCGTCTTTAATCGCCCGGCCCGGTTTGATTTCAACTTTGGCTATGCTTTCACGGATGCCAAGGTGAAGAATCCAACCACAAGCTCCACAGCGACATCGAACTTTGAAGAAATCGCATTGACGAATATCAATGATCCCGAGCTTGCATCGTCGCAATTTGCCAATAAGCACAATATCACTGTGGCAGCGACCTTCAGCCATGATTTCTTTGAAGATCTGAGCAGCACGCTCAGCGTGTTCTTCCAAGCGCGCAGCGGTCGTCCGTTCAGCTTCGTGTTCGATAACAACACGCCAACCACTTTGTTTGGTGATAGCGATAATGAAGAACGCAATCTGTTCTATGTGCCATCCGGCCCGAATGATCCCCGTGTTGATCTTTCGGCTCTGCAATCAGCAGGGACACTTGATGCGTTCTTCAACTTCCTCGATGAAACGGGTCTGAGCAAATATGCCGGTCAGATTGCACCGCGCAATGCCTTCCGCGATGATTGGACCAAGGATCTTGATCTGCGCTTCCAGCAGGATCTGCCAACACCGTGGCGCGGCCATAAGTTCGAGCTGTTCTTTGATATCGAAAACTTCCTGAACTTCATCGATAGCGGTGCCAATGTGTTCCAGTCTTTCGATCGGGGCGATGTGTTTGAAGGCGTCCCCGTTCTGGATGCCGGTCTGAATGCGGATGGTTCGCAATTCGTTTTCAGCAATTTCAATCCCGGTGGCTCGGATACATCGGCTTTCGGGTTCAATCCGAACCGCAATATCAATGTGGAATCAACCATCTGGCGCTTGCAGGTTGGTATTCGCTACAGCTTCTGATCTGATGATCGGATAACCGGACGACAGAAGGCGGCTGCGGCCGCCTTCTGCTTTTGGGCCTCCGTTCTTTCCATCAAGGCCCGGTCTTTTGAGCAAGGCCCCACCTTTCGATAAAGGAGCATCGATCAATGTTGAAACAGATCAGCCTGGCGATTACCGCCATCCTGCTGATCGGGTGCACGACCAATGCGCAGGAACAACCGGTCTTGCCGCCGCATGATGTGGTGGCCAAGGATGTTGTGGCCCGGCAGCCCGGCCTGATGTGGGTTCGCCGATCTTCGGAATATGCCATCATCACCGCCCGTTTATATGAAGAGGCCAAAACCGATCTCGATGCCATCACCCGCCAGCGGGGTGCGGATCAGCGCCCATGGGTCGTGGTGCTCGATGCCGATGAAACAATCTTTGATAACAGCCAATATCAGGTGGAAGCGTTACAGGCCGGGGCAAAGGATTTCGATCCTGTGGCCTGGAGGACTTGGGTGAAACGCGAAGAAGCCACCGCCGTGCCCGGTGTCCTCTCATTCCTTGATCATATCCGCAAGCGCGGGGGCAAGCTGGTGATCATCACCAATCGCGATCAGAATGTAACGAGCCATAGCCGCGCTAATCTCAGCGCATTGGGGTTTGATGCGGATCGCGCCGATCTGTGCATCCTTGGCCGGGGGGCGCTAGATCGCAAGGATGCTAATCCGAAGGAATGGGAAGCTTTTGGCTATGGCAATGATAAGGATCGCCGGCGTCGCCTGATCATGGAGGGCAAGGCCGAAGCCTGCTGGGATTGGCAAGCCGGTGATGCCCGTGAGCACTATCAGGCATCATGGGCGAAGCCGCACGAAATCCTGATGTATGTGGGGGATAATATCAAGGATTTCCCCGCTTTGACCGAGAGCATTGCCGAAGATCCACAGGCCATGCAGGCGGTGATGGCCAATCCGCATTATGTGCTTTTGCCCAATCCCGTTTATGGAAGCTGGGAAAGCCGCCTGAAACCGGCAGCCGCTTTGCCATCCCAGCCTTGAAGCCTGAAAAACGAGCGCGAGCGCAGATCAGTTGCGCTCGATCTCAGATATTTTGGAACCTTCAAGGGAGAGATTATACATCAGCCCCTTATTGCCGAAAATAAAGGCAATGATCGGCGCATCGAGATTGGTGGTATCAATAGAGCCACCTGCGCCGATGGTGGCAATGGCCACCGAGCCATCAACGCCCACTTCCCATTTATCGCTATTGCGGAAATTATTTAGCGCCCCTTCTTCCATAAACAGCAAAACCTGGCTGCGTACCTGCCCGCCAAGCTGCAAGCCGATCGATGCGGCGGCGGTGCTATAATAGCCCACTGCAGAGCCATTCACCAAAAGCGCGCCTTCGCCATATTCGCCGCCAATGCCGATCCCGGCTTTTTTGATGCTGGGAAACACCAGAACGCCAACGGATTTATCCAGCAGCGATTGGGCGCCATCGTATTTTTCACGAAATTCGGCCATGGTTTCGGCCACACGGCGATCAATTTTCTTCTTCGATGCGGCATCGACAACCGAGGCCGAACCGATAATGATAAAAGCCGCGACCAATGAAAAAGCCGCGATTTTTCTGAATAGTGCTGAGATTGGCATCAACGTTCCCCCAAAAATGCTTTCTGTGCTTATCTGCCGGATAAAGACGGCATTTTGAAGACAGAGCCGCGCAAAAACAAGGCCATCATCAGATCGGTTCAATCCGCAGCATACAAGGCGTATCGAGCACATCATCGATCTTGTGGAAACGGCTGAGCACGGCCTGCATCCGGGCTTCCGTGGTTTGATGGGTGGTCATGATCAGATGCACGCTATCATCGGATGCCCGGGTGCGTTGGATCAGGCGCTCCACCGATACCCCTTCATCGCGGAGCGCCGAAGCGATTTCCGCCATCACCCCGGCTTTATCAGCCACCCGCAGGCGCACATAAAATTCACCCCGGCGCGTCCCTGTTTCCAGAAGGGGCAGGGGTTTCAGCTTGGAGGCAGGCATTGAAAAAGTGGAATTGCGATTGCCCCGGGCCAGTTCGATAAGATCGGCCATCACCGCAGAGGCCGTGGGCCCTGCGCCCGCGCCCAACCCTTCGATCATGCAGGGGCCAACGAAATCGCCATGGGCTTCGATGGCATTGGCCGCCCCGCCCACCTTCGATAAGGTTTCATTGGCATCCACAAGGCAGGCATGAACCCGCTGATCGAGCTTGCCATCATCGGTGATGCGGGCAATGCCCAAAAGCTTGATCCGAAAACCCAATTCGCGGGCATAGGCAATATCGATATCGGTGATGGCACGAATGCCTTCGATGGGCAGATCCATCGAGGGCGGGGCGCCAAAAGCAAGGCTGGTCAGGATCGAGATTTTATGGGCCGTATCCACGCCATCGATATCAAAGGATGGATCGGCTTCCGCATAGCCCAAGGCCTGCGCCTGTCCTAGCGCATCGTCAAAGCTTGCGCCGCTGTCTTCCATCAAAGTGAGGATGAAATTGGCGGTGCCATTCAAAATGCCGTGCATCCGGTCGATACGATTGGCGGCCAAGCCTTCTTTTACGGTTTTCACGATGGGAATGCCGCCCGCAACGGCCGCTTCAAAACGCAAAACAGCGCCTGATTGCTCGGCTAATCTGGCCAGTTCGTCGCCATGATGGGCGATCATCGCCTTGTTGGCGGTGACCAGTGAAATTCCTTTGGATAAAGCCGCCCGGGCGAGATCAAGGGCCGTGCCCTCGGCACCGCCGATCAGTTCCACCACCACATCCACCTTTTGGGGATCGGCCAGTTGAAGCGGATCATCATGCCATTCATAAGCGCTGATATCGGCCTCGCGCTCTCGATTTTTATCGCGCGCCGAAACGGTGACAACCTGAAAGTCCCGGCCAGAGCGATCAGCGATCAGCGCCCCGTTTTTGGCCAGAACCGCCAGCAGGCCGCATCCCACGGTTCCAAGGCCTGCGATGGCAAGGCGGATGGGCTGCGGTTTTGCCTCATCTGGTTTTCGCGATACAGTTTCGGCTGCGTTTCTGGTCATAGCGGACCCTTCATGTAACAGATATTGGGAAGAAAAGGGTGAAGAGGCATCAGGCAAGGGCAAGCGCCCTATCCAGTTGATCGGCAATGGCCCGTGCCATATCCATGGTGGAGGCCGTGCCCCCCAGATCGACGGTGACACACTGTGCCATGGCAGCCCCAATGGCCGCACGCAGGGCTTTTGCCTCTGTCGGCAGGCCCAGGCTATGATCCAGCATCATTGCAATGCTTTCGATCATGCCGATGGGGTTTGCCTTGCCTTGCCCCGCAATATCAGGGGCCGAGCCATGCACCGGCTCATAAAGCCCGGCACCGCTCGCCCCCAATGATGCAGAGGGGATGAGCCCGATGGAGCCGGTCAGTACACTGGCTTCATCGGTGAGAATATCGCCAAACAGATTTTCCGTAACGATTACATCAAAATCCCGCGGCCGAGTTATCAGATGCATGGTTGCGGCATCCACCAGCAGAATTTCAAGCTCGATATCGGGAAAATCGCGGCTGATGATCTCTTGGGTCACGGCGCGCCACAGGCGGCTCGTTTCCATCACATTGGCTTTATCAACCAGGCTCAGCTTGCCCCGACGCTGGCGCGCGGCGATGGCCGCCATGCGCACCACGCGCTCGATCTCGTGGCGGCTATAGCGGCAGATATCATAGGCACTATCGCCTTCGGTGCCCTTGTCGCCAAAATATAGGCCGCCGGTGAGTTCCCGCACAAATAAGATATCGGTGCCCGAAGCGATTTCGGCCTTCACCGGCGAGCGATCAACAGCCCCGGGGCGAACGATGATGGGGCGCAGATTGGCATAAACCCCCAAAGCACTGCGCAGCGCCAAAAGCCCCACTTCCGGGCGCTTGTTCCCCGGAAGATCATGCCATTTCGGCCCCCCCACGGCGCCCAAAAGAACCGCATCAGCGCGGCGGGCGGCTTCCAGCACATCGGCGGGCAGGGGTTCGCCCATGTCGTCAATGGCCGCACCGCCGATCAGCCCGGTTTCGTAATTAATCGATAAGCCGCGGGCCAAAGCCAGTTGATCGAGCACATGGCGTCCGGCTTCGAGCACTTCCGCGCCGATACCATCGCCGGGTAAAAGCAAGATACGATGGGACATTCTATCAAAAGCCCTTTCCGGTTATTTTAAGTGGGATCAGCCCCATCATTTATGCAGGGCGGTGATGGGATGCTTGGCGGTGGCGGTTTCAATCGGCTCCAGCCAGCCCCAGCGATCTGCGGTCTGGCCATTGAATAAACCGAAAAAGGCATCCTGGATCTGCTTGGTGATCGGGCGTTCGCCGGTCCCCACACTGAAGCGATCAATCGACCGGATGGGGGTGACTTCGGCAGCGGTGCCGGTGAAAAACATCTCGTCGCAGATATACAGCATTTCCCGGGGGATCGGCTGTTCGATCACCTCGAACCCCAGATCTTTGGCTAAAGTGATCACCGTATCGCGGGTGATGCCTGCCAAAATCGAGGCCGCGGCCGGGGGGGTGAGGATTTTGCCGCGATGAACGAGAAAGAGATTTTCCCCCGCACCTTCGCTCACCAATCCATCGGTGCCAAGGCCTATGCCTTCGGCAAAGCCACGGGATTTGGCTTCCATGCTGATCAATTGGCTTGATAGATAATTGCCCGCTGCCTTCAGGCCCGTCGGCACGGTATTGGGGGCCATACGCTGCCAGCTTGCGATGCACACATCAATCCCATCAGCCAAACCGTTCTCCCCTAAATAAGCCCCCCAGGGAAAGGCGGCAATGGCCACATCGATGGGGCAATCGGGGCTGACCACACCAATACTGCCATAGCCGCGATAGGCAATGGGGCGAATATAGGCGCTGCCCAGTTCATTGGACGCGAGCACCGTCTTGCAGGCATCGCCGATTTCCTGCCGGGTGAAGGGGATATCGATATGATAAACCCGGCCCGATTGAAACATCCGGGTGATATGATCCCCAACGCGGAAAACGCGCGGTCCGTCAGGAGTTTCATAGCAACGGATCCCCTCGAAAACCGCCGAGCCATAGTGCAGGGCGTGGGTCAGCACATGGGTGGTGGCTTCCTCCCACGGCTTCAGGGTGCCATTCATCCAGATGAAACGGGTCGGAGTCAGGGCCATTTTCAAACTTCCTTATGCGGATAAAGCGCGGGCATCGTCTGCGGGCGCGCTATGGATGGGGTCTGATTGGGTCTCACGCACGAGACGATTAAGGGCATCAAGATAGGCTTTTGCCGAAGCGTGAACAATATCAGTATCCACCCCGGAGCCATGCACAGAGACATCATCATGAGATAATCTGACATCGGCCCAGCCTTGGGCATCGGCCCCGGAACCGATCGAGCGCACGGAAAAATCCGCAAGTGTCGCCTGCATTTTGGTGGCGCGTTTGATGGCCCGGAACGCGGCATCGAGTGGGCCATTGCCGATCGAGGCTTCGCGCACCACCCGGCCATTATCATGCACCAGATGAACGGCAGATGTGTGCATGGCATGATCGCCAGAGCCGGTGGAGACCTGCAGGGATTTCAGATGCCATGGCCCAAGCATCCCCATTTCACGCCCCAGAATAAGCCCTTCGATATCGCTGTTGGTGA
The DNA here is from genome assembly GCA_000710935.1 of Iodidimonas nitroreducens. Taxonomy (GTDB): domain Bacteria; phylum Pseudomonadota; class Alphaproteobacteria; order Sphingomonadales; family Rhodothalassiaceae; genus Iodidimonas; species Iodidimonas nitroreducens. The sequence continues at coordinate 40,134 of BAYV01000006.1, read as the reverse complement.
TAGTTTTCTTGCGATCCGCCAAAGCCTTGAAGGCGGTGAAGGCGGCATCGATCTGCTCGGCACTCAGCTTATGGCCCAGCATTTGGGTGCGTTCGGCAAAGGCATGGCGGCCACTGTGCTTGCCCAGCACAAGCTGGCTTTTGGGAACGCCAATGTCTTCAGGCTTCATGATTTCATAGGTCTCCACATTCTTCAGAATCCCATCTTGATGAATTCCTGATTCATGTGCAAAGGCGTTTTCACCCACAATCGCCTTATTGCGCGGAATGGCATGGCCGGTCAGCCCCGATAACAGGCGCGAAACGCCATAAAGCCGCTTTGTATCCACTCTCGCCTGAGCCTGATAATGATCGGCCCGGGTGCGCAGGGCCATGATGATTTCTTCGGTGGCGCAATTGCCCGCCCGTTCGCCGATCCCGTTCATCGCACATTCCACCTGCCGGGCACCGGCCCGCACGGCGGCAAGGGAATTGGCCACGGCCAAGCCCAGATCATCATGGCAATGGGCCGAGAAAACGACCCGATCCGCGCCTTTTACATGGCTGCGCAAATGGGAAAAAACCCGAAAAATATCCTCCGGCGTGGCATAGCCCACGGTATCGGGAACATTTAGGGTGGTGGCCCCGGCTTCGATCACGGCGGAAAAGATTTCCACCAGAAATTCAGGCTCGGTGCGCAAAGCATCTTCGGCACTGAATTCCACATCATCAACAAAGGATCGTGCCAGCCGCACGGCCTCGACCGCGCGGCGGACAACCGTTTCCTTGTCCATGGCCAGCTTGTGTTTGCGATGAATGGGGCTGGTGGCGATGAAGGTGTGGATGCGCTTTTTCCGGGCCGGAGCAATGGCTTCGGCGGTGGCGCGAATATCCCCTTCAAGGGCGCGCGCAAGGCCGCAGATGGTTGATCCCTCGATTTCCTTGGCAATGCTGTTGACGGCGCGGAAATCACCTTTCGAGGCGGCGGGAAAACCGGCTTCGATGATATCGACACCAAGCTCTGCCAAAGCCCGCGCCAATTGCAGCTTTTGCTCATGATCCATCGAAAAGCCCGGCGCCTGTTCGCCATCGCGCAAGGTGGTATCGAAAATGAGAACTTTGTCCTGCTCGGTCATCTTACCGCTCCTGCCCATTGTGTTTTGGGGCTATCCATCGCGATGCTTACACTGGCCTTATCGTGCTCGGCACAGGAAAGCACGGGAAAAAGCTTGGAGATCTGGTGTCGCAAATGTTCGATGCTGCCCAAAAGCCGAAGAAGCGCACCTTTCGATCCATCCAGAATAATTAACAGTTTGTAGGTCATGATGGTGTCTCCTCATTGATAATCTGGTGCATCATCTGATGCGGCACCAATGGTTAGATATTGGCATCGTGTGATTTGGGGGGGCGATCTTTATATAGGGCATGATCGGGCCGCCCGGATAGCCCCCGCCCGGATGGCCGAACGCACTCTCCACATCCTGTGCCTCAAGAGCATGCATGCGCCATTGCGCACCGGTCAGGCTTTTGCCTTTCCCGCCGGCCTTGTTGGCTCTGCTCTTGATTGGGGATGTGGAGAGGCTGTGCACCATGTGTTTTTTGCTTAGGCGTTATGTTTGGGATTGAGCCACGCCATGCGCGCACGCAGGGCACTGCCGGTTTTCTCAATCGGGTGATCGAGATCTTTTTGCAGGCTGGCCTTATAGCGCGGCAAACCGGCCTGATTTTCCAAAATCCAATCCCGGGCAAAGGTGCCGTTTTCAATATCGGTGAGCACCGCCTTCATCCGCGCCTTGGTGGTTTCATCCACCACTCGTGGGCCAGAAACGAAATCGCCATATTTGGCGGTTTCAGAAATGAAGCTGAGCATTTTGGCAAGGCCGCCTTCCTGCATCAGATCAACGATCAGCTTCAGTTCGTGGAGACATTCAAAATAAGCGACTTCGGGCTGATAACCGGCTTCGGTGAGGGTTTCAAAGCCTTTCAAAACCAGTTCGCTCATGCCGCCACAGAGCACCGCCTGTTCGCCGAAAAGATCGGTGATGGTTTCTTCGGGGAAGGTGGTTTCCAAAACGCCGGCATGGGTGCCGCCCAAGCCATGGGCATAGGCCAAAGCTCGGGCCTTGGCCGATCCGCTGGCATCCTGATGCACCGCCAAAAGGCAGGGCACGCCCCGGCCGATTTCATATTCGCGGCGCACCAGATCACCGGGGGCCTTGGGGGCGATCATCACCACATCGATGCCTTCGGGCGGGGTGATGCGGCCATAATGCACGGAAAAACCATGGGCAAACAGCAGGGTATTGCCCGGCTCCAAAGCGGGGGCGATGGTTTCACGATAGAGCGCTTCCTGCGCCATATCGGGCACTAGGATGGCGATCAGATCACCGGCTTTGGCGGCGGCGGCGGGCTCGGCCACATCATGACCATCCTGGCGCGCGGCCTGCCAGCCCTTGCCCCCTTCGCGAACGCCGACGACGACCTTGTGACCGCTGTCTTTCAGATTGCAGGCATGGGCACGGCCCTGGCTGCCATAGCCGATGATAGCAATCGTTTTGCCCTTGAGGGCGGCCTGATCGACATCGGAATTATTATAAAGTTTCATGAACGCGTATCCTCTGTTGCTTGTTTTTGCATGGGTGAGTAGGGAAAAGCGGTAACGGCACCTTCGGACGCCGAAGACACCAGTTTTGCATATTTGGCATAAGCGCCGGTGAGGGCAGCGGGTTGGGGCGGGGTCCATTCCGCCTTGCGGGCGGCGAGATCGGCCTCCACATCGATTGTTCGGGCGCTGACATCAAGGGTGATGCGATCGCCATCGCGGATGAGGGCAATGGGGCCGCCCACTGCGGCTTCCGGCGCGATATGGCCCACCATGAACCCATGGGTGGCGCCTGAAAAGCGACCATCAGTGATCAGCGCCACATCATTGCCAAGCCCCTGGCCCTGAATAGCGGCGGTGACCGCCAGCATTTCCCGCATCCCGGGGCCGCCCTTGGGGCCTTCATTGCGGATCACGATCACATCGCCTGCCTTGATCGCCCCATCCTGCACAGCCTTAAAGGCGGCTTCTTCGCCATCATAAACCCGAGCCGGGCCGCTGAAACGATCCCCATCATGGCCCGCAAGCTTGACGATTGCCCCTTCGGGCGCAAGGGAGCCGCGCAAAATCGCAAAGCCGCCGCGTGGTTTAAATGGATCATCCACCGTGCGAACAACCGCCTGACCCGGTGTTTCCTCGGCCGCTTCAAGCTCATCGAACAGGCTTTTACCGCTCACCGTGGGGCCATCGTGCAAAAGTCCGGCTTCCATCAAACGGCGGGCAACCAAAGCCGTGCCGCCCGCTTCGCTCATTTCCACGGCGGTATAGCGCCCGCCCGGCTTCAGATCGGTGATCACCGGGGTGCGGGCCGAAATTTTATCAAATTCATCGATATCGATTTGCAACCCCGCTTCCCGGGCAATGGCCAGCAAATGCAGCACCAGATTGGTGGACCCCGCCGTGCCTGCGCCGATGGTGGCGGCATTGGCGATGCTTTCAAGGGTGATGAGATCGCGCGGGCGCACATCTTTTTCGAGCAGTTCCATCAACAGCCGACCGCACAGGGCGGCGGTTTCGGGCTTGGCCGGATCGGTGGCTGTCACATCATTCGCCCCCATGGGGGAAAGACCCAGCATAGTCAGGACCATAGCCATGGTATTGGCCGTGAATTGGCCGCCACAGGCCCCGGCCCCGGGGCAGGCCACACGCTCGATGGCATCGAGCTCTTCGGCCTCGATTTTACCCGCAGCGCGCGCCCCCACGGCCTCGAACACCTCTTGAACTGTGATGAACTTCCCCTTATGAAACCCCGGACGGATCGAACCGCCATATAAGATGATGCCCGGTAAATTCATGCGCGCCAGCGCCATCGCCGCTGCGGGGATGGTTTTATCGCATCCCACGAGAACCGCCACCGCATCCAGACAATGTCCGCGCACGGCAAGCTCAATGGAGTCAGCGATCACTTCGCGAGAAATCAAAGATGCCCGCATCCCCGCCGTGCCCATGGCGATCCCATCGGTGACGGCAATGGTATTGAATTCCACCGGCGTTCCGCCTGCTGCCCGAATGCCATCCTTCATCGGTTCGGCAAGGGTACGCAAATGCAGATTGCAGGGCGAAACATCGGTCCAGGTGCTGACAACCCCGATCATCGGTTTTGCCAAAGCATCATCATCCATGCCGGTGGCACGCAGCATGGCGCGGGCCGGGGCCTGGGATTTGATCGCGTCGCTTGGTCGGTTCTTATTGGTCATTTTCTGTCCTTGGCCAAAGAAAAGCCCCGCTGCGGTGGGCAAAGCGGGGCTGGTGTTCCTTGTCTGATCCGTTGTTTTCAGGAAGGCAGCCCCATCGCGCCGCTGATAAGCAGCACGATCACAATCCCCACAAGAAGGGTTTGACCATGGGCAAAAGCTCCCGCCAACTGATGAGAGGGAAAAATTTGAACATGGGCGTTCGAGCGCGGTGTGTGCGTTGCAAAATTCATGGGTGCAGGATATGCATGTTTCTGTCGCTGTCAACACAGATATGAGAGAAAAATTACCAATGCGCACGATATTTAGCAATATGAAGACGATAAATTGAGGAAATCTGTTGATGCAGCAGGGAAATGAAACGGCCGATCCAGCGAACCCATCCCGGATGCTTTTAGAAGCCCATCGGGTGGTCATTAAGGTCGGCTCGGCGCTTCTGGTGGAAAATGGCCGCCTGAGAAGGCGCTGGCTGGATGCTTTGGCGGCGGATATCGGGGCCATGCGGACGCGGGGGCAGCAGGTGGTGCTGGTGACCTCGGGGGCCGTGGGAATCGGCCGTTCAGCGCTCGCGGGTGGGGTGCAAAATCTGGCGGATCGTCAGGCCGCAGCGGCAATTGGCCAGATCCGCTTGTTTGATGCCTATCGCCGCAGCTTGGCCCGCCATGGGGCGGTGGGGGCGCAGATGCTGCTCACCCCGGGGGATACCGAAGATCGCCTGCGCCATTTAAATGCCCGCTCGACCATGGAAGCCCTGCTGTCGCGCGCGATTGTCCCCATCGTTAATGAAAATGATACGGTGGCTTTCGATAAGCATAAATTTGGCGATAATGATCGGCTGGCCGCGCGGGTGGGGCAATTGATCAGTGCTGATCTGGTGGTGCTGTTATCGGATGTGGATGGACTTTATGATGCCGATCCCCGCTCGGTGCCCGGGGCGAGGCATATTCCGGTGGTGCGGGCTATCACCCCTGAAATCAAGGCAAAAGCGGGGGATGCCGGAACCAGCCTTGGCACCGGCGGCATGGCGGCAAAAATTGCGGCAGCGGCCCTGGCTTTGGGAGCGGGATCGCATATGGCCATTGCTAATGGGCGCGAAGAGGGGGCTTTGGGGGCTTTGACGCGGGGGGATGCGCGGGCCACATGGTTCATCCCTTCATCCGAGCCACTGACCGTGAGAAAGCAATGGATTGCCGCCACCGTGGCCCCTTCGGGCACGCTCATCGTGGATCGCGGGGCGATAAAAGCCTTGCATGCAGGCAATAGCCTTCTAAGTGTTGGGGTAACCCGGGTGGAGGGGGAATTTTTCTCTGGTGATCCCGTGCGCGTGCGCAGCATGGCTGGCGAGGATATTGCCATCGGCCTGAGCAATTATGATTCGAACGAGGTGGAGGTGATCGCCGGGCAGCGCACCGAAACCTTCGAGGAATTGCTGGGATATCAGGGACCGGATACCCTCATCCACCGGGATAATCTTGCAATAACCGTTCCGCAAAAAGCGGCAAAGGAGGCCCTGTGACGCATTCGAGCCAATCCACATCCCAACTGCATGACCAGATGATCGCCTTGGGCGATGGGGCAAAGCGCGCCCAGCGTGTGGTTCAGCGCAGCCCCCATGCGATGCGGCAAACCGCGTTGAAGGCGGCAGCAGTGGCCCTTAGGGGCATCTCTGTCGATCTGTTGAAGGCCAATGCCGCTGATGTGGCGCAGGCCCGTGAGATGGGTAAGGATGATGCCTTCATCGATCGGCTGGCTTTGGATGAAGGCCGGATCGAAGGCATGGCCAAAAGCCTTGAGGCGATTGCCGCGCGGCCCGATCCTTTGGGGGCCATCGATCAATCCTGGGCGCGCGAGGATGGGATGCGTTTTGAACGGGCGCGGGTGCCTTTGGGGGTGATTGCGGTGATTTTTGAAAGCCGCCCCAATGTCGCCGCCGATGCTGCGGGCCTGTGCCTGAAGGCGGGCAATGCAACCATCCTGCGCGGCGGCAGCGAAAGCCGCCGATCCGTAGAGATGATCCTGTCGGCCATGCAAAAAGGGCTTGAGCAGGCTGGCCTGCCCATGGAAGCGGTGAATATCGTGCCGACACAGGATCGCGATGCGGTGGGTGAACTGTTTCGCATGACCGAGCATATCGATCTTTTGATCCCCCGGGGCGGGCGATCATTGGTGGCACGGGTGCAGGAAGAAAGCCGGGTGCCGGTATTGGGGCATCTGATGGGGGTCAATCACAGCTATGTTCATGCCTCGGCTGATCTGGAGATGGCAAAAGCGGTGGTGGTGAATGCCAAAATGCGGCGCACCGGGGTGTGTGGGGCCACCGAAACCCTGCTGATTGATGAGGCCGTGGCGGCGAAATATCTGCCTCCTTTGGTCAAGGCTTTGAGCGATGCCCAATGCCGGGTGCGCGGTGATGCGGCCGCAAAGGCCATCTGCCCCGATATCGAGCCTGCCAGTGACGAGGATTGGGATACGGAATGGCTGGATGCAGTGATCAATGTGCGGGTGGTGGATGGCCTTGATGCCGCTTTGGCGCATATCGATCGGCACGGCTCGGGCCATACGGAATGCATCATTGCCTCCGATCAGGCGGCGGCTGATCGCTTCCTGAGCGAAGTGGACGCGGCCATCGTCATGCATAATGCCTCGACCCAATTTGCCGATGGGGGTGAATTTGGCTTTGGTGCCGAAATTGGCATTGCCACCGGGCGGCTTCATGCCCGTGGCCCGGTGGGTGCCGAACATTTGACCAGCTATCATTATCGGGTGCGGGGTTCGGGGCATATCCGCCCTTGATTTCCGCATCAATCTATCTAAAAGGGGCATTTCGGGATATGAATCTGTTAATTTAATCCGCAAATCCGTAACAAACTAAAGGTGGCATGGGGTCATGACGTCCGATTTCTATCGCATCAGGCGCTTGCCGCCTTATGTTTTTGCCGAAGTAAATGCCCTGAAGGCAGCGGCGCGGGCGCGGGGGGATGATGTCATCGATTTTGGGATGGGCAATCCCGATCTGCCCACACCCCGGCATGTGGTGGATAAGCTGACCGAAGCGGTGCGCGATCCCAAAACCCATCGCTATTCCATGAGCCGGGGCATACCCGGCCTTAGAAAAGCGCTGGTGGGCTCTTATGCCCGCCGCTTTGGGGTTGATCTTGATCCCGAGCGCGAAACTATCGTGACCTTGGGATCGAAAGAGGGTTTGGCCAATCTGGCGCAGGCCATCACCGCCCCGGGGGATGTGATTTTATGCCCCAATCCCAGCTATCCCATCCATGCTTTTGGTTTCACCATTGCCGGGGCATCGGTGCGCCATGTGCCGCTTTTGCCCCTTGATCGCTTTGTGGGGGAGCTGGAAAAAGCCTGTCGCCATTCGGTTCCCCGGCCATCGGCGCTGATTTTGAATTTCCCGTCAAATCCCACGGCACAGGTGGTGGGCCTTGATTTCTATGCTGAAATGGTCGATTTCGCGCGGCGGGAAGGGCTTTATATCCTCTCGGATATTGCCTATTCCGAGATTTATTTCGATGGCAATCCGCCGCCATCCATTTTGCAGATTCCCGGTGCCAAAGATGTGGCGGTGGAATTTTCGTCGATGTCGAAAACCTACTCCATGCCCGGCTGGCGGATTGGCTTTGCGGCGGGCAATCCTGGCTTAATCGGGGCTTTATCGCGGGTAAAATCCTATCTCGATTATGGGGCCTTTACCCCCATTCAGGTGGCCGCCACCGCCGCTTTGAATGGCCCGCAGGATTGTGTGGACGAACATCGCGCGATTTATCAGGCGCGGCGCGATGTGCTGGTTTCGCGCTTTGCTCAGGCCGGTTGGGATGTGCCTTCGCCGCCAGCCACCATGTTTGCCTGGGTGCCTGTGCCTGAAGCCTATCGCCATCTGGGGTCGGTGGGATTTTCAAAGCTTTTATTGCAAGAAGCGCAGGTGGCCGTGGCACCGGGCCTGGGCTTTGGTGAATATGGCGATGATCATGTGCGGATTGCGCTGGTGGAAAACGAGCATCGCATCCGGCAGGCGGCGCGCAATCTGAAGCGCTTGTTTGAAAGCGGCAAGGGCCGGATCGATAACGCCTGAAGGCTGCGATCCCATCCGTTTTTTGATGGTCCTATGGTTGATCGGCTGCCTTTGCCGCCTTTTGAAAAGCATCTTCAAACATGGCCGGGGTCAGGCGGCGGGTATTCACATTATAGCGCGAACAGTGATAGCTATCGATCAGGGTCAAACCCGCGATCTGATGCATCGCCCCATGGGCAAAGGGATGGTGGGCCGGCTTTTGGCCAAAAGCCCGCAAAACGCTTTCATGGGCAATGCGCCCCAGCAGAAAAATCGCCTTTAAATGCGGCAGAGCCTTGATCCGGCTGATCAGATAAGGCCGACATTGGGAAATTTCCGCGCCGATCGGCTTGTTTTCCGGGGGCACACAGCGCACGGCATTGGTGACCATCGCCCCCGACAGGCACAGCCCATCTTTTGGATCGGCGCGATAGTCACCCTTGGCAAAGCCGAATTTCAGCATGGTGGGATAAAGCAGATCGCCTGCATAATCGCCGGTAAAAGGGCGCGCCGTGCGGTTGGCTCCCTTCACCCCGGGGGCCAGCCCCACGATCAAAAGCTTTGCCGCCTCATCGCCAAAGCTGGGCACGGCGCCATTGAAAAAATCGGGAAATTTCTGCTGATTAGCCGCTCGATAGGCCACAAGCCGGGGGCACAGATCGCATAATGCCGGCGCTTCGGCGGGGGGATCGGATGGGGTTTTGATGGGATCGTCCTTTTTTACAAAGGCCCCATTTTACTGGGGATCGTCTTCATAATCATCGTCATCTTCATAATACTCGCCATCCTCATCGAAATCATCATTTTCGATGCTTTGGGCCTGCTGCGGATTTTGGCTGCGGGGACGAGCAAAATCATCACGGATTTTTGCCAGATCCACATATTGATCCGCCTGCCTGCGCAATTCATCGGCAATCATTGAAGGCTGGGTGGAATTAGAGGAAATGATCGTCACCCGTACCCCTTTGCGCTGGATGGCTTCGATCAAACGGCGAAAATCACCATCGCCGGAAAACAGCACCACATGATCGAGATTTTCCGACAGGGCCAGCATATCGACGGCGATTTCGATATCCATATTGCCCTTGACCTTGCGCCGCCCCTGATCATCGGTAAATTCCTTGATCGGTTTGGTTACAAGGGTATAGCCATTATAATCGAGCCAGTCGATCAAAGGCCGCAGGGGCGAATAATCCGCATCATCGATCATGGCCGTATAATAGAAAATTCGGATCAAACGACCTTTTTCCGCAAAAAATGTTTTCAGCTTTTTATAATCGATTTCCATATTCAGCGAGCGTGCGGTGGCAAACAGATTGGCACCGTCGATAAATACGCCAATTTTCTCATTCGGATAAAATATCATCTTGAAAGCGTCCGTTTTTTTATGGATGGATCATTGTTGATTTTCAAAAGCTCAGCCCTTGCGCTGCTAGCCATAGGTATTTTTGAAGCTGTTCGCAATAGAAACAAATCAACAAATGGCACAAAATTCATATGATTTATATTGGATTGGGCAGTAATCTCACGACTATAGCGGGTAACCCTGCCAATACAATCATCACTACACTTTCTATACTCCGTGACTTTGGCATCAATGTGGAAAAGAAATCTTCTTTATATGAAAGCGCTCCCATAGGCCCAAAAGATCAGCCCTCCTATATTAATGCAGCAGCCCGGATCCAATGGGTGGATACGCCCCAGGCTCTGATGCATCGCTTGCATGAGGTGGAAAACCATTTTGCCCGCCAGCGCGATGTCAGGTGGCAGGCGCGCACCCTTGATCTCGATCTTTTGGATATGGATGGGATGATATTGCCCGATAGCAAGGCATGGGAGCAGGCATCCACAAGCCATGCCGCCCCTCAAAGCCTGATTTTGCCGCATCCCCATCTTCATGAACGTCGCTTCGTTCTTCAACCCTTGCTAGAAATTGCGCCTGATTGGCAGCATCCGATTTTGGGTTCGGGGCAAAAGCTTTTGCGTGGCTTGGGGGATCAATCTGTGCTGCGCCTATGAAATCTTCTCGCGGCCTTTCGATGATTTCCGGTGTTGGAAAGCGGGAATCCTCTTTATAAGGGGATGAGAGACTGAACCCTTTAGGTGGAGTGCGTCATGGGGATGAAACGACTGGTTCCGGCATCTTTTCTGCTGATTTTTTTGCTGGTTTCCTGCACCACGGCACCGGTGACCGGGCGGCGGCAGTTGATTTTGGTCTCCGAGGAGCAATCCACCGCTTTGGGTGTGGCCTCCTATCAGCAGATCAAGGAACAATTGCCGGTCGTGGCCAACACTCCCGAAGCTCGGATGGTGGAGCGGATCGGGATCGCCATGGCAAAAGTGGTTGAGGGCGCAGAAGGATTTGCCTGGGAATTTACCCTGTTCAAGGATGAAACACCCAATGCCTTTGCCTTGCCTGGCGGCAAGGTGGGGGTGAATACGGGCCTGTTTCAAGTGGCGAAAACCGAAGTTCAGCTGGCTACGGTAATGGGCCATGAAATCGCCCATGTGATGGCCCAACATTCGGCTGAACGCATGAGCCGGGATATGGCTACCCAATTGGGGCTGGCCGTTTTGGGGGCCAGCACCGGCAGCCAGGAAATGGTGGCGATGGTATCGGGGGTGGCGACTTTGGGGGTGGCTTTGCCGTTCAACAGATCGCAGGAATCCGAAGCGGACCGCATCGGTTTGATTTATATGGCGAAAGCCGGATATGATCCCCATGCGGCGGTGGATTTGTGGACCAATTTCGCCGCCTTGGGCGGAGAGCGGCCACCGAAATTTCTTTCAACCCACCCTTTGCCCGAAGATCGAATCGAGCGGATACAGGCCTTGATCCCCGAAGCCATGGCCTATTATCAGCCCTAATGAAATCTGGGAAATCTGCGCTGATCAATCCCTGCTGATCAATCCGATCAGGGTTTATTGCGCCCCCCTTGCAAAAGATTGATCAGATCCCGGCGCAAGGCCGGATCGGCACCCAAAGCCACGCCACCCAGCAATGCGAGCCCCAGCGTGCTTTTGGGGTGGGTTTTCATCGCCGCACTCACGGCTTCGCCCAGAAAAATGCCGGTATCAAGGGCATTTGCCCCTTTGGCGGCGGCATCGCCCGATCCGCTTTCGCTTGATGGTGCGGCCGTTGATGCCCTTTTTGGGTGCGATGAAAGCGTCTTGCGATCATCAGCAGAGGCTTTGACAAGGGCAATGAGGGCGATCACCAGCAGCAAGCCTGCGGTGATCAGCAAAGAAGCCCAGATCGGCACAAAATGGCTCAGCCCCACGATCATGGCCGCGCACAGCAAAATAATCACGACCGCCGACAAAATGGCGGCAATCAGGATGAGCAGCAAACGTCTTGCGGCATCAGCGGCGATATTTTTGAAAAATTCCCCCCCAATCATGATCAGCGCCGATTGAGCAGGGCGCCGATGAGAAAGCCCAGGCCCAAAGCCCCGGCAAGAGCAATCAAGGGATTGTCTTCAATGCTTTTTTCCACCTGCTGCAAATGCGCCGTGCCTTGGGCACGGGCCTGGCGTAATTTGGCAAGGGCGGCTTCCCGGGCTTGGGCACCGCTTTCCCCGGCATCATCGCCAAAGGCGCTTAAAAGCGCGCTGATATCTTCACGCAATTGATGAACATCCCCTTTGATGGCATCAATTTCGGTGGCATAATTTTTCTCGGTTGCCATGGTCAGTCCTCCGTTTAAAGGTGGGTCCGGTCTTCACATTGAAAATCCGGCAAAGCCCTCATGGGCCATATTGAAGGAACGCGGGTCAGCATGGAACGTTCCCAGGCTTTTGCATATTGTATCAGCCTTGGCTTTAACATCTATGATCAACTTCGCAGAAAACAACAGGTGCATCGGGCAAAAGAATTTTCTATAAAACCAGTATCTTGTCATGCAAATGCCGGGGCCGTCCTTGTATCATCATGGATTGGAAACAATGTCATGGCTGCGGCGTCGCATGCACTGAATTCACGGGTCTGCGCTTTTATCGCCCTTAATAACCGGAGGATTGACTATGTTTGAATTGCCAAAACTGCCTTATGAAAAAAATGCGCTGGAGCCTCATATGTCGGCTCAGACACTGGATTTTCATCACGGCAAGCATCATGCAAAATATGTGGATGTGGCGAATGATCTGGTGAAAGGCACAGCGCATGAAGGCCAAAGCCTTGAACAGGTGATGGTGGAAAGCTTCGGCAAGAATGACAAGCTTTTTAATAATGTGGGCCAGATCTATAATCACAATGAATTCTGGAAATGCATGAAGCCCAATGGCGGTGGTGCCGTTCCCGAAGCTTTGAAAGCCAAGCTGGTTGAAGCTTTTGGCTCGGTTGAAGCCTTTGCGGAAGAATTTGTGGCCGCCGGGACCGGACAATTCGGCTCAGGCTGGGTGTGGCTGGTAGTGAAGGATGGGAAGTTGGCGATCATGAAAACCGCCAATGCCGAAAATCCCGTGGTTCATGGGGCAACACCTTTGCTGGTCGCCGATGTGTGGGAACATGCCTATTATCTGGATTACCAAAATCGTCGGCCGGATTTCCTCAAGACCTTCATCGAAAAGCTGGTCAATTGGGATTATGTCAATGAGCGCCTTTCAAAGGCCTGACCCTAAATCCGAACGTTCAAAGAATATTTGAGCCTGTTCGGATATGAATTAGAATGGGTGTGCTTATTTATGGGCGCACCCGTTTTGTTTTAACTTGGTAAATTAAAGTATTATTTTGAAATAATATTCTATTGCGCTTTTTAATTTTGAAGTGAATTTATCATTAACTAAACTGTTCTTCTTTATGACATAATTAACACTATAATTGCTGATCTAAAAAGGAGGACGGGCTATGAAGCACGCCATTCTGGAACAGATAAAGCATGAAATTCCCCATCTGCGCCGCTATGCGCGGTCTTTGACGCGGGATCTGGATCAGGCCGATGATTTGCTGCAGGATTCCTTGGAACGGGCCATCTCGCGGAAGGAATTTTTCCGCGAGGGGTCTAATCTTCGGTCATGGATGTTTACCATCATGCATAATATGCATATCGATCAGTGCCGCAGTCTGCGCCGGCGCGGGGTGCATATCCCCATGGAAGAGTGGGGCGAGGGGATGTCGCATCCGGCTCCCCAGCCATGGATCGTGGAATTGGAAGAATTTGCCCGCAGTTTCGATCGCTTGAGCCAGCCGGAACAATCGGTGGTGATGCTGGTGGGGGTGTGTGGCTATAAATATCATGAAGCCGCCGATCAGCTTGGCCTGGCTGTGGGCACTGTTAAAAGCCGCCTGTTCAGGGCGCGCGATTCTTTGCGCGACATGCAAAAGCCTGTTCCTTTGCATTAAAGGGCTATAATTCAAAGCTGTTGTGTGAAATCCTTTTTTAGCCTTTTGCGGCGAGATTGAGTGCTGGCAGGATCGCGGGATTTGCGTCCGGGGCTTCAAGGGGGTAGGAGAGGCTGTGGATCCAGGGATTCGCCTCTTTCAACACAGGTCAAAGAAACAGCATCGATGCGCCCGGTCGTTTTTTCCATTTTCGCACTGCTTTTATGTGCGGCTATTCTGCAATTGGGAAATGGTCTGCAATTTACCCTGATTCCCATCCGGGCGCAGGCCGAGCAATTTGGCGATATGGCCATCGCCACTTTGGGAACGGGCTATTTTGCGGGTTTTCTGCTGGGGTGCATCATCGGCGCCCCGCTGATCGGTCGTTTGGGTCATGTGCGGGTCTTGACTGCGGTTTTAGCGGCTTTGTGCGCTCTCGCCTTGCTCTATCCCTTGGTGATTGATGAAACCTTCTGGATGCTGGCCCGGATATTAACGGGTACGTCGCTGGCGATTGCCTATATGGCCATTGAAAGCTGGCTTAATGAACGCGCCCCTAATCATATCAGGGGGGCGCTTTTGTCGCTTTATTCCCTTGTGGGAATGGTGATGCTGGCGCTGGGCCAGTTTTTATTGATGGCCTATCCCTTGGGGGGCTATCAGCTTTTTTCATTGGTGGCGATCACCTCGGCTCTGGCGGCTTTGCCCGTGGCCCTCACGCGGGCCCCCCTGCCGGTGCCGGTGCCCCAACCGCGTTTGCGGATGGGATCCTTGCTTGATGTGTCGCGGGTGGCGGTGGTTGGCTCGATCGCTGTGGGGTTTGCCAATAGCTCTTTTTGGGCTTTTGGGCCTATTTTTGCGGCCCGCATGGGCATGGCGGTTGATGATATTTCCCTGTTCATGGCGCTCACCCTTTTGGGCGGGGCTGCTTTGATGTGGCCCATTGGCCATTTATCAGATCGCTATGATCGGCGGATGGTGGCCGGTATTGTCGCTGCGGCGGCCAGCCTCAGCGGTTTGGGTCTGGTCTTTTTTGCCGGAATATCGCCGGTGGCGGTTATGGTTCTGGGCTTTTTGTTCGGGGCTTTTGCGTTCACCATTCAGCCGATCTGTATTGCCCATGCCAATGATCAGGCGCGGCCGGAAAATTTTGTCAGCATTTCTGGCGGGCTTTTGTTTTTATATGGGGCAAGTTCGCTATTCGGGCCTTTGGCGACGGCGGTGCTCATCAAATATTATGGTCCGCTGATGATGTTTGGCTTTACTGCCTTTGTTCATGGACTGGGGGCTTTGGTGATTTTTGTGCTGATTAAAAGCCGCGCCCCCACGCCGGATGCCGAAAAAGAAGATTTCCAACTTACCCCGCGCACCACCATGGCGGCTTTCCAATTGCACGATCCTGTGGATGAAAATGCAGCCGGGGATGCGGGCGATCCGGAAGCAGATTTTGATGGGCATTTGGATGGGGATTTTGACGCGGACGAGCGGCGCTAAAAGCCTTATCTATCCTGTTCAAATGGGGATCACCTGCCTTTTATCGCGAACAAACTGGCCAATGCGCCGTCTTTTATGCTGTGATGCATGATCCGATGATCATGAATGAAGGAGCATGAAGCGCCTATGTGTGGCATTGCAGGCGAGATCAGTTTTCATCATCAAAGGGCTGAGACTGCGGCCGTTGAGCGGATGATCCGGGCGCTGGCCCCGCGCGGGCCCGATGGCCATGGCCTGTTTTCCCAAGGTCGGGTGGCTTTTGGCCATCGTCGGCTGAAAATCATCGATCTGAGCGAGGCCGCCCAACAGCCCATGGTCGATTCTGCGCTGGGGCTGGCGATTGTTTTCAATGGCTGTATCTATAATTACCCCGAATTGCGCGCCGAATTGATCGCCAAGGGCTATCAATTCTTTTCCCATGGCGATACCGAGGTAATCCTGAAGGCCTATCATCATTGGGGGAAGAATTTCGTCACCCGGCTTTATGGCATGTTTGCCTTTTGCATCTGGCACCGGGATGATGGCCGGGTTTTGTTTGGCCGGGATCGTCAGGGGATCAAGCCTTTATATCTGTCATGGCAGCAAACCGATCCCGATGGGGGCGCCGGTATGGGGGGGCGGCGGTTGCGATTTGCCTCCAGCCTGCCTGCTTTATTGGCGGGCGGTGATGTGGATTGCGATATCGATCCCATCGCCCTTGCCCATTATATGAGCTTTCATGCGATTGTGCCGCCACCCCGCACGATTTTGAAGGGGGTGCGGAAATTGCCCCCCGCCACTTTGCTTGAAATCGATGCCGAAGGCCGGGAAACGGAGACTGTTTACTGGTCAGTCCAATTTGGCCCCCATGAGGATGAACGGGCTTATCGCCAAAATGATTGGGAAGACAAACTGATCGAGGTTTTGCGCCAATCAGTGCAGCGCCGCCTTGTTGCCGATGTGCCGGTGGGGGTTTTGCTTTCCGGCGGCCTTGATAGCTCATTGGTGGTGGGGCTTTTGGCGGAAGCCGGTCAATCGGGGCTGGCGACTTTTTCCATCGGCTTTGAAACCGTGGGGAATGAACGGGGGGATGAATTTCAGTATTCCGATCTGATCGCCCGGCATTTTGCCACCGATCATCATCAGCTTTTCATCGATTCCACGCGTGCCTTGCCCGCATTGGGTCGCTGCGTGGCGGCGATGTCGGAACCCATGGTCAGCCATGATGCCATCGGCTTTTACCTGCTGAGCGAAAAGGTCTCGCAGCATGTGAAGGTGGTGCAAAGCGGGCAGGGTGCGGATGAGATTTTTGCCGGTTATCACTGGTATCCGCCGATGATGGAGTCTCGCGATGGGGTGGCGGATTATATGCGGGTGTTTTGTGATCGCGATCATCATGAAATGCAAAAAATACTGGGCCCCGATTATCGCGGTGATGATCATGCCAAAAGCTTTATCGAAGGGCATTTCGCCAAAAGCGGGGCGGATCGGCCCATCGATAAGGCCCTGCGGATCGATACCGAGATCATGCTGGTGGATGATCCGGTGAAAAGGGTGGATAATATGACCATGGCCTGGGGTTTGGAAGCCCGGGTGCCGTTTCTGGATCATGCACTGGTGGAATTGGCGGCGCGCATTCCCGCTGAATTGAAAGTACGGGACGGCGGCAAATATATTCTGAAGGAAGCGGCGCGGAAAATCATTCCCCATGAAGTGATTGATCGGCCAAAGGGTTATTTTCCGGTGCCTGCCCTTAAATATATAGAAGGGCCCTATCATGATCTGGTGCGCGATATTCTCAATGCTCCCCAAGCCCGGGCGCGCGGATTATTTGATCGGGCTAAGGTGGATGAGCTTCTGGCGCATCCGGCGGATCATATCACCCCCTTGCGCGGGTCTAAGCTGTGGCAGGTGGCTTTGCTGGAATATTGGCTGCAACAACAGGGGCTTTGATCGCCATGAGTGATGCGCCCGATGATCAAAAAGATGGCCCAGCAAATGGGGAGCAGACAGGGAAGCGCAGAGCGGAGCCATCCGCTTCGCCGGGGCGCAAGCCCGGGTCGGCGCGGCCTGATCGGCAATATCGCCTTGATAAAATGCGCGCGCAATCCTTGAAGCCCCAGCACAAAACCATGGCCCATGATGCTTTTATCGATTGCGGCTGGGGGCGGTTATATTTCGCCCAGACCTTTGATCGCCTTGATGATGTGGTGGAAGCCCTGCGCCAGGAAATGCCCCAACAGCGCGATATCGCTTTTTATCTGCGCGATCCCCATGTGGCGCTTTCCAAAGCCCCTCAAGAGCTTTTCCTTGATCCATCCCATACCTATCGCCTTGATCTCCATACCTATCAGCCTGCGGTGCGGCGTTTTCGCGGCTTTCATATCCGGCGCTTGTCGCATCGTTCTGATATTGCCGAAATCAATCGCATCTATGCGGCGCGCAATATGGTGCAGGTGGATCCCAGCTTTTTCTGGGATCGCCGCGATAGCCGCAGCCTGACCTATTATGTGGCCCAGGATGATGAAAGCGGGGCATTGGTGGGAACGGTCACCGGGGTCAATCATTATCAGGCTTATCACGATCCTGAGCGCGGGGCGTCACTCTGGTGTTTGGCGGTGGATCCCCAAAGCCCCTATCCCGGTATCGGCGAAGCTTTGGTGCGGCGCCTGGCCGAACATTTTCAGGCCCGGGGCAATGCCTATATGGATTTATCGGTGATGCACGATAATGAACAGGCGATTGCACTTTATGAAAAGCTGGGCTTTCAGCGCCTGCCGTTCTTTGCCCTCAAAAACAAGAATTCGATCAATGAAAAGCTGTTTGCCGGTCCGTCTTTTGATGCCAATTTCAATCCTTATGCTCTGATCATCGTTAATGAAGCCCGCAGGCGGGGCATTCATGTGGATGTTCTGGATGCTGAAAATGGCTATTTTCGGCTCTCTTTTGGCGGGCGATCCGTGATCTGCCGGGAATCCCTGACCGAATTGACCAGTGCCATCGCCATGAGCCGCTGCGCGGATAAAATGGTCACAAGGCGGCTTTTGGGGGCGGCCAATATACGGGTGCCGGCCCAGCAGCAGGCGGCTTTAAACCCTGATCGCAATGCCGATTTTTTGCACGAGCATGGGGCCATCGTGGTTAAGCCCCGGCATGGGGAGCAGGGCCGGGGGGTCAGTGTCAATATCACTGATGCGGCGCATCTCGAACAGGCGGTGGAGGCCGCCCGGCGGGTAGATGATCATGTGCTATTGGAAGAATATTTTGATGGCATCGATCTGCGGATCATCGTTATCGGCTTTAAGCTGGTGGCTGCGGCCATCCGCCGCCCGGCAGCCATCATCGGTGATGGATCAAGCACGATCGAAGCGCTGATCAAGGCCCAAAGCCGTCGGCGCATGGCGGCCACGAATGGTGAATCGCGCATCCCCATCGATCAGGAAACCGAACGCACCATCCGCAATGGGGGCTTTGAACTGTCCACTATCCTGCCCGCAAAAAAACAGCTTTTTGTGCGGAAAACGGCTAATCTGCATACCGGGGGCACCTTGCATGATGTGACGGATCGGCTGCATCCGCATCTGTGTCAAGCGGCCATCACCTGTGCTAAAACCATCGATATTCCGGTGGTGGGTGTGGATATGATCGTGAAATCACCAAGCGAGCCCGATTATATCGTGATCGAGGCGAATGAGCGCCCGGGCCTTGCCAATCATGAACCGCAGCCCACAGCCGAGCGGTTCATCGATCTGTTGTTTCCCCATTCATTGCCTACGGATTTAAAACTGAGCAAAGACATCGGCGGAGGATCATGACGATCAAAAGACCAACCATCGACATCAGCTATCTGGAACAGATCTTATTGCGCCTGCTGGCGATCCCCAGCCCCACGGGCTATACGGATGAGATCGTCCGGTTCTGCGCGCAGGAGCTCAAAAGTCTGGGCCTTGAATATGAATTGACCCGGCGCGGGGCCATTCGGGCATGGATCAAGGGCAAGGCAAAACACCCCGGGCGAGCCATCATCGCCCATCTCGATACCCTGGGAGCACAGGTCAAGGGGCTGAAAGACAATGGCCGCCTTGAAATCGTTCCCATCGGCCATTGGTCGGCGCGATTTGCCGAAGGCGCGCGGTGCAATATCTTTACCACCAAGGGATCATGGCGCGGCACAATCCTGCCGCTCAAGGCATCGGGCCATACGTTTAACGAAGAAATCGATCAGCAGCCTTCGGCCTGGAGCAATCTGGAAGTACGGGTGGATGGCCTGTGCTTTTCCAAAAACGATCTGATGCGGGCGGGAATTGCCATCGGCGATTTCGTGGCCATCGATCCCATGCCGGAAATGGTCAATGGCTTCATCAATTCCCGTCATCTGGATGATAAAGCCGGGGTTGCCAGCATGTTTGCGGCGATCAAGGCTTTGGTGGATGATCCATGCGATCTGCCGGTGGACAGCTATTTTCTTTTCTCCATCGCCGAAGAGGTGGGGATCGGTGCCTCCACCATTCTCCATGGCGATATCGCCTCGATGGTCAGCATCGATAATGGCACCACGGCACCGGGCCAGAACAGCCGGGAATTTGGCGTGACCATTGCCATGGCCGATCAAAGCGGGCCTTTCGATTATCACCTCACCCAAAAGCTGCTGGCCTTATGCGAACAGCATGATATCCGCCATCAGCGCGATATTTTTCGCTATTATCGCTCGGATAGCGCTTCGGCCCTTGAGGCGGGCAATGATATCCGAACCGCGCTCATCACCTTTGGGATCGATGCCAGCCATGGGTGGGAACGAATCCATAGCCATGCCTTGCGCTCGATTGCCGAGCTTGTGGGGGTTTATCTGCAAAGCGAAGTGCATATCGAACGCGACAAGGATCAGCTTTCAGGATTGAAGGGCTTTACCCATCAACCCATCACCCCTTCCAAAAAAGAAGCGGCAGACGGCTTTCCATCCGATGACTAGCCGTCCCCGTCTGGCATGAAAAGGGCTTCAGTTCTCAGTCCCCTCATCCTCAATCCTTGTAAATGAGGATGAGGGGGGTGGGGTTTTGGCTGCTCAATTTTGCCCGATACATGCCTTCGGTATTGAAGCTGAAAGCAATCTCGCCGCTGTGCGACAAGGCAATCACCCCGCCATCGCCGCCCAGCCCGGCAATCTTTTGATGGATCACTTCATCGGCGGCTTTTTGCACATCATAGCCCTTATATTCGATCAGGGCGCAAATCGTGCGGGCGGCGGTGGCGCGCATGAAATATTCCCCGGTGCCGGTAGCCGATACGGCGCAGCTTTTATTATCGGCATAGGTGCCTGCGCCGATGATGGGGCTATCGCCGATGCGGCCCCATTCTTTATTGGTCAGCCCGCCGGTAGAGGTGCCCGCCGCCAGATTGCCCGCCTGATCCAAAGCCACCACGCCCACGGTACCGAATTGATGATCGCCATCAAAATGAAGCTGCATGGCGCCTTTTTCATGATTTTGGATGGATAAAAGCTGCTGATAACGCCGGTCGGTGAAAAACCATGTGGGGGAAACGAGGTCGATGCCTTGGATGCGGGCAAAATGTTCGGCCCCCGAACCCGAAAGCATCACATGCCGCGATTGACCCATCACCGCCCGTGCCAGCAGGATGGGATTTTTGATCCGGGTCACGCCGGTGACCGCCCCGGCCTTCAATGTGCGGCCATCCATGATCGCGGCATCCAGCTCATTGCGGCCATCATAGGTGAATACCGCGCCTTTCCCGGCATTGAACAGGGGGCTGTCTTCCATGATGCGAATGCTCGCGGCCACCGCATCAATGGCTGTGCCGCCGCTTTTGAGCACGCTTTGCCCGGCAATCAGCGCTTCGCCAAGGGCGGCGCGATAGGCGGCTTCAGACTCTGCCGTCATGGAAGCGCGGGTGATGGTGCCGGCCCCGCCATGAAGGGCGATGGCATAGCTGCTTTCATCCTTTGTCGCCTCCTGCGCACGGCTTTGGGGGCTGATGGCCAGCGCGCTCAGCATGATGCCGCCCAAAAGCCCGAGCGGCAGACGACAAAGGGCGGTGCGTCCGGTTCGTTTCGTTTGGGAATGGCGAGATGAGACGGGCGCGGGGATCATCATGATTGTCCTTGTGTTATGGCGATTCTTTGAGATTTCGCGGTCAGAACGGTCTTATTCACCTCATAGTCTAAAGCACTTTTCTCAGATCGAGAAGAGAGCCGGGGCCGATGTTGGGGACATGAACCGGCGAGGCCATAAAAATGGCCGAAAAGGGCTCAGAGTGAAAATTTACAACGCATTGTTTTAATTGTGCTTTATAAATTTTTTGGGGTTGAGAGCCAAAAGGCATCATTTCATCCTTGAATCATGGGCAATGTTCAGTCATATGAGCGTCACGTACGCGCACGTGCCCCTGGCCCTTATGTACTGGTTACGTAACGATGCGTGCTTTTTTTGTTGGTTGGGTCGGCGGCCTTTTTCAATGAGCCGACACTGATTGATAAAGGGAGTCGCCAATGGCCTCCAGTGATGTGTGCTTCCCCGGCGGAATATCTTCCAAAGGGCTTAAAATTATTGCCAGCGACCGGGGCTATTGGCGCTGGCGCTTCATGGTTCTCGACAAGCATAGTCCGATGCTCGCATAGCCTCCCCTTGCGGGAAGCATTGCCGTGCCCCACGTCTCCCAGGCTGTATGATGCGCAAGGGATGGCGGCCGGTGAACTTTTGATCCTCTTGCCGGGCAAGATGGGTCTGGCCTCGTTCACCTAAGGACCATGAACATGACTGCACTTTATGCCTTTGCGCATCCATCTGTTGATGCCGGCGTCGATCGCGATATTCCTGTTTTCAATTCGATTGAGGATGTGGTGGCCACCATTGCCGATGATCAGCCCATTCACGTGCTGTATCGTCAAAGCATGGAACGCGCAGCGCACGCCTTTTTGAGCCGCTTTTCCGGCACGGTGATGTATGCGGTGAAATGCAATCCCACGCCTGCGGTGCTGGAAACCCTTGTTCATGCGGGGATCACTGCGTTCGATGTGGCCTCTATAGAGGAAATCGATGCGGTGCGCCGGATATCGGCCACGGCAAAGCTTTATTTCATGCACCCGGTGAAAAGCCGCCGGGCCATTCGCTATGCCTATCTGGCCGGGGTTCGCGATTTCGCCATTGATAGCCTGGCGGAATTGGAAAAAATCATCGAAGAAACCAATGGTGCCGATGATCTGGGCCTTTTCATTCGGCTTGGCCTGCCCAAAGGCGATGCGGCCCTTGATCTGTCTGGCAAATTTGGGGTGGATGGTGCGGCGGCTGTGGACCTTTTGCAGGCGGCGCGGGCGGTTTCCGCCAATCTCGCCGTGAGCTTTCATGTGGGTTCGCAATGCATGAACCCCCATAGCTACCGCAAAGCCATTGCTGCCGTGCGGGCCTTGCTCGATGAAGCGGAAATCTCGATTGATCTCCTTGATGTGGGCGGTGGTTTTCCGGTTGCTTATCCGGGGATGGAGCCTCCGGCTTTGGATGCTTTCATGGGCGTGATCGATCAGGCTGTCGCCGATTATGGCTTTCTGGGCCTGCCGCTTTTATGTGAGCCGGGCCGGGCGCTGGTGGGTGATGGCGGATCAGTGCTGGTGAAGGTGGAATTGCGTAAGGGCAATGCGCTTTATCTCAATGATGGCACCTTTGGGGCTTTATATGATGCCGGGGCCATTGGCTGGCGTTATCCTGTGCGGCGGGTTGATCTGCGCCGGGCGGCTTGTGACAATGAGCAGGCATTCATTTTTTATGGCCCTACATGTGATAGCATGGATGTGATGAAGGGTCCGTTCATGCTGCCTGCCGATATGGCCGAAGGCGATTGGATCGAAGTGGCCAATCTCGGGGCTTATGGCATGTCGATGCGCACCAAATTCAATGGCTTTCATTCCGATCTCACCGTTGCCGTGGCGCCACGGGAAGCCATGACTAATAATGTCGTTCCCCTGCCTGTGAAGCATGATGCTGCCATGGCCGATGCACAATAAAGATCGAGAGGACTGAAGATGGCTGACCAGACCGCACACACCAATCGCAAGGCCGAATTGCTTTCAAAGCCGGTGGAACATATCGATATCACCCAATATGACGCCCGCCCTTTGGTGGAGGCGATGGGCAAGATGTCGTTCACCTCACGCGATACCGCCCGGGCTGCCGAGATTTATAATCGGATGCTGGCGGATCGTGATTGCTCGGTGATCCTCACCCTTGCCGGATCGACCTCGGCAGGCGGCTGTATGCATGTTTATCGCGATCTGGTGGCGGCGGGGATGGTGGATGCCATCGTGGCCACCGGCGCATCGATCATCGATATGGATTTTTTCGAGGCCCTTGGCTTCCGCCATTATCAGGGCAGTTCCACCCTCGATGATAATGATCTGCGCGATCTTTATATCGATCGGATTTATGACACCTTCATCGATGAGGAAGAATTGCAGGCCTGTGATCATGTGTTGCTGGAAATCGCTGATAGCCTGCCATCACGGGCCTATTCCAGCCGCGCCTTCATCCGTGAAATGGGCCGTTGGTTGAAAAGCAATGCCAAAAAGAAAGGCAGCCTGATCGAAACCTGTTTTGATCATGATGTGCCGATCTTCTGCCCCGCTTTCACCGATAGCTCGGCGGGCTTTGGCCTTGTGAAGCATCAGGTGAACCGGATGAAGGCGAACGCGCCTTATCTGACCATCGATTCCATTGCCGATTTCCGGGAACTGACCGATATCAAGATCAAAGCCGGCCGCACCGGGCTTTTGATGGTGGGCGGCGGCGTGCCCAAGAATTTCGTGCAGGATACGGTGGTTTGTGCGGAAATTCTGGGCGTTGAAGCGGAAATGCACAAATATGCGATCCAGATCACCGTGGCCGATGTGCGCG
Source organism: Iodidimonas nitroreducens (assembly GCA_000710935.1). Classification (GTDB taxonomy): domain Bacteria; phylum Pseudomonadota; class Alphaproteobacteria; order Sphingomonadales; family Rhodothalassiaceae; genus Iodidimonas; species Iodidimonas nitroreducens. The sequence goes on along the minus strand of BAYV01000006.1, from coordinate 16,102 downwards.
ATGGGGCCTGTTCATCCTCAACGCTGAAAGAAGCATCAAGCTGGGGCAAGGTGGAAACCGCTTATGAACAGATGGTTTTTGCCGAAGCCACCACCGTGGTGCCCTTGATTGCCTCCGATGCCTATCATCGGGGCGTTTGGAAGGGGCGCGAGGCGCGCCATTTCGCCCGGTTGTTCGACGCCGTGGATGGGCAATAGCCGTCTCTTGTTTTTCGTCATCTCGTCTCATCTTTCGTCACCCCGGGCGGGGACTCCGTCTTTCGTCACCCCGGGCTTGACCCGGGGTCCACTCTTTCCCATGCTTCGCGCTTCACGAGATGGATCCCGGGTCAAGCCCGGGATGACGATTGAGTGGCGGCAGACGAGTAGCCCCAGCCTTGAGCGCGCTTCATGCGAGTACCGGCCCCGGCTCGGGGGCCGGGGTGACGATTGAGGGAGTCTCTCAACTTTCGTCATTTTAGGCATCAAGGCGGAATCCTTCTTGTCAGGGGCTGGGCGGAAATGTCGCAGGGGTATCCGCGGCCTTTCCCCAGCGTTAACACAGTCGTGATTTTTCCAGAGCATAGCTTATGCTAAGCACAGGGACCGTGATCGGCAAAAGAAGGCGACAGGATGCACTGGCTCTTTAAATCGCGACTCTTCATCGTCTCGCTGTTGCTGATGGCGATGGGTCAGTCCGTGCAGGCACAAACGCCTTTGGCTGCGGTCGATAATCCCCAGACCCGGCTTGAAATTTTTGCCGAAAAAACCACGGTTGCTGCCGGTGAGCCTTTATGGCTGGCCCTGCGCTTCACGCCATCGGAAGGCTGGCACACCTATTGGGAAAATTACGGCGATAGCGGCAAGGCGCCCAGCCTCAACTGGTCCTTGCCCGAAGGCTGGACGGCGGATGCGCCTCTTTATCCGGTGCCTCATCGTATCCCGGTTGGGCCTTTGATGAATTATGGCTATGAAGCGCCCCAAAGCCTTTTGGTCAGGCTCACCCCGCCCGCTGCGATCCCGGATCAGCCGATCGATCTGGCCCTTTCGGCGGAATGGCTGGTATGCGCCGATGTGTGTATCCCTGAATATGGCGATCTCGCTTTTCAAATGATCCCGGGTTCTGGCACGGTTGCCCCCGGCATGGCGGCGCTCTTTGCCAAAGCCCGGGCCGCCTTGCCCCATCAAAGCCCGTGGCAGGCCAGCGCGCGCATCAGCAATGCTGCTTTCGCCCTTGATGTGGATATGCCGAAAGACGATGCCGCGCTGGTGAAATCGGCCTATTTTTATCCTGTGAATGAAGGGCTGTTTGGCTATGCCAAGCCCCAGGCCGTTTCTTATGGCGAGGACGGCTTGCAGCTTTTGGTGGCGCGTTCGGGATCAGCCCCACAGCTTGGCGAACATGATCAGATTTTGCGTGGTGTGCTGGTCATCACCAATGACAATGGCCTTGATGAAGGTTTCGAGATTGCGGCCCCCCTTAGCCTTGATACAACCTTGGTGGCCAAATCGAATGGCTTGGGTTTCAGTGCTGCGGGCTTGCAGATTGGTCTGTTTGAGGCCATCGCCTTTGCCCTTTTGGGGGGCATCATCCTCAATTTGATGCCATGTGTTTTTCCCGTGCTCTCGCTCAAGGCTTTTTCGCTGATCCGGGCCCATGGGGCGGGGGAAAAAGCGGCGCGCCATGATGGCCTTGCCTATATGGCTGGGATTTTGTGTAGCTTTTTTGCGGTGGGTGTCGTTTTTCTGGCCCTGCGCGGGGCCGGGGCTTCGGTTGGCTGGGGCTTTCAATTGCAATCGCCCATGGTGGTCACGATCATCGCCCTTATCCTGTTTGTCCTTGGTCTCAATTTGATGGGGATGTTTGAATTCAGCAGCCGCTTTGCCGGGATCGGTCAGGGTTTGACCGAAAAAAAGGGCTTGAGCGGCGCCTTTTTCACGGGTGTTTTGGCCACCATCGTGGCCACACCCTGCACCGCGCCCTTCATGGCTTCGGCTTTGGGATTTGCCATGGTGCAGCCCGCGCCCGTGGTGCTGGCCATTTTCACCAGCCTGGGTCTGGGCCTTGCCTTGCCTTATGTGGCGGTGGCCTTCATTCCGCTTTTGCGGCATCTTTTGCCCCGCCCCGGTCCGTGGATGGGGGTATTTCGGCAGTTTCTCGCTTTCCCGATCTTTCTCACGGTGATCTGGCTTTTATGGGTTTTGGGGCGGCAAAATGGGGCCGATGCCCTTGGCTATGCCTTGCTCATGCTTTTGGCTTTGGCCTTCATCGTCTGGGTATGGGGTATCGCCGGTGGGCGTGGTCGCAGGGCGCAGATCGTGGCTTTGGGGCTAACGGCGCTGGTGACAATCCCCATGATCGGCAGTTCGGGCACCTTCATTGGTTTTGAGGCCGGAAGCCTGGTCAAGGATATAAAAGATCAACCTAAGGCCGGTTCCTATGAGGACAAGCTTGCCGTCGCCTCATGGTCGCCTGAGAAGCGCGATCAATTGCGCGAAGCGGGCCGGCCCGTTTTTGTGTATTTCACCGCCGATTGGTGCATCACCTGCAAGGTGAATGAACGGGTGGCTTTGGCTGATTCCGATGTGATCAGCGCCGTGCAGGATGGCTCGGTGGCTGTGTTGAAAGCCGATTGGACTAACAAAGATGATCGGATCGCCAAAGAGCTTGCTGCTTTCGGTCGCAATGGGGTGCCGCTTTATCTGTTTTATCCCGCCGATGGCAGTGCTCCGAAAATTTTATCGCAAATCCTGACCCCGGCTTTGCTTTTGGCAGAATTCAAAGGCTGAGCGAACCGCGATCTTCAGGATCGGCGCGCATTATGCCATAATGATGTGGCCATCCTATCGATTGGGGTTGAAGAAAAAGAGGTATTGGCATGTCCATGCGGTTTCCAAATCTGGCTGGGGCTTTTGTTTTAAAGGGTGCTGCCCTGCTGTTTGCGGCGGCTGGCCTTTTGGCGGGCGCTTTTGTGGCGCAGGCACAGCCCATGATTGGGGAAGAAGCCCCATTATTTGCCGCCAAAAACACCAGAGGCGAGACGATTTCCCTTGAAGCCTTGCGCGGCCATCCGGTGATTTTGGAATGGACCAATCATGATTGCCCTTTCGTGAAGAAGCATTATGAGACCGGCAATATGCAAAAAACCCAGCGCGCTTTGGTGGAGGCGGGGGTGACATGGATTTCGATCATATCATCCGCTCCGGGCACACAAGGGCATGTTTCGGCGGATGAGGCCAACAGCATTGCCGCCAGCCGGGGTTCCTATGCCGATCATATTATTCTTGATCCCCAGGGCGATCTTGGGCGGCTTTATAAGGCCCGCACCACGCCTGATATGTTTTTGATTGATGGTGATGGCACGCTTCTTTATCAGGGTGCGATCGATGATAAGCCATCCGCCCGGCACAGCAGCATCGAAGGGGCGAAGAATTATGTTCTTGCCGCTTTTCAGGATATGCAGGCTGGCCAGCCCGTGCGCGAGGCAGAAACAAAGCCCTATGGCTGTTCTGTTAAATACGCTTTTTGATTGTATTCAAGTCCTATTATTCTTCTATAACACGATAAAATTCAACAATAAGTCAGATAGACCTTATTTATAATGTATTTTTAGGAAATCATTAATAGATTTAGCCTAACAATTATGGCAGGGCTATCATCATTTAAATAAAATTTTTAAATCAACCAAATGATGTTGGCGCGCGGTTATTTTTTAAATATTGAGGTGGGTTATGTCGGCTGGGAAAGAGCGCTTTCTTGCGCGTGAGGATATTATTGTCTCTAAAACAGATATAAAGGGTTATATTACTTACGCCAATCGCGTTTTTCTTGATATTGCTGATTATACTGAAGATGAAGTTCTTGGAAAGCCGCATAATGTAATTCGCGACCCGGATACCCCCCGGGTGATTTTCAAGGCCCTTTGGGATGCCATTGCCAAGGGCGATGAAATTTTTACTTATGTTAAAAATGCCACTAAAAATGGCGATTATTATTGGGTTCTCGCGCATGTTACCCCCACTTTGGATAAGAACGGGCAGATCATCGGCTATCATTCCAATCGCCGGGCTCCTGATCGTCCGGTGATCGATGAGATGACCCGGCTTTTTGCCGAACTGCGGGCCATCGAGCAGGGGGCCGTTGATCGCAAAGCCGGGCTGATTGCCAGCGAGCAGGCTTTGCAGGCGAAAATCGCATCGGCGGGGCAAACATTCGATCAATTCATTTTTTCCACGATCAATAGACGAGCTGCGGCATGAACCTGTTTTTCAAAGCAAAGGGTCAGGGCAAGGCGGGTTCTGATCAGTCGGCTGAAATCTCACGCCTCATCGCGGAAAGGGATGCTTATAAAAACACCCTGGAGCGGATCGAGGCTGTTTGCATGGCGGCCGCCCATGGCGATCTGGAAGCGCGCCTGATCGGAATCGATCAAAGTGCCCCGGGGGCCAAAAGCATGGATGCCCTCAATCAGCTTCTGGATATGACCGATGCCTTTTTGCGCGAAGCCGGTTGGGTTTTAAGGGCGGCCGCCGATGGTCGGTTTCATCGTTCGCTACTTTCACGCGGCTTTCGCGGCAGTTTTTCGATTGCTGCCGCCGTTGTGGATGGTGCCAGACAAAGCATGGATCAACTCTCGAAAGCTGCGATGGATACCCGCCACAAGCTTGCCGATGGCTTTGAGAAAGCTGTGTTCCTGCGTATTGAAAAGCTCAATGATGCCTCGCACAAGATGGAGGATACAGCGCAAACCCTGGCGGATTGCGCTTCGGATGCCCTTGAAAAGGCCGTGGCCGTCAGCGCGGCGGCCGAACAATCGTCGGCCAATATCAATGCCATTGCTGCCAGTTCCGAGGAATTGACGGCATCGATCTCGGAAATCAAGCGGCAAAGCCAGAATTCGACCATGGCCGTAGATGAGGTTGGGAAAGATGTGAAATCTGCCGAAACGGCGGTTGAAGGCTTGATCAAGGCTGCGGCCAATGTTGAAAAAGTGGTTTCTTTCATCCGCGATATTGCCGATCAAACCAATCTTTTGGCGCTCAATGCCACTATCGAGGCTGCGCGCGCTGGCGAAGCGGGCAGGGGCTTTGCGGTGGTTGCCAGCGAAGTCAAGGCATTGGCCAGCCAATCGGCGAAAGCCACCGAAGATATCGCCAAGCAAATTGCAGACATGCAAAAGGCAACGAATCTGACAACAAGCTCCATCACCGCGATCACCAAACAAACCACATCTTTGCATGATGTGATCAAAGCCATCAATGATGCGGTGGATGAACAATCGGGCGCGACCGATGAAATCAGCGGGAATATTCAGCAGGCGGCGGATGGGTCCCGGGAAGTGAGCGCGGTGGTGGCCGATATCCGCACGTCATCGGAAACCACCGGTGAAGGGGCTCGCAGTGTTTTGGATGCCTCGCGCGACATGCAGACCTTGTTTGATGATCTGAATAAGGAAACTCAGGGCTTCCTCGCCTCCGTGCGTGCAGGGTGACGCGGGAGAGAAGAAGCCAGCGCCACTAAGCGCTGACGCTGTTGCGCCCCCCCCTCTTTCGTCACCCCGGGCGGAGACCTGGGGTCCATCTTTGAAGGGCTGAGCGTGCCAAAGATGGATCCCGCCTCTGCGGTGCATCCCTTTGGTCTGCCCCGAGTCAGAGATGACGCGGGGATGTGGCGAGCCCCCGGGCCGGGATCGATCTTTGGCGCGCTCAAGTCCTGTAAGATTTAAGCTTTTTTAAGGCTGTTGCACGATAGTGTGCCTTCAAGGCTTACCCGTCTTCTCCGGGCGCGGGAATTTTAACATTTCGGTATGGTGGTAGAAAGAGCATGTTTCTCATTATTGGCTTTGTGATCGTGCTCTTCATGGTGTTTGGGGGTTATCTTTTCGCCGGGGGCAAGATGGAGATCATCATCCATGCGCTGCCTTTTGAATTGATGATCATTCTGGGGGGGTCGATTGGCGCTTTTGTGATCGCCAATTCCACCGGGGTCATCAAAAAAGCCCTTGGCGGGATGGGCCGGGCCTTTAAGGGGGCAAAATGGCAAAGGCAGGATTATACCGATCTGCTCAGCCTGATGTTTATCCTGATCAAAACCATGCGCACAAAGGGCGTGGTGGCGATTGAACAGCATATTGAAAAGCCCGAAGAATCGAAAATCTTCAATCATTTCCCGAGAATTGCCGCCGATCATCATCTGGTTGCCTTCATCGCTGATTATCTGCGCATGATGACCATGAATTTTGAAGATCCGCATCAGATGGAAGATGCGATGAACCAGGATATCGAACGCCATCATGCGGAAGAACATGAACCCCAGCATGCCTTGCAAACCATGGCCGATGGCTTGCCTGCGGTGGGGATCGTGGCGGCGGTTTTAGGGATCATCAAAACCATGGCGGCGATCAATGAGCCGGTGGAAATCCTCGGGCGCATGGTGGGCGGTGCTTTGGTGGGGACCTTCCTTGGGATTTTCCTGTCTTATCTGATGGTGGCGCCGATTGCCGGGCGCTTTGCGCAGGTTTTGAATGAAGAAGGCAAGATGTTCGATATCATCAAAACCGTGCTGATTTCGCATCTCCATGGCAATGCCCCACAGATTTCCGTTGAAATCGGGCGGCGCAATGTGCCCGCCCAGCATCAGCCTAGCTTTATCGAATTAGAAGAGTCGCTGGCGGAATTGCCCAATGATTTCGCCTGAAATGCCGATTTGCAGGCATCGGGTGCAGCTTGCCCTTGCTCATGGGGCTGGCTGGTCATAATCTGGGCGCATGAGCACACAAACATATCGTATCGGCATTCTGGGCGCTTCGGGCTATACCGGGGCTGATCTCATTCGCATCCTTTCGGGGCATCCGGCTATCGAAATCTCGCTTCTGGTAGGCGGGCGCAGTGCGGGCCGCCCCTTGGCCGAGGTTTTTCCCCATCTGGGGCATTTGCCCTTGCCTGATCTGATCAGCCTTGATGAGGTGGAATGGCCGGGAATTGATCTTGATCTGATTTTTTGCGCGCTGCCCCATGCCGCCAGCCAGGAAGTGGTGATGGGGCTGATGCATGCCACCGGCCACAGTCTTTTGGATGAGCTGTTGATCGAGCGGCGCGAGGATCTGGTGGCGGCCACGCAAAAAGATATCCGCATCATTGATTTATCGGCTGATTTCCGGCTCGATGATCCGGCGGTTTATGAAGAATGGTATGGCCGCCCGCATCAGGCGGTGGCCTTGCAGCGCGGGGCGATTTACGGCCTGCCCGAATTTCATCGCGATGCTTTGCGTTCGGCCAGCCTCGTGGCCTGTCCGGGCTGTTATCCCACGGCGGCGCTTTTGGCCTTGCTGCCTTTGTTGGAAGCGGCAGCCATCGGCCCTGATGAGATCATCATCGATGCCAAATCCGGGGTCACTGGGGCCGGGCGCAGCCTGAAGGAATCGATGCTGTTTTGCGAAATTTCCGAAGCCATGCATCCCTATGGGCTTGGCCGCCATCGCCATATGCCGGAAATGGAGCAGGAAATGGCCAAGGCCGCTGGCCGCCCGGTGGGGCTGAGCTTTACCCCCCATCTGGTGCCGATGAACCGGGGCGAGTTGGAGACGATCTATGTGCGGTTGGCGCGTGGTCGTTCGGCGGATGATCTGCGCACGATATTGGCCGAACGCTATGCCGATGAGCCCTTCGTGCGGGTGGCGGAACCGGGTGTGGTGCCCGCGACCCGGCATGTGCGCGGCTCCAATCAGTGTTTGATCAATGTTTTTGAAGATCGGATCGCGGGGCGGGCGATCATTGTTTCGGTGATCGATAATCTGGTAAAGGGATCATCGGGGCAGGCGGTGCAGGCAATGAATCTGATGCTGGGCCTGCCGGAAACCACCGGCCTGATGCAGGCGCCTTTATTCCCCTGATCCGATGAAACAGCGCTTCAAACTGTGATGAGATTGTCATGACCCATTCCCGCCATGGCGGGGGGCTTTTATTGCCCTTCCTCGATACAAGGCCGCAGATCGCCGATGATGTGTATCTCGCCCCCGGCTCTAAAATCATAGGCGATGTGCGCATCGGGGCCGGTTCATCGGTGTGGTTTAATTGCGTATTGCGCGGTGATGTGAACAGCATTCATGTGGGCGCGGGCAGCAATATTCAGGATGGCACGGTGGTGCATGTGTCGCGAAAAACCCACCCCACCTTCATTGGCGATGATGTGTTGATCGGCCATATGGCGATGATCCATGGCTGCACTTTGCACGATCGCAGCTTTGTGGGGCTGGGGGCCATCATCATGGATGGCTGCGTGATCGAGGAAGATGCCATGCTGGCGGCGGGCTCCCTGCTGGCTCCGGGCAAAAGGATGCAGCGCGGCGAATTATGGATGGGCCGCCCGGCGCAAAAAGTGCGGCTGCTGTCTGATGCGGATATCGAGGCGCAGCGAAAGGGGGCTGAGGGCTATGCCGAACTGGCGCAGATCTATCTCAAAAGTGCACGCGATCCCCAAACATGAACAGCCAGAACGACCATTCAAAACTGCCCGCGCTCAGCCCCTGTGCCCAAATGGTGCGCGATCATGATCATGATCGTTGGCTGACCCTGCTTTATGCCGCGCCCAAGGATCGCGAAGATCTGGCCGCCCTTTATGCCTTTAATCATGAGGTGGCCAAAACCCGTGAGCAGATATCGGAACCGATGCTGGGGGAAATCCGCCTGCAATGGTGGCGGGAAACCATCGATGGCCTTTATGAAGGCAGGCCACGCAGGCATCCCGTGGCGGACGCCTTGGCTTTGGTTTTGGATCGCCATGCCCTTGATCGCGCGGCCTTTATGGCGCTGATCGATGCCCGCAGCGCCGATCTTTATGAGGAAGGGCCGCAGGGCCTTGGCGATCTGATCGCTTATGCCGATGCCACGGGGGGTGGGCTCAATGCTTTGGCGGCCCAAATTTGCGGGGCTGATGATCCGGCCGATCAGGCAGCCGCCCATGCCATTGGGCGCGCCTGGGCCCTGACCGGGATCGTGCGGGCCCTGGGCTTTCAGGCAGCGATGCAATACACGACCCTGCCCAAAGAGGCGCTGGATGCAGCGGGCATTGCCCCCGAAAGCCTTTATCGCGGGGACTTTGCCCCGGAATTGAAGCCCTTCATCCGCGAACTGGCCGCGCAGGCAGCAAAAGCCTGCGCCACCGCCCGCAAACGGCAAAAGCACTTTCCCCCAAAAGCCCGCAGCCCCATGCTTTTGGGGATATTGACCGATGATTATCTGCTGCGCCTGAAGCGCGGCGGCGATGATCCTTTCAAGGCGGATTTTGCCCGGGGTGCGGCCATGCGGCAGCTAAAGCTGTTGATCGCGGTCTGGCGCGGGCGGTATTAGAATTTCACCCTAAAGCCATCAAAGTCAGCACTGGAAAAGCCTGAAAGCACTGTTATAGTCCGCCCATGAACAGAGATATTCCCAGCGAACAGATCCTTGAAACGCCGTTTGATGCCGCCTTGTCTGAACGGTATCTTGCCTATGCCCTGTCAACGATCATGTCACGATCGCTGCCCGATGTGCGCGATGGGTTAAAGCCTGTGCATCGGCGGCTGCTTTATGCCATGCGCCTGCTGAAGCTTGATCCCGGCACCGGCTATAAAAAATGTGCCCGGGTGGTGGGGGATGTGATCGGTAAATATCACCCCCATGGCGATCAGGCGGTTTATGATGCGCTGGTGCGATTGGCCCAGCATTTTGCCGTGCGCTATCCGCTGATCGATGGTCAGGGCAATTTTGGCAATGTGGATGGCGATAATCCTGCGGCCATGCGCTATACCGAAGCCCGGATGACCGCCGTGGCCGCCCTTTTGATGGATGGGCTGGATGAGGATGCGGTTGATTTTCGCCGCACCTATGATGGCGAGGAAGAAGAGCCGGTGGTTTTCCCCGGGGCCTTTCCCAATCTTCTGGCCAATGGGGCGGCGGGCATTGCGGTGGGCATGGCCACTTCTGTTCCCCCCCATAATGCGGGCGAATTGATCGATGCCCTGCAAATCCTGATCGAAGCCCGGCTGGGGCGGCGCGGCCCGGTTCTGGATGATGAACTGCTGGCTTTGGTGCCCGGGCCGGATTTCCCCACCGGCGGGGTGATTGTTGAGCCGCGCGCCAGCATGTTGGAAGCCTATCGCACCGGTCGCGGTTCCTTTCGCACCCGTGCCCGATGGGAGCAGGAAGAGACCGGCCATGGCACCTGGCAGATCGTGGTCACGGAAATTCCTTATCAGGTGGCGAAATCCAAGCTGATCGAAAAAATCGCGGAATTGATCAATGATCGCAAATTGCCGATTCTGGCCGATGTGCGCGATGAATCCACCGAAGATATCCGGCTGGTGCTGGAACCCAAAAGCCGCAATGTGGACCCCCGCATTCTGATGGAAAGCCTGTTCCGGCTCAGCGATCTTGAGGTGCGGGCGTCCCTCAATCTCAATGTCATTGATCTGGATGGGGCCCCCCGGGTTTTATCTTTGGGTCAGGCGCTGGAAGCCTTTCTTGATCACCAGCTTGACGTGCTGAAGCGCCGCACGGCTTTTCGGCTTGATAAAATTGCTCGGCGGCTGGAAATTTTGGAAGGCTATCTGAAGGCCTATCTCAATCTTGATGAGGTGATCCGCATCATCCGCGAGGAAGATGAGCCGAAAGCGACCCTGATCAAAACCTTTGACCTCACCGATGTGCAGGCGGAAGCGATCCTGAATATGCGCCTGCGATCCCTGCGCAAGCTTGAGGAAATGGAAATCCGTGGCGAACATGAAAAGCTGAGCACCCAGCAGGCAGAGTTGCAGGCTTTGCTGGGATCATCTGAGCGCCAATGGATCGCGGTGGGGGAAAAGCTGGCCCATGTCAAAGAAAGTTTCGGATCCGAAACATTAGAAGGCAAACGCCGGACATCATTCGCGGATCTGCCGAATGTGGATTTCGTGCCAGCCGAAGCGATGATCGAGCGTGAGCCGGTGACGGTGGTTTTCTCCCGGCGCGGCTGGCTTCGGGCCTTGAAGGGCCATATGGCCGCCGAAGCCAGCCTTGGGTTCAAGGATGGCGATGAGGAACGCTTTCGTTTCCATGCCTTCACCACCGATAAAATTCTTGCTTTCACCTCGATGGGGCGGATTCACAGCCTTGGCGCGGATAAATTGCCCGGGGGCCGGGGGCATGGCGAGCCATTGCGGCTTCTGGTCGAGATGGAAAGCGACGAGGAAGTCGTGGCTCTCCTTCCTTATGTTCCGGGCAGCGAATTATTGCTGGCCTCATCGGAAGGGCGGGGCTTCAGGGTTGAAGCCGATAAGGTTCTGGCCTCTACCCGGGGCGGGCGACAGGTGATGAATGTGGTATCGGGTGTGCGGGCCACCCATTGCCTGCCGGTGCGGGGCGATACCGTGGCGATCATCGGTGAAAATCGCAAGCTTTTGCTCTTTCCTTTGGATGAGGTGCCGGTGCTGGCGCGGGGCCGTGGGGTGATTTTGCAACGCTATAAGGATGGCGGTCTGTCGGATCTGCGTTTGCTTGATCTGGCCGATGGCTTGAATTGGCCGATGGGTGGCTCCCAAGGCCGCACCCGCACGGAAACCGATCTGGCCCTGTGGCTTGGCAAGCGGGCGGGTAGTGGCCGCATGCCGCCCACGGGCTTCCCGCGTTCCAATCGCTTTTCGGGCTGAAGCCTTGCGGGCCTTTTCGCTTTTGATCAGGCCGTAAGGGATATGGCCGTGCCGATTTCAAGATCAAGCTGACGGGCGGCACTGCCTTTTGTAACCGCGATTTCCGCAAGGCCGCTGGAATTGGCATACCAGAAAGCCATGCCCGGCGGATGATCGGCAAAGGTGCGCCCATGGGGTAGCCGCCGCCCCCCCAGCATGAGCGAGGCTTTGCCCAGCTTATCGGCGCGCATTCCGGTGATGGCATTGCCATAATGATCGATATAGATCACCTGTGCCAGATCATCGGGCCAATCTGAACCATCCCGGGCCAAACCATCCCGGGCCAAACCATCACGGACCGCACCATCCTCTGGGGTCGCGAAAGGCGCCATGGGCACCGGCTTGCCAAGGGCAAGGGCCGCAGCCGTAGGGGCAAACAGATCGCGACCATGAAAGCTGGCCGACAGGCGCACCGGCATACGGGTGAGGCGCATGATGGCCTGATGATGCTGGGCGCGACGCCAAACGAGTTCAAATAACCCATTGCCCGGGCCGATGAATTTTCGCCCATCGGCCTCTACCAGCACAGGGATGCGAGGGCCGCCCACGCCGGGATCGACAACCGCGCAGATGATCGCATCTTCGGGCAAGTCCTGGATCAGGCTGGCCAGCAGATAGGCGGATGGCTGGGGCGCGAAAGACGGGGCATCATGCATCAGATCAATGATCGGAACAGCCGGGGCCTGTTCAGCGAAAACAGCCTTCATCTGGCCCACATAGGGGCCATTCCAGCCAAAATCGGTAAACAGCACGATCATCACAAAAGCCACAGCCCCCGCCATTGCATATAGCTTATCAGCATAGGCAATGGCGTTGGCTCAGGCAATGCTGCGCGCCGCTTTGATCATATCTTCGGCGGATTGTTCCGATAAGGGGCCGCGCTTCTGTGCTTTATGCATCATCCGCTCGCCATCAAATCCGGCACGGGCCAGAATATCCGCAAGGCTTTCATCAGTCTGGATGATATCATGATCATCCGGGCGCTGATGGGCTTGCCGCCTGTTGAAAAAAATCATGATAAAAGCCTCCCGCATGGATGATCTATATGAATAGATAGTTATAAATTATGAGCGATTATCACAATATATCATCAAATTAAGACAAAGAGGTGTCTTTTAGGTCACGCTTTCAAGAAATTATCGCGCTGGTGTGGCCAGCAGGGTGGGCAGCCATGTGGCCAAATGCGGGAACAGAGCCAAAAGCCCAAGCGCCAGAAGCTGGATTGCCACAAAGGGCAGGGCCCCACGATAAATCTGCTTGGTGGCAATGGAAGCTGGCGCCACCCCCCGCAGATAAAAAAGGGCAAAACCAAAGGGCGGAGTGAGAAAGCTGGTTTGCAGATTCATCGCGATCATGATCCCCAGCCAGATGGGATCAACCCCCATCTTGATCAGGATGGGGGCGATGATCGGCACGACGACAAAGATGATTTCGATGAAATCGAGGAAAAATCCTAAGATAAACATCACCAGCATCACCGCAATCAGGGCACCGCGCACCCCGCCGGGCAGGGACGACAGCAAATCTTCGATCACTTCATCGCCACCCAGCCCGCGAAAAACGAGTGAGAACAGCGCCGCACCGATCAGAATGGTAAAAATCATCACGCTGATGCGCACGGTGGATTGCAAAGCGGGCCTTAAAATGCCGATCCGATCCGTGCGCCAGATGGCGAGAAACAGCCCCGCGATGGTCAAAAAGCTGAGGATTGCGGCCATGAACAGATGCCAGCCTGCTAAAGCCGGGCCCAGGATCAGGCTTTGCACAAAAAGAGCAGCAAGTGCGATGATGGCCCCCAAAAGCAGGCGCTGATGTGTTTTGGCCTTGCGCAGGGCCCCCAGAAAAAGCGCCCCCACGGCCCCTAGGGCTGCGGCTTCGGTAGGGGTGGCAATGCCGCCCAGAATCGAGCCCAGAACGGTGATGATCAGGATCACCGGCGGCAGCAGGGCATAAAGGATCTGGCGAAAAAACCGGCCATCGAGCTTTTCATCAGGTTCGCGCGGAATGGCCGGGCTGCTGTGGGGGAAAAACAGCGCCATGCCGCCCTGATAGAGCAGGTAAAGGCTGACAAGACCCAAACCCGGGATCAGGGCACCCGCAAACAGATCCCCCACCGAAAGCGCCGAGGTGGCGATGATCCCCATATCGCGCTGCGCCTGCTGATAGGCCGAGGATAAAACATCGCCCAGCAAGATCAGGACGATCGAAGGCGGGATGATCTGCCCCATGGTGCCCGCTGCGGCAATCGACCCTGAAGCGAGAGCCGGATCATAGCCCCGGCGCAGCATCACCGGCAAAGACATCAGCCCCATGGTCACCACGGTCGCCCCCACAATGCCGGTAGAGGCAGCTAAAAGCGCGCCAACGATGGTCACGGAATAACCCAGGCCGCCGCGCATCGGGCCGAAAAGGCGGCCCATGGAATCGAGCAGATCTTCGGCCACCCGGGATTTTTCTAAAATCACCCCCATCAGGATGAACAGGGGAATGGCCAGCAGCAGTTCATTTTGCATCAGCCCATAGATGCGATCCGGCAGCAAAAGAATGAAGCCGGGCTCCAAAAGCCCAAGGCTCATCCCAAGGATTGCAAAAATCAGGGCAACACCGGCCAGCACAAAAGCAACGGGAAAGCCGGTGAGCAAAAAGCCCAGCAAGGCCAGAAACATCAGGCCCACAAAAAGGGCGGGCAATCCCATCATGAGGATTCTTCAGAATTCAAGATGATTGCCAAGCTGCGCCCGATCATCGCCACAGCCTGAAGCCCAAGGCTGATGGCAAAAACCGCGATCAGTGCTTTCAACCCATAAACAAAAGGGATGCCCCCGGTTTCCGTCGAGCCTTCGAGATTCATGACGCTTGCGAAAATATAAGGAAATCCGGCCCAGCCGATCAGAAACAGAAAGGGCAGCAAAAAAATGAGGCCGCCAAGCAGATCAACCCAGCTTTGGGCCTGGGTGTCGGCGCTGCCATAAAACAGATCCACCCGCACATGCCCATCATGCAAAAGCGTATAGCCCGCCCCGCCCATAAAAATCAGGGCATTGAGATAAAGCCGGGATTCTTGCAGCCAAATCGAGCCATAGGAAAAAATCGCCCCCAAAAGGACCAGACTGAATTGCACGATCACTAAAAGCAAAGCCGCCAGACCCAGAAAGCGACCAAGCCCTTCATTCATCCGTTCAAGGAAATGAATGAAGCCGGGGCGGGTGGGGCATGTGGCTGTGGAAGGCGACATAGGCATGGGCATAACCATCAGGGCAGATTTTTCGGAATGCCGGGGGAAAATCCACGGGCATGATCGAAAGCGCGTTCAGATATTTCGCCCCAGCGCGCGCCACGGATGCGGGCTGCTTTGAAGCTTTCATAAACCCGGGCGGTCAGATCATCGGTTTGGGCGACTTCGCTTAAAACATCTTCGCTGATCTGGGCCATGCGCTCTAATATTTCATCGGAAAAACGTCGCAAGGTGACATCGGTATCCTTGATCAGCCGTTCTAGCGCCAGGGCATTATGATGCTCGAATTCCGACCGCATCACCAGCGATTCGGCGGCACAGCAATTTTCGACGATGGCGCGTTCCTGCGGCGAAAAGTCGTTCCATAGATCGAGATTGACCCCCAAAGAAAGGGTGGCCCCCGGTTCATGGATGCCGGGATAATAATAGGATTTGGCAATGGTATGAAAGGCAAAGGCCATATCATTCCAGGGGCCAACCCATTCCGTGGCATCGATATTGCCCTGATCAAGGGCCTGGAAAAGCTCACCGCCTGCCTTGGTCACCGGGGTGGCTCCCAGCCTTTTCATCACCTCGCCCCCAAGGCCGGGCATTCTGATCTTCAAACCCTTGAAATCGGCCAGTTTATGAACCGGGCGTTTGAACCATCCCCCCATCTGCACCCCGGTATTGCCAGCGATCAGGGGCTTAACATTATAACGGGCGCTCAATTCATCCCATAAAGCCTGGCCGCCGCCAAAGCGAATCCAGGCTTCCATTTCATGGGCGGTCAAACCCATAGGCACGGCGGTAAAAAATGTGAAGGCAGGCGATAGCCCCTGCCAATAATATTCCGCCCCATGATAAAGCTCGGCATTGCCCTGGGAGACGGCATCAAAAGCAGACAAGGCGGGCACCAGTTCACCCGCCGCATAAACCTTGATGTCGAATGATCCGCCGCTGGCCTCTGTGATCCTCTGACCAAGGCGGGCGGCTCCGGTTCCAAGGCCGGGAAAATTCTTCGGCCAGGTGGTCACCATCCGTAAGCGCCGATGGGCCTTGCCGATGATTGCCGGGCCTGTTTGCCCCAAGCTGCTGTTGGGGGGGTGGCTGATAATACCTGCCGCCAGCGCGGTGCCGGTGGCGGCTGCCCCCAAAATGCCAGCACCCTTGAGGGCCATGCGTCGGCTGATGGGCGGGCGGGGGGA
>BAYV01000007.1 GCA_000710935.1 Iodidimonas nitroreducens | reverse complement strand
CGAACAACCAATCCCCTGATCGATCCAGCGCACTACATAGCCCAAGATGCCCTGACAATTATTATCCAGTTCCTGTTGCACGGTTTCCGGCGACCAATGGGGCTGATTGCCCAGGGGAATGGTCAATAAGTCATCAAGGGATGCCATCGGGCGTTCGGCCAGTTCTTTCTGGCGGGCGGCCACATCCATCTTGTGATAATGGAGCGCATGGAGCGTTGCCGCTGTGGGCGATGGCACCCAGGCCGTGCTGGCCCCCGATTGCGGATGGCCAATTTTGGCATCCAGCATTTCGGCCATGCGATCAGGCATCGCCCACATGCCCTTGCCGATCTGTGCCCGGCCCGGAAAGCCGCAGGCAAGGCCGATATCCACATTACGGTTTTCATAGGCGGCAATCCAGGCGGATGCTTTCATCTCGCCTTTTGGAATCATGGGGCCGGCTTCCATCGATGTATGGATTTCATCGCCGGTGCGATCCAGAAAGCCGGTATTGATGAAAAAGATCCGATCTTTGGCGGCTCGGATACATTCCTTGAGATTGATCGAGGTCCGGCGTTCTTCATCCATTACCCCCATTTTCAGGGTGCGGGGGGGCAGGCCCAGCCGTTCTTCAACACGCTCGAACAGATCGGCGGCAAAGGCGACTTCTTCGGGCCCATGCATCTTGGGCTTGACGATATAAACGGCGCCTGCGCGGCTATTGCGACAGGGGCCATTGTTTTTCAGATCATGCAAAGCGATGACGCTGGTCATCATGGCGTCGAGAAGGCCTTCAAACACCGGAGCGCCATCGGCATCATGGACCGCCGGGGTGGTCATCAGATGCCCCACATTGCGCACCAGCATCAAGCTGCGTCCATGGAGGCAGAGGGTGCCACCATCCGGGGCGGTGTAGTGGCGATCTTGGGCCATCGAGCGCTCGATTGTCGTGCCGCCCTTCATAAAGCGTGCTTTCAGGTCGCCTTTCATCAGTCCGAGCCAATTGCCATAGGCCAGAATTTTGTCTTCGGCATCCACGGCGGCCACCGAATCCTCGCAATCCATGATCGTGCTCAGGGCGGATTCGATGATGATATCGGCCACGCCTGCGGCATCGGTTTGGCCGATAGGATGCCTGTGATTGATAATGATTTCGGCATGAAGCCCATGATGGCGCAGCAAAATGCCATCGGGCGATCCTGCGTCGCCCCGCCATCCGGCAAGAAGATCGGCATCGGCCAATGTTGCTGTTTGGGTGGCGGATTTTGCGGGTTTAAGTTCGACCAGCAGGGCACCATTTTCAATCCGATAGCCCGTGGCATCCGCATGGCTGCCGCTATCGAGCGGGGCGATTTCGTCCAGCATTTGGCGGGCAAAGGCGATGACCCGCTGCCCACGCACGGGGTTATAAGCTTCGCCCGGCGCAGCGCCGCCATCATCGGGGATCACGTCGGTCCCATAAAGGGCATCATAAAGGCTGCCCCAGCGGGCATTGGCGGCATTCAGCGCAAAGCGGGCATTGGTGATGGGCACCACAAGCTGCGGACCGGCAATATGGCTGATTTCCGGGTCCATCGCCCCGGGATAGATGGTGAAATCCGGCCCTTCGGGTTCCAGATAGTCGATATCTTCGAGAAAGGCGCGATAGTCGATGGGATCATGAGCCTGACCACGACGGCTGTGATGCCATTCATCGATTTGCTTTTGCAGATGCGCGCGCCGGGCCAAAAGGGCATGATTGCGCGGCGTGAACTCTTTGATCAGCGCGGCAAAGCCGGCCCAAAAATCCTCCGGGCTGATGCCGGTGCCGGGCAGGGCATCCTGGGCCATGAAATCATAAAGACGGTGATCGACCTTCAGGCCGTGGGTTGAAACGCTTTTGCTCATCATTTGCTCCTTAGACGATATGTGCGCGGATAGGGGCAGGCAGCGATCATGGATCGCGCGGCCAGAAATGAAGGGCCAGAGAGGCAGGAGAGCGCCGGTTCAGGCGTTTCCCGCGACTAGAGAATCCCGGCGGCCCATAAAACCCAGATGGTGGCAAAGGCCCCAAGGCCATTCAGCAATGTGGCCCCCCATAGGCGAAAATGGCTTCATTGACTTTGAGGCCGCTCAAGGACGTGCAGACCCAGAAATAGCTGCTATTGACATATTTGATGATGATCGACCCGGCCGCGCCCGAAAGCATGGCGGCTTCAGGGGATAAAGCGATGCTTTCCAGCATCGGCGAGACGATGGATGCCGCCGTGATCACCCCCACCGTGGTCGAGCCCGTGATCATATTGCCGATGACCCCGATCAAAAAAGGCAAAAGGATCACCGGAAGCTGATAATGGGTGAACATCTCGGCCATCATTTCCACCGCCGGGGTGTTTTTCAAAATTTCGCTCAATGATCCGCCAAGGCCGGTGACAACAAGGATCATGGCAGAGGTTTTCAGCCCTTCCTCAATCCAGCTTCCACGGGCCGCTGCTCGCTCCTGGAGGGTTGATATATTGCGATAGGCCAAAAGCACACCAATGCTCAGGGCAATCACCGGCCATCCGATATAGGCAAGGCCATCGCGGATGATGTGGCCTTCTTCAAAGAAAAGGCGCGAAAGGCTTTGCGCTGAAATGAGCGCAACGGGCACAAGAATCGGCGCATAGGATGCCATCAGGCCGGGGGGCTGGCTGGCGGCTTCTTCTTTTGTGGGAGAAAAATAGCTGTCATCGGCATGATCCATGGATGGCAGGGTCGGGATTCTGGGGCCTGCGATATACTGACCCCAGATCCAGCCGCAGAGTGTGCCAACCAGACAGGCCAGTGAACCATAGATGATGGTTTTGCCGATATCGGCACCCACGATGGCCGCCGCCGCAAGCGGCCCCGGGGTGGGCGGCACGATGGCATGGGTGAGTTGCAGGGCCCCCACAAGCCCGGTGGCGGTAACGGCGATGGGCGCCGACATCACCCGGGCGGCGGAATGGACCAGAGGATTGAGGATGACATAAGCGACATCCGAGAAAATGGCGATGCCCAGCACAAAACCGGAAAGTGAGAGAGCAAGGGGCATCCGCTTGGCCCCAACCAGACGCACCATCGATCTTGTGATCGTTTTGATGGCACCGGTATGGCGAAGGGCTTCCGACATGATCGAGCCTAGAACGATCACCACGCCGATGGAACCGAGAGTGGACCCAAAGCCCGTTTCAAAGGCGGCAATGAAATTATTGGTTTGGATCCCCGGCAGCAGTCCGAAAATCAGGAGCGGCACGAGGAGCGCTATAAAAACATGCCATTTCCATTTGGCGATCAGAACCAATAAAAGGAGGACGACGCCGAGAAAGCCAAAGAGGGCCAAGGATGGGCTGAGTGTCACCGCTGTCTCGACAGTCATCGCAGTCTCCATAGGGGCGGCTTGGGAGGGGTAGCTTGTAAGGGAAAAGATTCAAAGGGCTGTCAGTTGCATGATTATTTTGAGCGGGGAGCCGTTTCCTGCAGATAATCCATGGCCGCCTTCACACCACTGCTTTGATAGGGGATGCCACTGAGCCCCAGACCCATTTCAACACCCGATAAGGTTCCCGCGAGCATGAGGTCGTTGAAACTGCCCAGATGACCGATACGGAAGACCCGCCCTGCCAGTTTCCCAAGCCCTGCACCCAGTGACATATCGAATGCCGAGAGAATATTGCGCCGCAATGCGTCTGCATTATGCCCATCGGGCAGCAAAACGGCGGTCAGCGAACTGCTGTATTCTTCTGGAACTTCGCACAGAATATCCAGATCCCATGCCCGCACCGCCCGGCGTGTTGCCTCGGCATGACGATCATGGCGCTGGAATACATTCTGAAGGCCTTCTTCCAGCAACATATCGACGGCTTCACGCAGACCATAAAGAAGATTGGTGGCTGGCGTATAAACATAAAAGCCGGATTGATTGGCATCGAGAATATCTTGCCAGTTCCAATAGATGCTGGGAAGACGAGCCGTGCGGCTGGCTGCCAGCGCCTTTTCAGAAACGGCATTGAAGGAAAGCCCCGGCGGCAGCATCAGGCCTTTTTGGGAACCGGCAATGGTCACATCGACCCCCCACGCATCCATGCGATAATCAATGGAGGCGAGGGATGAAATGGTATCGACCATGAACAGCGCCGGATGATCAACGGAATCGATGGCCTCGCGGAGTGCGCCGATCCGGCTCGTGACACCGGTTGAGGTTTCATTATGCACGATACAGACGGCCTTGATCTTGCCGGCCTTGTCCTGGGCCAGCCGGTCGGCAATGGCGGAAGGATCAGCACCGCGCCGCCAATCGGTTTCCAGATTGATGACATTGAGATCCAGCCGTTCGGCCATGCGTCGCCACAAAACCGCGAAATGGCCGGTCTCGCAGCACAGAACCGTATCGCCCGGGGATAATGTGTTTACCAGCGCGGCTTCCCATGCCCCTGTTCCGGATGCCGGGTAGATGATCACCGGATTGTTGGTTTGGAAGATTTTGGGAAGTTTGCCCAATATTTCCTTGGTCAGTTCAGCAAAATCCTCGCTCCGATGATCAATCGTCGGACGATCCATGGCGCGCAATATCCGGTCGGGCACATTCGTAGGACCGGGAATTTGCAGGAAATGTCTGCCGGAGTTGGTGGTCATAATGGGGTTCCCTCCCAAAATTCTATAATGCCCATTTTGTATAAAAGCGTTTTGCATACAAAATACTTGAAATCAAGTCTAAACGCTCTTAGGAAGATCAACAGCATGCAGTGCCTGCATCAGGGCCTTGTCGGCTCATTTGCAAAGATCTGATGAATTATCAGGGGTTAAGGCTTTTGCAGATGAGGATCCGATGGGCTTTATGTTGATCCCAAGGGGAAAAATCATGAGCAAACTATCCTTAGAAGACGCCCGTTCAATCGTGAGGGCCGCTTTGGACCATGCCGCCACAATCGATGCGAAACCGCTGACTGTGGCCGTTCTGGATGATGGCGGGCATCTGGTCATGCTGGAGCGGCAGGATGGGGCGTCTGCTTTGCGGCCCGAGGTGGCTCAGGCCAAGGCGGCGACGGCAATTAATCTTGGAAAATCCTCGCGCGCGATTGCCGAAGATGCGGCTGCGCGCCCGACCTTTGTCAGCGCCTTATCAGCGCTGGCGGGGGGGCGTGTTCTTCCGGCCGCGGGCGGGTTTGCCTTTCGGAATACAAAAGGCGATGTTGCCGGGGCCATCGGCATTACCGGTGATACATCGGATAGGGATGAGGAATGTGCCATTGCCGGGGCCAAAGCCGCCGGATTTTCACCTGATCTATGATGATTGGCTACATGCCTGAGGGTGGGACGCGATCACGTCCCATCATCATTAAGGCTGCCCCGCAGACAAGCTGTTTGGGTTTTCAAGCTGTTTAGGTTTTCTGCTTTATAATCCGTTGTTCTGGCCGCCACCGATTTGGCGGCGCAGGGCGATGAGCTTGTTTTCCAGATGCGTTTTCAATATCTCGCCTAATTGGTGGCTATCCCGCTTCATCAGGGCGTGCAGAATCTGTTCATGTTCCTGCATGGCCTGCGCCCAGCGTTCCTCAGAGAAATTGGCCATATAGCGGCCGCGCCTGATGCGTTGGGCGATGCGATTATAGGTTGTTTCCAGCTCCCGATTTCGGGAACAGCGGATGATCGTTTCATGGATTTCCTGGTTGACGCTATAATAATCCGGCCTGTTTTTCGCTTCGAAATGGCGAAACATTTCCATGTGCAGGGTGCGGATATAATCGATCTCGTCATCGGTGGCCCTGCGGCAAGCGAGTTCACCCCCCAAAGATTCTAAAGCCGACATGATTTGGAACATGTCTTCGGCTTCTTCCCATGTGAGAGATGTTACCTCGGCCCCGCGATTGGGTAGCAGTTGAACAAATCCTTCAAGAGAGAGCATCTTGATTGCCTCGCGCAAAGGTGTGCGGGAAATCCCGAATCGTTCGCACAAAACCCGCTCTTTCAGCCGTTCTTCTGGGGCGAGTTCACCCTCTATGATCATTTCACGCAAACGATCAGCAACGACTTTATGCAAGGACTGTCGGGGGATCGTTTCTTTCATTGCAGTTGCCATTGAGATTGCCTTGTCCTCAAGTTCGTACGGAAAATTATTGCATACAATACGAAGAATCCTTCAGAAAAATTAATCTAATGAGCGAGAGCGGCTCTGACCAGTCACATAAATGCGAACCACAAAAGCGCCGCATGGCAAGCAGTTCACTTTCAGGGGTGATCTGCATCCATCGATTGGAAATAGGCGCAAAAGCGGCGCCTTCTGCTGATCTGAAACAGAATCCTAGTCGATCTTTGGGTGATCACAAAACGACTCTTTGGCGGCTTTTTCGTGATCCTTAGACGATAGGCTTGTGACTGTTTCATGATCCTTTTCAAGCCATGCACCATGCCCCGTTCATCCGCCACCCCCCCATTTTCTTATGCGTTTATATAGCTTGAGCGTATTTTGAATACAATATTCTTCTTGACAGGATTTCATCAAATTGTAGTGTTGAATTCAAAATATAATAATCACGAAAACAAAGCCGGACTGAGGGAGCGAAAACATGATGCGCAATCGGCTGATCCAACAATCGCACAGCCTTCCAATCCTCATTTTTGGCCCGACTGATGTGCGGCCGGCACCGTCTCGGCAACAATCCGGTGCCATTTCGGCGTCAACCCATCGCCATCAGGGCGCCATGAGGGGGGTGTCGGCTCAACAAGGTTCGGCAAGGGTAATCACATAACAATCAGGGAGTTGAGGACATGAAGACCAGATTTGAAAAGAGGCGTGCACATAGGCTGATGGGGGGGGGTCGCCCTTGTCGCCATGGGCGTCAGCCTGTCGGCTTTCAATAATACGGTTCTGGCACAGCAGCAGACAGAGGACGGGCTGGTCCTTGAGGAAATTGCGGTCACCGGCTCGCGGATTAAGCGCGCGGGCTTTGACACGGTGGCGCCAGCGGTCACGATCGATGCCGAATTCATGATGGATCGCGGCTTTCTCAATATCAACGACGCGTTGGAAGAAACGCCCTCATTCGGTGCCAGTGTCAATGAACGGGGTGATGCGGAAATTGCTGAGATCGGCCTTAATTTCGCCAATGCTCTGGGGCTTGGATCGGCACGCACGCTGACCTTGATCAATGGTCGGCGCGTTGTCAGTTCCAATGCTCCGACAACGGTTGATAATGATCGCTCCGGTCCGGGGTTGCAGGTCGATCTCAATATCATCCCCACTTTGGCCATCGAGCGTATGGAAACCATCTACACCGGCGGTGCTCCGATTTATGGTTCCGATGCCGTGGCCGGCACGCTGAATGTGATCATGCGCGATGATTTCGAAGGCATGATCGTGGATGGCCAATGGGGCATCAGCCAGCGCGGGGAAAAAGAAGAAGGCAGCGTCCGCGGCCTGTGGGGCATGAATTCCAGCAATGGCAAGGGCAATATGATGCTCTCCATGGAATATACGACCATTCGCCCTGTTGATAGCACGGGGAATGATATTGTGACCCGCGCCGATGGTTTTTGTGAAAATCCGGTCAGCCAAGGGCCGGATGACGGAGAGCCTGATCTTTTATTCTGCCAGGATGGCAATAACCTGTTCATCACGCCAAATACCGGCCTGCCGATGCGCATGCTTGATCCCGTGACGGGGGATGTGGTTTCCACGCGGTTGTTTGATGATGATGGGAATAAGCTCAATGTCTTCGCCGATGGGCCCTTTAACTCCGATCCGAATTTCCTGCGCGATGCTCAGGGCAATCCGCTCATTTTCGATGTCGATGGATCGCTGATTACTTTCCAGCAGGCGAATGTTGGCACCCGTGTGAATCGCACGGATACCCAGGGCGCAAACGGTTTTACCAATCCAATCATCAGCGATACCCAGCGGTTTAATGCCCTTTTGGGTAAGAAGGATCGCTGGAATCTCTATTCCAAGGCGGATTATGAAATCACCGATGGGATCAGATGGTTTGGGGAAGGCCTGTATTCCCGGCTTGAAGCCAGCAATGTGCAGGAACAGCCGCGCTTCTTCTCGGACGTGTTTGGGAATAATCAGTTGCGTCCATCAATTGCCATCAATATTGCCGATAATCCGTTCGTAACGGATCAAACGAAACAGGTTCTGCAGGCGAATGGCGTTTATGATCCCAATCTGGTGGATGAAAATGGCCAACCGGTGGATCAGTTTTTCAAAGTCGCCCGCTCAAATTTCGATATCGAAGGGAAAACCCCCTTCTTTCGCACGCAGGATACTTTCCGGTTCGTAACGGGTTTTGATGGTGATCTGGAGGTGTTTGGAAGGGCATGGCAATGGGATGCAGCATTCAATTATGGCGAATCCAATGCCCGCACCATAACCAACCAGATCGATGCTGAACGCTTGCAGTTTGCGCTCGATGCCGTTGTCGACCCCGAGACGGGTCGGGCGGCTTGCCGGGTTTAGGTCGAGGGATTTCAGGATCCGTTCGAGAACACCCAGCCCGGGAGCGGACGGCGCACTGCCATCAATGAATGTGTGCCCTTCAATCCCCTTGGCTTCAATCCGGTGACCCCGGAACAGGCGAATTTCCTGATCCAGCCTGAAATCCGGGAAACCGAGATCCGTCAGCTTGTCTATGAAGCCAATCTGGGGGGGCCGCTTCTGGATTTACCAGCGGGCGAACTGGAGGTGTTTGGTGGCTTTACCCATCGGCGCGAACAGGGCAGCTTTCTGGGTGATCGCACGTCGCGCAATGCCCTGACCGAAAGTGGCGCCATCGAAGATGTCACGGGTAAGTTCAATACCACGGAAATCTACGGTGAAACGCTGATCCCTGTCATTCGGAATGGCGAAGGGCTGCCTTTTGATCTGCCGATCGAATCCCTTGAGTTTGAAGGGGCTTTGCGTTTGGTCGATAATTCGATTGCTGGCCGCGATGTCACATGGACAGCGGGTGGGCGTTTGCGCCCCGATCTGCCCTTCATTGGCGATGGGGTGACATTGCGCGGGAATTTCACCCAAGCGATTCGTTCGCCTGCCATCCCCGAGCTGTTTTTGCCGCAATCCACCATCAGGGTGTTCGCAGACGATCCTTGGGATCCTGATTTCATTCAAGGGGGGCCGAGCCCTGATGTGCGGGCGGCAAACTGCGCTGCTGCAGCACCGAATGGGTTCAATCTGGCAGAATTCGACTCCCTCATCCAAACGTCACGGCGTGAAGGTGTCACGGGGGGCAATCCCAATCTAAAAAGTGAAGTCAGCGATTCCTGGACGGTCGGCGCCATTATCTCACCCGAAGCCTTGCCGGGGCTGACTTTGAGTGTGGATTGGACCAGTGTTTCGGTGAGTGATGCCATTGTGCAGTTGAGTGCGACGGATATCATGTCAGCTTGTTTTGACAGCACCAACTTCCCTAATGTGGCAACATGCGACAGCTTTACCCGGAACGAAAATTTCCAGGTGAGTTTCATCGAAACCGGTTTCGTGAATGCGGCACAGCTCCGCTTTGCAGGGCTTCTGGCCAATATCAGCTATAATTTTGCGGCAGAGGACCTGATCGAAAACCTTCCCGGGCAAATTCAGATCTTCGGGAATTTTTTCCACATCAATAAACTGGAACGGGAAATTGGCGTTGGCGATCTGGATGTCATGGTCGGCGAAGCCTTCAATGAAAAACTCGAATTCCAGCTGAACATGCGTTATCAGGCAGAAGATTACAGCTTTCTATGGCAAACCCGCCATATCGGTTCGCATGTATTCGATGCTCAGGAATCACCAGAACGCAGATTAGCCGAAGAGTCGAAAGTCTCGCCGATGCGGATTCACAACTTTACATTCAATTACCAGGTCAATGACTATTTAACTGCGAGGTTGGTTGTGAATAACGTCTTCGATAATCGGGATGATCCTTTGCGGGCAGCCTCTTTGGGCGGGAATGATCTGGCTTTTACCGATCCGTTCGGTCGCCGCTTCCTGTTTGGGATCAACGCCAGCTTCTGAATGAAACAAGGCCATGCGCTCTCATGAACGGGCGAATGGCCAGAGCTTCGGGGAGGCTGGCGGTTTCTTATCCCTCCCGTCAGTCTTCCCGAAAACCCGCATCATCCTTAGAGAGGCCAGAGTGGCTTTGACCAGGAGGCGCGCATGAGACAGGGCCTCAATATGTCACATTGGAACGTTCACCACCCCTTGAGAACCAATCTTTGGCATACACACCGTAGGCATCCCGGTTCTGTCTTGCTGCTTTTGTCGTGCCTTTTTTTGTCTGCTCTTTTTTTGTCGTCCTGCAGTGCAGGCAGCGCGAGCACGCATGGGATTAAAGATGATGGCACGCCTGATCAGGTTCGAGATGCCGGGGCAAAAGCGGAAAAATCCGCAAGCGATACCAAAGACAAGAAAGTCGGAGCCTTTGGCGGCAGCCTTGATGGCCAGCTTATCTATGAAAAAGCCTGTGCCTCGTGCCATGCCAATGGTTTTAATGGGGCACCGCGCTTGGTGGCATCCGATTGGCCCCATTACAAAGACTTGGGCGTCGATCACTATACCTACAGCGCTATACAGGGGATCGGTATCATGCCCGCGCGGGGCGGCCAGCCTGAATTGCTTGATGAGCAGGTGCGGCAGGCGGTGGAATACATGCTCCAACAACTCGACAGGCCCTGAGCTGTTATGTGCCTGAGACGATCACTCGAAACAAAGGAAAGAAACATGAAAGGACTTCTTATCAGCACGATCGCTATGATAGCGGTTGTGAGTCCGGCCTTTGCGCAGGAGCGACCGGTGGTCGGTGCTCCGCCGCCCATGCCGGAAGAGACCTTCCATATGAATCCCGAAGGCTATGCCGTTGAGGAGTATGTCACCGGTCTTGAGGCCGTTTGGGATATTGCTTTTCTGCCCGATGGTGCGGCTTTGATCAGCGAACGGCCGGGTCGTATCCGCTATGTTTCGCCTGAGGGTGTTTTGCAGGAAGAGCCTTGGGTGGCCCCTGAAATCGTTACCGGCGATGAGAATGGCGGCGGCATGATGGGGCTGGCCGTTCACCCCGATTTTCCGGAAAAGCCCTATGTTTATGCCATGTATTCAGGGCATGTGCTGGGCGGGCGTGCCAATCGGGTCGTTCGCTTTCGTCATGAGGGCACCCATGGGGTGGATGAAGAGGTGATCGTCGATATGTTGCCGGCCGGGAATACGCATTTCGGCGGGCGCATCGATTTCGGTCCCGATGGCATGTTATATGTGACCCAAGGCGATACGGGGCAGCGGTCTTCGGCGCAAACCATTCGCGATATGCGGGGCACCATCATGCGCTTTACCCCTGAAGGCGAGATCCCTGACACTAATCCCTGGCCGCATTCGCCTGTCTGGTCGATGGGAATGCGCAATACCGCCGGTTTGTCATGGCATCCGGAAACCGGCACCTTATTTGCTTCTGATCATGGGGCTTCGGGTGAATGGCGCGATCCTTTGATCGGCGCTCGTGATGAAGTCAATATTATCCAAAAGGGCGGGAATTACGGTTGGCCTGCGGTGGTGGGCGCGCCGGGATTACCGGATTATATCGATCCGATCCTGATGTGGGAAAAGGCGCCTTTGCCGCCGGGCGATCTGGTTTTCTATGATGGCGATCTGATGCCGGACCTGAAAGGCGATCTGTTTTTGGCGACCTTGCGGACCGAAACCCTGATGCGCATTCGTTTCGATGATCCCAATGATCCCCATAAGCCAACCGGGCTGGAGCGCTGGTTTACGGATCGTGATCTTGGGGATACGCCGCTTGGCGAAGGGCCTTCGCATTATGGGCGTTTGCGGGCCGTAACGGTTGGACCTGATGGCGCGATCTATTTCGGGACCACCAATCGTGATCGCGGACGTGGCACCATTCGGGAGACCGACGACAGAGTTCTGCGGATCGTCCCCGCCCGCTGAAACGAACCGGGATGGTCGTTTCTGGCCATCCCGGCTGCTGTCCTTTCAGGAGTATTTTGTCATTTTGACAGATCAGAATTTTGCCCGCTATCCGATGAAGGCTCTGGCGCATAAAATGATCATAGCCAGCCTGGGTTGCCTTGGCTGCATCGGCGGGATGGTGGCTGCCCAGTCCGCAAAAGCCATCGAAGACACGGGGGCCATCAATAAGAATGAGGACATCAAGGAAATAGCGGTCACCACCACAAGGCTGGAAGAGCCGTCCGCACGAACGGCCTGGTCGGTGACCCGCCTGGAATACAGCGATCTTCGCAACGCCCCGGCAACGACATTCGATCGCATTCTCACCGATGTGCCGGGTGTGACACTGTTTCGCCGTGCATCATCATTGGCGGCGCATCCCACCACCCAGGGTGTAACTTTGCGCGGGATCGGCCCGAATGGTGCCGGGCGTGCGCTGGTCACCCTTGATGGGGTGCCCCTGAATGATCCTTTTGGCGGCTGGGTCACCTGGTCGGCGATTGATCCGGCCCGGATTGGCGCGGTGGAAATCCAGCGTGGCGGTGGTGCCGGGGCCATGGGCAATCAGGCGCTGACCGGCCATATCCAATTGGAAAGCCGGATGCCGGAAGATTTCGATCTGTGGGGTGAAGCCCGTGGCGGCAATTTCGGTACGGTGGATGTTTCTGCCGGATTGGGTGATCGCATCGGCGCTACGGCTTTTTCCCTTTCAGGGCGTTATTTCAATAGCGATGGCTTTAATCTCCGCCCCGAAGATCAGCGCGGGCCGGTGGATGTGCCAGCGGCCCTGGAAACGGGCAGTATCGATGCCCGGGGCGAATGGCAGATTGCGGACAGCACCACCTTGCGCGGGCGTGTGGGCTGGTTTCGGGAAGAAGGCGTGAATGGTCTGGCGCTTTCCACCAATAAAACCGATGCGCTGGATCTTTCGCTGGGGCTGGTGATCGATGGTGGCAGGTTGGGGCCAAGCCTTGAAATCATCGGCTGGTATCATGATCGCGATTTCGCCAATAGCTTTGCGGCTGTATTTGATGAAGCGCGGACGGTGGAACGTCAGGTGCTTGATCAATTCGATGTGCCGGCCGAAGGGATGGGGGGCAATGCCATTCTGCGCCTGCCCATAGCAGAGGATGGCGTTTTGGAATTCGGCACGGATCTGCGCAGGCTCGAGGGCGCAACCAATGAACTGTTTCGCAATCTGGGTGATGGCTTTACCCGGCTGAGACAGGCGGGCGGCGATCAGTGGCTGATCGGCGGCTGGGTGGAATATGCCGGAAGCCTGACCGAGCGGCTGGAAATCAGCAGTGGCGTGCGGCTGGATTACTGGAAAACCTTTGACGGGTTCCTGCAGGAGAGCGATCGGGCCGATGGCACCATTCTGCGCGATGATGCGATCACGGATCGTTCTGATACGCTTGTCAATGGGCGGCTGGCTCTGGCCTATCGGTTGCATGAAAAGCTGCGCCTGCGCTTGTCGGGCTATACTGGTTTTCGTCTGCCCACGATCAATGAATTCTTTCGTCCGTTTCGGGTCGGGAATGATATTACTGAAGCCAATCCCAATCTCACAGCCGAACGGCTTTATGGTACCGAACTGGGTTTGGAGTTAAGCGTGGCAGATGGCGTGGTCGTTTCAGCCACCTATTTCCGAAATTGGCTGAAAAATGGTGTGGGCAATATAACGCTGGCCGAAGGCCCCGGCGTCTTTCCGCCTGCAGGGTTTGTGCCGGCAGGCGGCAGCCTGCGTCAGCGGCAGAATATCGAACGCATCATTGCCGATGGGATCGAGCTGGAAGCCCGGGCGGCGCTGCCGGGCGATCTGGCGCTGGTGGCGCGCTATCTGTTTACCGATGCC
Organism: Iodidimonas nitroreducens; assembly: GCA_000710935.1. Lineage (GTDB taxonomy): Bacteria > Pseudomonadota > Alphaproteobacteria > Sphingomonadales > Rhodothalassiaceae > Iodidimonas > Iodidimonas nitroreducens. The sequence continues at coordinate 81,240 of BAYV01000007.1, read as the reverse complement.
CGGATCACGCAATCGGATGATTTTCCGGCACTGGTGGGGAATCGCCTGGCCCAAAGCGCCAAGCACAGTGCCGCCCTTGATCTGCGCTGGGAACCGTCCTTGCCCTGGCGCTTGAGCCTGAGCGCACGGACCGAAGGCGATCGTTTTGAAGATGATCTGGGGAGCCGGACGCTTTCAGGGTTCTTTACCCTGGATGCGGCTGTTTTTTATGAAATAACCGAGACGACCGAGCTGTTTGTCTCGGCCGAGAATGTTTTCGACAAAGCCATAGCCAGCCAGATCGATGGTGATGGTCTTTTGACCCGCGCCCGGCCACGTTTGGTTTCGGGCGGTGTCAGAATAGGGTTATGATCATGCAAAAGGCTAACAGTTCAGGGAGAAAAAACATGCGGGCAAGCTATCTGACAAGGGGTGTGCTGGGTCTGGTCCTGATGGCACCAGCCCTTTCCATGGCTCAGGAAACCGAGACCGAAGAAACGGTGAGGGCCTATGCTGCGGGATATAAGGCGCATTTTACCTGTTCGGCCACCTTCAATGGGGGCAAGACATTGGCGCAGATCAAGGCTCATGAACTGACGGGGATTTATCCGCTGGTTGCCGATCTTGTGGCGCAATTGCCAGATGCCGAGATCGATGCCGAAAAAAAGCGGGTCAGCGTGCGCTATGATCCCGATATGCCGCCCCGGATTTCCCAATGGCGTCCGCATCTGGGATGTGCGCAGCTTCCTGTGGGGGCGGAGGCTTCCGCCGCAGCCTATCTGCCCGCCATCGATCTGCCCGAACCCGATGCCCGCACCGATGATGGTGCCCCTTGGCAGGAAAAAGCGCCAATCAATGGCGATAGCGGCCATCAGGCGCTTGATAAAGTTATGCGGGCGGCCATTGAGGGGGATGCCCGCTATGGGGCCAATGCCCTGACATCGGTTGTGATGGTGGCAACGCCCGAGGCGATCCTGAGCGAACATTATATCGAAGGCTTTACCCCAACGACATCACAGCGCACCTGGTCCGTCGCCAAATCAATTGCCGTCAGCGTGCTGGGTGCCGCCGTTCAGCAGGGTATGCTGGATGTGAAAGCCCCCGCAACGGTGCCGGAATGGAACCATCCTGCCGATCCGCGCCGGGCGATTACCTTGGAACAGCTTTTGCACATGGCCAGCGGGCTGGATAGCAATCAGGCGGGAAACCGCACGGATCGCCTTTATATCGGCGGCGGGGCCGTCACCGATACATCCACGGAATTTGCCCTTGAAGCGCCCCCCGGAAAACGTTGGAAATACGCCAATAATGATACCCTGCTCTCGGTCCGGGCCTTGCGGGGCGCGATGGGCGATGATGCGGCTTTCCTGCGCTTTCCCTTCGAAGCGCTGCTTTACAAGATCGGCATGGTGCATACCAAGCCCGAAACCGATTGGCGGGGCGATTTCGTCCTCTCCAGCCAGGTCTGGACCACGGCCCGCGATCTGGCGCGGCTGGGCGTGCTTTATCTCAATGATGGGGTTTGGGATGGGGAACAGATTTTGCCCGAAGGCTGGGCACAATATGTATCCACGCCCGCGCCCAGCCAGCCGCCCCTTGATCGCGGCGGCAGCGGGGTCACCCCGGGCTATGGGGCGCAATGGTGGCTTTATAATGAACGTTTTCCCGATATTCCGAACGATAGCTTCGCGGCCTTGGGGAATCGCGGCCAGTATCTGGTGGTGATCCCTTCGCGCAATCTGGTGATCATTCGGCGTGGCTATGACCCGGCCCGTGGGGATCGTTTCAAGCTTGATGTTTTCATCCGCGATGTGCTGGCGGCTATCAGGGAATGAACGGGCCATCCTTTCATGGGGGATGTTCTAAGCATCCCCTGTGTGCGGGCCATCTGCCAAGGCCATATTTTTAAAAGCGAACGGGACAAGACGATCTTCGGAACTTAGTGGTTTTTTTGCCCAAAACAGATGCATTCAAAATGCAATAAGGATTATTGATGATGATACGTTCGATTGGTTTCATGCTGGCTTTGCTGGTCGCCACGCCTGTGCAGGCACAGGGAGATGGGGCCATAGGGCGCGAAAGCGCATCCGGCATCCCATCCCCTGAAGCGGTTCTGGGCCATCAGCCGGGGGTTAAAACCTATCGCGATGGTCAGGTCACCCAATATCTGCGCACAGTGGCCGAACAATCTGATCGGGTGACTTATGAAACGATTGGCTATTCCCATGAAGGGCGGCCCATCGATTTCTTTGTGGTGACCTCGCCGGATAATCATGCCCGCCTTGAAGATATCCGTCAGCAGCATCTGCGCCTGTCAAAGGCGGATGCGTCTGTCGCGGTCGGCGATGATATGCCGGTGGTGATCTGACTTGGCTATGGAATCCATGGGGCCGAAGCGGCTGGTTTGGAAGCCTCTGTTCCGGTCATGCACCGTTTGGCTTCAGCGCAGGATCAACAAACCCGGGATTTATTGGATAAAAGCATCATCTTGATGGTCGCCCCGATGAACCCCGATGGCCATGCCCGGCGGATCGATCACAGCCTGAGCTATATGTCAGAAACCATCGTTCGTGATCCCGAAAATGCGGGCCATGATCTATGGGCACGGCAAAGGGCCAATCATTATGGCTTTGATCTCAATCGGCAGTGGCTTTTATTGGCGCAGCCCGAAGCCCGGGCCTGGATGCAGAAATGGCACGCCTGGAAGCCCAATATTTCGGCCGATTATCATGAGATGGGCACCACATCCACAAGGCCGACGACCTATTTTTTCCATCCCGGCGAAGCAGGCCGCACCAATAGCCTGATCCCCAAAGAAACCCGGACGTTGGCAAAGGAAATCGGCCAATATCACACCCGATCCTTTGATGAGATGAAAGAGCTTTATTTCACGGAAGAGCTGTTTGATACCTATTATATCGGCACCGGCTCAAGCTACCCGCAGATCAATGGGTCCATCGGGATGCTGTTTGAGGTGGGAACCGCCAAGCTGATCGAGGTCGATACCCCTTTGGGGCGCAGAAGCCTTGCCAATAATATCGATATGCATGTGGCCACAGCGATCAATTCGGTGCGCGCGGCCGTGGCCATGCGCGAAACACTGCTGAACTATCAGCGCCAGTTTGCGCTGAATTCTTTGGACCTTGCCCAATCTGATCGTCGCGGCGGTTCTTTCTCCACCCTTGAAATGCCAAAAATATTGCTGTTGTTCCAGGATGGCATCCAAAGATTTGATATGGGCCATCTATGGGATTTGCTGGATCGGCAGATGGGTTTGGCTGTGACCTTAAAGCAGAAAGACAGGCTGGGTGAGATCGATTGGGATCACTATACCCATATCATTTTGCCGGGTGGTCGCGGGGTCGGGCTGGAAGATCGGCTTATCAGCCGGGCCGCTCAATGGATCCGGGAGGGGGGAACCTTCATCGGCATCCGCCATGGCGCGGAATGGGCCCAACAGGCCTTTCTGGGCAGGGCCCCCGTCATGTCTGAATTGAGCATCATGAAAGAAGATCGTCTGGCTGTTGATGATCTGCGGGCGCGCGAGGCGCGAGACGTGATCGGTGGGGCTATTTTTCTCAGCGATCTTGATCTCTCGCATCCTCTTGCTTTTGGTTATGATCGCAAGCTGTTGCCATCCCACCGCGATACCGCCATCCGCTTGGCCACACCGGAAAATCCTGTTGCCTCGGTTGCGCGTTATGTGGCCGATGCCCCGGTCAAATCGGGCTATGTCTCTCCGGCGCGGCAGGCCGAGCTGGCCGGAAGCCCTATGCTGGTGGCCGAGCGCATGGGCGATGGAAGCGTCATCCTGATGACCGACAATCCAAATTTCCGGGGGGCCTATCTCGGAACCAACCGCTTGCTGCTGAATGGCCTGTTTTTATCCAAGGCCTTTTCCTCGCCCCGCACGCAGGGCGGCGCGCATTACAGACCCTGAGCTTTACCAAAGGCTGTTTTTCTGCTGATCCTGAAAGGATAGATCCATGTCTAGCTGGTTGAAGTCACTCAGTTTCCTAATCTTTGCGACCGCCGCCTGTGGCGAGTCTTCGGTGCCTGATCGGGCGGCATCGTCCGATGAAAATCAGGCGCCCGCGCATTATGATGCGGCGGCCTTCCTCGAAAGCGATACCTATTTGCTGGGCCATGCGGGCGGCCATGCCTTTTCACCCGATGGCAGTCGGATTCTGGTCAATTCGGATCGCAGCGGCGTTTTCAAGGCCTATGCTTTGGGGCCAGAGGCGGAACAGTTCGAATCCTTTGGCGGGGATGCGCTCAATTCCCTTTATGGGGTTTCGTGGTTTCCTGCAGGACCGCGTATTTTGCTGACGGGGGATCGCGGCGGCAATAAACATAATAGTGTTTTCGTGCGCGAGCCGGATGGCAGCCTGATCGACCTCACTCCCCCCGGAGACTATGAAGTGGCGGGGCAGGAATCCGGCCTGCGCTTTCTGGGTTGGCGGAATGACGGCACGGCCTTTTATCTGACATCGACAGAACGCGATCCAGAGGTTGCCGATCTCTATGTTTATGATGCGACCAGCTATGAACGGAAGATGCTGTTCAAAAATTCCCGCGAACTGCCTTTTCCCACCCGGGGCTTCAAGCTCAGCCCGGATGGCCGTTGGCTTTCCCTTGATTTTCATCACACCCGTTATGATTTCGATCTGTATCTGGTTGATCTGGAAAGTGCTGATCGCGAACCGCGTTTGATTTTGACCAGCGAAGGGCGAGAGGTCATCCATACCGGCTATGGGTTTACCCCCGACAGCCAAAAGCTGATCTATGGAACCGATGCAACGGGCGAATTTCTGGAAGCCCGGACCTATGATATCGCAAGCGCTGAAACCGCGCCGCTGGTAGAAGCCGATTGGGATGTGGTGGATGTCGCTTTTTCGGCGGATGGGCGCTATCGGTTGGCGACGATCAATGTGGATGCAAAATTCGAGACCCGGATTTTCGATACGGAGCAGGATCGTTTGATCGATCTGTCTTTCATGCCCGAAGGCCAGATCCGCAATCCACGTTTTGCCGAAGGTGGCCGGATGGCGGTAGAACTGGTGCGTGATACCAGCCCACCGGAAATCCATCTGGTCGATCTGGAACAGCGCGTGTCAATGCGTCTCACCTGATCTTTGAGCCGGGATATTAAGGAATCCGATCTGGTTGCGAGCGAAGTCGTTCGTTTTGCAAGCTATGATGGGTTGGAGGTGCTGGGATTGCTCTATCGTCCCCATGGGGCCGAAGCCGATGCGCCGGTGCCTGCGATGGTGTGGATTCATGGGGGCCCGGGGGCGCAAAGCCTTGCCCAATATAATATGGATATCCAGTATCTGGTAAATCAGGGCTATGCGGTTTTTGCGATCAATAATCGGGGATCGCGCGGCTATGGCAAAACATTCCGCGAAATGGACCGTCGTCGCCATGGGGAAGCGGATCTGGGCGATGTCATCGCCTCTCGCGGCTTTCTGGAGAGCATTCCCTGGATTGATAGCCAGAAAATCGGCGTGATGGGTCGCTCTTATGGCGGCTATCTCACTTTGGCGGCGGTCACCTTCCATCCCGATGTTTTCGATGTGGCCATCAATATCGTCGGCTTTTCTGATTATATCAAAAACATTACCGAAGGGGCCTGGCGTTTGCCCCGATTGGGCGCCGCTTATGATGAAGTCGGCCATCCTGAACGCGATGCCGAACGCCTGAAGCGCATTTCGCCCCTCTTTCAGGCTGATAGGATCGCCGTGCCCATGCTCGTGCTGGCAGGGGCCAATGATGTGCGGGTGCCGGTTGCGCAAAATGATCAGCTCGTGGCGGCAGCCCGTGCCAATGGGGCGGATGTGACCTATATCGTTTTTGCGGATGAAGGCCATGGATTCCGTAAGAAAAATAATCGCATCACCGCGCTTCAGGCCTATAAAACCTTTCTCGATACGCATCTGAAAGAAGGGGGTGGATCATGAAAGCATCTGCCCTTTTGATGGTGGCGGCCCTGATTGCAGGGCCGGCATCCTTTCAATCAGCAAAGGCCGGCGAACCCGATGAACAGGGCTTTGTCCGGGTGGCACCAGACGATTTGCAATGGCAGGATCTGCGTCCCGGTCTGTCATTTGCGGTTCTGGAAGGCGATCCCACATCGGAAGGATTTTATATCCTCCGGGCCCGGTTTGCGCCGGGCACCCTCAGCCGGCCCCATTATCACCCAAAGGATCGTTTCATCACGGTTATCGAGGGTACATGGTGGACCGGCACCGGCCCGGTCATCGACAAGGCATCCGAAGTGCCCCTGAAGCCGGGAAGCTATATGAAGCATCCCGCAGGGGCACCCCATTATGATGGCTCCAGAGGCGGCACGGTGATTGTTGAAATCCGGGGCATGGGCCCGGCACCGCTGATTTATGTCGATGCAGATGGGCATCCGATCAAATAGCCCGCATCGTCTCGCCCTAAGGGTCAGGACCCTTGCTTCAGAGGCGAGAGAAATGCCGGGATTGATGGATCAGGCTTGCCATCAGGGGGTTCGTTGCCCATGCTGAACACTATGTTCGGCATGAAGGAGCGCTTATGCGCGAGTATCTGGTTTTGGGCGGATTTCTGCTTTTATGCTTCATCGCAGCCAGCTCGGGGGCCTTTTTTCGCCCCGGTGATTGGTATAAAGCCCTGGAAAAGCCGCGCTGGCGGCCCCCTGATTGGCTGTTTCCGCCGGTGTGGAGCATTTTATATCTGATGATCGCCTTTTCCGGCTGGCTGGTCTGGAAACAGGCGGGCTTTGCCGGAGCGGGGGCATTGGCGCTGTCGGTTTATGGCCTGCAGCTTGTGCTCAATGGCTTGTGGTCGGCGGTTTTTTTCGGCCTTCACCGCATTGGCTTGGCCTTGATCGAGCTGTTTTGCCTGTGGCTTTCGGTTTTGCTGATGATCGCCCTGTTTTATCCCCTTAGCCCGCTGGCGGCCTGGCTGCTCGTTCCTTATGCACTCTGGGGCAGCTTTGCGATGGCTTTGAATGCACGCATCTGGTGGCTCAATCGCGGCTGAGCCTGATCGGCAGGCAAAGCCGCGATGACAGCGAGCTTCAGGCGGCAGTTTCAGGCGGCGGCCACCCCCCGGGCAAGGGCACATTCAGACCAGATTGCCCCTAAGCTTTCCATCAGATAGCGGATATCTTCATCGCTATGCACGGGTGATGGGGTAATGCGCAGCCTTTCGGTTCCCTTGGGCACTGTGGGATAATTGATCGGCTGCACATAGATGCCATAATCCTGCAACAGCCGGTCGCTGATCATTTTGCATTTCACGGGATTGCCCACCATCACCGGCACGATATGGCTGTCGTTTTTCAGATGCGGCACCCCCATGATATCAAGCTGGCGGCGCACGGCCGCAACCCTGTTCTGGTGGCGCTCGCGTTCGCTGTTGCTTTGTTTCAAATGCTGGATGCTCGCCCGGGCGGCGGCAGCGCAGGCGGGGGGCAGGGCGGTGGTGAAAATGAAGCCCGATGCAAAGCTGCGGACGAAATCGCATAATTCGGTGGATGCAGCGATATAGCCCCCCACCACGCCAAAAGCCTTGCCCAAAGTCCCCTCGATCAAAGTGATCCGATCCATCAGGCCTTCGCGTTCGGCAATGCCACCGCCGCGCAGGCCATAAAGCCCCACCGCATGCACTTCATCCAGATAGGTCATGGCCCCGTATTTTTCGGCGACATCGCAAATTTTGGCGATGGGGGCGATATCGCCATCCATGGAATAAACCGATTCAAACGCCACGATCTTGGGCCGCTTGGGGTCGATCTGCGCTAAACAGCGTTCCAGATCCTGGGGATCATTATGCTTGAAAATGATCTTTTCGGCGCGGCTGTGGCGAATGCCTTCGATCATCGAAGCATGATTGCCCGCATCCGAGAGCACCACACAGCCGGGCAGACGCGAGGCCAAAGTGGTGATGGCCGCCCAATTTGAAACATAGCCCGAGGTAAAGAGCAGGGCTGCGGGCTTGTGATGCAGATCGGCCAGTTCCTGTTCCAGCATCACATGATCATGGGTGGTGCCGGAAATATTGCGGGTGCCGCCTGCACCGGCGCCGCAGCGATCAATGGCTTCGTGCATGGCGCTGAGCACGGCGGGGTGCTGACCCATGCCCAGATAATCATTCGAGCACCACACGGTAACTTCTTTGGTCCCATCCGGGCGATGATGGCGGGCGCGGGGAAAATCCCCCTGTCTGCGTTCAAGCTCGGCAAAATGGCGGTAATTGCCTTCATCGGCGAGGCTTTGCAGCTCGGCACGGAAAAATTCATCGTAATTCATCATGGTCTCCCGGATGGACTTGGTGCCAAAGGGCCTTCAGGTCCATGGCTGTTTCTGTTGGCATCGCCAGCAACAGCTTTGGGAGCTGTAAAATCGGATGCGATGGAGCGGAGTGGATAACTATCGGTTTTCGTTTTGGACGATGGGGCCTCACGCTGTTCCCACCAGCGCCATAAGGCGGTCAGCGGTAAAGGCAGAATGAGAAACCAGTGTTCGATGATGGCCAAGGCGGCCATGGCGGAAAGGGCGGTGGCGCTCATCAGGGCAAAAGAACCCGCAGGGGCAGCTACGGCTTTATCGATCAAAATCCATAAAATCGCCAGAGCCAGAAGCTGCGAAATCGGAAAAAACGGGTTCATGTCTTTGGTTTTGAGAAAACTTTTGAGATAAAACAGATGCGCGGGCACCCAATGGGCGCTGACATTGCGCACCCCCAGCATCACATTGATGCGGGCGCTTTGATGCATGAAAGTGATCAGGACGAACAGATGAAAGGCCAGTTGATTGGGCTGATCCCATGTCAGCCAGAACAGCGCCAGCCCGGTGATCAGGATTGAGAGTTCATGATAAAGGCTCACCCCCAAAGCATGGCCCCAATGGCGCGGACCCCGGCAGCCCGGGGTGCACAGCACCCGCCTTGGTCCGGTGATATAGCCCAGATAAAAGCTTAATTCCTGCCAGGCCCAGGCGATCAGGCCGCAGCCAAAGGCAATATAGGTGGATGCAACCGATGTGCTGCCCGCACTATATCCAACCCCATAAAGGGCCAAAGCAAACAGAACGGTGCCGCCCGCCATCGCAGCCGGAAAAGTTTGCGGGTTCCGACGATTGAGAAACAGCACAAGCCCGGTGCTGAACCACCAAAGGAACAGAGCGTAAAAAATCAATGCTGCGGGATGGGTCAGCACGTGTTTGTCCTCACCAAGCCGGGGCCATCAGCACATTTTGCGGCAGATCATGGCGTTTCACTGGTAAGCAATAAAGCCGGGCGAAGGTGCCCGCCGTTAAAAGCCCCAATCCCATGCGTTTCACAAAAGAAAATACGCCGCCCTTTTCCCGGGCATCCTGCATCTGATCGGCATAGCGACGCAGGCGTTCGAGCCCTGCGCTGAAAGCCGGATGATCAAGATCAAGGCTCAAGGGGAAAACCTGCTGGGAAATGGCATTGGTAATGCGGAAAACCTGCATGTCATAATCGCGGGGGCTAAGGCCCAAAGCCTTGTGAAACAAGGGGCGATTATGATCGCGCACATACATCGTGGCATAAACTGCGAGGCAGAAAAAACGAATCCACAAGCGATTATGGCCTTTCAAAAGCTTTGGACTGGCGCGCATCACCAAAGCCAAAGCCTCGCCATGGCTGTATTCATCCTGACACCATTCATGGAACCATTTGAAAATCGGATGGATGCGTAATTCCGGGTGACGCTCTAATTGCCGATAGATGGTGATATAGCGGGCATAGCCGATTTTTTCTGATAGATAGGTGGCATAGAAAATGAACTTCGGCTTGAAATAGGTATATTTCTTGGCCTTGGTCAAAAAGCCCAGATCAACGCCGATGCCAAAATCGCGCAAGGTATCATTGATGAATCCGGCATGGCGGGCTTCATCCCGGCTCATATAGCGAAACAGATCCCGCACATCGGGATTTTTCGCGCGTTTCTTGATTTCCGCATAAAGCACGCAGCCGGAAAATTCCGATGTGACCGAACTGACCAGAAAATCGATGAATTCCCGGCGCAGGCCATCGGGCATGGCATCAATATCGACCTGATCGAATTCGGCGCTGCGCTGGAAATGATCCTTGTTGGGATCTTTGCGAAAGCGATCCATCAACTGATCCCATTCCCGGCGCACCGGGCTCACATCAAGCTGATCCAAAGCTTCGAAATCGGTGGTGTAAAAGCGCGGGCTGAGCATGGTGCTTTCCTGCGCCATGCGGGTGGTTTCATTGGGGGTGTTTTGGCCGCTCATGGCTTCCTCCTCGGGGAAAAACTCACCTCATAAAGGCCGGTAATTTCAAAAATGGCGGTAAAGCAGGCCCATTGGCGGGCCAGCCAGCCTGCGCGCCGCACATGGGCTTGTCGGCGCAATAAAAAACGGCTGTCATGGGCGGCCTCGATGGGATCGCCCGCAACCTGCACCACATCACCGGGATTGATCTCGATCCCGCCCCCTAAAAGCACATGGGCATGGAGGCTGTCATGGCTGCGTTCCACCGCGATCCGGCAGGGGACAGAAAGATTTCTGGCGCTGTTTTTCTTCATGGTGCGGTCCTTTTTGCAAGCGCTCCAGCCGATGGGATCAAAACCGCAAAGGCTCCGGCATTGGTGGGTCCAAAGGCATTGAGATCGACCAGCCGCCCGGTTTCGGGGTCTTGCAGGGATAAACGGCCATTGGCCCAAAGGCTCAGGCGGAAAGGCGTTTGGGCGCTGATGCCATGGGCCATCCGCTCTTGTGCCAGGCTGCGCATCATGGCGCGGGTAAAGCCATGGCCACCGGCTTCGAGGCGGGCGATTTCCTGCCCTGTGGCGGCATCGGTCACGATCACCGCGCCGCTTTCATGATCGGCGAAATAAAGGCTGCGGCTGCTGACCAGTTCGGCTTCCGGCGGGGCGATATGATAGCTGCCGGTCCACCGGCTCAGGGCTGCGGTAAGGATGGTCAGCCCGATCAGCCCCGCTGCCGCCAGCAGAAAAACCCGGGGGAAATGCTCGATTCTCTCTGTGGTGCCGTGCTGATGGGTGGCCATGATGTCTCTCCTTCATTCCGCCGCAGCAAAGCCGCGTAGCCGATCACGGGCCTTGGCCCCGGATTTTTCGGCCTTGCGGCTTTGGGTGGCCTTTTGGCTTTCACTGGTGGGGGCGCTTTGCTCTTGCTGGTGAAAATCGGCCAAAGCCCGGGCCAGAATCCGCGTGGCCTGATCCCCATCCGATAAACCGCGCAGCATGGGTTCGGGCCGATTGATCCGCCATGGCCGCACATGGGGCCACAGCAGGAAAAAGGCCGGGCGGTTTTCCCCTTCGAGGCTCAGCACGAGATCGGTGCTGTGATCGGAATGGGTGCGCTTGGCCGCGGATTGAATCACAGTGAAGGGGATATTGATGCTTTTCGATAGTGCAATTCCACAGCGCATCACCACCCGGCGATTGGTGATGGTATAGGCGGTGGTGCGGGCCGTGCCCCAGGCAAAAGCCCATAAGATGCCGCCGCCGATTACAGCCGGGATCAGCAAAAGGGCGGAAAGTCGCATGGTTTCAGCCCAGGGGCTTTGGTCGGCAATGCCGCTGATCAGTTGCCACAGGATCAAAATCCCGAAATAGCCGAGAACCAATCGGATATGAAAGGCATGGCGGGCCAATGCCTTGGTCTGAGGGGCCCCCTGCCACAGAATATGTTCATCGGCGGGGGGCTTTTCCGGCAGGCCATATACCGGCTCGAAATGATCGTCTTCGCTCATATCAATGGCTCCATCCGGTCGGGTGTCGCATAAAGCAGGCCGCCACCGTAAAAACCGCAGATCTTGTCTTCTTCAAGCAAGGTGACCTGATCGCGGGAAGCGGTGCGCGGCACGGCTTGGAATTGATCGGCGCGCAAGGCCCGCACATAAACCCCGGGCTGAACCGGATTGATGCCTGAAAGCCGGGCGAAATAGCCCTTCGGGCCACGGATGCGGGCGAAATTGATGGGGAGCAGCAGGCTGCCACCTCCATCCGTGGTTTCGATCTCAAGATAGCGGGCGAGATATTCCGAACAATCCACCCAAAGATCGCTGATCACCCCGGCTTCCTTGCCATCGGCCCCATAAACGGTCATCCCCCGGGGATCATTATCCTCGGCTGCGGGATAAAAGCTTGTGGCCAGCCGCAAAGGCAGGATTTTTGGCGCGCCATCGATGGTGAGATCAGGATGATCATGGCGTTCGGCATAGGCTGCCGGACCCACGCCATCGGCCATGGGATCGCCGGTGGGATCATAAGGCGAGCCTTCAAAGGCATAGCGTTTTTCAAGCTTGTGGCTGCGACTATCCCGAAGACCGCTGAAGGTTTCGCGCACCGGGCCATGGGCCAGCTTGAAGCTTTTGGGTTTTTCGGGCACCCAGATCAGGCCGTGATCTTCAAGCGCGCCATTATCACGCTCCAAAGGATAGCCTTCCCGGCGATCTTCGCGGCGCAGATAAAAAATCAGCCCCGCAAAAAATAGCCAGAATGCATATAATACCATTTGCGCTACATCGAGCGAGCTGGTGATGGCACCGGGTTCCATATCGTCCTCCTTGGCTTCGGGTCAGCCGGGAAAATCCCCAAGTCCGAATTTCGTTTGATCTGTTTCAGGGGCTTTCAGGCTGTGGCGAACCAGCGGCCCGATAGCGATGAGTGTTGCAAAAATCAGTATGATTTCAATGTGATAAACAGCCATATAGCCTGTGACCGGGCTGTTCAGCGCCGCCCCGAAAGCGCCGCTTTCGGCCCAATGGCCAATCGCATCGCGGGCGAGACCGCCAAAGCTGATGGCAAGGCCGGTGGCGGTGGCCTGCACGGCCCCGAAAGCCCCCAGCGCCAGCCCGCTTTGCCCGTCTTTCGCCAAAGCCATGGCCGCCGTCAGGCTGCCAACGCCAAAAAGGCCGCCGCCCAAGCCGATCAGCGTGGTGCCGGCCTGGAATAAAAGCACCGATTGAAAGGGCTGGGATAAAATCACCAATGGAAAGGCAACCAGCCCGGTGATCGCCCCGAATGCGGCGATCCGGCAGGCATCATCCCCCTGATCAAGGGCGCGGGCGGCAAGGAAGAAGCCCACCAAAGTGCCCCCCGCCAAAAGGGCGGTGAGGCTGGTGGTGGCGCTGACCGAAAGGCCCAGAATTTCACCGCCATAGGGTTCGAGCAGAATATCCTGCATGGCGAAAGCCGCCGCCCCCAGCCCGATGGCAGTCAGCAAACGGGTCGGGCGGTTTTCCCGCATGAATTCTTTCCAGGCAGCCTGAAAAGGAACGCGGGGCTGATCAAAAGCGGTGCGGCTTGGATCGCGGGCTTCCTGCTTCCACAAAGCCGCCAGATTGAGCAAGATGGTGATCACCGCCGCACCCTGCACCACTTGAATGAGGCGCAATTGGCTGAAATCTTCGAGCAAGGCCCCGATGATCAGGGCGCTGGCCACCATGCCGAGCAACAGCATCACATAAAGCAGGGCCACCACCCGGGGGCGGCTGGCCTCCGGTGCCAGATCGGTGGCGAGGGCAAGGCCGGTGGTTTGGGTGATATGAAGGCCCGCGCCCACCAGCAAAAAGGCCAAAGCCGCCCCCACCTGACCGATGAGGATCGGGCCATGGGTATCGCCTGATAAAATGAGCAAAGCAAAGGGCATGATCGCAAAGCCGCCAAATTGCAGCAAGCTGCCCATCCAGATATAGGGCACCCGCTTCCAGCCCAGAAAAGAGCGGTGATGATCCGAACGATGGCCGATCAAAGCCCGCAAGGGGGCAAAAACAAGGGGCAAAGCGATCATGATCGCCACAAGGCTTGCGGGCACGCCCAATTCAACGATCATCACCCGGTTCAATGTGGCATTCAGCAGCACAAAAGCCATGCCGACACTGATTTGGAACAGCGCCAATCGCAGCAGCCGGGGCAGGGGCAAATCCGCCGTTGCCGCATCGGCAAAAGGCAGAAATTGCGTGCCGATCCGGGTCCAGCCCTGCACTATGGAAAAGCGCTGCCTGCTCATCGGCGGGTCACCTCCAGCGCCTGGCTGATGTAAAAACCGCTTTTGATCCGCCGGGTGCGATGCGGTCCGTGATCTGCCAGACGGGCGTCTGTCAGAATGCGGTCGATCAGCATCCGTTCGGCCACCGGCTCGATGGCCGGGGCGCGATCGCCCCGGGGAAACAACCGGCCCATCAGATGCATCATCGCCAAAAGCCGGGTGCGCGGCGCAAAACTGAACAAAACGGGGCCTTTAGAAACAGCCGTCAGTGCGGCCAGCGCCGCCAGCAGATCATCGATCTGATAATGAATGAGCGAATCCATCGCCACCACATAATCAAAGGGCCGGGCTTCATCCTGCGGGCTGGTGATCAGGCGACGATCGAGCATATCGCCCGAAAGAAAGCGGATGCTGCCGCTTTGGGGATGGGTGGCCATATCCTCGCTAAGATTTTGGGCCATGCGCTCTTTGGCAATGCCGATCAGGGTGGGCGAAAGATCGATGGCGGTGACATGGGCGCCCCGGCGTGCGGCTTCCATCGCCAAAGCCCCGGTGCCGCAACCGGCATCCAGCACGCGGCATCCGCTCAGATCAGCCGGCATCCAATCGAGCAGGGTGCGGCGCATCTCGTCGCGTCCGGCCCTGACCGTTTGGCGAATGGCGCTGACCGGGGCATCAGAGGTGATCCGCGCCCAGGCATCGGCGGCGGTGCGATCAAAATAATCCAAAAGCAGGCCGCGCCGGGCGATATAGCTGTTGCTGGCCATCATTCAAATCCCAACAGATCGAAAATATCCCGATCCTTTACCGGGGTCACTTCAAGGGGGGAGACCCCGGCCCATAAAACCGAGGCAAGGCGCATATATTCCTTTTGCACGGCGGCCAGTTCGGGGCTGTCTTCCATTTCAAAAAGGGTTGATTTCTGCAAACGGCTGCGGCGGATCACATCAAGGGATGGAAAGCGCGCCATGGTTTTCAGGCCCACCCGTTCATTGAATTTGTCGATCTGATCGGTTTCATCGCTGCGATTGGCGATGCAGCCGCCTAAACGCACATCATAATTTTTGGCTTTGGCCCGGATGGCGCCTAAAATCCGGTTCATCGCAAAGATCGAATCGAAATCATTGGCGGTGATGATCAGCGCCCGATCCGCATGTTGCAGGGGGGCGGCAAAGCCGCCGCACACCACATCGCCCAGCACATCAAAGATCACCACATCGGTATCTTCGAGCAGATGATGTTCCTTCAAAAGCTTGACCGTTTGCCCCACCACATAGCCGCCGCAGCCGGTGCCCGCCGGGGGGCCGCCCGCCTCGACGCACATCACGCCGTTATAGCCTTCATACACAAAATCCTCGACACGCAGTTCCTCGGCATGGAAATCCACCTGTTCAAGGGCATCGATCACCGTGGGCACCAGTTTTTTGGTCAGGGTATAGGTGCTGTCATGCTTGGGATCGCAGCCAATCTGCAAAACCCGTTTGCCCAGCTTTGAAAAGGCCACCGAAAGATTGGACGAGGTGGTGCTTTTGCCGATTCCGCCCTTGCCATAGATGGCAAAAACCTTGGCCCCCTCGATTTTCATCGATGGGTCGAGCTTGACCTGAACGCTGCCTTCGCCGTCAGGGCGGGCGGATCGTGTCAATGTTGCGGTGGTCATGCGGCTACTCCTGCGCCAATACCTTCCAGCCGATCCTCCAGATCCTCGCCTGCTCTTTGCAGATCGGCGAGGGTGGCGGCATCAGGGGTCCAGTATTTGCGCTCATGGGCTTCAAGGAGGCGGTTGGCCATTTTGGCCGAAGCCGCCGGATTCAGTTTGGCCAGGCGATTGCGCATGGCGTCGTCGAGCAAAAAGGTCTGGGTCAATTGTTGATAGACCCAGGGCTGGACTTTGCCCGTGGTGGCAGACCAGCCAACTGTATTGGTAAGGGCCGCCTCGATCTGGCGAACGCCTTCATAGCCATGATCGAGCATGCTTTCATACCACACCGGATTGAGCACCCGGGTGCGGGTTTCAAGGCTCACCTGCTCATCAAGGCTGCGGACCTTGCCGGTGGCCTGGGTCTGGTCGCCGATATAAACCGGCACCGGTTGGGCGCGGTTGCGGTTGGCGGCCCGGCTGATCCCGCCCAAAGTATCGAAATAATGATCGATGGTGGTAACACCCAATTCCACGGAATCCAGATTCTGATAGGTGAGATCCACATCTTTCAACATCGCGCCGAGCAGGGCCGATTGCGGGGCCGCTTCCCCTTTGCGGTTATAGGCAAAGCATTTGCGCCGGGTATAGGTTTCCGCCAGTTCGTCTTCATCATCCCAGCAGCCGCTATCCAGCATCAGATTGACATTCGCCCCATAAGCCCCATCGGCATTGCTGAACACCCGCAAAGCCGCGGTTTCAAGATCGCAGCCATGGGCAGCCTGATAGGCAAGGCTGTGGGCCCGGATGGGATTATCCTCAGGGGCTTCATCGGCCGAAGCCGCAAGCCATGTGGCTTCGGCCAGAATCCGGGTTTGCAAAGGCAGAAGATCGCGGAAAATGCCGGATAAGGTGACCACCACATCGATCCGTGGACGCCCCAATTCCGATAAAGGCACGAGGGCGGCCCCACACAGCCGGCCATAGCTATCGAACCGTGGCCGCGCCCCCAAAAGCGCCAGCACCTGTGCAATCGGCCCGCCTTCGGATTTCAGATTATCCGTGCCCCATAAAACCATCGCCACGGATCGGGGCGCGGCCCCATGATCTTCGCGGTGACGTTGGATCAGCAGATCCGCCTGTTTTTGCCCATCGATCATGGCAAAGGCGCTGGGAATGCGGAAAGGATCAAAGCCATGGATATTGCGCCCGGTGGGCAGAATATCCGATGTGCGCAAAAGATCGCCCCCCGCCACCGGCTTCACAAAGCCGCCATCAAGGGCATGGACCAGCGCGGGCAATTCATGATCATCACACAGCATGGCATTGGCATGATGCAGCCGGGTGAGAAGCGCCTGCCATTCGGGATCACGGGCCTGTTGCTCGCTGGCAAAGCTGTAGAGGCGATCAGGACCGGCCCCATCCACAAGGGCATCGAGCAGATCATCGGCCAGCGCGGTGCCTTGGACTGTTTTGGACATGGCCGCCAGCAGATCGCGCCGTTCGGCCCGTTCATGGGGCACCCCAATTTGATGCAGGCCATGGGGGATGAGGGTATATTCCAGTTCATGGATGCTGGCCTTGATCCCGGCAATCGCCCGTTCTTTGTCATCAAAGGGGGTATCGGGGGTGATCAGATCAAGCTCCATGGCCTGGATCTGGATCAATTCGGCCAACGCATCGCGCTCGGGCTGCCGCGTTCCATCAAGGCTACGCCAGCGATCAAGGGTTTCTTTCAATTCGCTCAAACCGCGATACAGCCCCGCCTCGGTAATGCCCGGGCTGAGATAGCTGATCAGGGTGGCTGCCGAGCGGCGCTTGGCGATGGCTCCTTCCGATGGATTATTGGCTGCATAAAGATAAAAATTGGGCAGGCTGCCGATCAGCCGGTCCGGCCAGCAGGCAGCGGTCATCCCGGTTTGCTTGCCGGGCATGAATTCCAAAGCCCCATGGGTGCCGAAATGCAAAACCGCATGGGCTTTGAAATCCTCGCGCAGATAGCGATAAAAGGCGCTGAAGGCATGGGTGGGCGACAAGCCTTTTTCAAAGAGCAGGCGCATGGGATCGCCTTCATAGCCAAAGGCAGGCTGCACGCCCACAAAGACATTGCCAAAATGCGCCCCCAGCACAAAAATCGATTGTCCATCGCTTTGGGCGCGGCCCGGTGCGGGGCCCCATTGGGCTTCGATTTCAGCCAGATAGGGTTCGCGGCGCACATGATCATCGGCACTGATTTTCACCGCCACATTGGCTTCGGCGCCATGGCGGGCGGCATTGCCGATCAGGATCTGATCGCGCAGTTCATCCACATCGGCGGGCAATTCCACCTTGTAACCTGCGGCATCAAGGGCCTTCAGGCTGTTATAAAGGGATTGAAACACCGATAGAAAAGCCGCTGTGCCGGTGCTGCCCGAATTGGGCGGAAAATTAAACAGCACAATGGCCAGATGGCGCTCGGCCCGTTCACTGCGCTTCAAAGCCACCAGATGGGCCACGCGATCCGCCAGCCTGTCGATGCGATCCGGCTGGGCGATCATATGACGATCCCCAGCGCTTGGATCCTGCGCCTTGCCGCCCTGGCTCAGGCGATGGCCCCGGCCACCGATCACCATCGGCCCGGTGGCGCCATCCAGTTCGGGGATCGCCACCATCATCGTGGCTTCCATCGGGGTGAGGCCGCTTTCGCCCTGTTCCCATTGCTCAAGGGATTGAAATTCAACCGCATGGGCGGCCAGATAGGGCACATCGAGCCGGGCCAGCATATCGGCGGCGGCTGTGCTGTCATTATAGGCAGGGCCGCCAACAAGGGAAAATCCGGTCAGGGATAACAGGCTGTCGATGGTCGCCACCCCCTTGTCCATGAAAAAGCGCTCGATCGCCGGGCGGCAATCCAAGCCGCTGGCAAAAGCCGGGATCACCCGCAGGCCACGGCTTTCAAGGGCGGTGATCACGGCATCATAATGCGCGCAATCGCCCGAAAGCACATAGGATCGCATCACGATCAGCCCCACCGTGCCCACAGTGGTTTGGGATTTGCGTTCGGATTTCGTCGCAAAAGCGGGCAGATCATTCAAATCTTCGCTCATCCGATGGCCATGCAGGCCCTGATCGCCCTTCGCGGCTTTTGCCATGCGGGGATGATAAAGCCCCACATCGGGATAGCAGACCGGCTCTTGCGGGCTATAGTTTTGGCCCAAAGCGGCGCGGCCTTCGGCGGCATAGCGGCCGATCAGATAACCGGCCATATGGGTGATATTGTCTTCGGAGCCCGCCAGCCAATATTGCATGGTCAGGAAATAAGAGCGCAGATCCTGAGCCGTGCCGGGGATGAAGCGCAGAATTTTGGGCAAGCGGCGCAGCATGGCCATTTGCCCGGCGCCCGAGCTCGATTGGGATTTGCCACCCTTGCCCCGCAGCTTTTTCAAAAGCGCCATAGGCCCCTTGCCCGAGCCATCCATATTCAAACGGCCAAGGCGGGTGAGTTTGATGATCTCGCCCGATGACATGATGCCGATCATCGCATCGCAATGGGGGCGGCGGGCCTGCAAAGCCGGCAGGATGGCCTCGCTTTGATCTTCCAAAAACAGCATGGTGACCAGAATGATATCGCCTTCGGCCACGGCGGCCTTGCAGCGTTCCAGCGCGGCCGGGCTATGGGCCCAATCCACGGCGGCATGAAGGCTGAGAGAAAAACCGGGGCAGATCGTTTGCAGCCGCGCCGCCGCCCGTTCCGCCGAGGCAGACAGGTGGCTATCAAGGGTGATGATGACCATGCGGACAGACCGCTTGGCCTTATCGTCCGAAATGCGCTTTGGCATCGTATAATACATCCAGGTTGATCATTGTCAGGCCGCGATCCCGGGCAAAAATCTCGGTATTGCGGCGGGCTTTGCCCCGCACGAAAAACGGAATTTTGCGCAGTTCGCGGGCGGCTTCATCATTCCAGCCCAGGTCTTGGGGGGTGTGCTCCTTGCTGTCGTCAGTCTCGTTCCGCCGGGCCCCTTCGCCTGCCAGATGCGATGGAGCGGCATCATCGGAAAATTCAAAATCATCGCGGAACATGCCCAAAAGATGTTCCTCAAGGCCCATCATCAGCGGATGCACCCAGCTATCAAACAGCACATTGGCGCCTTCAAAACCCATTTGCGGGGAATAGCGCGCCGGGAAATCCTGCACATGCACCGGTGCTGAAATCACCGCACAGGGCAGGCCCAAACGCTTGGCGATATGGCGCTCCATCTGGGTGCCTAAAATCAGTTCGGGGCGGGCTTCGATGATCGCGGCTTCGACCGCCAGATAATCGTCGCTGATCAAAGGCTCGATCCCCAGTTCCTCGGCCATGGTGCGCACATCACGGGCAAATTCGCGGGAATAGGTGCCGAGGCCAGCAACGGTGAAGCCCAGTTCTTTAGAGGCAATGCGCGCGGCTGCCACGGCATGGGTGGCATCGCCGAAAATAAAGACCCGCTTGCCGGTCAGATAATTGGAATCGATGGAAGCCGAATACCATGGCAGGCGCGAACGGTCGTCCGCCAAAAGCGCCGACGCATCAACCCCGGACAAAGCCGCCACTTCGCGGATGAAATCGCAGGTCGCCCCCACCCCGATGGGAATACATTTGGTGAAAGGCTGGCCAAAGCTGCGCTTGAGCCATTGGGCCGTGTTGTCGGCGATTTCGGGATAAAGAACGACATTGAAATCCGCTTCCCCCAAACGGGCGAGATCGGCAGGCGTGGCATCAAGGGGGGCGGTGACCGAAATTTCGATCCCCATGGATGTCAAAAGCCCGCGAATTTCCGCCAGATCATCACGATGGCGAAAGCCCAAAGCCGTGGGGCCAAGAATATTGCAGCGCGGTGCCCGATCCGCTTTTGCCGGTGCATCGGCGGCATCGGTTTTTGCGGGGGCCGCCAGGGTGCGAACAAGCTGATAGAATGTTTCCGCAGCCCCCCAGTTTTCCTTGCGCTGATAGGATGGCAACTCCAAAGGAATGATGGGCACCGGCAGATTCAAGGCCCGGCCCAGACCCGCCGGATCATCCTGAATCAATTCAGCGGTGCACGATGATCCCACCAAAATCGCCTGCGGCTGAAAGCGTTCATAGGCCTGCTTCAAGGCGGTGGTGAATAGATTGGCGGTATCGCTGCCCAGATCGCGGGCCTGGAAGGTGGTATAGGTTACCGGCGGGCGGGTTTTATTGCGCTCGATCATCGTGAATAAAAGATCGGCATAGGTATCGCCCTGCGGCGCATGAAGCACATAATGCACCCCACGCATGGCGGTGGCGATGCGCATGGCGCCTACATGGGGCGGGGCTTCATATGTCCAGATGGTGAGATCCATATCAGGCCACCAATCTTGTGCGGCGATCAAGGGGCCGGGCAAATAATTCAGCCAGATCACCGGCCTGCTCGAAACCCTGGATCGGGGTGAAAACCAGCTCGATGGACCATTTCGTGGTCATGCCATGGGCCTCTAAAGGATTGGCAAGCCCCAGCCCGCACACCACGATATCGGGTTGCGCCGCAAGGCAGCGATCAAGCTGTTTATCGACATCCTGACCTTCGCTGAGCATCACATCTTCGGGGAGCAGATCGAGATCGGGCGCCATCAGCCTTTGATTGATGAAGGGGCTGCCCACTTCGATCAGGCGCATCCCCAGTTCCCGCGATAAACACCGGGCAAGGGGAATTTCAAGCTGCGAATCGGGGAAGAAAAACAGGCTTTTGCCTTCCAGCATCGGCCGATAATGATCCAGCGCCCGTTCGGCCCGGGCCCGCTTTGGGGCGATCAGGGCTTCAAGGGTTTTGGGGGCCACGCCCATGGCCTCACCCGCTGCCTGCAGCCACAGGCTGGTACCTTCGGCCCCCAGCGGAAAGGGGGCGGGGATGAGCTGTGCACCCCGTTCGGTCAGGGCTTTGGCGGTATCGGTCAGAAAAGGCTGGGCCAAAAGGATATGGGTATCGGGGCCAATCGGCGGCAGGGCATGGGCCCGGCGGGGGGGGAAGAAATGCACATCGCCAAATCCGGCATCATTGGCTAAACGGCTGATCTGATCTTCCACCACATCCGCCAATGTTCCGGCAATCAGCAAGGACGGAGCCGCGCCTTTCGTGGCATCGGGCAGCACCGGCACCATCGAGGCCAGACAGGCATCTTCGCCCTGGGTGAAGGTGGTTTCAATCCCCGAACCGGAATAATTGAGGATGCGAACATCGGGGGAAAAGCGCCCCGAAAGCCGATGGGCAGCGCGGGACAGATCGAGCTTGATCACCTCAGACGGGCAGGAGCCCACAAGGAACAGCAGCTTGATATCCGGCCGCCGGGCCAGAAGCTGATCCACCACCCGATCCAGCTCTTCATTGGCATCAGACAGCCCGGCCAGATCGCGTTCATTGATGATGGCGGTGCCAAAGCGCGGTTCTGCAAAGATCATCACCCCGGCTGCCGATTGCATGAGATGGGCGCAGGTGCGTGATCCCACGATCAGGAAAAAGGCATCCTGAATTTTGCGATGCAGCCAGATGATCCCGGTCAGCCCGCAAAAAACCTCGCGCTGGCCGCGTTCCTTCAAAATCGGACGATCCAAATGGGGACGGGGGATGGTCGTGCTCATGATACCGGCTCCTCGTCGAAATCCCCAGGTGCCGCATTGGGCGCGGAATGGGATGGCCGGGCGGCATGATCAAGCCGGGCCCGACGCAGCTTGTATAAGAATTGCGCGGCATTCACGGCATAGGTGGCATAGGCGGCCAAAGCGATCAGCATCTGATCGCGGGGTGATAAAAAGCCGAACAACAAGCCCGCCAGATACAGGCTGTGCAGGGCGATCACCCCCATCGAGACGACATCTTCCCAGAAAAAGGCGGGAGCAAAGAGATATTGCCCATACACATCATGCTCCCATAAAGAGCCGGTGATCATGATGGCGTAAAGAAATCCGGTTTTGACGAGAATCGAAAGTGTTGCCGCCCCATAGCCATTGGCTGTGACCAGATAATGCACCACCAATGACAGGCTGATCAAAAACACCACGGCCTGAGCAATGGCCAGAATGCCCTGGATCCGGGTCCAGCGCGAGGCATCGCGCCGCAGCCTTTCCTGCGCCGTATAAAGGGCGGGGCGTTTCTTGGTGCTGGCAAAGGTCCGGGTCACAGCATCGTCCTTGCATTCATATGCCTGCTAAAAGGGCCGATCTCGATTGGCCGCAGGCTTTGGGTCACAGGAAACAGACTAACCGCGACTCTCCAGAACTGTCAATCTAGATTTACGTCAGAAAATCATTACAATGATGCGGAAATAAGCTGGAATTATTATTGTGCGCCTGCACAAAACAGTAAAAATAATTGCGATCAATCCTGATTAACTCACTGTTATTGTTGGAATGTCTGATTTAATTAGATTATTGACGCTTTTCTGTGTAAACTTTTGGCTTCATATCAGAGCGGGGATTTACCATGCCAAATATGTTCCGAGGGGAAGACAGCTTCAGTAATCATATGGCGACATCCTTATCGGATGCGCAGGAAAGGACGTCTTCAAAACCGCAAAGTTCCGCAGAGTCTCGCCGCGATATGGCCTCTTCAACAGCATCGGATATGCCGATCAGCAAGGCACGGTTCGGCGAATGGGCGTCTGCCATCGAAAGCGACATCATTCCGCGTTTGTTGATGGCCTGTCGTGGCGAGGATCAAAGCAACGCCAATGAGTCGTATGATGTTTGGCTTCCCGATCCCAAGGATATCGAACGGTTGACCCGCATCATTCTGGCCGGGGATATCGATGCCGCTGAAATGATGCTGGATCGTATGCGCGACAATGGGGCCCGAATCGAGACCTTGTGTTTGGGGATTTTTGCCCCCTGTGCACGGCGGCTGGGTGATTTATGGGAAGATGATGATGCGGATTTCGCGCAGGTGACCATGGCGATGGGATCATTGACCTATTTATTGCGCAGTTTATTGCATGGCCATCCGGATGCGCCATCGGGAATGACCCGCACGCGCCGGGCACTGATGATCACCGCACCCAATGAGCAGCATATTTTCGGTTCGACGATGGTGTGCGAATTATTTCGGATCGCTGGCTGGTATGTCAGGAATGCCTTGGGATGGAGCCGACAGGAACTGGTTGATCAGGTGGCCAATGACCATTTCATTATCGCGGGCTTTTCCGCCAGCGGCGATCAAGAGCTTGAATGGATAAAAAAAACAATTAAATCATTACGACGTCATTCATCAAATGGATCACTTTATATCATGGTGGGTGGTGCGCTTTTTCTTGAAAAACCGGCCATGGTCAAATATGTGGGGGCGGATGTCATGGCGAGCAATGGAAAGCAGGCAACCTTGCTTGCCGAAACGATGGTCCGACCCCGGTTGGCGCAATAACGTCTTTTGTCGATTGATCGTGCCGGGTTTGTGTGGCGTGCGTTGAAAGGCAAAGGCTGCACAAGTCCGGCTTTTGTTTGTGCTGGATTTGGGCGGAATTTTGATCTGAATGTTGGAAAGATTGCTCCCGTGAAACACTTCAATGCTGTCAAGGAAACGATTGGTGATTTGAAAGCGGATGTCGCTGGCATGGTGATTGCCGCCTCCGCTGATATTGCTTTGATCGTTGATCGTGATGGCGCGGTTCTGGATCTGTCTTATGGCGAGGGTGATTTTCGCATCGAAGGATCGGATCGGTGGCGCGGGCGCTTTTTGCGCGATCTGGTGACGCCCGAATCTTTGGGCAAGGTGGAAAGGATGCTGGCGGGGGCGGCGGCCAATGAACGGCCACGCTGGCGCCAAATCAATCATCATGCCAAACCCGGCGATATTCCGGTGCAATATCTGGCTCTGCCCCTGACCACCACTGGCCATTATGTGGTCATTGGCCGCGAAATGGGGACAATGGCGCTGTTGCAGCAAAAGCTGATCATGGCCCAGCAAACCATGGAACGCGATTATGAGCGGTTTCGCCATGCGGAAACCCGCTATCGTCTGCTGTTTCAGATTTCGGGTGAGGCTATTTTGGTGGTCAGCGCCCGCACGGGCAAAATTGTTGAGGCCAATGCCGCCGCCAGCCGTATTCTGGGCCATCAAAAAGGCGATCTGGTGGGCCAAAATTTCTTCAGCGGTTTTGATGAAAAAAGCACCGATGATATCCACAGCCTGCTCGAACAGGTGCGCACGGGCGGCACCTGTGAAGATATCAGCGTCAAGCGCAGCGACAATGCCCACAGCTTTTTCATGTCCGCTAATCTTTTCACCCATCACAAGGATGGCTTGTTCTATCTTTTGCGGCTGAAGCCGGTTGAAGACAGTGAAAGCGCATCGATGGTGCCCCGGGCGAAAGCGCGCATCATCGAGGTGATGGAAAAATCCCCGGATGCCTTTGTGATGACCGATCAGCAGGGCATCATTCAGGCGGCCAATCGATCCTTTTTGTCATTAGTGCAGTTGGTTGCCGAACAGCAGGTTCTGGGGCAATCCCTTGATCAATGGCTGTGGCGGCCCGGTGTTGGTTTGAATGTGCTGTTGGGCACCTTGCGCGAAGAACAAACGGTGCGATTGTTTTCCACCAGCATTCGCGGCGAGATGAATGCCGTGACCAAGGTCGAGATTTCAGCCGCTGCGGCCACAAGGGGTGATGAGACCTGCTATGGCTTTGTGATTCGCGATGTCGAGCGGCGGTTCAAAGGCATCGGCGATTTTGAAAAAGATGCGGGCGGTTCCAGCGAAAGCATGACCGAACTCGTGGGGCGTGTGGCCTTGAAAGATATCGTGCGCGAAACCACCGATGTGATCGAGCGGATGTGTATCGAAGCGGCCCTTGAAATGACCCATGACAATCGCGCTTCGGCGGCAGAAATGCTGGGGCTGAGCCGACAAAGCCTATATGTCAAGATGCGCCGCTATGGGGTGGGTGAATTCAACAGTCAGGATCGCGATTAAAGGAAGGGCGGCTTTGGCCGCTTTTTTTGTTTTTCATGATCCCTTTTTCGCCCGACTTTTCCCACCTGCATCTGTCAATCCAAGTTGACAAATAAAACCGTCAATCATATCGTGAATGCATGTCACGATTTGTCCCATCAGCGGCGCTTGAACTCCTGAAGCCAATCACATGGTTTGCTCCGATGTGGGCCTATATGTGCGGCATCATTTCATCGGGCGTGGCGCTGTCTGGCCATTGGCTGATCATCGGTCTGGGCGTTTTGCTGGCGGGGCCAATGGTCTGTGGTACCAGTCAGGCGGTGAATGATTGGTTTGATCGTCATGTGGATCAGATCAATCAGCCTGAACGCCCTATCCCTTCGGGGCGCATCCCCGGCTCCTGGGGGCTGATCATCGCTGTGATCTGGACCGTTTTATCCGTTATCCTGGCCACTTTTCTGGGGCTTTGGGGCTTTTTGGCGGCGCTGTTTGGCTTGGCTTTGGCCTGGGCCTATAGCGCCCCGCCTTTTCGTTTAAAGCGCAATGGCTGGTGGGGTAATGCGGCTGTGGGCCTGTGTTATGAAGGGCTGCCGTGGTTTACCGGGGCGGCGATCATGGCGGCGGCTTTGCCCGGCGAACGGGTTTTACTTTTTGCCGGGCTTTATAGCCTGGGCGCCCATGGCATCATGACATTGAATGATTTCAAATCGGTGGAAGGCGATCTGAAGATGGGGATCGCCTCTTTGCCAGCCCAGATGGGTGTGGATCGGGCGGCGCGCTTTGCCTGCATCGTGATGCTGATCCCCCAGCTAGTGGTGGCCGCCCTTTTGTGGTTTTGGCAAATGCCCATCTATGCCGCCACCTTGGGGCTTTTCATTCTGGTTCAACTGGTTTTGATGCGGCGATTATTACAAGCCCCCCGCCTGCGCGCGCCCTGGTATAATGCCACCGGCACCAGCCTTTATGTGGGGGGGATGTTGCTGGCGGCTTTTGCTTTGCGGGCTTCATCCATTGCGGGAGAGGGGCTGTGAGCAAAATGGGGCGCACAATGAGCTGGCCGGGGATCATCCGCTTGGGGCTGGTGCAGGCGGCTTTGGGGGCGATTGTTGTGCTCACCACATCAACCATCAATCGGGTGATGGTGGTGGAATTGGGCCTTTTGGCGATTTTGCCCGGCTTTCTGGTGGGGCTGCATTATGCGATCCAGATTTCGCGGCCCCGCATGGGCTATGGAGCCGATGCGGGCAGGCGCTGCACCCCGTGGATCATCGGGGGCATGGCGGTTCTGGCTTTGGGCGGGGTGATGGCGGCCCTGTCGGTGGCGCTGATGGCCCAATATCTGGTGCCGGGGATCATTCTGGCGGTTTTGGCCTTTGTCATGATCGGGTTGGGCGTAGGGGCCAGCGGCACCACGCTTTTGACCCTGATGGCCAAACAGGTGGCCCCAGCCCGGCGCGCCGGGGCGGCGACCCTTGTGTGGGTAATGATGATCATGGGCTTTATCCTGACCGCCACCATCGCGGGGGCCTTTCTTGAGCCTTTCTCGCTGCTGCGTCTGATCATCGTCACCAGCATTGTTTCCGGGTTGGCCTTCGGGCTGGCGGTGCTGGCGATCATGGGGTTGGAAAAGACCCCGGATCACGAGGCCATGGCGGTGGCCGACCACAGCCAAAACCAATCCAGCGCACAGACTAGTTTCCGCGCGGCTTTGATCGAGATTTGGGGCGAGCCGAAAGCCCGGCTTTTTACCCTGTTCGTGTTTCTTTCAATGCTGGCCTATAGCGCTCAGGATCTCATTCTCGAGCCCTTTGCCGGGATGATTTTTGGCTATAGCCCGGGCCAATCCACGCAATTGGCGGGGCTTCAGCATAGCGGTGTTTTGCTGGGCATGGCGCTGGTGGGGGTGGCGGGGAGCTTTGCCGTTATCCGCCGCTGGCTGCCCACGAGCGTTTTCATGATGGCGGGCTGTGTGCTTTCGGCTCTGGCGCTTTTGGGATTGGTGATGGCGGCCATGATCGGTTCGGACTGGCCATTGGTTCCCACGGTTTTCTTTTTGGGCTTTGCCAATGGGCTTTTTGCGGTGGCGGCCATTGGCACGATGATGGCTCTGGCCAGCGAAGGCCGGGCCGAGCGGGAAGGCACGCGCATGGGGCTGTGGGGCGCCGCGCAGGCCATTGCTTTTGGGCTTGGGGGGTTTATCGGCACGGCCGGGGTTGATCTGATGCGGTTTTTCTTTGCCGACCCGGCTTTATCCTATGCGGTGGTTTTTGCCGCCGAAGCTTTTTTGTTCCTATTGGCCGCGGGTCTTGCCCTGCGGGTTAAAGGAATGATGGCAGCCAAAGGGGCGGGGGAAAGTGTCTCACGCCCATCGCCTGCCATGCCGGCAAAAGCGCCGTCGGTTCCCCTGTTTTCAATGGAAGGGTCTTAGCCATGTCCGAGTTGTTCGACATCTGTGTGGTGGGAGGCGGCCCGGCCGGGGCCACTGCCGCCGATGAATTGGCGCGGGCAGGCTTTCGCACGCTTTTGCTGGATCGGGGCGGACGGATCAAGCCCTGCGGTGGGGCCATTCCCCCTCGGTTGATAGCAGATTTCAATATCCCCGATCATTTGCTGGTGGCGAAAGCCAGCTCTGCGCGGATCATTTCCCCCAGCCATCGCCATGTGGATATGCCGGTGGAAAAGGGCTTTGTGGCTATGGTTGATCGCGATCAATTCGATGATTGGTTGCGGAAGCGGGCAGCGCAAAATGGTGCTGAATTGCGGATTGGGCGGTTTAAAACTCTGGAGCGCGATGCGGATGGAATGGCCCGGCTGATCTATCAGGGCCCGGATGGCAGCGCCCATTCGATCCGGGCGCGGCGGGTGATCGGGGCAGATGGGGCCAATTCGGCGGTGGCGCGGGAAGCCATGCCGGAATTGGGGCGGCCCCAATGCGTTTTTGCCTATCATGAAGTGATCAGGCTGCCCGAAAAAGCGGTGGCGGGCTATCGTGATGATCGCTGCGATATTCATTATCGGGGGGATTTATCGCCAGATTTTTATAGCTGGATTTTTCCCCATGGGGAAACGGCCAGCATTGGCACCGGTTCGGCGGTGAAGGGCTTTTCCCTGCGCCAAACCGTAAGCCGCCTGCGCGATGAAACCGGGCTTGCAGGGGCTGAAACCCTCCGCTGTGAAGGCGCGCCTTTACCGCTGAAGCCCTTGAAACGCTGGGATAATGGCCGCGATGTGATATTGGCGGGGGATGCGGCGGGGGTGGTGGCCCCGGCCTCTGGCGAAGGCATTTATTATGCCATGATCTGTGGCCAGATGGTGGCAAGTGCGGTGGTGCAAAGCCTGCTAACCGATGATGCTCGATCCCTGGCGCAGGCGCGCAAGGCCTTCATGGCAGCGCATGGCCGGGTTTTCTGGGTTTTGGGGGTGATGCAATCTTTTTGGTATTCATCGGATAAGCGCCGCGAACGCTTTACCACCATGTGCGGGGATCGCGATGTGCAAAGGCTGACATGGGAAGCCTATATGAATAAAAAGCTGGTGCGGGCCCATCCGGCAGCGCATCTGCGCATTTTCATGAAAGATATGGCGCATCTTCTGGGGCTGGTTTCACCGGGGCGCGTCCCTTGAAAAGAGGGCGGGTGGCGGCGCATCGAGGGCGGATGATGGGATGAAAGAGCTGGTCTTGTCGGGCGATCTCATCCTTATTGCCCTTATCTTTATGCTGGTTGAAAGCTTAGGCCTGTTCTGGTGGTGGCGGTGGAAAAAGCGTGGGCTGAACCCGTCGCAGATCATCCGCCTGATGCTGCCCGGTGCCGCGCTTTTTCTGGCGCTTCATGCGGCCCTCGGGCTGCAATCATGGTCTTTGGTTTTACTGTGGATATCGCTCGCCCTGGTGTTTCATCTTTATGATCTCAAAAGCCGATGGACCGGGGTGTGAGGTGCCATGATATGACCATGACCCCAGCCCCGATCCATGCAGGCGATCAGCGTTCAGGACCCGGTTGCGGATTTAAGATAGGCAATCAGATCGGCGCGATCCTCTTCTTTGCGCAGGCCCGGAAAGGCCATGCGATTGCCGGGAATATAGGTTCGGGGATTTTCCAGATAAGCCGAAATGGTGTCTTCGCTCCACACGATCCCCGCGTCTTGCATCGCTTTGGAATAGGCAAAGCCTTCAACTGTGCCCGATGTGCGGCCAAAAACCCCATAAAGGCTGGGGCCGATCTTGCGGCCTTCGGGTTCCAGTACATGGCAAACCTGGCAGCGGGCAAACAGCTTTTCACCCTTCTCCACATCCTGCGCTGCAGCCGGGCGGCTGGCGATGAAAGCCAGGGCGATCAGAATGAAGGACAGAAAAGCCATCCTGCGCATCAGGGGCAGGCTGATTGTGGAAAAGTTTTTGGCAGTCGTTGTTTTAACGGGCATTTTATGGGACGGCGTGGAATACATAAAGGCGGCTCCCCAATGGTTTGGTTAAAGGTTTTGTTCATTGCACCCATGCAGCAGGCCAGTGTCAACGGTATGGGCCAGTTTTTTTACGCCCCTTTGGCGGCTTTGGATCATCTGGCCAAAAAAATCGGAGGCGCGCCCATAGCCCCCCCCTATAAAGCCCCCCTGCCCATAGCCCCCCTGCACCGGATCGGAGGATCATAACCATGGCACAGCCCTATCCCTTTTCAGCCTTGGTTGGTCAGGATGCGATGATCATGGGCCTTATTCTGGTCGCTGTCGATCCCCGGATCGGGGGCGTTTTGATCATGGGGGATCGGGGCACCGGTAAATCAACGGCGGTGCGGGCGATGGCCGGGCTTTTGCCAAAGATCGAGGTGGTGGTGGGCTGCCCCTATGGCTGCGCCCCCGATCCATCGCGGGGGCCATGCGCTGATGGCTGCCCGCGTCAGGCTAAATCCGCAGCCGTTAAAAGCCGGATGGTTCCGGTGCCGGTGGTGGATTTGCCCTTGGGGGTGACCGAAGATCGGGTGGTGGGGGCCCTTGATATTGAACGGGCGCTGACCAGTGGCGAGAAAAAATTTGAACCGGGCCTGCTCGCCCGCGCCAATCGCGGTTTTCTCTATATTGATGAGGTCAATCTTTTAGAAGATCACATCATCGATCTGTTGCTCGATGCCGCCGCATCGGGGGAAAATCTGGTGGAACGCGAAGGGCTGAGCATTCGCCACCCGGCGCGTTTTGTGCTCATTGGCTCGGGCAATCCTGAAGAAGGGGATTTAAGGCCACAGATGCTGGATCGATTTGGTTTGGCGGTGGATGTGGTCACCCCGCGCGATATTCCCACCCGGGTCGAGGTGGTTCGTCGCCGCGATGCTTATGAGCATGATCCCGAAGCCTTCATCAAGCGCTATCGCCCACGCGATGGCATTTTGCGCAAGAAAATCCTCGCTGCCCAAAGCCGCCTGCCCCAGATCACCGTGCCCGATGAGATGCTGGCGCTGGCGGCGGGCCTGTGTGTGGATCTGGGAACCGATGGCCTGCGGGGTGAACTGACCCTGATCCGGGTGGCCCGGGCTTTGGCGGCTTTTGAAGCCGATGATGTGGTGGGCCCCGATCATCTGCGGCGGATGGCACCGGCGGCGCTTGGCCATCGTTTGCGCCGGGATCCCTTGGATGATGCCGGTTCCGCCGCCCGGGTGGAGCGGGTGATTGCCGACCGCTTTGATGCCTTATGACCGCGCTGGGGGATGATGGGCCAGAGGGGATAGATCATCGCTGGCCGGATGCGATGACGGCGGCGGCTTTGCTGCTGATCGATCCGGTGGGCCTTGGCGGGGTGCATCTGCGCGCCCATCCCGGCCCGGTGCGGGATGCATGGCTGGCTGCCTTGCTGGAAATGGCGGCGGATGCGGGGATCATCATCAGGCCCTGTCCGGGCCAGATCAGTCAGGAGGCGCTGGCCGGGGGCTTGGATTTGATCGCTACCCTGAAAAGCGGCAAGCCGGTCCACAGCCCCGGCCTTCTGGCGCAAGCGGATGGCGGCCTCGTGCTGTTGCGGATGGCGGATCGGCTGCTGCCTTCGGTGGCGGGCCAGATCGCTGCCGCGATTGATCGTCTTGATGCACGCTTTGGGCTGGTGGCCATTGATGAACATGAAGAGGATGAAGAGCCAGCCCCGCTGGTGCTGAGAGATCGCTTGGGCATTCATCTGTATTTGGATGATCTCAGCCATCGTCAGATTGGCGGCGCCCCTTTTCATGAGGATGAAATCAGCGCCGCCCGCGCCCGACTTCAGGATGTAGAGGCGGCAGATGGCTTGATTCGTGATCTGTGCGAAACGGCGCAGGCCTTGGGGATTGCTTCGGTGCGGGCGGAAATACTGGCTTTGCGGGTGGCCCTGGCCGCCGCCGCTTTGGATGGCCGCATTATCAGCAATGATGAGGATGCAGCCCTTGCCGTGCGGCTGGTTTTATTGCCCCGGGCCACGCGCTTTCCGGCACCGGAAGATCGACAAGAGAGCGACCCGCCAGATGATGACCCCGCGACGCCACCAGATGAGGATCAAGCCCCCAGTGAGGCCCCCAGTGACGGCGCCCCCAATGAGACCCCCAGTGAGTCCTCCAGTGAACCCCCCACCGAGTCTCTTGGCGATGGCCGGGCCGAAGATCGCCTGCTCGATGCGGTGATGGCGCATCTGCAGCCCGATCTTTTGGCGGGCTTGCAAAAGGGGGCAGGTGATAAAGCCGCCAGCCGATCCCGGGGCGGGCAGCGGGCGGCGATGGCGAAAACCCTGTCTGTGCGCCGGGGTCGCCCGGTGGGGGTGCGCCCCGGTCTGCCCCGCGATGGCGCGCGTCTTGATCTTCTGGCCAGCCTGCGGGCCGCTGCACCCTGGCAGGCCCTGCGGCGCCAGGCCCTGCATAATCAGGCGGATCATGGGGGCGAGCAGGCGCATCGGGTGCTGATCCGACCCGATGATCTGCGCGTCATCCGTTATAAACAGCGCAGCGAAACCGCCACGATTTTTCTTGTGGATGCGTCCGGCTCGGCGGCGATGGAGCGGTTGGCCGAGGCCAAAGGCGCGGTGGAATTGTTGCTCGCCGATTGTTATATCCGCCGCGATCAGGTGGCGGTGATCGCCTTTCGCGGCACGGCTGCCGATATCATCCTGCCGCCCACCCGCTCTTTGGCCCGGGCCCGGCGATCCCTGGCGGGCCTGCCGGGGGGTGGCGGCACCCCTTTGGCTATGGGGCTTGAAGCCCTGTTGCAATTGGCAGGGCAGGTGCAAAAGGCCGGGCAGCGGCCGCTTCTGGTGGTGCTCACCGATGGCCGGGGGAATATTGATCGTGAGGGTTTGCCCGGGCGGGATCAGGCCAAGGCGGATGCCATGCTGGCAGCCCGGGCTTTGCGGCATTTTGGGGCGGCAGCCATATTGGTGGATACGGCCCGGCGCGCGGGCCTTGCGGCGCAGGAACTAGCGGCGGCCATGGGTGCGGATTATGTGTTTTTACCCCGCGCCGATGCAACATCGCTTTCGGATGTGGTGCAATATCATAATCGAAAGGGGGGCTGAAATGGTCTCGCCCTTTTTGCATTATCCTGATTTTTCCATCGAGGGGAAAAACTGGCCCCATCGCCGCCTTAGCCGTTTCGTCGATGTGGGCGGTTTTCGCTGGCATGTGCAGATGGCCGGGCCGCTGGAAAAGGGCTCGGACGTGGAAAGGCCGCCCCCGCCGGTGTTTTTGCTGCTGCACGGCACTGGCGCTTCAGGGCACAGCTTTGCCGATAGTTTTGCAGCCTTGGCACAGGATGCGGTGGTGATCATCCCCGATCTGCCCGGCCATGGCTTTACCCGCAGCCCCCATGGTTTCAAGATGACTTTGCCACAGATTGCGAAAGCCTTGGCGGATTTACTGGGGCATCTCGATCAGGTGCCAACACGGATCATCGGCCATTCGGCAGGGGCGGCGATTGCCTGCCAGATGGTTTTGGATCAGCGTGCAAATCCGGATCGGATCATCGCCATCAATGGGGCTTTGCGGCCTTATCAAAGCCGCTCTTTGCCGGTTTTTTCCCAATTTGCCCGGCTCACTGCGCGCTTTTTGGCGGAAAATCCGGTGATGCCCTCGCTTTTATCATGGCGCGGGCGATCCAAACGGGTGGTGGAGCAGTTAATTCTTGATACCGGCTCGCGCATATCCGCTGAGGGTCTCGCCCATTATCGTGCGCTCTTTTCCTGCTCGGGGCATGTGGCGGGGGCTTTATCGATGATGGCCCATTGGGATCTGGAGAGCCTGGAAAAGCAGCTTGCGCATTTATCCTGCCCGCTGATCCTGATCATCGGGGATGGGGATCGCGCCATTCCGCCCGATTATCAGGCCAAGCTGGCCATGATGGTGCCGCGCGCCCATCTGGTGCATCTGCCCGGATTGGGGCATCTGGCCCATGAGGAAGATCCCGATCAGATCATTGCCCTGATTGTGAGCGAGGATGAAGCTGTGGGGAATTGAATTTACATTTTCATCTGTCAGTCTATCATGACAGATATGGGTTTATGAAGCCGCGCTATGAGAAGGGATGAAAGAAGGCATGCAGATACCCGTCGATCATCCCGAACGCTTCAATCTCAATGATGAGGTTCATGCCCGCCCGCCGGAACCCTTGCCCACGCCCTGCCGGGTGTCTTATCTGGCGCTTTATACCGATTGGCATCTTGCGCCGTCCGATCTTGAACCGGTGACAGAACTGGCCCGGCGTTTTCAGGCCGTGGAGCCACGCCCTTCAAGCAATCATTATAGTGCCGATTTCGGGCGGTTTCGCCTGCGCTGGGAACGCCATACGGAATATACCCGCTATACCTTTATCGCGCCGGGGGTGGGGGAAGATCTGTTTGCCGAACCGGCGATCCAACTGGTGCCTGAAGATTGGCTGCAATCCTTGCCGGGGTCGGTTCTGGTGGCCAAACATGCAACCCTCGTGCGGCCAGAAGGGGCGCCATCCGATCCCGACCTGATCGCCGCCCGGTATTTTGGCGGCAATGTGCTTTTGGGTTCGGATGTGGGCGGGGGCGCTGCCACCGCTTTCAAGGATTTTCGCATTCATGGGGATCGGTTCAGCCGCCTTTTGATGATCAACCGATCCATGTCGGATCGTCAGGCGGGGCGGATGATGCAGCGCTTGTTTGAAATCGATAGCTACCGCTTGCTGGCCCTTCTCGCTTTGCCCACGGCGCAAAAGCTTGGCCCGATCCTGACGGAAAAAGAACATGATCTGGTCAGCATCATTTCCGCCATGGCCGAAGCCGGAGCGAAGGACGAGGGGAGCCTTCTTGATCGGCTCACCCGCTTGCAGGTGGAATTGGAACGGCGGATTTCCCTTAATAGCTATCGCTTTGATGCGGCGCGGGCCTATTATCAGCTTGTGAACCGGCGGATCGAGGAATTGCGCGAACAGCGCTATCCGGGCATCCAGAATCTGCGGGAATTTACCGAACGCCGCCTGCAACCGGCAATGAATACCTGCGAAACCATGGCCCGGCGGCAGCAATCCTTATCGGAACGGGTGGCGCGCACCACCCAGCTTTTATCGACCCGGGTGGATATTGATCGCCAGCAGCAAAATCAAAGCCTTTTGAAAACCATGAGCCGGCGCGCCCGCATTCAATTGCGGATGCAGCAAACGGTGGAAGGTCTCTCGGTTGCGGCCATCACCTATTATATCGTGGGGCTTGTGGGCTATCTGGCCAAGGGATTGCATGATTACGGGATTGCGATTGATCCTTCCGTGGTCACGGCGGCCTCGATCCCCTTCGTTTTGATCATTTTGCTGATCGGGGTGGGGCGATTGCGTCGCCATCTTTTCAAGGACGATACCGCAGGAGATCATCATGGATGATGGCCGGGCCATGGCGCCCCTTTCTTCTGAACCCATTGCGGGGCCGGGTTCTGATGCACCCCATGCCGTGGTGATCGGCAGCGGTTTTGGCGGCCTGGCGGCGGCGGTGCGTTTGGGTGCGCGGGGCTATCGCGTGACGATTGTGGAAAAATGCGATGGGCCGGGCGGCCGGGCGGCGGTGTTTCGTCAGGATGGCTTTGTGTTTGATGCCGGGCCCACCATTGTCACTGCGCCCTTTCTTTTCGAGGAATTATGGGCCCTATGCGGCAAAAAGCTTTCCGACGATGTGGATCTGCGGCCCATATCGCCTTTTTATCGTATTCGTTTCGATGATGGAACGATCTTTGATTATACAGGCGATCGTGAAGCCATGCGGGCAGAGATCGGGCGTTTTTCGCCTGAGGATGTTGCGGGCTATGATCGCTTCATGGCCTATAGCCAGCAGGTTTTTGAAATCGGTTTCGAGCAGCTTGGCGATGTGCCCTTCAGCCGGTTTCGCGATATGCTGAAAGTGGGCCCCGATCTGATCCGGCTGGGGGGCTATCGCAGCGTTTATCAGGCGGTCTCGCGCTTTATCAAAGATCCGCGCCTGCGCGTGGTTTTAAGCTTTCATCCCCTTTTGGTGGGGGGCAATCCCTTTACCACCACATCGGTTTATAATCTGATCGGCTTTTTGGAACATCATTGGGGCGTGCATTTTGCCATGGGCGGCACGGGCCGTTTGGTGGATGGCCTTGTGGGTTTGATCAAGGGTCAGGGCAATCACATCCGCTATGGCGCAGGGGTTGAAGAAATCCTTCTCGATGGCCGCTGGGCCTGTGGTGTGCGTTTGCAGGGTGGCGAGACCATCCGGGCCGATATCGTGGTTTCAAACGCCTGTTCCGCCAGCACCTATCGCACTTTACTGCCCGCCCATGCCCGCCGCCGCTGGACCAATCGCAAGATTGATCGGGCGCGCTATTCCATGAGCCTGTTCGTTTGGTATTTCGGGACCAAAAAGCGCTATGAAGATGTGCCCCATCATCAGATTCTTCTAGGGCCGCGCTATCGCGGGCTTTTACGCGATATTTTCAAAAGCCATCATCTGGCCAAGGATTTCAGCCTTTATCTCCATCGCCCCACGGCCACCGATCCCAGCTTAGCGCCTGCGGGCTGCGATGCGTTTTATGTGCTGTCGCCGGTGCCCCATCTGGATGGCCCCACCGATTGGCGGAGCATGGCCGAGCCTTATCGTCGATCCATCGAACAGGCTTTGGAACGCACGGTCCTGCCGGGCCTGTCGGATCAGGTCATCAGCTCGCGCCTGATGACCCCCCTTGATTTTCGCGATCAACTTTCCTCGCTCAAGGGGGCGGCTTTCGGGCTGGAACCGGTTCTGACCCAAAGCGCGTGGTTTCGTCCCCATAATCGCTCGGAAGATATTGAAAATCTGTTTCTGGTGGGGGCAGGCACCCATCCCGGGGCCGGGTTGCCCGGCGTTTTGACAACCGCAAAAATCCTCGACAAGGTGGTGCCCGATGCGCAGACCTTCGCTTGATCCCGGCCATGCCAGCCCTGCCGATCATGCCCGCTGCCGGGCCTTATTGCGGCGGGGGTCCCATTCTTTTCATGCCGCAACAACTCTTTTGCCCTTAGCCGTGCGTCAGCCGGTTACGGTTTTATATGCCTTTTGCCGACTGGCCGATGATGGCATCGATCATGCCGTGCATGGCGGCGCGGCCCTTGCCCGGCTGCATGATCGCCTTGATCATGCCTATGCCGGTCGCCCTTTGCCCCATCCGGTGGATCGCGCTTTTGCGGATCTGGTGGCCCATCATCAATTGCCAAGGGGTCTTTTTGAGCTGCTGTTTGAAGGGTTTTTGTGGGATGTGGCGGGCCGATCCTATGAGGATCTTGATGATGTGTGTGCCTATGGGGTGCGGGTGGCGGGCACGGTCGGGGCTTTGATGGCCCTGTTGATGGGGGTGCGTTCCGCCGATCAGATCGCCCGTGCCTGCGATCTGGGGGTGGCCATGCAATATAGCAATATTGCCCGCGATGTGGGCGAGGATGCCATTGCCGGGCGGCTTTATCTGCCCCGCCTTTGGCTGGCAGAAGCGGGGATCGATGCGGAAGGCTGGCTGGCCAGCCCGGTGATGGATGATCGCATCAAAGGGGTGATCCGCCGCTTGCTCGATGAAGCGGCGCGGCTTTATGCCCGGGCCGATGGCGGCATTGCGCTTTTGCCCCGGGAATGCCGCACCAGCATTTATGCGGCGCGCTATATCTATGCCGATCTGGGCCGCCGGATTGCCGCCAATGGCTATGATTCGATCACGGTGCGGGCGGTGGTGCCGCCGGGGCGTAAATTGGCCCTGATCGGGCGCAGTATGTTGGCCAATCTGGGATTGAGGCCGCGATCATCTGATGGGGAAAATGCCCCATTACCGGCCGCTTATGCGCCGATGCTGGCCAGCCTCAAGGGATATGAGACCGGTGAATTTGGCACGGATGGCGGACCGGATCGTTTGGGCTGGGTTCTGGCCCTGATGGAGCGTCAGGCCCTGCGGACCCGCCAATTTTAAGGATGGGGAGCGATCATGGATGGCCAATGGTTGTTTCTGGCAGAGATGATCCTGACCTTTGTGCTGGTGTTGGGCTTTGGGTTTCGCGAATTATGGCTTTTGCGCAAGGATCGTTTGGCCAAAGAAAAGCCGCCGGAAACCGGGCCTGAAAATCCACAGGAAACCTCATCCCCACCATTGCCCGCGCGGCATTCTAAAGGGCAGCATGGCCCGCACGATGGGTGATCGAAACCGGTCGAGATCAAGGCTTTCATGAACGGCAATCGCCCGCTGGCCAAAAAGCGGCACATCAAGGATCGAGCGGGTGTAGAAGGGCGAATCTTCAAGGGTGCGCAGGCAGGTGGCCGCAGCCCCCCGATCACTGCGGGTGAGCCGCCGCATCCGCCAGCCGCTGGTGGGGAGTCGGGTTAAAGGCGGTGGGGCAAAAGTTTCGGTGCTGCCATCTTCATGATAGCGCAGGGCGAGCGCGTGACGGCTGCCATCGCGGCGCAAAAGATCATAGAAAACAATGCTTTCCTGATCAAGCCGGGCGCGCGACCATTGCCATTGGCGAAAGGCTCGCTCTAAAGGTTCCGTGCCCCGGTTCATGTCGCAATAGCCATGGCCGGTCCAGTGCATCCGGGGTTCGTCCATCTCGATTTTCACCCGCATATGGGGATTGAGCGGTCGCCATTGATGGCGGCCATGGGGATCAAGATCATGAAAAGGCCCAAAGGATGCGGGCAGGGGAATGGTGATCCGGCCCCGGATGGGCCGCCGCCATGGGGTGCTGGTTTCATGAAGATCGGCGATCAGGGCCGTGGGGGTGAAACGCAGGCTGCTTTGATCGATGCGCAGGCATTGGGGGCTGGTTTCCAGCCGGTCAGCGCGGCGTTCGGTCATCGCCCAATAGCGTTTTTTGCCATCATAAAGGGCAATGTTAAAGGCGCAGTGATTTTCCGGCCGCTGCCAGCCAGCCCACGCATAATAGGGCGAGAACACACTGCCGATAAAAACGATGAGGGTAAGGCCATAGCGCCCATCTTCGCTCAAGGCATCGCAATAATACCACAGATAGCCGCCATCCTTCAGGGGCTGGTCAAATCCCGGCCCTCGTGATCCCTGATCAGCGCTTTGGCCGCCATCAGCCCCGAAAGGGCGGCCATCGGCACCCCCGGCCCCGGATGCACGCTCCCCCCCGCCAGATACAGCCCCGGACAGGCCGTTTTCACCCCCGGCCTTTGGAACGAGGCCCGCCAGCCATGAGACACCGGGCCATAAAGCGCCCCGCCGGTGGCCGGATAAAGGGCCGCAAAATCCTGCGGGCTGGTGGTTTCCACCCATTGGGGATTGTTGAGTTCCAGCCCACAGGCTTCCAATCGGCGACGCATCCGCTCTTCGCATCCTTTGATCTCCTCCTCATCATAGGTTTTCTGATCGCCATTGGCCGGGGCATTGATCAGACAGAACAGCCGCTCGCTGCCATGCGCATTATTTGAATGTGTGGGCTGGTCATCGCTCAGGCTGCGATCTTGCGCACACAGATAAACCGTTGGATCATGGGGTACGGCTTTCTGGCGGAAAAGCTGATCAAATTCGCGGCCATAATCATCGGAAAAACAAACCATATGATGATGGAGGGGACCACCCTCGATTCGCCCCAGCATCGACCATGTGAGCGCCGATAAAGATCGCCCGGCGCGGGCTTTTTCCGGCGCAAGCTTTGGTAGAGCCTTTTTCATTTCGTTTCCGAAATAACCTGATTGCAGGGCTGTTTTATCGCCATTGAACAAGATCATATCCGCCGTCATGCTCTGCTGCGATCCTTGATGGTTGATGAGAATTTCATAGCCCCCCCCGCCTTTGGATTTCGGCCCCCTTGGGCGGATGGCCGTGACCTCATGGTGCGGGCAGAAGATGGCCCCCGCCTTGATGGCCCGTTCGCCAAGGACATGGGCCAGCGCCGCCATGCCGCCCTTGATCTGCCATACGCCTTTTTGTTCGGCATGGGCCACCAGCATCAGGGTGGCCGGGGCGGCATAGGGCGACGACCCGCAATAGGTGGCATAGCGGCCAAAAAGCTGTTGCAGCCGGGGATCGCGAAATTGCCGGGCCAGACTGTCCCCATAGCGGGCAAAGGGCGAGATCGCCAGCAGATCGGCCATGCCCTTGGCCCCACCGTGCAATCCCGCCCCGATAAGCCCGGATAAGCTTGGTTTGGGTTGGCGCATGAAGCTGTGATCCAGCGTTTCAAAGCAGCGCTTTGATTGGGCAGCAAAGGCTTGATAGGCGCGGGCATCGGCGGCCCCCGCGAAATCGCCAATGGCATCGCAGGTGCGTTGGGGATCGGCATGAAGATCGAGCCGCGCCCCGCCCGACCAGAAATGCCGGGCCAGAACAGAAGCCGGTTCAAGGCTGAGATGATCATCAAGAGATAAGCCCGCATAAGCAAAGATTTCATCGAACACCGCCCGCAGGGTAAAGACCGTGGGGCCGCTATCGATGGGCCGCCCGCCGCCATCAAGGCTGCGGATCTTGCCCCCCGCCACGGGCTGGCGTTCCAGAATGGTGACCGCATAGCCCCGGGAGGCGAGGACCAAAGCCGCGCTCAAGCCGCCAATCCCGGCGCCGATGATGATCACTGATGCGGCCATGGATGCTCCTGATCCGTGTTTTTCGCCTGATGCGTCTCTTATGTCTATACTAATTGACAATAATATGTGACTATAAAATCTGACAGTGAAGCATGACCAGTCCATTGCGCAGGAGAGGCCGGATGGATCCGATGCACCAAATCGAAGCAACCTTAATGCGGGCTCTGGATCGCGGTGAAGGCCCGGGGGCCCCGCCGCGCTTGGGTGCGGCGATGCGCCATGCGGTTTTTCCCGGCGGGGCGCGCATTCGCCCCCGCTTGTGCCTTTCGGTGGCCCGGGCGTGCAGCCCGGCACCAAAGCCCGATCATCAGGATGCGCCCATCATGTTTGGGGCCGCCAGCGCGATCGAGCTGTTGCATTGTGCGTCTTTGGTTCATGATGATCTCCCCTGTTTTGATGATGCGGCCATGCGCCGGGGCAAGCCATCGGTGCATGTGGCCTTTGACGAGCGCCTGGCGGTTTTGGCCGGGGATGCGCTGATCGTGATGGCCTTCGAGATTTTAGCGGTCGAGGCCGCAGCCCGGCCCGAGCGCTTATCGGCGCTGTTGAGCATTTTGGCCCGATCGGTTGGGATGCCTTTGGGCATTGCCGCAGGGCAGGCGTGGGAATGCGAGCCCCATGCCGATCTTTCGGCCTATCAGCAGGCAAAAACCGGGGCCTTGTTTGCGGCGGCCAGCCTGTCCGGGGCGGTGGCAGTGGGCTTTGAGGCCGATCAGGGGTGGCGCGATTTTGGCGAGCGTTTGGGCGAGGCTTTTCAGGTGGCCGATGATATTCGCGATGTGGCGGGTTCCGCCGAGCAGGAAGGCAAGCCGGTGGGCCAGGATGATGCTTTGGGTCGGCCCAATGCCGCCTTGGCCCTTGGCCTGCCGCGCGCGGTTGAAAGGCTGGAACATCTGATTGCCAGCGCCATCGATCAGATCCCCTTTTGCCCGGGCCGGGCCGTTTTATGTGCTGAAATCCGGGCTGTTACCCGCAGCTTCCTGCCGCAAATGATCTGGGAAGTAGCCCACTGAACCCGTGGCTTCATCGCCTGCGCAATCGGCTTTTAGCCAGTCGCCGCTTTCGTTTTCAGGCAGCGCGCTTTCCCCTCACCCGGCCGATTGCCCGCAAAAGGGCGGCGGCGCTTTTCGATCTGTGCGCGGGCTTTGTTTATTCCCAGATTCTGGCGGCTTTGGTCGCCCTTGATCTGTTTGAGCAATTGGCGGATGGCCCGGTGTCGCTGCAGGCGCTGGCCCGCGCCAATGGGCTTGAGATCGAAGCCGCCCGGCGGCTTTTGGATGCCGGGGCTGCCCTTGATCTGATTGATCGGGTTGAGGGTGAGTCTTATGCTTTGGGGGGCCTGGGGGCGAGCCTTGTGGGGGATCGGGGCCTGCTGGCGATGATCGCCCATCATGATATGCTGTATCGCGATCTGGCCGATCCCGTGGCCCTGTTTCGCAATCCGCAGCACGGCACCGAACTGGGCGCTTTCTGGGCCTATGCCCAAAAGGGCGGGGGTGCGTATCACCCAAAGCCGGATGCCCAAGCGGTTGCCCGCTACAGCGCCTTGATGGCCGCATCCCAGGATATGATCGCTGAACAGGTGCTGGCCGCTTATCCCGTGCACAGGCATCAGGTGATTCTTGATGTGGGTGGGGGCGAGGGGGTGTTTTTGGCGCATGTCGCCCAAAAAACCCGGGATGCCCGCTTGATCCTTTTTGATTTGCCCGATGTGGCGGCCCGGGCGCGCGATGCCCGATCCGATCTGGTGGTCGCCCAAAAGCTGTCTTGCGTGGGCGGTGATTTTACCCGCGATCCCTTGCCAAAGGGAGCTGATCTCATCTGTTTCGTGCGCATTTTGCATGATCATGAAGATGCGATCGTAGAGCGGCTTTTGGCCGCCGCCTATGAAGCCCTGCCCCCGGGGGGGCGCCTTTTGCTGGCCGAGCCAATGGCCGATACAAAGGGCGCGCGGGCGATGGGCGATGCCTATTTCGGCATTTATCTGCTGGCCATGGGGCAAGGCAAACCGCGCCGGGCGGATCGCCTGAAGGCGATGCTGGCCACCGCCGGATTTAGCCAAATCGCCGAGAAAAAAACCGCTCAGCCCATGATCACCCGGCTTTTGCTGGCCCGGAAATAATCCTCATCCTCGGGGTTTCGTGAAATATGGCATGGCCATGCGTCATATAAAGTTGACAAATCAAACTGTCACTTTAAACTTACACACAGAAAGCCGATTCCCTGATCAAGCCCGTGCAGGCATGGGCATCACAGCAGGAACAGGCTGAAGGAGCGAAAACAAGATGGAGAGCATGGCAATCGTTCTGGAAAAACCAAAGGAGCTGGGCTTGCGGGCCCTGCCATTGGTTGATCCCAATGATGCCGATCTTGTGGTTGAAACCCGCTATAGCGGCATCAGCACCGGCACCGAACGGCTTTTGTGGAGCGGCGACATGCCCGATTTTCCCGGCATGGGCTATCCTCTGGTGCCGGGTTATGAGTCGGTCGGCCATGTTCTGGAGGCCGGATCGGCCACCGGATATAAGGCGGGCGATGCGGTTTTCGTTCCCGGGGCCAATTGCTTTGGCGATGTCAGGGGCCTGTTTGGGGGGACCGCTTCGCATCTGGTGGTTGCCGCTGATCGCTGTATTTCCCTGAGCAAAGAGCGGGTGGGCGTCGATCTGGGGGAACAGGGCATTTTGATAGCTCTGGCCGCCACCGCCTATCATGCCATCTTCCCCAAACAGACAGCGGAACCGCTGCCCGATCTGATCATCGGGCATGGGGTTCTGGGCCGCCTGATCGCCCGGCTGGCGGTGCAGGCCGGCGGCAATCCCAAGGTATGGGAATTGGATGCGGGCCGCCGCGGGGGCGGGATGGGTTATCAGGTGGTGCATCCCGATGGTGACCCGAAAACCGATTATCACAGTATTTGCGATGTCAGCGGCGATAGCGCCATTCTGGATCGCCTGATTGCCCGGCTCGCTCCGGGCGGCATCATCAATCTGGCCGGATTCTATGCCCTGCCTTTATCCTTTTCCTTTCCCCCCGCCTTTATGCGCGAAGCCCGTTTGCGGATCGCGGCGCAATGGACGCCTGATGATCTGGCGGCGGTCATGACCCTGATTTCATCGCGGGCTTTATCCCTTGATGATCTGATCACCCATCGGACCGACTTGCGTCAGGCCGATGATGCCTACCGGACCGCGTTCGGCGATCCGGCATGCCTTAAAATGATATTGGATTGGAGGTCCATCAGATGAGCCCGCTCGATAGTTTTCACGAGTCCGAGCCGCCGGTGGGAAACCGTTCGGATAAAAAAACCCAGGTGATTGCCATTTATGGCAAGGGTGGAATCGGCAAGAGTTTTACCCTTGCCAATCTGTCTTATATGATGGCGCAGCAGGGCAAACGGGTTTTGCTGATTGGCTGCGATCCCAAAAGCGATACCACATCACTGCTCTTTGGCGGACGAAGCTGCCCCACCATCATTGAAACATCGTCAAAGAAAAAGCTGGCTGGCGAAGATGTGGCCATCGGCGATGTGTGCTTCATGCGCGATGGGGTTTTTGCCATGGAATTGGGCGGCCCCGAAGTGGGGCGCGGCTGTGGCGGACGCGGCATCATTCATGGGTTCGAGCTTTTGGAAAAGCTGGGATTTCATGAATGGGATTTCGATTATGTGCTGCTCGATTTTCTGGGGGATGTGGTGTGCGGCGGCTTTGGCCTGCCGATTGCCCGGGATCTGTGCCAGAAGGTGATCGTGGTGGCCTCCAATGATCTGCAATCCCTTTATGTGGCCAATAATGTGTGCTCGGCGGTGGATTATTTCCGCAATCTGGGCGGCAATGTGGGGGTCGCGGGGTTGGTCATCAATAAGGATGATGGCACCGGCGAAGCGCAGGCTTTTGCCGAAACCGTTGGCATTCCGGTTCTCGCCGCCATTCCTCAGGATGAGGATATCCGCCGTAAATCGGCCAATTATCAGATCGTTGGCAAGCCCGGCGGCCCCTGGGCTTCCTTGTTTGAAGATCTGGCCGAGCAGGCGGCATCGGCGCGGCCGCTTCGCCCCACGCCTTTGGATCAGGATGGCCTTCTTGACCTGTTTTCCGCCGATAGCGTTGGCCGCGATGTGGTGCTGAAGCCTGCAACCCTTGCCGATATGTGCGGCGGCGAAGTGAAAATCAAACCCTCGCTGGAGGTGATTTATGAAAAAGTCTGATCCGGCAGGCCCGGGCGGACTGGCTCAGATCGATCCGCCCCCGGCTAAGTCTGAAGACCCGGCAGCCGAGGCATCATGCCATAATGGTGCTGAAAAAATGCGGGCAAAAGCAAAGGCGGCGGGCAACAG
Organism: Iodidimonas nitroreducens; assembly: GCA_000710935.1. Lineage (GTDB taxonomy): Bacteria > Pseudomonadota > Alphaproteobacteria > Sphingomonadales > Rhodothalassiaceae > Iodidimonas > Iodidimonas nitroreducens. The sequence goes on along the minus strand of BAYV01000007.1, from coordinate 36,332 downwards.
CGCCGTGCTTGAACGCTATGCCGCCGATTATCCGGCTGGCCCTCATGATAAGCCCCAAAGCATGTGCCCGGCTTTTGGCAGCCTGCGGGTGGGTTTGCGGATGCGGCGTACGGCCACGGTTTTATCCGGCTCGGCCTGCTGTGTTTATGGGCTGACCTTCACATCGCATTTTTACGGGGCCCGGCGCACCGTGGGTTATGTGCCGTTCAATTCGGAAACGCTGGTCACCGGCAAGCTTTTTGAAGATATCAAGGACGCCGTCCACGATCTCGCCGATCCGGCGCTTTATGATACCATCATCGTCACCAATTTATGTGTGCCCACGGCTTCGGGCGTGCCTTTGCGCCTGCTGCCCAAATCGATCAATGGCGTGCGGGTGGTGGGGATCGATGTTCCCGGTTTTGGGGTGCCCACCCATGCCGAGGCCAAGGATGTGCTGGCCGGGGCCATGCTTGCTTATGCCCGCGCCGAAATCATGAGCGGGCCGGTACAGTCCCCGGAAAGTCGCCGCGAAGATCTGCCCACCATCACCTTGCTGGGCGAGATGTTTCCCGTTGATCCTATGAGCATCAATCAATTGCTTGAACCCATGGGGCTGGCCGCCGGACCGGTGGTGCCAACGCGAGAATGGCGGGAATTATACAGCGCCCTCGATTGCGCGGCGGTGGCCGCCATTCATCCCTTTTACACGGCTTCGGTGCGCGAGTTTGAAGCCGCTGGCCGCCCGGTATTCGGTTCGGCCCCGGTGGGTGTGGATGGCACGGCCGCCTGGCTTGAAGCGGCTGCGGGTCTGTGCGGGATTGCGCCGGATAAACTGGCGCAGGCGCAAAACAAGGCCTTGCCCGCGATCCGTGCGGCTTTGGCCGATCATCCCATCAAGGGCCGGATCACCCTTTCGGGCTATGAGGGATCGGAATTGCTGGTTGCCCGCCTGCTGATCGAAAGCGGGGCCGATGTGCGCTATGTGGGCACGGCCTGCCCGCGCACGCCCTGGTCGGATGATGATCGCGATTGGCTGCTGGCAAAGGGTGTTGAGATTGGCTATCGCGCTTCATTGGAGCAGGATCTGGCGGCCATGGAGGCTTTTGAACCGGATCTCGCCATCGGGACCACCCCGGTGGTGCAAAAAGCCAAAGAGCGCGGCATTCCCGCCCTTTATTTCACCAATCTCATCTCGGCCCGGCCATTGATGGGCCCGGCGGGGGCAGGATCGCTGGCGCAGGTGGTGACGGGGGCCATGGGGAATAAGGATCGCTTCGATGTGATGGAGCGGTTTTTTGAAGGTGTGGGCACTGGCCATGCCGCAGGCATCTGGGAAGATACCCCCCGCCTGCCCGCCAAAGCCGCGCCATCCAAAGCAAAGCCGGCCGAGCGGACCACCGGCAGCATCATCGATGCGGAGGTGGGCTGATGCTTGTTCTCGATCATGATCGCGCGGGCGGCTATTGGGGCTCGGTTTATGTTTTTTCTGCGATCAAGGGATTGCAGGTGATCATTGATGGCCCGGTGGGCTGTGAAAATCTGCCCGTCACATCGGTTTTGCATTATACCGATGCCCTGCCGCCCCATGAATTGCCCATCGTTGTCACCGGTTTGGGCGAAGATGAGCTTGGCCAGCATGGCACCGAAGATGCGATGCGCCGGGCCCATAAAACCCTTGATCCCGATCAGCCTGCGGTGGTGGTGACCGGCTCGATTGCCGAGATGATCGGCGGCGGGGTGACTCCCCAAGGCACCAATATTCAAAGATTTTTGCCGCGCACCATCGATGAGGATCAGTGGCAGAGCGCGGATCGCGCGATGAACTGGCTGTGGACCCAATATGGCGCGAAGGGCGGCAAGATGCCCAAGCCCAAAAAACGCGCCGAGGGGGATAAGCCCAAAGTCAATATCATCGGCCCGATCTATGGCAGCTTCAATATGCCATCGGATCTGGCGGAAATCCGCCGCCTTGTTGAAGGCATCGGGGCCGAGGTTTCGATGGTGTTCCCGCTGGGTTCGCATCTGTCGGATGTGAAGCGGCTGGTGGATGCGGATGTCAATATCTGTCTTTATCGCGAATTTGGCCGCCTGTTGTGTGAATCCCTTGAAAAGCCCTATTTGCAGGCACCCATCGGCCTGCACAGCACCAGCAAATTTCTTCGAACTTTGGGGGAATTGCTCGGTCTTGATCCCGAACCCTTCATCACTCGTGAAAAGAACACGACCCTGAAGCCGATCTGGGATTTGTGGCGGTCGGTGACCCAGGATTTTTTTGCCACCGCCAATTTCGGCATTGTCGCCACCGATACCTATAGCCGGGGCGTGCGCAATTTCCTTGAAGAGGAAATGGGCCTGCCCTGCTGCTTCAGTTTTTCAAGGGTGGCCGGGCAAAAGCCCGATAATGCCGCCGTGCGCGAAGCGATTGCCCGCACCGCTCCGGTGATGGTGTTCGGCAGCTATAATGAACGCATGTATATCGCCGAGCGGGGCGGACGGTCGGCCTATATTCCGGCGTCTTTTCCCGGCGGGATCATCCGGCGGCATACCGGCACGCCTTTCATGGGATATTCCGGTGCCTGCTATCTGGTGCAGGAAGTCTGCAACGCATTGTTTGATGTGCTGTTTCATATTCTGCCTTTGGCCAAGGATATGGATGGCGGCACCCCAACTCCGGCCAAGCTGCGGAAAAATGTGGATTGGGAACAGGAAGCCCGCGCCCTGCTCGATAGCCTGGTGGCGGAACATTCCGTGCTGACCCGCATATCGGCAGCCCGCCGTTTGCGCGATGTGGCCGAAAGGCTGTGTCGGGAACAGGGTGATGAGCAGGTGACGGTCGAGACCGTTTTGAGTGCGAAAACACAGATGTCCGGCGCTTTTTAAGCATTGGGCCACCGGTGCGGCATGGGCCCGCCGGAAACAGGACGAGGGAGAGTGAAATGGTTGATCTAGCACAAACAGGACCGGCGGTAAGTGATGACCGACGCCGTGATGTTCTGGCCATGCGGCTCACCCTTTATGCCACCTTCTGGATATTTCTTTTGGCAGTTTTGCTTGCGCGGGTGGTTTCACCCTTTACCGCGCGAGCCCAGGAACACGGCCCCCGCCGCACGGTTTTCCGTGAGGCGCGGGAGAAAGCACTTGCGTGCATACCTTATGCTTTCATGTCGTGGTAGGGGCGCATTTTCGGGCAATGGGATGATCGGCGCCCCGATCTTTGACGACCCCCATCCCTTTGTCACCCGTGCGGATGTCCGCACAAGGCTGCGGCCTTAAAAAGGAGAGAAACGAATGAGTACAACACCAGGAGGCGGCTCCCTATCGGGGCTGTCTGAAGATGAGGCGAAGGAATTTCATCGCATCTTCATGCAAAGCTTCATCCTGTTCACCGTGATTGCCATCATTGCGCATGTTCTTGTGTGGATGTGGCGTCCGTGGCTGCCCGGCGAAGGCGGATATAGTTCGCTTATGGAAGGCGCTCAGCTTGCCTTAACCGCATTGCCGATTTTCGGCTGATCACAAGGAGGACGCATCATGTGGCGCGTTTGGCTTTTATTCGATCCAAGACGGTCTTTGATCGCTTTGTTCGTGTTTTTATTCGTGCTGGCGATTTTGATTCATTTCATCTTGCTCAGCACCGATCGGTTCAACTGGATCGAAGGTCCGGCAGCTTCGGCCATGCAGGTAGCACGTATGGCGGGCTTTGCCTGATCAAAGGATCGCAGGATCTGATCGGGTATCTGGCCCCAAAGGGGCCGCAGAAAACGTCAACGGGCGGCACGGTGTGGCACAGATGTGCCCCCGGCCCGTTGCCACCCCATGAAACGGTATAAGCGAGCGTAATTGCACGATTGCTTTGACAGATCGGAGATAGCAACCATGGCTTTGCTCAGTTTCGAGAGAAAATATCGCGTGCGTGGTGGAACGTTGGTTGGCGGCGATCTGTTCGACTTTTGGTTCGGACCGTTTTATGTCGGCTTTTTTGGCATCACCACCCTCTTTTTTACGGCCTTGGGAACCGCCCTCATCGTTTATGGGGCGGCTTTGGGGCCCACCTGGAATTTGTGGCAGATCAGTATCGCGCCGCCGGATCTGGAATATGGCCTGGGCCTTGCCCCGCTCAAGGAAGGCGGGCTTTGGCAGGTCATCACTATTTGCGCAATCGGGTCCTTTGTTTCATGGGCTTTGCGCGAAGTGGAAATCTGCCGAAAGCTGGGGATTGGTTATCATGTGCCCATCGCCTTTGGCTTTGCCATTTTCGCTTATGTGACTTTGGTGGTTTTCAGGCCGCTTTTGCTGGGTGCCTGGGGGCATGGTTTTCCCTATGGCATTATTTCGCATCTCGATTGGGTGTCCAATGTGGGCTACCAATATCTGCACTTCCACTATAATCCCGCCCATATGATCGCCGTCAGCTTCTTTTTCGCCACGACATTTGCCCTGGCGCTGCACGGCTCCCTGATCTTGTCGTCCACCAATCCGCGCAAAGGCGAACCGGTGAAAACGGCAGAGCATGAAAACACCTTTTTCCGGGATGTCATGGGATATTCCATCGGGCCGCTGGGCATTCACCGCCTGGGCCTGTTTCTGGCGCTGAGTGCGGGATTCTGGAGCGCCGTTTGCATTGTCATCAGTGGTCCTTTCTGGACACGCGGATGGCCGGAATTCTGGGATTGGTGGCTGAAGCTGCCGGTATGGTCCTGAGGGGGCGATGATGGCTGATTATCAAAATATCTTCACACAGGTTCAGATCAGAGGCCCGGTTTATCCCGGTGTTCCACTGGGTGCCGGAAATGAACCGCGTGTGGGCAAGGGTGGCTTCGTTTATTGGCTGGGTGCCCTTGGTGATGCGCAAATCGGGCCGATCTATCTGGGTTGGCTTGGTCTGATTTCTTTGGTTTGCGGATTTGTCGCTTTCGAGATCATCGGGCTCAATATGTGGGCTTCGGTGGGATGGGATCCGGTGGAATTCGTGCGGCAATTGCCCTGGTTGGCTTTGGAGGCTCCATCGCCGGAGCATGGCATTGGCATTCCGCCTCTCAATGAAGGGGGATGGTGGCTGATTGCCGGGTTCTTCCTGACCGCTTCAATCATTTTATGGTGGGTGCGCACCTATCGCCGGGCAGTTCAGCTTGGCATGGGCACGCATGTGGCCTGGGCCTTTGGCGCGGCAATCTGGCTTTATCTGGTGCTGGGCTTCATCCGGCCGTTATTGATGGGAAGCTGGTCGGAAGCCGTGCCCTTCGGGATTTTTCCGCATCTGGATTGGACGGCGGCTTTTTCCCTGCGTTATGGCAATTTGTTCTATAATCCCTTCCATATGCTGTCGATCGTCTTCCTGTATGGTTCGACCCTTCTCTTTGCCATGCATGCGGCCACCATTCTGGCGGTCAGTCGTTTTGGCGGCGAGCGTGAAATCGAACAGATCGTTGATCGCGGCACGGCATCTGAACGCGCAGGCCTTTTCTGGCGCTGGACCATGGGCTTTAATGCCAGCATGGAATCGATCCATCGTTGGGCCTGGTGGTTTGCGGTTTTATGCACCCTGACCGGTGGAATCGGTATTCTGCTGACCGGAACGGCTGTGGATAACTGGTATCTTTGGGCGGTCAAGCATGGGCTTGCCCCAACCTATCCCGAAGTTTACACCCCCGCTGTTGACCCCGCCGCCACAGGAGGCCAGTAATGTCATTCAAAGACAAGAGAAATCCTGTTTCGGGCCGGTGGGCGCGCACAACGGGGCTGATCACGATGCTGATCCTGCCCTTGGGGCTTGCTGCCTGTAATGATCCGGTGGATGTGCCCCCTCTTGATAGCCAGCAGATCGGCTATCGGGGCACGGGGATGGAGCAGGTGAGCAATCCAGGGCTCGATGCGCTTTTGGTGAAGCTCAATGAGGTGCCGCCGCCGATCTATGATCCGGTGCCTGCCGATGGGCCGATGGCGACCGAGATTTATCAGAACATTCAGGTTTTGGGGGATCTGACGGCTGATCAGTTTGATCGGTTGATGGCCCATATCACCGAATGGGTGGCCCCGCCCGAACAGGGCTGCAATTATTGCCATAATCCCGAAAATCTGGCCGACGACAGTGTGTATACCAAGGTCGTTGCCCGGTCGATGATTTCCATGACCCGTCAGATCAACAGCGATTGGGGCGATCACGTGGTCCAAACCGGCGTCACCTGCTATAGCTGTCATCGCGGCGCGCCGGTGCCCGCCAATATCTGGTTTGCCGCCCCACCCCCCACAACGAAGATGGTGGGCTGGGATGGTGGCCAGAATCATCCGGTGGAAGCGATCAATTATAGTTCCCTGCCTGTTGATCCCTTCAGCGCTTATCTGCTCAATGATGAGGCAATCCGCATTGCGGCTCCCAAGGCTTTGCCCGGTGCCCATGATGCGCCAATCCAGCAGACTGAAAAAACCTATGCTCTGATGATCCATATGAGCCAAAGCCTGGGGGTGAATTGCACCTTCTGCCATAATAGCCGCAGCTTTGGGGATTGGACGCAAAGCCCGCCCCAGCGGACGCCCGCCTGGCATGGCATCCGCATGACCCGGATGATCAATCAAGATCATCTGAAACCGCTGACGGACGTCTTTCCCGAAAATCGATTGGGGCCTTTGGGCGATGTGGCCAAGGTCAATTGCAGCACCTGTCATCAGGGCGTGAACAAGCCGCTTTTGGGGGCGCCGATGTTACGCGATCATCCTGAATTATGGGGAACTGCCGATTTCAGCCAGAAAGCTTCGGGTACGGCGGCACTGACTTTTGAACAACCCTGACTTTTGAACAACCCTGACTTTCGAACAACCCGGTAGTTTGAACAGGATGGGGTGGGGCAAGGGGGCTTGATCGCTGATCAGGCCCCCTTTTCATATGCGGATGATTGCGCCCATTCATTGAGCGCTGAGGCCGCCATCGATCAGCAATTCGCTGGCATTGATGAATTTGGCTTCGTCGCTGGCGAGAAACAGGGCGGCATAGGCCACATCCATGGGATCGCCTACCCGGCCCATGGGATTTCCCTTGGCCAGTTTTTGCAATAAAACATCGCGCGGCATGCCGGGGATCACATCATCCAGAATCGCCGTATCGATGAAGGCGGGATGCAGGGAATTGCAGCGGACCGGATAGCGATTGCGCGCACAATGAAGGCCTACCGATTTTGTGAGGTGCCGCACCGCCGCCTTTGATGAGCAATAAGAGGCCATATTGCCATCCGCCAGAATGCCGGCAATCGAGGAAATATTGATGATCGATGCGCTTTTGCTTTGGCGCAAGGCCGGCATGGCAGCACGACAGCCAAAGAATACGCTGTCGAGATCCACCTCGTGCATACGTCGCCAATCTCTGGTCGAGGTGCTTTCCACCGATCCCATTCCCCCGATTCCGGCATTGTTCACGAGAATGTCAAGTCCGCCAAAATGGGCGCATGCTTCGCTGATGACGCTTTCCCAGCGGGCTTCATCCGTTACATCCTGAAACAGGAATAAGGCTTTATCGCCAATTTCCTGGGCAACGCTTTGGGCATTTTTTTCATTGATATCGGTGGCGATGATCTTGGCCCCTTCGCGGGCAAAGAGCAGGGCCATGGCACGGCCAAGCCCTGATCCTGCGCCGGTTATCAACGCAACCTTGCCGGAAAGTCGTCCTGTCATTTTCTCGCTCATGGACTCTGCCTTTGTCAGGGGAATGAATAGGATATTCTCAAGATGGATTGAGACAAAAGCACAGCCCAAGAACCAGAAGAAAGCACCCTTCTTGCCGCTTTTGGCAGGTGTTGCAATCTGACAACTACTTATCATCCGCAGTATTGAGCCACTTGACGGACGCATGGCAGTCCATCAATCTCGGTCCAGAAAAGAAATAATGACCATGATGCAGGCCGCTTAACAACAAAACTGCATGTGGTTTTGGGTCATATTGGGAGAGATTATGTTTTACGCAAAATCCGTATTACGGGCGACGACGGCACTTGCAACGTCTGCTTGTCTTTTGGGGTCTGCTTCCGCCTGGGCCCAAACCCAGCAGCAAGAACCGGCTGAACTCAGCCTTGAGGAAATCGTTGTTACCGGCAGTTATATCCGCCGCTCTTCCGGGGTGAGCCAATCCTCGCCGATTTCGGTGATCGGCAGCGCCGATATCGACAAGATCGGCGCCACCAATATTGCCAATATCATCCAGACCCTGACCATCAATACGGGATCGCAAAACAACCCGGATGCCTTTACCCAGAATTTTTCCACCGGAACCAGCAATATCAATCTGCGCGGTCTTGGGGTGTCGTCCACCCTCGTCCTGCTGAATGGCCGCCGGCAGGTGGTGAGCGGGGCCACCACCGATGATGGGGTGAGCTTTGTGGATACCTCGTCGCTGGTGCCGATGATCGCCATCGAACGGATGGAAATCCTCAAAGATGGGGCGGCGACGCTTTATGGGTCTGACGCGGTGGCGGGCGTTGTTAATTTCATCACCCGGGATCGCTTTGAAGGCTTTGAAATCAGGGCCGATTATCAGGGCGTGGTGGATACCGGCACGCAAACCGATCTGAAGATCGAAGGCATGGGTGGGGTGCAGTTTGATCGCGGCTATGCTGTGGCTGCCATCAGTTTCATGGATCGTACATCCCTGACGACAGGGGAAAAGCGCCTGTCGGAATTCGGCGGTCCGGATGTCAGCTCTATCGGTCAGCCCGGCACCTTCATTCTCACCGCACCGCCGCCCAATCCGCTTTTTGGCGCCATTTTCAATGGCCTTGTGGGGGCGGGGCAAACCCCGGCTTTTGCGGATCCGGGCTGTGCCTCCAATCCCAATTCCCTGCCGCCTGCTGCCGTGCCGGCTTTTGGCATTCCGGCAGGGGTGGTTGGCTTCTGCCGTCTTGATTTCGGTGATTTCTTCAATCTGGTGCCCGAAGAAACCCGCCTGCAGGGTTTTGCCAAGGTGGGCTACAGCATCACTGATGATCTGGAATTCTTCACCGAGCTTTCTTTTGCCCGCAATCGCGCCAAGCGGGGTAATACCCCCACCTTCCCGGTTTTGATCCCGCAAACCATTCCCGGCTTTTCCGGGTCTTTTGCACCGGGCACCTTTGGCGATCCCAATAATCCCCGGGCCATTGCCCCCAATCCTTTCAATCCTTTCGGGGTGGATGCCATTGCCCTCGTTCGGCCATTGGGCCAGGGTGAGCCGGTTGACAGCACCCATGATTCCGATACCTTCCGGGCCGCTGTGGGGCTGGATTGGGCGATCAATGATACCTGGCGGCTGCAAACCGATCTGGTGGCCGCGCAAAATGATTTCACGGTGTCGGCCCAGGATACACTGGGCACAGAATTCTTCTTCGCCCTCAATGGCCTGGGTGGAGAAAATTGTAATCCGCTGACCGGGGTGCCGGGGGTTGGCAATTGCCAGTTCTTCAATCCCTTTGCTTCGTCCTTCACCGCGCCCGAAGGGGCCACGGTGATCAATCCGGTCACCGGGTTGCCTGTGCCCGTGGCCAATAGCGACGAGATTTTCGATTTCATCCTTGGCCGCAATCTGATCGATATCGATTCCGATCTTCTGGTGGTTGATGCGGTGCTCTCGGGTGATCTGGGCGATACGATCACTTTGCCGGGGGGTAAGATCGGCCTTGCCATCGGCGCGCAGTTCCGCAATGAAGAATTTTCCGTCGATGCCGATACCAATTCCAATAATGGCAATTTTCTGTTCGTGAGCGGCGCTGGCACCCGGGTCAATGATTGGGAGGCGGATCGCGATGTTGCGGCGGTTTTTGCCGAAATCAATCTGCCGGTCACGAGCTGGTTTGAAATCAGTTCATCGGTTCGTTATGAAGATATTGATAATGTGGGGGATACCGTTGATCCCAAGGTGGGCGTGCTGATCACCCCCACCCCGGATTTGAGATTGCGCGGCACCTATTCCACCTCTTTCCGGTCGCCATCCTTGTTCCAGCAGAATACCGAAGGTTTCGTGGCTCTGGCGCAATTGACCGATCCGCTGGTCGGCAATACCGCCTTCATTGCCGAATTCACCACCGGCAATCAGAATCTGAAGCCTGAAACATCGCGCCAGTTCAATCTGGGCGGCACATGGGAGCCATCCTTCCTTGAAGGGCTTTCGGTGGATGTGGATTACTGGAATTTCAAATTCCGCGATGCCATCGTTAAAGAAAACGCTCAGGCGCTTCTGGATGCGGCGGGAGAAACCTTCCGCAATACCGGCAATCCCCTGCCGCTTCTGGCCCCGCAGTTCGTCCGTCCTTTGGGGGCCGCTTTGCCGCTCCTCTCGCAGGTGAATACCCAGTTCGTGAATGCGCCCAGCATTGAAACAGATGGGGTGGATCTCAATCTGCGCTATGTGATGGATACCGATTATGGGGTGTTCTCACCCTTTTTCGAAGGCACCTATATTTTCAACTATGATGTCTTTGATCCCACATTGGGGATCGAGATCCGCGGTGTTGGCAATCGCAATTTCCGCAATGTGGGCGATCCCACGCCGCGCCTGCGCTTTAATAGCGGGATCAATTGGGCCATGGGCGCGCACAGCTTCTTTGCCGTGGGCCGCTATATCCATGATTATAATGATGATCAGCTCAGCCCCACCGCCACGTTCCTGGGCGAAGAAAATGGCAGGGTATCAAGCCAGTTCACGGTCGATCTGCAATATAGTGTGCAATTGGGCGAATATCTCGATTTCGCCGAGAATGTAGGGGTCACGGTTGGCGCCATCAATGTCACCGGGGAAGATCCGCCCTCGGTCAACACCAATGGCGGCTTTGACAGCAAGATCCATGATCCGCGTGGCCGGGTGCTTTATGTGCGGCTGCTGACCAAATTCTGATGCATGGGGGGCCTGATGCGCCCCCCTTCTCTGCCTTCAGTTCATTTAATTTCGTCATAAACCCGCCAGGGGGACCTCATGAAAAAGATCGATGCTTTAAAGTTCGGAACGGCTTTGGCTTCTTTGTCCTTTGCCACCCTGATAGCCGCCCCTTCCTTAGCGCAGCAATCGGTGGCGGATGATGCCGGCCTTGAAGAAATCACCGTTACCGGTAGCTATATCCGCTCGCCGCGCCAATCCGAACGGCCCTCACCCATTTCGGTGATTGGTCAGGATGATATGCGCGAAATCGGGGCGGCCGATATTGCCGATCTCACCAATACCCTCACCATCAATAGCGGGGCGCAGAATAATCCTGATGCCTTTACCCAGAATCTGACCACGGGTACGGAATCGATCAATCTGCGCGGTCTTGGTCTTGCGTCCACTCTTGTGCTGTTGAATGGCAAGCGACAGGTGAGTTCGGCCGCGCCTACCGATGAGGGGATTTTGTTCGTCGATACCGCCTCCCTGATCCCGATGATCGCCCTTGAGCGCACGGAAATCTTCAAGGATGGGGCGGCGGCCATCTATGGCTCGGATGCGGTGGCCGGTGTTGTCAATTTCATCACCCGCAGCAAATTTGAAGGCTTGGAACTGAAAGGCGAATGGCAGGGCAATACCGAGCACAGCCAGAATGACCTGAAGGTTGAAGGCATCATCGGTGGCGGGAATGATCGCACCCATGTGGTGGTGGCGGCCAGCTATCTTGATCGCACATCGCTGACCACGCGGGAGCGTGATCTTCGCCCCGAAGCCTTCCGTGGCGTAAATGGCCAAAGCGTATCGAGCATTACCAGCACGCCGGGCAATTTCATCTTTCTTTCACCCCCCATTCCGCAATTGAACCCATCCAATCCCGATCTGCCAGCGTTGGCGGCTTTGTTCGGAGCCTTGGGCCAGGGCAATCTGGTGGTGCCCGATCCCCAATGCGCCGAAGCCGCCCAATTTGATGACGATGTGGAATTTGCTCCCCTGCAGGATCCCTTTCTGGGCACGGGTGTGAATATTGCTCTGCCCAATGGCACCGGCGGTTTCAATGGTACCTGCCAATTTGATTTCGCCCGCGATTTCAATCATGTGCCCGAAGAAACACGGTTGCAGGGCTATGCCAGCCTTACCCATGAATTCAGCGAAGCGGCGGAATTTTACGGCGAATTCACCTATGCGCGCAATCGCGCCACGCGCCAAACCTCGAATTTCCCGATCATCAATCCGCTGTTCATCGCCCCTAACAATCCGTTTAATCCCTTTACCGGTGCGGCGCTCTTCTTTGTTGGTCGCAGCCCCGGTTCAGGGCAGGTGGATGATTTCTTCACCAATGATCCCAATCCCAATACATTTGCCCATAATACCTATCGCATCAATGCCGGGATGCGGGGGGATATTTCAGAAAGCTGGTATTATGATGTCAGCTATACCCGGGGCATCAATGATTACCGCCTGAACAGCTCCGATGGCTTGGATTTGCAAACCAATCTGGCGCTGAACGGCTTGGGCGGGCAGAATTGTAATCCCGCCACTGGTACGCCGGGCGTTGGCAATTGCTTTTTCTATAATCCCTTCGGCTCGGGCTTTCTGGCTGATCCCAGTGCAACTGTTCCGGTGCCCGGTGTACTCGATGCTCAGGGCAATCAGGTCTTTGCGCCGGTTCGCAATAGCAGCGATGTCTTGGATTTCATCACCGGCGACATCAATATCGAAGGGGATAGCGATCTCACGGTTCTGGATGGCGTGATTGCGGGCAAGGCTTTTGATCTGCCTGCTGGTCCCTTGGGCGTGGCCTTCGGCTTCCAATATCGTGATGACCGTTTGGCACAAGATCAGGATGATAATACCAATCGCGGTAATTTCCTGTTTGTTACCGCACCGGTTGAAGATTTTGACCGAAGCCGGGATGTTTATGCGCTTTTTGCGGAAACCCAGATTCCGGTAACCGAGGATCTGGAAATTTCGGCGGCGGTGCGTTTTGAAGATTATGGCGGCAGCATCGGCGATTCTGTTGATCCCCGGGTTGCAGTTCTTTACACCCCCACCAATTGGCTTTCGGTCCGTGGCTCTTTCAGCACCGCCTTTCGCGCGCCTTCGATCTTCCAGCAATTCGGCAATCAAACCAGCCTCAATTCAGTGGAAGATCCCCGTGATGGCGGGCAGCCTTTCATTGCCATTAATACTGTGGGCAATGAAGAACTGGCGCCCGAAGAATCGACCAATTTCAATGTTGGCTTCACGGCCACACCCATCGCCGGGTTGGAATTGAATGTCGATTTCTGGCAATTTGACTTTGATGACATCATCATTCGTCAGCAGCCCGAAGAAGTGGCTCGCCGGGCATTGATCGAGAGCGATCCCAATTTCGATCCCACGCTTTTGGGTCGGGATGTGGTGCTTGGGCCCACTGGCGGCCTCGCTTTTGTGCGTACGCAATTTGTGAATGCGGCGGGGATCAAAACCAATGGCGTCGATGCCTCGGTCAATTATGATTATGATACCAATATCGGCACTTTCCGCGCCGGGATCGAAGGCACCTATGTCAATAAATATCGGGCACCCGTCGGTGTGGGGGAAACGATTATCGATGCGGCAGGCCTGCGCAATTCGCAGAATTTTGCCGCCCCCATCCCGGAATTGCGCTTCAATGCCACCCTTGGCTATCGCAATGGCGGCCATAATTTTGTGACCTTCGTGCGCCATACCGATAGCCTCAAAGATGATCAGAATTGCGGCGGCGGCGATAGCCCGGCGGATTTCTCAAGCCCCAATCCTGAAACGCTTTTATGTGATGGTGGGCTTGAGTTCGCTAAGATCAAAAGCCACACCACGGTTGATATGCAATATGGCTATAGCTTCGGTGAATATGGCCCCCTGAAAGGGGCGAGCATCACCATCGGGGCGATTAACCTGTTTGATAATGCACCGCCTTTTGTGAATACCGATGCTGGTTTTGAAACCCGCACCCATGATCCCCGTGGGCGCATGGCTTATGTTCGGCTGATTTCCAGCTTCTGATCAGGGCCAATGCCTTGCGGCAAAGGGGGGCCTGATGCGCCCCCCTTTTTTATGGCAAAAATTGTTTTGTCCGCGCACCAAAGCAAAACGCCCGGCCATGGGGGACCGGGCGTTGGGGCAGTGTGATTTTATGCGATCAGCAAAGGCGCAGGATTACAAAAGGGCGTCATCGATCCAGCTTGCGATCTGTTGTTTTGGCAGGGCACCCACCTTGGTGGCCTGCGCTTCGCCCTTGTGAAACAGGATCATCGTGGGGATGCCGCGCACGCCAAAGCGGGTGGGCGTTTCGGGATTATCATCGATATTGATCTTGGCGATCACCAGATCATCGCGCTCGCCGGAAATTTCTTCCAAAGCCGGGGCGATCATTTTGCAAGGGCCACACCATTCGGCCCAAAAATCCACCAGAACCGGCTTATCGGATTTCAAAACATCATTTTCAAAGCTTGCGTCACTGATTTTAATCGTCGCCATCATGCACTCCATTCTCTTGGCTGAAAGGCGCATGGGCGGCATTCACGAGGATGAAGGCCGGATGCGTCTGCTTGGCCTGAAAGTAGGGAGGCCCATGCCCCCGGTCAAGATGCCAGAACGACATCAAGCGATGTTGAATGAAAATCGCCGTCTTAGCCCGTAAGCTTTTGGCGATCGAGCAGATCATCGGGCAGATCCATCAAGCGCGGCCCATCGGTCCATAAAAGGGCGCAGCGGATCGGTTTATCTCGATAAATGCGGCGCAGGGCATCGCGATAGGCCCGCATTTGCCGCAGATAGGCGGGGCTGGTGTCCTCGACCCTGAGGGGGGGCGGACGGTTGGTTTTATAATCGATGATGAATACCTCCTGATCCGATACCGCCAACCGATCGATCTGGCCGGAAATCGCCCGATCCCCCACCAATCCGGCCAAAGACACCTCGGCCAGACTGCCCGGGGCAAAAAGGGCCGAAAAATCTTCAGCATCCAAAATAGCTGCGATCTCGGCCCACCATTGATCGATGGTTTTGGGGTCGAGGGCATAAGCGGGTTGCGCCAAAAAGCGCCGCGCCGCCGCTTCGCGATCTTTGGGGGCGATCTCGGGCAGAAGCTCCAGCAATTTATGGATCAAAAGCCCGCGCTGCCAGCGATGGGATTGCCCGGCTTCAAGGGGGCTTAAGGCTGCAGGCTCTTCATCTGTGGGGCGCGAGGGGCTCAAGGGGCGCGAAGGGATCGGTTCGGCCATCGGCGGCTGATCAAGCCATGCGGGCCGGTCAATCGGGCCATCGGGTTCCAGCGCCTGTTCCTCGGCTTTGGGCGGGCAGGTCTGTTCGCCGGAAAAGCGCAGGATGATGCGCTCGTCTTCGGGATTGGTAATGTGTTCAACATCCTTTAGCCGCTCCATCCCGCTTTTGATCCGTTCATACCAGCTTTGAACCGCAGTTTGTGCGCGGGTTTCCCATGCGCAGGCATAAAGCCGATCCTCGGCCCGGGTCAGCGCCACATAAAGCAGCCGCCAATATTCCTGTTCGGTGATGGCGGTCAGCGCATCGCGCGCTTGTTTCAAGGGGCCGACTTCAAGGCTTTTGCTATTGCCGCGCCAGATCAGCAAAGGCAGATCAGGCCGCCCGCTGGGGGCGGCGGGGGAAAGCTTCAGCAGGCTTTGATACAAAGGCGGCAGACGATTGCAATCGGGCAGATAAACGATGGGCGCTTGCAGGCCTTTGGCCCCATGCACAGTCATGATGCGCACTTCATTGCGGCCTTTTTGTTCGGGATCGCGTTTGATCTCGGCCCCGCCCCGTTCGATCCATTGCAAAAAGCCCTGCAAGGATGGCGGCTGATTGGTTTCATAATCGCGGGCAAGGCGCAGCAATTCATCTAAAGGATCGAGCACCTCGGCCCCCATCCGACCGATCAGCGCCCGGCGCATCCCCAAGGGGCCTGCCAAGCGCGCAAAAAATTCATAGGGCGGCATCAGATCGGCTCTGGCGAGGATCGCTTCGATCTGCTTTAAAGCCGGGGTAAAGATCGGGTGATCGGGGGCCTTTTCCCGCAGGCGATCCCACAGGCTTTGCTGGCCGCGATCATGGGCCAGATCAAATAAAGCCGCTTCATCAAGGGCGATCAGGGGGCCCTTTAAAACCGTGGCCAAACACAGATCATCTTCGGGCAGCAAGGCCAGATGCGCCGCCGCCAGCATATCCCTGACCGCGATCTGGTCGGTGATGGTCATGCGATCCGATCCGGCCACCGGCACATGCAATTGCTTGAGTTTCTTGATGAGAAAATCAACGAAGGGTGAGCGGGTTTGCATCAGGATCAGAATATCCCCCGGCCGGATCGCCCGCCCCCGGGCGCTGAGCTGTTCGCCACTATCGAGCAGGGCGCGGATATGCCGGGCGATACGCACCGCCAATCGGGCCTGCACATTATCATCGGGCTGCTGCTGATCGGGCACATCCCAGGCATCATCCACGATCTTTTCGGATTGCGGCTCGATGGGCCATAGCTCCACAAGGCCGCCATGGCCCGCGCGATGGGCCTGATGGCGGATCGCCCGCTCTTCAAGGCTGATGCCCTCGGTCAGCGTCGGATCATCAAACACCGCATCCACAAGGGATAAAACCGCCTGCACCGAGCGAAAGGATTGATCGAGGTCGATCTGGCCGAAATTT
The DNA here is from genome assembly GCA_000710935.1 of Iodidimonas nitroreducens. Taxonomy (GTDB): domain Bacteria; phylum Pseudomonadota; class Alphaproteobacteria; order Sphingomonadales; family Rhodothalassiaceae; genus Iodidimonas; species Iodidimonas nitroreducens. The sequence goes on along the minus strand of BAYV01000007.1, from coordinate 19,801 downwards.
TTATGGGCCGCCTCGGCCTTGTCGTGCACCCGGTCGCGGGCCGTGATGAAGGCGCGGGGATCGGCCCCCTGAAAGCCATAGATCGATTGCTTCAAATCCCCCACCGCAAATAATGTGCGATCCAATGGCGGCTGATCGCTGACGGGTTTCGGCTCATAGGCGGATTGGCCGGAAAAGAAATCATCGGTCAGCGCATTGATCACCGACCATTGTTCGGGATTGGTATCCTGAGCCTCATCCACCAGCACATGGGTGATCTCGGCATCGAGCTTATATAAAATCCATGGGGCGATATCGTCACGCTTCAAAAGCTTTTCCGTTGCCGCGATCAGATCATTATAATCCAGAACCCCTTCGCGTGTTTTGGCGGCTTCATAGTTTGACAGGATCGCCGCGCCCACGCGCAAAGCCGCTTCGGCAAATTGGCTCACCTGAATAAGCTTGCGCCTGTCGTCGATGGCGAGGAGGCGCGCCGCTTCGTTCGCGATGAAATCGACCACCTCGGGCCAGGCCGTTTTCACGGCTTTCACTGGATAAACGCTTGTTTTGCGGGGTTCGCCCTTCCCGGTCAGAAAAACAAGGCCATAGGCATCCCAATGGGCTGCGCGCTCTGAAGCAGGCGTGGCGATGATGCTTTCCAGGGCGGGGATGTGTTGTTTATCTTTTACCCCGCCCTTTTCATGCAAGAGGGACAAAAAATGCCTGAGGTCATCGAGGGGCAAGGCATCGTCGCTCAACGCATCGCTCAGAAGGCTTTCGGCCGTTTCCCCCTCATGCACCCCCAGCCGTCGGCGGATGGCGGTGATCAGCCCCTCCATGCCATAAGCCTGCAAAAGATCATGTAAAATCCGGCGTTCATGGATCAGGGTGTTGATCAGGGCGTCAAACCCTTCCTCATTCACCTCGCTGGCGATCCGGCTGATGGCATCGGCCAGTTTCTGATCATTTTTTGCCAGATGGCGGCTATGATTGATGACGTCTTCGCGGGCTTTTGCCAGCAGGTCTCTTGCCCCTTGATCCTCGATCAGATCGAAATGGGGCGACAGGCCCGCCTCCAGCGGAAAGCGGCCCAAAAGGGCCTGGCAAAAGGCATGAATGGTCTGGATCCGCAGCCCTTCGCTCAGATCGAGAACATGGGCAAAAAGCTGCCGCGCCCGCTTCAGCATCGCCGCATCAGCGCGTTCGCCGGATTTCAGATTGATCTCGGCCGCGAGCACCTGATCATCGTGCAGTCTGGCCCATGTGCCCAGAGTTTTGCGCAGCCGATTGGCCATTTCGGCGGCTGCGGCCTTGGTGAAGGTGAGGCACAGGATCTGTTCGGGGCGAACCCCGCGCAAAAGCAGCCGCAGCACCCGCGCCGTCAGCACATGGGTTTTCCCCGTGCCTGCCGATGCCATCACCCAAATGCTGGATCGCGGATTGCTGGCCGCATCCTGCACGGCGGTCAGCCCTTCGCCGGTGTTCAGAAGGGGCCCTTGATGGGGATCGGCGGGGGGGGGCATCGCTCAATCTTCCTTTATGGGTTCATGGCCATTGAAATCCATGGGCAGGTCATCAAGATCGGGCAATCGGGTCCATTCCGCCGTGCGTGCCAGATGATCATAATCGCCATAGCCCGTATTGGCCGGGCGGGGATTGGAAAGATAAGGCGTGTGGGGCTTGGAAAAGCGCGCCAGCAGGGATAAAAATCCGGCTCGGCTGGCGCTGATCTGTTCATCATGGCCTGCCACATGCTTGATCTCGATGGGGTCGCGGGTGCCGCGCAATTGCCAAAAGCTCAAACCGGCAACGGCGCAGGGCAGAAGGCCATTGAAGGCCCCTTCATTGACCATCACGCCTTCCAGTGGCAATTGCGGGGCAAAGCCCGCTTCGATCCTGCGCTTTTGGGGGGGCGAGCCGGTTTTATAATCGATGATTTCAATATGTCCGCTTGCCCGCTCGCGATCCAAACGATCCGCCCGCGCCTTCAGGGTAAAAGGCCAGGGCCCTTCATGGATCGGCCATTCCCCCCTGATTTCGGTGGCAATGGTTTCATGGCTGTCCCGGCGTTCTTCCTCGATCTCTAAAAAGCGCCGTCCCATGGTTTGAAAGCGTGGCCACCAGAAGGCCCAGATGCTCGGGCGTTCGAGCAGGGGGCCAAAGGCGGTTTTGCCGCATTCAATCAATGCCTTATAAGCCTCATCCCGGCTCCATGTGGGGATCGCCCGGCGTTTATAATCATCCAAAGCCTGATGCCAGATGGTCCCTTTATGAAGGGCGCCGGGTTCGGCCTCCAGATCCTCAAGGGGGCGCAGCTTTAAAATATGCCGGGCATAAAGGGCATAGGGATCGCGCACCCATAGCTCCACCTGCGTAACCGAAAGGCTGCGGGGCCGGGCGCTTAAGGGCGGCATGGGGCGGGGCGCATCGATGGGCTCGATTTTATCGGGCTGATCAAGGGCCTGATAAAGCCTGACCATGGGGCTTTTCCTGCCATCAAGATAGGGGGCCAGCGCTTCCAGCCGGGAAAGCCAGCGGCTGGGCACGCTGGGGGTGCCATCCACCTTTCCCGAGCGGGTCAGAATAATATGGGGCGCGCCCATGGCCTGCACCAGATCATGGGCGGATTGGCCGATCCGCTGATCGGGATCGGGCAGGCCGAAATCTTTGCGCATGGCGCGGCTCGCCCAAGGATCATGACCGGGATTGGCAGGCCATGTGCCTTCATTCAGACCGCCAAGGATCATCAGATCCACATGATGCAGCCGGGCTTCTATCGGCCCCAAAATGGCCAGACGCGGATGCATCCCATAGCGCGGCCGCACCATCTGATCGGTGATCAGGGCATGAAAGAAAGCGGGATAATCCTTGCCCCGCGTGGCGCCCAAACAATCAATGCCTGCCCGGGCTTTTGCCAGATACTGCGCCAGATGCTCGCCCGCCTCGCCCCGCCATAGGCGATCCGCGCCGCTTTGATCATGGGATTGCGCCAGATTTTGTGCCACATCAAGATGGCATGACAAAAGATCGCCCACCGCCAAAGAGGGGCTGTGCAGCACGCTTTCCAGTGGCCTTAAAAGCGCGAAAATCTTGTTCAGAAGTCCGAGATCGGCCTCATCCACCCCGGCATCGGCGGCGGCTTTTTCCATGCCATCGATGCTGGCTTCGGGCCGGGGGCCGCGCAGGGCCGAGCCTTCGCGGCTTTCATGGCGATCAAGCCGCCGCGCCAATTGACGAAGGGCCGAAGGCTTCATTCCGGCGGCGGCCAAAGGATGCTTGAGCAGGGCCAGCAGATTGATCGGTCCGGGATCGGCGGCAAAGCTGAGGGTGAGGCGCAAAAAGCTGCCGCTTAGGCTGCGTTCTGCCGGATCGCCGGCGGAATCATCGATGGCAATATCCCAGCGGGCGAGATGGGCGCGCACCTGCCGGGCCAAAGCCCGATCCGGGGTGACCAGCGCCGCCCGCTTTTCGGGGTGGTCGAGCGCTTCCCGCAGCAAAAGCGCGATCACCCCCGCTTCTTCGCTAAGGCCATCGCAATCGATCCGCTCGAGGCCCTTTTTCGCTGTTTGATGATCGATGCTGATGGCGTTCCAGCGATCCACCTGTTTGGCGGGTAAAAGGGCTGAATTGATCAGCAAAAGCCGGTCGGCACGCTGGGATTCCAGCGCCTGATCGGCTTTCACCAGGGGCCAGTTTTCCACCTCATGGCGGGAAACCCTCATATGATCGAGCAGGGCTTTCATCAAAAATTGCGGATGGCCGGGATCAAGAGCCTGCCACAGATCATCATCAAGGCTGCGATCAAAGCCCGGCAGGATCACACAGCCCTTGGGCAGGCGGGCCACCAGCGCCAGCAGATCGGCGGTGGCAGGGATCGATCCGGTGCTGCCCGCAGCGATCACCAGGCCCCGGGGCGGATGGGTTTGCCATTTTTGGGTGAGGGCGGCCAAAAGCCCATTGCGGCGCTCGGCGGGATCGCATTGGCCCAAATGATCAAGCAGCCGGGGCCATTGATCGGTGATCACCTCAAGAAATTTCAGGGTATTCTGCCAATGATGGGCCAGCTTTTCGGGCACCAGTTCCTTCAGTCGGCTGAAATCGAGACGCTCGGTGTGAACGCTATCGATCAGGCGGGCGAGATCGCGGGCGAGCTTCAAGGCGGCGGCCATCGATCCGGGGCGGCCATGATTTTCGGGGATCTGCAGGCACAGGCGGGTGAGGTAAAACAGGCGATCCGTATCGCTGATGGCCGGGCGCAGATCGATCAGATCGCTGGCAGGCGCGGTGATATCCAGCGCATCTTCATCCACATCACCAATCGCCAACATGCGCGGCAAAAGCATGGGCCGGCCCCCATGATTGCGCAAAAAAGCTTCACGCAGGCTGCGGGCGCTGCGACGATTGGGCAATAAAATCTGAATGGCCCCCAAAGCAAGGGGTTGATCGCCATATTGATCGAGAAGCGAGCGGGCCAGCGCATCGACAAAGGAATGGGCCGGGCCGATGGTATAAACCGATGGCGCCCGAACGGCTTGATCATGAAGGGATGGATTGTGCGACGATGCGGGATTGTCTGTCATCATCTTCCAAGCTTAATCAAGAAGTGTGCGCTCCGCCAGCCTCAGGGCCTCGGGGCTGCCCAGATGGGCCCATGGCCCTTCATGCACAAGCCCATAAAGCCGATCCTTCATGGCCAGTTCGGCCCAGATCTCGCGCAAGGAAAAGACATCGCCCGGATGATCGGCGGCCAGATCGGGCTTCAGGATCGAAATTCCGGCAAAAACAAAGGGGCTGATGGTGCGTTCCTTGCGAAACTGCAATCGCCCCATCTGATCCATGATGAAATCCCCCGGCCCCTCATGGCCCAAAGCAAAGCGGCTGGGCACGATCATCAGCAGGGCATCCATCACATCACCATCCCAGCGGCTGGCGAGATAAGCGAGGCTGTTGACCAGACCATCCTGCCAAAAGGCATCGCAATTCAAAGTGAAAACCGGATCAGGCCCCAATAAAGGCGCGGCTTTTTTCAGGCCACCGCCGGTATCGCGCAAAAGATCGCGTTCATCAGAACATAAAATTTCAAGGGTTGAACCGCATTGGGCGAGCCAGTTTTCCATCTGATCGGCATGGGCATGCACATTCGCCACCAGCCGTTTCACGCCTGCCCGTTCCAGATGCTGAAGGCTGTGGGCGATCAGCGGCTTCCCCCCCATGTCCACCAGCGCTTTGGGGCGATCATCGCTGAGCGGGCGCATTCTTGTGCCCAGACCGGCGGCAAAAAGCATGGCGCTGTGGGGGATCCGGGCATGAATTTCAGCCTGAACGATATGGGGCAGGGTGGTGGCGATGCGATCTGTGGTCATAACATCCGATCCCTTGATGGCAGGGTACGCTGGCGCTGATGGGCGGGGATCATCCGATCAAGCTGGGCCTTCAGATCACACAGGGCGGGATGCTCCAGATTGTGCTCCAAAAGACCCCACATGCGTGGCAGATGTTGCAAATAGCGATCCTTGCCATCGCGTTTCCATAAACGGGTGAAAATGCCGATGATCTTGATGGCCCGCTGGGCCCCCAGAAGGGTATAATCATCGATGAAGGCGGCTTCAGGGATGGGCTGGCCTGCGGCTTTCGCCCCCTCCAGATAATGGCGGATCATCCGGCGTTCCAGATCGGCCGAAACATCCCGCCGGGCATCTTGCAAAAGCGAGACCAGATCATAAGCCCGATGGCCGCGCACGGCATCCTGAAAATCAAGAAGGCCGATTGTTTGCAGGCCATCTCTGTTGGGCAGCCACATCAGATTATCGGCATGATAATCGCGCAGAACCAGAACCGGATCGTTTGCATCGCAGATTTTGGTTCGCTCCAACAACTGCGCCCAGATCGCGTTGAGGCGATCCACCTCTGCGGCCTGTTCATCCGTTTCCATCTGTGGGGGGGCAAAGGCCGGATAATAATAATCGCCAAAAAGCGCTGCTTCGCGCAGCATAAGCGCCTTGTCATAAAGGGGCAGGGAATGATGATCGCCGGCATCGCTGCCAACTCTGATAGGCAGGCGGGCGGGCGGCTGATGGCACTGCAGATCGACCAGCAGATCGACCGCCGCCCCATAAAGCCCGGCCTCCAGCCCCGGATCGCGGGCGATGACCCGGCTAAAGCGATCATCGCCTAAATCTTCGAGCACTAAAAACCCCGCATCCTGATCGGCATGATAAAGGGCCGGGGCCGCATAGCCATAAGATCGCAAGGCCCCGAGCACGGCCATGAAGGGGCGCACATCCTCATGGGGCGGGGGGGCATCCATCAGGATCGCGCGCCGCTCCGGCTGTTCCAGCCGCGCATAATGGCGAAAGGATGCATCGCCGGGAATGGCAGTGCGCCGAGCTTTGTGCCATCCCGTTTGTGCCAGAAAATCGATCAATTGTTGTTCGCGGGTCATGGATTATGTCTCGAAAGCCAGGGGGCCAGCCGATCCGCCCAGGGGCTTTGGCCATGCACATGAAGCAGGCGGCGATGATCGGGCCGGATCTCGATCTCGATGAACAGCGCCGATGAAAGCAGGGTGGGATCGGCACGTTCGGGCCATTCCATCAAGATCAGATGATCATCAAGGGCATCCTCGATCCCCAGTTCGATCAGATCATCGGGATTTTGCAGGCGGTAAAGATCCACATGCCACAGCGGCGGCGGATTTTTGCCCATAGTTTCGGGCGGGTTTTCATAAGCCTGAACCAGCGTGAAGCTGGGGCTTGGCACCTCCAGATCGGTCTGCTCGAAAAGGCTGCAGATCACTGATCGGGCCAGCACTGTTTTCCCCGCCCCTAAAGGCCCGCTTAAAGCCAGCAGATCGCCAGCTTCCAGAAATCCGGCAAGATCAGCGGCCATGTGGCTCAGATGGGCTTCGCTCTCGCAATGAAGGGATGCGATCAGGGGCGCGGACGGGATCATAAGGGCGTCTAGTCCTTCTCAGGGCACAGAGTGGGTAATGGGGGCGGTGCGGTCCCCGGTTTGAACGCGGGGCAAGAGACAGGTAACAGTGGTGCCTTTGTTGGGGGTTGAGACCAGATCCACCGTGCCGCAATGCAATTCAATGAAGCTTTGGACCAGCGACAGGCCCAGGCCAACGCCCTTGCGATTTTGTACCCCGGAGCCTGTGTTGAATTTCTTGAACACCTTGAGCTGATCGTCCTTGCTGATGCCAGCGCCATTATCGCTGATGACGAATTCGAGTTGATCGTCTCCATAAGGCTTGACGATGATCTGCACCCTGCCGCCCGGTGGTGTATATTTTATGGCATTGCCCAATAAATTATAAAGGGCCTGGGTCAGCCGTCTTGGATCGCCTTCCAGATTGCCGCATTGGGGATCGACCTTGCTTTCAAGGCTGATATGGGCTTTTCGTGCCTGCTCGCGGGCGATGGCAATGCAGTTCTCCACCAGATCCACCACCTCCATATGTTTGATATCAAGGGTCATTTCACCGGCTTCGATCACCGCCAGATCCAGAATATCATCGATCAGATCACGCAGATCACCGGCAGCGGTCAGCACATAGCCCAGATAATCGCGCTGCTTTTCCTTCAGGGGACCAAACAGCTCGCTCATCAGCATTTCGGTAAAGCCGATGATCGAATTCAGGGGCGTACGCAATTCATAAGACATATTGGCGACGAATTCGGATTTCAGGCGATCTGCGGTTTCCAGCGCCTCATTGCGTTCGCGCAGGGCCTGTTCCATCAGCGAACTATCGGTAACATCAAGATGGGTGGCCAAAGTCTGGCCATCGGGCAGGGGCACAACGGCATAATCGATCACCCGGCCATCGGGCCGGTGCCAGCGCCCGGAATGGCTGCCGCGCTCCTGGATCTGATTCAAAAGCCGACTGCGCAAAGTGGGCCAGCTTTCCTTGTCATGCATCAAGGTGCGGGTGGCGTCCAAAATCTCGCCAAAATGGGGCTGATGATCGAGCATGGCGCGATCCAGCGACCATAAATCGGCATAATTGGGATTATAAAGCTTCAGGCGGCCATCGCTGCCAAACACCGCCACCGCTTCATGCAGATTATCCAGCGTTTCGCTTTGCACGGCGATCAGGGCATTATAATTGCTTTCCAAAGCCAGCCGATCGGTCACATCTTCATAAAGCAATAAAAGCCCGCCCAAAGGATGGGGCTGGCCCACCATCCGCAATGTGCTGCCATCGGGCAGGTGCCAGAGCTCTTCGGCAAGGGTAAGGCTGTGGTGCAGCCCAAGCTGTCCGGTTTTCCAGGCCCGGAAATCCACCTGTTCGGGCAGGCGGCGTTTTTCGCGCATGGCTTCCAGAAGGCTCGCATGATCGGGGCGATCCAGCAGCCAATCATCCGAGAGCCGAAACAGCCGGGAAAAGGCACTGTTGAAAAATTGCAGCTTTTGATCGGGATCGAAAATCGCCACCGGGCTTGAGAGCGCATTGAGGGTTTCTGCATGGCCTTCGATGACCCGGGCCAGTTCCGCCCGCTTGTCTTCAACATCGGTCACATCGACAGCAAAGCCCGCGATCAGCCCTTGGGTTTTATGATGGCTGATGGATAAAGCCCGGCGCTCGCCCCCGATCACGGCAAAATGGCGCTCAACGACCGGGTCATCGCTTTCCAGCGCCCGCCTTGCGCTTTCCCGTGATGATCCGGTCAGGGCATTATCCACCAGATCGATCTGGGCGGCGATCACCGCCGGTTCGGATGGATATTCGACCGAGGCCACATAGGCCTGATTGACCAGCACCAGATCCAGATTGCGATCCCGCAGCCAGATCGGAAAGGGGGCGATATCGATCAGCATTCGCAGTCTTTTAAGGGCGGTTTTCTCGGCCATCCGGGCCTGTTCGCTGGCTTCCGCCTCCGCACAGGCCTCGGTATGATCTTCAAGCCAGAACAGGGTTTTATCCTGTTGATCCGGGTCCAGATAATCGCGGGCCCGTACCAGCTTTAAAACGCGGCCATCGCGGCTGTTGAGCATGGCACCGCTCTGATCGGCGGCAAGGCCCGTGCTGGGGCTGTTCAATGTCTGCTCTAAAATCGAGAGCGCATCCGCCGTCAGCCCGCCCGCGCCATCGCGGGGGCAGAGATCGGGCAGGCTTTTCACCTGCTCCGATAGCCCCAAAAGCATCGCCGCATTGCCATCGAGCGTGCAGCCCCCGATCCGATCGCACAATAAGGTGCCAAAGGGCGCAGCCTTGAACATGGCCTCGAAATAAGCGGCTTTTTGCTGGGATTGCTGATAAAGATCATAGGCTTGGCTGCGCTTGCGCATGGCCCACACGGCCAAAGCCATCCAGAATAAGGTGGCAATGAACAAGATGATCAAAGGCAGCAGGCTTTGACCGCCATCAACAAAAATCATTGGATGTACGGCGCTGGTTGAAGCCGATAGGGGTGCGGCGATGCTGGTCATGATCCTCGGTCTTGGCGAAAAGGCGCGCGGGCCTGCCTGCGCAATCTAACCAGCCATAGATAGAGATACAAGCAACACCGCATGTTCGCTCGCTCTCTCGGCTCTTCGTCGCCGAGGTTTTCCCCTGTTCGTCTCCCGGGGCTTTGCCTGTCTCGGACTTGATCCGGGAACCCTGTGCATTGGAGTTGTGATATGATGGTTGCAGGCGGGATGACGGAATTTGGTGGCGTCAAATAAACCTCGTCATTCCGGGCTTGACCCGGAATCCATCTCGTGTAGGGCTCGTGCGTGTGAAAGATGGAGCCCGGCTCGGGGGCCGGGATGACGGAATTTGGTGGTGGAGCCCCGAAGAGTCTATCATCCGAGGCGATCAGCATTTCGGAGAAATGGTGGAGCCCCAGAGAGTCTATCATCCGAGGCGATCAGTATTTTGAAAAAATGGTGGAGCCGAGGGGAATCGAACCCCTGACCTCTACAATGCCATTGTAGCGCTCTCCCAACTGAGCTACGGCCCCATTTTGCTGCAACAGGCTTTACCCTGCGCGCGATCCGCTCCGTGCTTGGGGGCAGGAGCGGGGCGGAACTTAGTGGCTAAGCCGGTTGCGATCAAGGGGGAAATCGCCTTTGGGTGATAAAAATCGCCGCCCCGGTTTTATGGGGGCTCTTTTGGCCCCCTATGATCGGTCTGTTTGCTTATCGGCCGGCACGCCCCAGAGGGGATCATGCCGACCTTGCCACAGCAGATAAAGGTTGAACGGCTGGCCGCTCAGTCTTCGTCTTTCAAGGGGCCGACAACGACATCCGAGACATCATCATCGTCATCATCTTCAACGGTGATATCGTCATCATCATCGATCTTGATATCATCATCGTCATCATCATCGAGATCGAGATCATCCGAGTCGTCATCATCGACAACCGGCTTCACAACCTTTTTCGCCGCTTCCGGCTGATGGGTGAGACGTGATTTGAGGATGGGTTCAGGAGCCCATTCATTGCCGCAATCGATGCAAGTGACTGGATCGTCTTTTTGCAGATCGTAAAAGCGCGTACCGCATTTGGGACATGTACGCTTGGTTCCCCATTCGGGTTTGGCCACGAAAATACTCCTTTGGTCCTCGTCAAGGGGGACGGTGCGCCCCTCTCGATGTTCCTGATGCCGATGCGGGTGCAGGCACCATGGATTGCCACGCTCGGTCGCTTCTGTCAAAAGCTAGTGCGTCAGATCGAAAAGAGTGGCCCTAATGTCAACAAAAAAAGTGAATTTGGATAAAATGGAGCAAGTCGCTGTGCATCATATAGAACCGCATCGGGGCCTTCAATCTGCGCCTGCGGAGCGGATTGAGGGTCGTTGCACCGTTCCCGGCGACAAATCGATTTCCCACCGGGCCCTGATGCTGGGATCTTTGACCATCGGGCGCACACGGATCATCAATCTTTTGGAAGGCGAAGATGTGCGGGCCACGGCCGCGGCCTTGCGGGCCATGGGGGTGGCGATCCACCGTGATAGCAGCGCCAAGGCAGGCGGCGATTGGCTGGTGGATGGCGTGGGCGTGGGGGGATTGAAAAGCCCTGATGATGTGCTGGATATGGGCAATTCCGGCACCTCGACCCGGCTTTTGATGGGGATGCTGGCAAGTCAGCCGGTGCGCGCCATCCTGAGCGGTGATGCCTCTTTGCGAAAAAGGCCGATGGGCCGGGTGATCGATCCCTTAACGCAGATGGGGGCTGTGATCGATGCCGCCGATGGGGGCCGCCTGCCTTTGCTGATCCGGGGCACAGGAACAGCTCTGCCCATTGATCATGCGCCCAAGGTGGCATCGGCGCAGGTTAAATCGGCGATCATTCTGGCTGCGCTCAATGCCCCGGGCACCAGCACCATCTGCGAGGCGCAGGCCACCCGCGATCATAGCGAGCGGATGCTGAAAGCCATGGGTGCGGGGATCGAGACCGAGGAAAAAGGGGCGGGACGGATCATCCGCATCACCGGCGAGATCGAATTAAAGCCGGTTGATATTACGGTACCGGGGGATATTTCATCGGCTGCCTTTCCGCTGGTGGCGGCGGCGATCCATCCGGGATCGGAGCTTTATCTGGAAGGCGTGGGGATCAACCCCTTGCGCGCTGGTATTCTGGATGCGCTGGCCCTGATGGGGGCGCCGGTCAGCATCCAGAATGAACGCATGGAGGGCGGCGAGCCGGTGGCTGATCTTTTGATGCGGGGGCCGGATCATCTCAAGGCGGTGGATCTCGATCCGGCTCTGGCTTCGCTGATGATCGATGAATTCCCGGTGCTGTTCGTGGCGGCGGCGATGGCTGATGGGGTTTCACGCTTCACCGGCCTTCAGGAATTGCGGGTGAAGGAAAGCGACCGAATCGCTGCGATGGCGGCCGTGCTTTCGGCGGCGGGCGTGGGGGTTGAGGAACTGCCCGATGGCCTGATCATCAGCGGCCATGCGGGGCGGGCGCGCCCGGCGGGCGGGGCGCGGGTGCAAACCCATCTTGATCATCGGATCGCCATGGCGGCCCTGGTGCTGGGATCGGTTTGTGCTGCGCCCCTGGCCATTGATGATGCGGCACCGATCACCACCAGCTTTCCGGGCTTTGTGGGCCTGATGAATGGCCTGGGCATGAAGATCACGGAGGTTTCATGATCATTGCCATCGATGGACCGGCGGCATCGGGCAAGGGCACTTTGGGGCGGCGGCTGGCGCAGCTTTATGGCCTTGCCTATCTCGATACCGGCTCGCTTTATCGCGCTGTGGGGCTGGCGCTGTTGCGTGATAACCCCGCATCCGGGGATAGAATCGATGAACACCGCGCGGCGGTTCTGGCCCGGGATCTCGATGTGGCCACCCTTCATGATCCGGCTTTGCGCGATGAGGCCACGGGGGCGGCAGCCTCGAAAGTGGCGGCCATTCCCGATGTGCGCACGGCGCTTTTGGCCTTTCAGCGCCAATTTGCGCAAAAAGGGGCGGTGCTTGATGGTCGGGATATCGGCACGGTGGTGTGCCCCGATGCCGATGTGAAGCTTTATGTGACTGCCAGCGATGCGGTGCGCGCCCATAGGCGATTCGAAGAATTGCGCCAAAAGGGGGTCAAAACCAGCCTTGGGGCGGTTCTGGCCGATTTACAGGAACGCGATGCACGGGATCAGGCCCGCGCAACGGCCCCCCTGACCCGGGCTGAAGACGCGGTCTTGCTTGATACCACTGAATTGGATATAGAGGACGCATTCGCGCGTGCCTGCATGGAAATCGAGAGCAGACAACGCATGAAAATGAGCCAGGGCACCATAAAGCGGTGAGGGGCGCGCATCTTTGATGCCACCCTTTATGTTATTTGGGGCCATTGGCTTTCCGGGATGGAGAGAAGACGGGCGATGGTCGCCGGTCAAGGAGCCCCGGAAGAAAGCGGCCAGATGTGATCGGCCAGCATGAAAAGCTCCCTCAAAATCGGTATCGAACCAAACAGATGACAGAAATGCAAATGCCCTCAATGGCGGACTTCGAAGCGCTTTTGAACGAAACGATGTCGGAAGACTCGCAGTTTGAAGGTCAGGTTGTCCGGGGCACCGTAACGGCGATTGAAAGCGATCTTGCCGTGATTGATGTTGGGCTGAAGGCGGAAGGCCGTGTGCCCCTCCGCGAATTCGCAGCCCCCGGCAAGGCGGCCGAAATTTCCGTTGGCGATCAGGTTGAAGTGTTCGTTGAGCGTGTTGAAAACGCCAATGGCGAAGCGGTTCTGAGCCGCGACAAAGCCCGCCGCGAAGAATCCTGGAACCATCTTGAAACGGCTTATGAAAAAGAAACGCATGTGGAAGGCGTTATCTTTGGTCGGGTCAAGGGTGGCTTCACCGTTGATCTGAGCGGCGCTGTGGCCTTTTTGCCCGGCAGCCAGGTTGATATCCGTCCGGTGCGCGATGTCACGCCCCTGATGAATATCCCGCAGCCTTTCCAGATTTTGAAAATGGATCGTCGCCGGGGCAATATCGTTGTTTCACGCCGGGCCGTTCTGGAAGAAACCCGCGCCGAACAGCGGGCTGAATTGCTTGATCGCCTGAAAGAAGGCGATGTGGTGGATGGCGTGGTCAAGAATGTCACCGAATATGGTGCCTTCGTTGATCTGGGCGGCATCGATGGCCTGTTGCATGTCACCGATATGGCATGGAAGCGGGTCAATCATCCGTCGGATGTTGTCACCATTGGCGAATCGGTGAAGGTGCAGATCATCCGGGTGAATATGGATAGCCAGCGCATCAGCCTTGGCATGAAGCAGCTTGAAGCCGATCCATGGGAAGCCATCGACGCGAAATATCCGCTGGGTGCGAAATTCACCGGAACCGTGACCAATATCACCGATTACGGTGCCTTCGTTGAGCTTGAAGCCGGTGTTGAAGGGCTTGTTCATGTGTCGGAAATGTCATGGGTGAAAAAGAATGTTCATCCGGGCAAGATCGTTTCCACCAGCCAGGAAGTGGAAGTGATGGTGCTTGAGGTCGATCCTGAAAAGCGCCGCATTTCTCTGGGCCTGAAGCAATGCCTTGAAAATCCATGGGAAGCCTTTGCCGAAAAATTCCCCGCCGATAGCGAAGTGGAAGGCGAGATCAAGAACATCACCGAATTCGGTCTGTTCGTGGGTCTTGAATTCGATGTCGATGGCATGGTGCATATGTCGGATATCGATTGGGAAGGAACGGGCGAAGACGCCATTGCCAAATTCAACAAGGGCGATCATGTGAAAGCCAAAGTGCTGGATGTGGATGTGGAAAAAGAACGCATCAGCCTTGGCATGAAGCAGCTTTCCGGTGATCCTTTTGCCGATGTTGCCAGCCGCAAAAAAGGCGATGTGGTGACCTGCACGGTGACCGAAGTCAATGATGGCGGGATCGAGGTTTCCATCGCTGATGGTTATACCGCCTTCATTCGTCGCTCTGATCTGGCCCGGGATCGCGGGGATCAGCGTCCTGATCGTTTTGCCGTTGGCGATAAGGTCGATGCCCTTGTCACCAATGTTGATCGTGGCCAACGCCGCGTGAATCTGTCGATCAAGGCCCTTGAAGTGGCCGAGGAAAAAGCCGCCGTGGCGGAATATGGCTCCACGGATTCCGGTGCCAGCCTTGGGGATATTCTGGGTGCGGCCTTGAAAAAGGCCAAAGAAGACAAAACCGACGCCTGATCCCTTGTGATCAAGCGCCCGGCAAAATAAAGGCCGTTCCGTCATCCTTGGCGGTGCGGCCTTATATGTTTAAAGCGGGATGGGTATTGACAATTCATGGGGCGGGATGCGCGGCTTGGTGCTGCTATGATCTTTTTCATAAAATTTTGCCCCACAAGATTTTCTGCCCTATTATCATCGCCGTGTTATGATGGATGCGGTGCTGGCGCTGGAGCATCCTTGCAAGATTGAGGGGGATCAGGCCCGCTTGGGGTTATGATCCATCCTCAGGTTTTCAGAAGGTTCGATGAAAGGATCCTTCCCTTATGATCAAATCCGAACTCATCAATAAGCTGGCAGAGGCCAATCCGCATTTGTTTCATCGCGATGTGGAGCGGATCGTCGGCACGATTTTCGAGGAAATCACCGCCGCCATGAGCCGTGGTGATCGTGTGGAATTACGAGGCTTTGGGGCTTTTTCGGTCAAATCCCGGCCATCGCGGGTGGGGCGCAATCCCCGCACCGGCGAAGCGGTGGATGTGGAAGAAAAGCATGTGCCCTATTTCAAGGCCGGAAAAGATCTGCGCGAACAGCTCAATGACAAATATGGGGCCTGATGGGCCGCTGTTGATGGGGCCTTTATCTTCCATAAACCCCGACCATAAACAGGGACGCTGATGTCTTCTTTTCTGCGCTGGATCGTTTTTGTGCTGCCAGCGGCGGCGTTGGTCGTTTTCGCGCTTTTCAATCGCCAACCGGTTCTGGTGAGCCTGCCCGGTTTTGATCTGGCTTTGCGCCTGCCCTTGTTTGCGATGTTTCTGGCCGGGATGTTTCTGGGGGCGATTCTGGCCTTCGCCTTGTCTTTTCGCCGATCCTTTGTTTTGTCGCGCAAGCTGAAAAAGGCCGAGCGCCGGGCCGATGCCGCCCAAGCGCGATTGGATGCGCAAAATGAAGATGGAGAGGCGGGGCAGACCAGCCGGAAATTCGAGGCCATTGATCATGCTCAGGCCCCGCGTTCATCCACCGCATCATCTCAGCGCGCTTCGGCTTTGGGGGCAGCGCGACCATCGCCGGTTCAGAATAAGGCATCAGGCGTTGGGCGTTCCGCTGTCTGAAAGGCCGGGGGGCGTTTTATCAGCATCAAAAAGGCTTTGGCCTTAAATCTTTTGTCGGGCAATTCATATGCAACGTTTTACCAATCCTTTATTCTGTGCCCTTGATACTGGCGATCTGGCGCAGGCCATCCATCTGGCGGATTCCCTTAAGGATGTGGTGGGGGGATTCAAGCTGGGGCTGGAATTTTTCTGTGCCCATGGCCCGCATGGGGTGGAAGAAATCGCCCGGCGGGATATTCCGCTGTTCATTGATCTGAAATTTCACGATATTCCCAATACCGTGGCCGGTGCGGTGCGCTCGGTGATGCGGCTCAATCCGGCCATTCTCACCGTTCATGCCGCAGGGGGCGCGGATATGATGCGTGCGGCTGCCGATACCGCCGCCGATGAAGCCAGCCGCCTTGGCATCAAGGTGCCGTGGATCGTTGGGGTCACTGTGCTCACCAGTCTCGATGCGGGTGATCTCGATGTTTTGGGGATCGAGGGATCGACCCATAAAGTGGTGGCCCGCCTTGCCCGATTGGCGGAAAAATCGGGGCTGGATGGGGTGGTGTGTGCGCCCCATGAAATTTCCACCACCAGATCGGTTGCAGGCCGGCATTTAAAGCTTGTGGTGCCCGGCATCCGCCCCCGGGGATCGGATAGCGATGATCAAAAGCGGGTGATGACGCCAAAAGAAGCCATCGAGAATGGCGCGACCGTGATCATCGTGGGGCGGCCCATCACCCGCGCCAGCGATCCGGTGGGGGCAGCGCGCTCCATCGTCAACAGCATCAGCGACCTCTAGGGTCGGTGCCCTCCTGATCCTATAGGTTCAAGGGATTATCGATGGAAGCGGCGGGCTCGGTGAACCAATGGGGGCCATCTTCGCCGATCCACAGGCAATCTTCCAGCCGCACCCCGAATTCACCGGGGATATAGATACCCGGTTCATCGGAAAAACACATGCCGGGGGCGATGAGGGTGCTTTCCCCCTTCACGAAATTGGGGCTTTCATGGCCATCCAAACCGATCCCATGGCCGGTGCGATGGGGCAGACCGGGAACTGCATAGCCGGGGCCAAAGCCGTGCTTTTCGATGATGGCGCGGGCCGCTTCATCGACCTTTTCACAAGGCACGCCGGGCCGGGCGGCGGCAAAGGCGGCCAATTGTGCTTCTTTTTTGATCGCCCAGATTTGCCTTTGGCGTTTGCTGGGGGTGCCAAACACGATGGTTCGGGAAATATCGGATTGATAGCCTTCCACCGCACAGCCGCAATCCATCAAAACGATATCGCCATCCGCCAAAATCTGGGGTGCCGATGATCCATGGGGAAAGGCGCTGGCCGGTCCGAACAAAGCCATGGAAAAGAGCGGCGTGCCGCCCATGGCCTTTGTCGCTTCATTCATCATGCGGCTGAAATCGGCAGGCTGCATCCCGGCTTCAAGGCGCGGCACTGTGGCACGATAGGCGGCCAAAGTGATTTCATTGGCGATCTGCATCAGGGCGATTTCGGCAGCTGATTTGATCGCTCGGCAGCCGGTGACCACGCTGTGGGCCGGGGCAATGCCGCGCTCCGGCCCGCTGCCTTTGATCCCATCGGCAATGAAATGGCGCACGGTGGCTTCGATCCCTATTGGCCCGGCGGGGGCCTTGCGATCCTGCAAAATTCCATGCACCAGTTGAAAGGGGTTTTCATGCTCGTCCCATACCCGCACATCAATGTCTGTCGCCATTTTTTCGCGCAGGCTCGCTTCCTCGAAAGCCGGGCTGATCAGGGCAATATCGCCATCCGCCGGGATCACCGCGCCATGAAAGCGTTCGGATCGCCACAGATGGAGGCCGGTGAAATAAACAAGGCTCGATCCCGGCTCTAAAACCAAAGCGGATAGCTCGGCATCGCGCATCAGCTTTTGTGCTTTATTGATGCGGGCGGCATAATCCGATGCGCTGATCGGGCGGGCACGGGCGGCCAGATCGGGCAAATCACCCCAATCCCCTTTTGCGCCCGATTGCGCCCATGCGCTTTTGGGGGCGGCAAAGGATCGCGACAAGACCGGGGCAAGGATGGGGGCCATCATGGCCAAAGCTGAGGCTTTCAGAAAATCACGTTTTTGCATGGCTTTGCTCATCATATGAGAGAATTCTTAGCCCCCACGTTGCGCCGGGTGGGCGGGATATGCAACTCTCCCTTCGCATTTTGGGTAGATCGTTCGTTCAGATCAAAAAACCGCCTGATGGGGGCGGCCAGATCGAACGACGGGGTTTGAAAGGTTTGGATCATGACCATAGACAGACAAAAGATCGGCGGGCTATCGGTGGCCCCATCCCTGGTAAAGCTTGTTACGGCAAGGGTTTTGCCTGGCACCGGCCTTGCCCCTGATCATTTCTGGTCGTCTTTGGAAAGATTGATCACCGAAATGTCGCCGCAAAACCGGGCCCTGCTGGCGCGGCGCGATGATCTGCAGCAGCAGATCGATGATTGGCACAAAAACAATAAAGGCCAGCCGTTTGATAAGGCCGCTTATAAGGCTTTCTTGCGCGATATCGGCTATCTGCAGCCCGATCCCGCGCCGTTCAAGGTCGCCACCAAAGAGGTGGATCTCGAAATTTCAGCCATTTCCGGGCCGCAGCTTGTGGTGCCGGTGATGAATGCGCGCTTTGCGCTCAATGCCGCCAATGCCCGTTGGGGCAGCCTTTATGATGCTCTTTATGGCAGCGATGCAATCCCCGATGATGGCGGTGCGGCGGCAGGATCGGGCTATAATCGGATCAGGGGTGATCGGGTTATCGCTTATGGCCGGGCCCTGCTCGATCAGGTGGCGCCTTTGGATCAAGGATCGCACAAGGATGCGGTGGCCTATGACATCAAGGATGGTCGCCTGCAGGTGGCCTTGTCGGATGGCTGGGCAAGCCCGCTGGCCCAGCCGCCGCTTTTTGCCGGCTATCGCGGCAAGGCAGCGCGCCCGGAGGCCATTCTTCTGCGCCATCATGGTCTGCATCTGGAAATATTGATAGATCGCGATCATCCCATCGGCCAAACCGATGCCGCAGGCGTGGCCGATATCATCATCGAATCCGCCCTGACCACGATCATGGATTTCGAGGATTCGGTGGCCGCTGTGGATGCCGATGACAAGGTTGCCGCCTATGATAATTGGCTGGGGCTGATGAAAGGCGATCTGGTTGCCCGTTTCGAGAAGGGCGGGGAAACAATGACCCGGGCCATGGCGCCGGATCGCCATTATCATACCCCCGATGGCGACAGCCTTGATCTGCATGGCCGCAGCCTTTTGCTGGTGCGCAATGTAGGGCATCTGATGACCACCCCGGCGGTTCTTGATGCGCAGGGGCATGAGGTGTTCGAGGGCCTTCTGGATGCCATGATGACGGTGGCCATCGCCCTTCATGATCTGAAGAGCACAGGACCGCTGCGCAATAGCCGTGCGGGATCGATTTATATCGTGAAGCCCAAGATGCACGGCCCGGATGAGGTGGCCTTCAGCGATGCGATTTTCAGCTTTGTGGAAAAGGCATTCGATCTTCCTCAAAACACCATCAAAATCGGGATCATGGATGAGGAACGCCGCACCTCGCTCAATCTGGCGGCGTGCATTGCGGCGGTGAAGGATCGGGTGTTTTTCATCAATACCGGCTTTTTGGATCGCACCGGCGATGAAATCCACACATCGATGGAAGCAGGGCCGATGATCCCCAAGGCAGCGATGAAAGACAGCCGGTGGCTCACGGCTTATGAGGATCGCAATGTGGATGTGGGGCTGGCTTGCGGCCTGCCCGGCCATGCCCAGATCGGCAAGGGCATGTGGGCGATGCCCGATCGCATGGCGGATATGCTGGATGCCAAAATCGCTCATCCCATGGCGGGGGCAAATACCGCCTGGGTGCCATCGCCCACGGCGGCCACCCTTCACGCTTTGCATTATCATCAGGTGGATGTGGCGGAACGCCAGCGCGAACTGGCAACAAGGCCTATGGCGGATCGCGATGATCTGCTGGAGATTCCGGTCGCCCACAGACCCGATTGGAGCGCCGCAGAGATCCAGGCCGAACTGGATAATAATTGTCAGGGCATCCTGGGTTATGTGGTGCGCTGGATCGATCAGGGGATCGGCTGCTCG